>JAQBOA010000032.1 GCA_028288305.1 Mucilaginibacter sp.
GTTATCGGATCATGTGGAATTTGTGCTGGACGAGGCAGCAGCCTCTTCCTTAACCCGCTTTGACACCCCCTGGCTGGTAAAAGACTGCCACTGGGAAAACGGGCTGAAAAAGAAAGCCGTGATCTGGCTGGCCGGTGCGGTAAACAAACCCATCCTGAAACTGACCGAAGAAGATTATAACAACCATGGCATGGCCCAGTTAGCTGTAGAGCAGGGCCCGGTTTATAATATCAATATCGACATCTTTAACCAGCTGCAGCATACCATCACCGGCTGGCCGGGCGGTAAGCCGGATGCTGATGACAGCCAAAGACCGGAAAGGGCATTGCCTGCAAAAAAACGCTCCATCATCTTTTCGCCTCACCCGGACGATGATGTGATCTCCATGGGCGGTACCTTTATCCGTTTGGTTGACCAGGGCCATGATGTGCATGTGGCCTATCAAACCTCGGGTAATACAGCGGTATGGGATGATGATGTATTAAGGTTTGTGGAATTTGCCATCGACTTTAATGAAAGCATAGGTGAAGACAGCAGCAGGTTGAAAGGTATTTATGAAGACATGCGGGCTTTTATCCCCACCAAGCAGCCTAACCAGGTAGATACTAAAGAGATCAGGGATGTAAAGGGATTTATCCGTAAAACGGAAGCCATCTCGGGGGCAAGGTATGCAGGTTTAAAAGATGACCACATCCATTTTATGGCCCTGCCCTTTTATGAGACCGGAAAGATCAAAAAGAACACCGCAGGAGAAGCAGATATACAGCTGACGATAGAACTGCTGCAAAAAGTAAAACCGCAGCAGATATTTGCAGCCGGTGACTTTGCCGACCCGAACGGGACACATTTGGTTTGCTTTAACATCATCATAGCTGCACTGAACCGCCTGAAACAAACCGAAGACTGGGTAAAAGACTGCTGGCTGTGGATGTACCGCGGGGCATGGCTGGAGTTTGAGACCTGGGAGATAGAAATGTCTGTTCCGCTTTCGCCGCAGGAAGTGTTAAGAAAGCGCAATGCCATCTTCAAGCACCAAAGCCAGAAGGACAGGCCGGTATTTCCGGGTGATGATGCCCGAGAGTTTTGGGTAAGGGCCGAAGACAGAACAAGGGAAACTGCCAAAAACTATGATAAACTTGGCATGGCCGAGTATGAAGCAATGGAAGCTTTTGTGAGGTATCATTTTTAAAGTCTTGAACTAAGATTTATAGGATTTGAGGATGGTAAGATTAAGCAGTTAAATAATCCTGTAATCTATTAATCCTATAAATCTTAGTTCAGACAATTAGAACCGTTCCTGAAATATTCTCAAAAACGACTTTCTTAGTGTTTTCTGTACAGAAAACACCCCATACCAACAATAAAACCTGGGAAGTTTAATTTAATAAATATTTAAAAGACTATATTTATTTCAATATAGTAAATACAGCCTTTAGCGCAATACCGACACCAATAATCAGCAAAATATTTGCTATTAAGTTGCTGTACTGAAAATCAGCAAAGCGCAGGTAAACACCGGTTACACCTATAATTATGGCAACTACTATTAGCAGGTAGTGACTTTCTGAGTTGGCTTCTTCGGTTGAGTTCATTTCTTTTTTTCTTAATGTGCCGCAAATATAAAAGTTTACTGAAAAAATTATGCTCTTTTTTAATTTTTATTGAAAGGCTTTGTCTCGTCAATTTATTAAATAATTATCTTTTTTGAACATTATGTTGATAAATGACGTATTATAAAATATTTTACTTATTTTACTTTGTATAAAATAAGTATCATAAACCCCTATGCTGTAAAAAACTTATTGATAAGCAAATGATTAACGAATCTTTCCGATGAAAGGAAATATATTAGGATTTTGTATTTTACTATTTATTACTTCATCAGCATTTCCGCAGGTTAAAAAAAGGATTGTTGTACATAAGTCTGCTTTTGAACTCAATCAAATTGCAATAATGTTATTTCAGCAATACAGCTATAACCAGGATTCAATAAGAAAATCAATCAAATTATTGGATATGGCAATCGCAACAGACTCCACATACTTTACAGCACATATAAATAAGGTTTCTTTATTATGCGAATTGGGTCAAAATACTGAAGTGTTAGAAGAGTTGACAGAGGCAATGAAATTACATGAAAAGGATCCACAACTAATTTGCATGCAAGCATTTATACTTGAAAAAAGCGGACTAAAAGACGCGGCTATGCATAAATATAAAGAAGCAGATACTTTATATACCCAGTTAATAAAGGACAATCAAAATTTCGTTACTAATAAAATAGCAAAAGCTTTTTTGCAATTTTTTTTAAAAGATAAGAAAGAAGGGGTTAAACAATATAACCAAATAGCCCGGGCTTATAAAAACAAAGAGGTTTCTTTGATGAAAAATGCCTTTTATACCTTTAAGAGGGAAGAATTTATAAAAAGCTATTGTCTCCCGCCGCAGCCTTTGCAAACAGAGTCTACAATAAGCTATCGAAGCGTAAGATAAGAGCACACCTTATTATTTTAATAAACTAAATAATATTTATCATAATCGAATCCATTTATTGTTTAGTGCCGTGTTTTGCAATTCCATTGTAAAAAGCAACACCGTCTTGAAAAAAAAACAAATATTTTACATCAAGTGTTGATCTTATATTGTTTATTTGGACGTTAATTTTACTACTTATTTAACAGCTTTATTTATCATTAAATTGTGATATTTACACTACAAAATCATTAATCCAATTTTCGTCAATATATATTTCGGTCAATTTAATGAAAACAACTCCTGAACTTCTTAAAATCCTCTCTATTGATATAGGAGGCTCAAATATTAAGGCTACTATTTTAAATAAAAAGGGCGAACTTACAATGGATTACGAAAAGGTGCCTACGCCTTACCCTGCAACTCCTGATAACGTATTAAAAGCTATAAATACGCTTGTAAAGTCTTTCCCCGATTTTGATAAAATTTCTGTTGGTTTTCCGGGATATGTGAAAAATGGAGTTGTTAAAACTGCACCCAACCTTGATACAAGCTTATGGGAAAATATTGATTTTTCTAAAAAACTGGAAAATGAATTAGGTAAACCCGCGCAGGTTGTAAATGATGCAGATATGCAGGGTTTGGGAGTGATAAACGGAAAAGGATTGGAACTGGTAATTACATTAGGCACTGGATTCGGCACTGCCTGGCTAAAGGATGGCAATTTGTTGCCCCACCTTGAATTTTCGCACCAGCCTTTTAGCAAATTCAAATCATATGATAAATATATCGGTGAAAAAGCTTTGGAAAAAGAAGGTCTTAAAAAATGGAATTTAAGGATGCAAAAGGTTTTCGAAGTTTTAAAAACTGTTTTTAATTATGATTACTTATATATAGGTGGTGGTAATTCCAATAAATTAACCTTTAAATTGGATAAAAATATGAAAATTGTTACCAATGCTGAAGGAATTAAAGGTGGCGCGAGGTTATGGGTAAAGGTTGAAACAAATGAAATTGAACCGGCAGCAATAGCTCAATAAAACGATTATTAATATAGAAAAAAAATGAATTCAAATACACAGGAAATAGAAACTTTAGGAATTAATACAGTAAGAATATTGTCTGCCGATGCGGTACAAAAAGCAAATTCGGGGCACCCGGGCACACCAATGGCGCTTGCACCAATGGGGCATGTACTTTGGGCTGATTATATGAAATATAACCCTAAAAATCCGCACTGGCCAAATCGCGATCGTTTTATATTATCAAACGGGCATGCCTGCATGCTGCAATACAGCTTTTTGTATTTAACCGGGTATGATCTGACACTGGATGATATTAAAAACTTCCGCCAGCTAAACAGCAAAACAGCTGGCCACCCTGAATATGGTTTAGCGCCTGGTATTGATGTAACCACAGGCCCCCTGGGCCAGGGCTTTGCTAATGGAGTAGGCTTTGCCATTGCTCAAAAACATTTGGCCGCACGGTACAATAAGCCTGGTTTTGATTTATTCGATTATAAAATTTATGCCATTTGCAGTGACGGTGATTTAATGGAAGGTGTAGCATCTGAAGCAGCATCTATAGCAGGCCACCTGGAATTGGGCAATATTATTTATCTGTATGATGATAACCATATTTCAATAGAAGGTGATACAGATATTACTTTTAATGAAGATGTAGCTAAAAGATTTGAAGCTTACGGCTGGCATGTGCAAACCATTAGTGATGGTAACGATATAGAGGCAATATCAAACGCTATACGCAATGCAAAAGGCGAAACACAAAAGCCGTCATTAATAAAAGTGCGTACACAAATAGCCTATGGCAGTCCCAATAAAGTAAATACAGCCGGTGCCCACGGATCACCTCTTGGTGCTGACGAAATTAAGCTTGTTAAAGAGTTTTTCGGCTTCGATCCGGAAAAATCTTTTGTCGTACCTGATGAAGTATTAAAATACTACCATGAAAAAGGTGAAAAAGGTATCGCATTAGAAGATAAATGGAACAAACTTTTTAAAGATTATAAGGAAAAATATCCTGAGCTGGCTGCAGAGTACGAATTAGCTTTTAGCGGGGAATTACCTAAGGGATGGGATGCAAAATTGCCGGTATTTAAAGCAACCGACCCTAAAATGGCCACCCGCCAGGCTTCGGGCAAGGTGTTAAATGCGATAGCCGGCAGCCTGCCTAATTTTATTGGAGGTTCTGCTGACCTTTCACCTTCAACAGATACTACCCTGAAAGAATATACCTCTTTCACAACAGAGCACCGTGATGGACGTAACTTCCATTTTGGTATCCGCGAACATTCAATGGGTTCTATTCTTAATGGCATGGCCTTAACAAAAGGAGTAATTCCGTTTGGAGCTACCTTCCTTATGTTTTCCGAATATATGCGCCCGCCGATACGTTTGGCAGCCATTATGAAGATACGCCCAATATTTGTTTACACACATGATAGCATTGGTTTAGGCGAAGACGGAACAACCCACCAGCCAATTGAGCAATTAGCGTCTTTAAGATCCATACCAAACATAACTGTTATCCGTCCGGCTGATGCAAACGAATCATCCCATGCATGGCGTGTTGCTTTGGAACATAAAGACGGCCCGGTTGTACTGGTATTTACCCGTCAAGGCTTGCCAATAATTGACCAGGATAAATATGCTAAGGCATCTCAGTTAGAACAAGGAGCTTACATCTTATCAGAAGCAAGCAAAAATCCAGATTTGATCCTGATAGCAACAGGTTCTGAAGTTCAATTAATTATGCAGGCACAGGCAAAGCTGGAAGAAGAGGGCATATCAACCCGTGTTGTAAGCATGCCATCATGGGAATTGTTTGAAAAACAGGATGCTGCTTATAAAGAAAAGGTATTCCCGAAGGCATATAGAAAACGTTTAGCTGTTGAAATGGCTTCACCAATGGGCTGGCATAAATATACTACCGACGAAGGCGATATGTTAGGCATGACCACTTTCGGTGAGTCAGCTCCGGCAGAGGATCTATACAAGGTATTTGGGTTTACTGTTGATAATGTAGTAAAAAAGGCGAAAGCGTTATTGTAGAATAGAGATTAGAGATTGAAGGTTAGAGATTAGTTAAAAAAAATTGTTTGAATCTATTATTTTTTGAACAAAAACTGATCTCTGATCTCTGACCTCTGATCTCCAACCTCACATCTCAAAAAATGAATTGGCAAAGTGATATAATTAAAAACCTTGCTTGGTCTGACACCATCATTAACAGGGAAGCAAAGCAAAAGGTTGCTGACAAAATTGCCGGAAAGGTAAAGGATGGCGATGTATTAGGTGTTGGTTCGGGATCAACCTCATATCTTGCCTTAATTGCGATTGCTGAAAAGATAAAGTCGGAAGGTTTTAACATAAAGGCTATACCAACATCTGTTGAAATTAGCATGGTATGCAGTAAGTTAGGTATCCCTTTAACCAGCATTTTTAAAGACCGGCCCGATTGGTCATTTGATGGCGCTGATGAAGTTGATCCAAACCATAGTTTAATAAAGGGGCGCGGAGGTGCAATGTTTAAAGAAAAATTATCAATAAGTTCAAGTCCGCTAAATTATATCATAGTTGATGAAACAAAATTAGTGAAGAAATTAGGGACTAACTTTCCGATTCCGATTGAGGTTTTTCCTTTAGCATTATTGCATGTGGAAGAGAAATTGAAAGCGCTTGGCGCAGATAGTCTTTCTTTACGGCTTGCGAAAGGTAAGGACGGACCGGTTATTACCGAAAACGGCAATTTAATATTAGACGCAAGGTTTTATGAAATTGATAATGACCTGGAGTTTAAAATAAAATCTATTACCGGTGTAATTGAAAGCGGACTGTTTATAAATTACAATGTGGAGGTTTTAGTTGCTTAAATCGTGACGACTGATGTTGTTGCATGACGTATACCTACTCACCCGATCTACGCTTCGCTGGATCACCCTCTCTACCACAAGTGGTAAAGAGGGTTAGAAAAAAGCAGTTTTAACCCTCTTTTTTGCTTGCAAAAGAGAGGGTGATCCAGCGAAGCGTAGATCGAGTGAGTAAAATCGCCGATTTGTTTAACTAAGCGACATTGAAATCGCCATTAAGAGAAATTAGTACTATTAGCTGACAATAGGTGGTATACTTATTGACCGATAAATACAATTCTTAATTTAAAATGTACATCTTAAAATTATATTATGGAAACTAACAAAGTAAAACAAATACACAGCTTTGGCCAAAGCATCTGGCTGGATTTTATTGACCGTGAAATCATAAAATCAGGAAACTTAAAGAAACTTATTGATGAGGATGGTGTAAGAGGCGTAACCTCAAATCCGGCAATTTTTGAAAAAGCCATTACCAGCAGCTCTGATTATGACGACGATATCCGCGAGTTATCCGATAGCGACAAAACTAATGAAGAAATATTTTTTGCTCTTGCCATAAAAGACATACAAAATGCTACAAAGCTTTTTGAAGGCGTTTACAATGAAGGCGTTGTTGGTGCTGATGGCTATGTGAGTTTAGAAGTATCGCCATTTTTGGCTTTAAAAACCAAAGAAACAGCTGCACAGGCAGAAGATTTATGGAAAAAAGTTAACCGCAAAAATGTAATGATCAAAATTCCTGGCACCAAACCAGGTCTAGAAGCTATCAGGCAATCAATTGCAAAGGGTATAAATATTAACGTTACGTTGTTGTTCGGCTTACCAAGGTATGAAGAAGTAACCGAAGCTTATATTTCTGGTTTGGAAGATCATTTAGCGGCCGGTCATTCAATTGGTCATATTTCATCAGTTGCCAGTTTCTTTTTAAGCCGGATTGACGTGTTGGTCGACCCGATACTTGATGAAAAAGGATTAGGTGATTTAAAAGGTGAAATAGCAATCGCTTCAGCAAAAAAAGCCTACGAAATTTATAAAAGAGTATTCAGCGGCCCCCGCTGGGAGAAACTGGTAGCTCAGGGCGCTAAACCACAACGTTTATTATGGGCAAGTACCAGCAGCAAAAACCCTGCATTTAAGGACACTAAATACGTGGAAGCCCTGATTGGTGCAGATACTGTAGATACTGTACCTTTAGAAACTATTGAAGCTTTCCGCGATCATGGGATAGTGGCAAATACGCTTGAACAAGGCTTGGATAAAGCAACTGAAACGTTAAACAGGCTAAAGAAGGCTGGTATTGATATTGATCAGATTACTCAACAATTAGAAGATGAAGGAATTGAAAAATTCAACAAACCTTTTGAAAAATTGTTAAAAGCCATTGAGGATCAAAAAGCCAAAGTCTGAACAAATTGGAAGCTACATCAGTAAAAATCCTCTTTTTTGATATTGGAGGTGTTCTCCTTACCAACGGCTGGGGGCATGAATCGCGTAAGGAAGCGGCAAAAAAGTTTGGCCTTGACTATGCCGAAGTAAGTGAGTTGCATACTTTTATATTTAACGTATATGAAACCGGCAGTATAACTTTAGATGAATACCTGGATACCGTAGTATTTAATCACCCGCGTGATTTTGCAAGGGAAGATTTTAAAGAATTTATGTTCAGGCAAAGTGTGGAGCTTCCCGGAATGTTGAAATGGCTTAAAGAGTGGAAAAAGGACTGTGGTTTCAGGATCATAGCAATTAATAATGAAGGAAAAGAACTGAATGATTACAGGGTTAAGAAATTTAAACTTCATGATTGTTTCGATGCCTTTATATCATCGTGCGAAGTAAAAATACGCAAACCCGATCCTGCCATATTTAATCTTGCTATGGGCGTTGCACTTGCACAACCGAGTCAGTGTGTTTATTTTGATGATAGGCCCATGTTTGCAAATGCAGCCCAAAAATTAGGTATTCGGGCATTTCATCATACGGATTTTGAATCCACAAAAAAAATACTGGAAGAATTAAAAAAAGAAAACCAACCAAATTTAAAATGAGCAACACCCCAGATAAATACGATTTCGGAATGATCGGCCTTGGAACAATGGGCCGTAACCTGCTGCTAAACATGGGCGATCATGGTGTGCGAGGGGCAGGTTTTGATACCGATGCTTCCAAAGGCCAATTATTAGAAAAGGAAAGCAAGCATAATAATTTAAAAGGTTTTAGTGATGTAAAAGCATTTACATCAAGCTTAAAAAGCCCAAAAGCCATAATGATGCTTGTTCCTGCAGGTAAGATAGTAGATGATGTAATTGCTGAATTACTCCCCTTATTGGATAAAGGTGATATTTTAATAGACGGCGGCAATTCGCATTTTACTGATACAAACCGACGTGTGGATGAATTGGAAGCAAAAGGCTTTCACTTTTTTGGGATGGGAATATCGGGCGGTGAAGAAGGCGCACGTAAAGGACCAAGTATGATGCCCGGAGGTGACAAGGAGGCATATAATGTAATGAAACCCATACTCGAATCCATCGCGGCAAAAGTTGATGGCGCTCCTTGTGTTACCTATATAGGGCCCGGCGCGTCAGGCCACTTTGTTAAAATGGTGCACAACGGCATTGAATATGGCTTAATGCAGCTGATCGCTGAAACATACGAGATACTTAAAAAAGGATTAAAACTGGATAATGAAGAAATCCGCAAAGTATTTACCAAATGGAATGAAGGCAGGTTAAAATCATTTTTATTAGAGATCACAAAAGATATTTTTGCTTACAAGGCTCCGGGTACGGATCATCTATTGCTCGATGATATTAAGGATGAGGCTAAAGCTAAAGGGACCGGTAAATGGACTTCGCAGGTAGCAATGGACCTGCAGGCGCCTATTCCAACAATTGATACAGCCGTTTCTATGCGCGATTTGTCAAAATACAAAGCATTAAGGGAACAGGCCGCGGGTTTATATAGCAAAGACGAAGTACAGCTTAATGTAAATAAAGACGAATTTTTAACTTCGCTTGAGCAGGCATTCTATTTTAACATGATCATTAGCTATGCCCAGGGTATGCATTTACTGGCAAGGGCTTCTGAAGAATATAAATATGATCTTAAACTTGGCGAAATTGCAAAAATATGGCGAGGGGGATGCATCATAAGATCAGAGTTTTTGAATGACATTTTTAATGCCTATCAAAAGGATGCAAAACTTGCGCATTTATTATTGGATGCCAATGTTCAGAATTTAGTTAAAGCGGCAGTGCCGGGCGCAAGAACCGTTTTATCAACAACCATAGCAGCCGGTATTGCTGCCCCTGCTTATGCGGCGTCATTAAGTTATTTTGATGCCTTCCGCAGTAAAAGAATGCCATCAAATTTAACCCAGGCACAACGCGATTATTTTGGAGCCCATACTTACGAGCTGATAGGAAAAGAAGGTGTTTTCCATACCCAATGGGTTGAAAAACATAATGATTAAATAAATTACCTATAGAAATATATCATGAATTCAACTATAAAAACCCAGCCAACAATATTTGTCATTTTTGGCGCAACTGGCGATTTAACTTCCCGTAAAATTGGCCCTGCTCTTTATAATTTATTTTTAGACGGATGGCTGCCAAAACAGTTTTCAATTATTGGAACGGGCCGTACTCAATTTACTGACGATCAGTTCAGAGATAATTTATTAAACGATATTAACCAGTTTTCGCGCAGTGGTAAAGCTGTGAAAGAAAAGTGGGATGAATTTGCTAAAAATATTTATTACCAGGTATCTGATATAAAAGATGCTGAAACCTATAAAGAGTTTGGAAAAAGGGTTGAAAAACACAATGCCGATTGGAAAACAAAGGCAAATGTGATCTACTATCTTGCAGTGTCACCCAATCTTTTCCCAATAATAGCTTCCAATTTATCCAAGGCCAAACTTGCTGAAGATCCTAAAAGAGTAAGGATAGTAATTGAAAAACCATTTGGCCATGATCTTGAAACATCAAAAGACCTAAACAAACTGCTATCGGGTATTTTTGATGAATGCCAGATCTATCGCATTGATCATTACCTCGGTAAAGAAACTGTTCAGAACATCATGGCTTTCCGTTTTGCCAACAGCATAATGGAACCTATATGGAACCGTAACTACATAGAACATGTTCAAATCTCGGTTACGGAGCAATTGGGTGTTGAAGACCGTGGAGATTATTATGATAGTGCAGGCGCCCTGCGCGATATGATCCAAAATCACCTGCTGCAGCTGCTTTGCCACATCGCCATGGAGCCACCGGTAAGCTTTAATGCCGATGAAGTACGCGACCGCAAGGTTGATGTATTAAAGGCTATGCGCAAGTTTAGCCCTGATGATGTACGCATGTCGGCAGTAAGGGGCCAATATGGCAGCGGATGGATGCAGGGAAAGGAAGTTCCCGGCTATCGTGAGGAACCCAAAGTTAACCCGGAATCCAATACCGAAACCTTTGCCGCAGTTAAGTTTTTTGTCGACAATTGGCGTTGGCAGGGTGTGCCGTTTTACGCCAGAACAGGCAAACGAATGCACCAGGCAACATCGGTAATAACAATACAGTTTAAGGATGTGCCACATTTAATATTTCCTACCGAAGCTGCTGAAAGCTGGCAACAAAACAGGCTGATTATTAGCATTCAGCCAGAAATGAGTATTCGATTACAGGTACAAGCAAAACGCCCGGGACTTGATATGGTATTAAACACAGTTGATATGGTGTTTGATTATAAGGGCACCTATAAGCAACAGGCGCCCGAAGCTTATGAAACATTAATATTGGATACCATGCTTGGTGATCAGACCTTATTTATGCGTGGCGACCAGGTGGAAGCTGCATGGGAATTGGTTATGCCAATTTTAAGCACATGGGAAAATAAAAAGAGTTTGAATTTCCCTAATTACTCTGCCGACTCATGGGGGCCTGAATCTGCCGAAGCATTAATAGCCCGTGATGGTTTTAACTGGTTTACATTACCCGTACAAGGTAAAAAGTAATTAATTAGTGATCAGAGATTGGAGGTTAGAGATTAGTTTCTAATTGGAATTTGCAAGAATGAGAGGCAGCTTCCAATCTCTGTTCTCCAATCACTTATCTCTTAAAAATGATAATATGTTAAATATTTTTGATACAGCAGATGAAGTGCTTGCGGCATTGGCTGAGTATTTCGTTAAAATAGCAAATCAGGCTATTGCAGAACAGGGCAAATTTTCAGTCGCTCTTTCAGGTGGAAGCTCACCAAAGAAATTATATGAACTGCTGGCTTCATCTTATAAAGATAAGGTAGAGTGGAGAAAGGTTTATTTCTTTTTTGGTGATGAAAGAAACGTACCCCATACCGATCCTGAAAGCAATTACCTGATGGCAAAAAAAGCTTTATTTGATCCGTTAAACATTGAACCATCGCATATCTTTCCTGTTGATACAAGTTTAGCTCCAAAAGACGCTGCTCAAAAATATGGAGATGAAATATTAGAGTTCTTTGATGAGAATGATGTGAGCTTTGACCTGGTTTTACTTGGTTTAGGCGACAACTCCCACACGGCGTCTTTATTCCCCTATACCCCGGTTTTGCACGACAGGATACCGGGTGTAAAAGAGGTGTTTTTAGAAGATCAGCAAGTATATCGTATTACCCTTAATGCTCCATTAATAAATGAGGCAAATCATATTGCGTTTTTAGTTTATGGCGAAAGTAAAGCTATAGCAGTGCATCACGTATTGGAAGATGACGAGGATATTGAAAACTATCCGGCTCAATTGATTGAACCTATTGTTGGTGAAATACAATGGTTTTTAGACAAAGCTGCAGCATCTATGCTAAAATAGCCGATAATCAAAAGCATTTTAACACTCGGAAAAATCAATAAAAACAAAGAGGCTGATCAATAATGTTCAGCCTCTTCCCCAAAAATTACAATAAAAATTCATAGCTAACCCGCTAACATAATTACTTTATTACAGTACCGGGTTTTGTTTAATCTTTGCTATAAACCTACTGATTTTAACTGAAAAAACCAAATAGCAAACATCTTTTATGAAAAATAGATGAAATTTAAATAAATTTCTTTCTTTTCAAAAAAGCACAAAACTTTACCGACAATAAATTAACTTAACATGATCAGTTCTTTCTGTTTATGATAATTTACGATATATTTTTCTGTTAATTTAAAACAGCATATATTGGTATGATGAAAACTAAACCTATCATTATCAGCATTTCAATTATAATTTTACTTGTCGGCATATTTCTTTTTGTTTGTTGCCGAAATTCTGCTAAACCTGAGAAGGCAGAAATCAGTCAATTTTTAAACGCGTTTAATAACCAGCTAAAAGAAGGAAATACCGATTCATTGCTTGCCTTTTTTGAAGTTGATAAAACTCCCAAAATATTAAAACGGCTGGTAAACCTATTAGCTGGCAAAAAAGACATTGATGGAAAAGCAAAGCCATTAGCCGGAATAACTCTTGACATAGATGCAAGTGCTATTAATATTCTAAATCCCGATATCACAATTGCGAAAATTCCTGCCACATTTAAGCACGATTCCTTAAATAATAAAAACTCAGTAATCACTCTTAAAATTCATAAAATAGCGCCGCATCAGTTCAAAATTATACAGGTTGATGCCCGGCAATTTTTAACAGATTATGCTGTTTATGAAAATTTTGTAAGAAGTAACACAGTTAATGAAAAGGATCTATTTAGCCCAATAACGCTTGCGGCTTTTAAAACAGCAAATCAATTAAAAATTAGGTACGATAGTGTGATCTGGTTTGCCCATGTTGATAAACGCACATTTTTTTACGTGATAAAGGGCAAGTGGAATATGGATAAGGATATAAATCGGTATAAAGATTCCATTATTGAACCTTATAAAATGGGCCTGGTTAACCCGGATTTGAAAGAGATCATCCCACCTGAATATGACCTGGTACATAACATAAGTGGCACCTTTCCGGGCCTTGTTGAGGTTGAAAAGGAAAACAAAAAAGGCTTTTATAACCTGGACGGGAAAATTGTAATACCTGTTAACTACGACCAGATTTTTCCTGTTGATGATGAGACTAATTTAGCTGTTTTGAGAAACGGCAATGATTATTTCTACCTTAAAAAGGATATGATCATTTCAGAAAAAGTTGATTTGAAGATCAATGATTTCTTTTCAAAAATTAGAGATATGGGGTCTCACCTCAACTTATACACAAACGCGCTGTCTATAATCACTGAATATAACTCGCGCGAAGCAAATGGGGCAGTTTATATACCTCCTTCTTACCTGGTTGATCTGAACATAGTAGAAAAGGTTATTGACTTTAAAAACCCCTATAGAAAAATTGATAATGGTGAAGTTCACGAAAATTATGAAATAGGTAATTCTGAGAAAGTCACAGAGGCTAATAACTGGCTTGAAGCTTCATTCTTTTCTATCAGGGATTACTTTTTAGGTGGCAGGAGTGAATTTTACGACAAGAAAAACCTGGTAATTGTCGACAAAAAGAAAGACAGAGTATTTGCAAAGGAGATTGGTACGGATTATAGTCCGGATGGCTCCGAATCATTAACAGGAATATGCAATGTAAATAGTATGAAAATAATTAATGATAGTTTATTCGAATTAAAAGCCGGCGCTGTTCTCTATTTTGAACTTTATGATTCAACAAAAACAGTTATAGGAGGACCATACTATCATTATTTAACTATTAAAGATAATAAATTAATTGAATTACCTAATTATAGAAATTTTGGATTTACCAAATACATTAAAATGGACGACAGCTATCTAAATGGTTGCTACAATATGCTAATTGGAACAGGTCTATATGATAAAAGAGAAAAAAAGACCCTCGATCATGTGACTACCGAAATGCTCGATTACATAAAGAATGAAATTTTCGCCGATTACAGGTATCAATTTAAAGATAAAAGGTGGGAAAATGTTTTTATGGATATGCCATCATATAATAGCTATTCTAATGGTCACCAAAATCCATATAACGTTAATGTTAATGATTCGCTAACCGAAATTGATAAATACAATATCAATTACATTAGTCAAAAGCTAAAGGAAGTAAAGACCAATTCCAATAAACTTGCAGCTAAATGAGAATTGCCTACAAGTCATTATGGTATTTCGCTTTTTTTTGGATATTGGTGTTATGTGCGGGCACATTTTTTCAATACTACGATTTTAAACATCACAGCGCTTTTTTAGAAATTAAAGAAGCCGCTGTTAAAACCGGCTGGTATTTGCCGGCCTTTTACTGCCATATTATTGCAAGCAGCATAATTTTAATTGGAGGTTTTTTCCAATTTTCAAAAAAGGTTTATAATAACCGTCCATTACATAAGGCTTTGGGTAAGTTGTACATATTTGGTGTACTGTTCTTTGCCGCTCCGGGTGCTTACGTTATGACAATATTTATTAACAGGGGTGTTTGGGTATTCCTTTCCTTCCTCATACAAAATACTCTTTGGATAGCTTTTACACTGGCGGGATGGATTTTAGTAAAAAACGGAAAAATTGATGATCACATTAAAATGATGCGCAGAAGCTACTCATTGGCTTTTGCGGCAGTAACCCTGCGTTTCTATATATGGATCTTTACCGTTTTTGGAAATGGTGTTGGGTTTGCAAACAACTATATAATTATTTCATTTTTAAGCTGGACACCAAACTTATTGCTGGTTGAATGGATAAACTACCGCTACCGAAAAACTATTTTTGATGTCACAAAAGGGATTTTATAATTTTATTATGTTCTTACAAGGGTAAAACAGGCCATTTTTAATAAATTATAGCCATCGGATAAGTATTTTAAAAAAGACCTTGTGTAATAGAAAAAGCTGCGTATATTTGCCATCCCAAACGGAGTGGTAGTTCAGCTGGTTAGAATACGTGCCTGTCACGCACGGGGTCGCGGGTTCGAATCCCGTCCATTCCGCTGAAAAAAATGTCAAAATTGCCTAAAAGCCTGTAAATCATCGATTTACAGGCTTTTTTGTTTGCCAAAAATCACCAAAATATGCATGTTTTAGCATATAAAAGGTGAGCAATTCGGTGAGCATATTAAAGCTAAAAAGATGCTCACCAGAAACGCCATAAGTAACTGATTAAGAAGATGTTCAGCGAGTGAACATCTTGATTGCAAGTGATGGAATAATCAATTTTGTTTCACTATTTAATTCATTTGTAATGAGAACTAACATTAATTTGCTTTTTTATTTAAAGAAGCGCTCTACCTACAAAAATGGCCCTGTGGCCATCTATCTGCGGTTTACTGTTGACGGCCAAAGAGCTGAGGCCTCAACTGGCAAAACTTGCGACCCTTCCCGCTGGAATACGCAGGCAGGACGTGCTATTGGCACCAAAGAGGACGTTCGCAGTCTAAACGCCTATCTCGACACGTTACAAGCCAAAGCACAGGAGTTCCATCGCTGGATGACTGCCAATGATGAAATGATTACTGCCGAAAGCCTCAAAAATCGTTTTATTGGTAAAACTGAAAAGGCACGTACCTTAATCACTGTTTTTGAAGACCATAATCAAAAGATGCGAAGCCTGGTAGGACAGGAATTTGAAAAAAGTACATTCCAGCGTTATGAAACAGCTTTAATGCATACCAAAGATTTTATGCAATGGCAGCATAACGTATCCGATATACCTATCACTAAAATCAATTTTGAATTTCTGAACGACTTTGAGTATTATCTGCGGAGCGTGCGCAAGTGTGCGAACAACTCTGCGATCAAGTATATCAAAAACTTAGGTAAGATTGTCCGTATTTGTTTAGGAAACGGCTGGCTTACTGTTGACCCCTATCTGAATTATAAACCCAAAACAAAGAAAGTACATCGGATAGTGCTGACTAAAGAAGAATTGACGGCGATTGCCGAAAAGCAATTTCCCATGGACAGACTAAAATTAGTTAGGGACATTTTTCTGTTTAGCTGTTATACCGGCCTTGCCTATGTCGATGTTAAAAAGCTTAAACGTTCTGAAATGGTTAAGGGGATTGACGGCGCTCTCTGGATCTATACACACCGCCAAAAAACGGATACCTTATCCCGCATTCCTATTTTACCAACGGCATTAAATGTTATTGAAAGATACGAGGACAATCCACAATGCATTGTCGATGATTTATTGTTGCCGGTAATGAGTAACCAAAAGATGAATGCCTATTTAAAGGAAATTGCCGACTTGTGCGGCATTTCCAAATTATTGACTTTCCACATTGCCCGGCATACGTTTGCGACCACTGTAACGCTTAATAACGGCGTTCCTATCGAGAGTGTGGCGAAGATGATGGGGCACACCAGCATCAAGACCACGCAGATTTACGCCAAGGTAATGGACCATAAGATCAGTTCCGATATGGCTGCTCTTAAAATCAAGTTATCATCAATTAACTAATTATTAACCATCAATTGACAAATATTCACAAATATTAGGCAGTTTATTCAGTTATGGTTAGATTTGGGTATGATAAAAGAAATCAATAAACGAGTAGTGTTGGTGCAATGGAAACGTTTTGCAGGCATTGATATTGATGTATTTTCAAGTCTAAAAGGTTTTTGCGATAGCTACCCGGATTTTAATTATCATACCCTTAATAATTACCTTTCAAAAAAAAAGGTCCCATTTGAAAACGAGGAAGTTAAAATAGAACGACAACCGCTGATACAAAAAATCAGCAGGCCCAATTTGTCGCCAGTATTATTTTGGGATTTTGATTTTGATAAAATTGATTGGAGGAGATCAAGGCTGACTATTATGGAGCGGGTGCTTAATAAAGGCAATCGTTCAGACTGGGCGGAAATGATACGATTTTATGGCAGCGATAATCTTGTCCATGCTTTAAAAGAAGAAATCAATTATTTGACAGATATGACTGTAGAAGCTGTTTGTGAATATTTTCAATTGAGCAAAACTGAGCTCAAATGTTACACGAAGAAACAGTTAAACCAGGGACACTGGATTTAATTCAAAAGCTGATGCAAGATCAGCAATTCAACTCTTTTTACCTTGTTGGCGGAACTGCTTTAGCATTGAAGCTAGGCCACAGAGAATCTATTGATATAGATCTTTTTAATATTGGGGATTTTGATGCCGTAAAATTAGCGGCTCATTTGGAAAATCAGTATCACGCATTAATCAGGGGACAAAAAAGCAACTACGTCAGTGGGAGTATTTCCAACGTGGATTTTGACCTGATTAGTCATAAATACCCGGCAGTTAAACAAATCGAAACCATTCAAAGTATTCGGATGATGTCTTTAGAAGATATTGCCGCCATGAAAATAAATGCGATAGTTCATAGCGGGCAGCGAATCAAAGACTTTATTGATATTCACTACCTACTCCAGGAATTTGAGTATAAAGACATACTGGAATTTTATAGTAGTAAATATCCCAATGTGAATCAGACGCAAGCACGCAACTCGCTTCTCTACCATAAGGATATTGATTTTAATGTTCCTGTGATTCTTAAAGATAAAAACCTAAGATGGCAACATGTAAGTGCAAGTATTAACAATGCCATAGCAAAACATGATAGGGAACAGGAAAATCCGGGATTTAATCGGGACGATGATAATTCTGAAGATACAGGACCTAACAGAGGTGGTCCTAAGAGATAGTAGATCTTGTCAATTTTAAGAGATGCGGAGAATGACTGTTTTATTCTCCGCAAATTTGCGGAGAATATTATTTAGTAACTATATAGCTGTGTATCTGTATAATCAGATATACAGCTATATAATAAAAGGTAATAATACGGCACTTGGACAAGAACGAAATTTAGCTATTCCAGATATTTGCTGTTCTGGCATTGTAAGGAGTAACTTTGCATTTAAATTTTTTTTCTATTTCCAATATATGTTTTAAGTCGTCGTCTGAAAACACACCAATATAAACACTCCAAAGTTTCTCCTTTATCTTCATTCCATGTTTGGTTGCGATGTTAATGGCATCAATAATATGTGTATCGTAATCACCAAAATTGAAACCAAATGTTATTAGTGAGCCTTCTATATTTGACAACTGATCATAACAAAATGTTAAATACTTATTATGCATAATATGAGACAACTTCTCTTTTCCATTCCCAGCAGTTACAAAAATAGGATACTCTTTATTGTCAATTTTGCTTTTTACATTTTCTAAAAGATAATGTTCTGTATCATACTCCTCTTTGACAATGAGAATACCATCGTCAAAAATTGGTAGGGTGCCATGCAAATAATAAATGTTTTGTTCGTCTTTGTGTTTACCCCAGCGTAATTCAGAATATTCTAAATCTTCTTTGGGAACATAAGTACCACTCTCAATATCTGTCAGTAAATCCCTACCAAATCCATCAATGGCATTTTTTGCATGATTCCTCATTAACACCCAATAAGGCAATAAATCGTAATTTGTAGAAAACACATACCCATCATTACCAAGATATTCTTGCAGAAACCTATCACATGACAAACTTTGTGCTTCAGGCATTTTAAACACGTGTTCAGGGTGAAGTTCTTTCACTGCATCAATAAGACTGTTTTTAAGTTGTTCACTAACAACTTTGATTTTTTCGACTATAGTTTTGTCTTGACTAAATATGTCAGCTATTTCGCAAAAATTATCTAACTGTTGCATAATAACTTCAAAATTTTTCGTGTTTAATTTTTCGAACAGTTGTGTAATTAGAGGGTCGCCTGTCTTTTCAATAAAATTACTCAAGGCATTATAGGAGAAGATATCTTTGTCATATGACATGCTAAATCCATTTCCGAAAAGTAAATGTTTTTTCCTTTTCACACGTTTAAGAACGTCTTCATAGGTCATAAGTTCAGCAAACGTCATCAGGGATAAGTTTAAAGGTTTGGATTATAAATATATCTCTTAAATAGTTAACAATCAACTATTATATATTGAGCAATAGTGCATTCCTGAAATTTCACTCTTATCCAAAGTAGCGTTTTATTACCTAATAAAATTAATTGCAGTTGGTTCAACCTGATTTAAATAGCCTCCTGATCTTTCTTCGTTAGCCATTCATCATAAGTATTAGTAATTGGATCAAGCCAATCTGCTTTATGATTTGCCCAGGAAATCCATTCACCGTCAGGATTTGGTATAGCAGCAAGATACTCACGAAGAAGTTGAGCCTGTTTCCACCGCTTAGCTTTGACCAATAGTTCCTGAAATCCTTTTTGCTCCTGCCGCTGACGTATTTCTCGCTCCGCTTGTGTTCTCCTTTGTCTTTCCCAATTTTCCTGCCATAGGCGTGCTTTTTCTAAATACTCCTCCTCTTGCTTAGCCGCTAATTCGAGCTTTGCCAATATCTTGGGTAGTTGATCTTCCAATAGTTGCGTCTTTAAATCTTTCCATTCGGCTTTTAACCTGCTGTCAAGTCGAAATGAAAGTTTACCGTTTGGACGCCATTCAAAGTCTTGATACGGTTTGTCATGCACCTTGAATTTATTTGTCTGCTCACGAAAATTGACGCGAAGTTTTATATTACGGATAATCACATTATTGGCCTCACTGTCTATTTCATAAAGAAAACCCCTGGCACGTACACATTTAATCAGCGTATCCATAAAGCGAAGCGTCCTGCCTATGTTTGAAGGGGCTACACGTATATCCAACTGACCTTTTGCTGTTACGACCATGCCGGGATGATTAACATCGGTAAGTTTAGATAAGCTTTCTTTTGCAGCGATAATTAAAATATCTGGTTTTGTTAAGCTTTCAGGAACTTTAAAAGGAAGTTTCTCTAACGCCACTTGCTTGACTAGCCGATCTAACTCGGAAACTTTCTTAACCTGTTGGTCTGATGGGCGTTCGTCCAATTCAGCGAACGTTTTTCCATTCCAAGATGTTGATAATTTAGGCTTCCTGAGTGCATAGCCGGCTTTTACTTTAGCCCAGTCTCCACTTTTCGGAATAGGAATGTTTAGGCGTAAGCATAATTTACGAAAGCCAACGTCCGATATAATAAACTTCTTCGCGATCTCAGTCATAGGCAACTCCCAAACCATATCGTAGATCTCTTCACGTGTAAATCTAATCATAGTACTGGTGCTGCTGCCCTTAATTCATCTGTATTAAATTCACCGAGGCTTCGCAAGTATTTAAGTGTTACAACTACTGAGGAATGTGCCATCATTTTCTGAACCATGTATACATCCTTTGTTCTTCGAAAGACATTTATTGCAGCTGTATGCCGGAAGGAATACAAGGTTTGTTTCGGATAGATCAATCCGTGGCTTAGCATTATTTTCTTCTCACGCGACCATTGTTTAGCAAAATAAGTGTAATTAAAGGGTTCTTTAATTAAGCTGAAGATATTGTCGTCTCTTTTTAATTGGGCAAGCATCGGGTCAAGTTCCTCTCTTACATAATCAGGAACAAAAGCGACTCTAACCCTGCCGCCCTTATTTTCATTGCCCGCTAAATGAATTTCTGTGTTACCGGCTTTAAAATGTTTTTTTGTAAGTAATCTTATCTCTTCATGTGGACGCAATAAGCAGCCATAGGTCATCAGACAACATCGATATAGATTGGTGTGGTTGTTCTTCAAGAAATCAAGTACAGGTTGCAATTGCTCTTTTTCATAAGCTAAATGAAGCGTAGCTTTTATTTTCCGCACCTCTGTCTTTCTGATTGTCATCAGATTTTCGTCTATTAACTTAGTGGCGGTATTAAAAAGTACACTTAAATCGCGCCTTTTATTCATGTAGTGCGTAGCAGATGAATTGTATCGCTGAAGAAATTCTTCAATCTGAGCTGTTTTTAATTTTTTGATCGAAGTCTCACGACCGTCTTCTCCCAGAAAAGCCATGAAATGGTTGTAAACATACCGCAGGCTATCTTTATGCTGTTTACTGATATCAGAAGTAAGTTTTTTGTCAAGGGCCTGTTCGAAAAGATAGGCGGTAGATTTGTTGTTGTAAATATTATCCATTCGGCAAACATCTGTTTATCCTGAATAATTAGCCGAGTTAAGTTTTCTTTTTTGACAGCTACGAACGATACTACCTTAATCATCATGTAAGCAACTAAAAGCAAAGCCGGAAAAAATGTCAAGGGCGAGCCAGCCGCTGAAAGCGGACAAATCGGCTCGCTTGTATACCCTTGACTTTTTACTCCGGCTTGGGCTACCTTTGGCGGTAGTGGTGAATAAGGTGGTGAACTAAATGTACCCTCAGTTAAAGTCAGATCCTTTCTTTTACAAACGTCGACACCGTTAATCGATGTACCCCGATAATCCTCCCTATTGCGCTGTATGAGACCTTTTTATTTAATAGGTCTTTAATTCGTTGCTCCTGACCTGTTAATTTGGTTTTTGAAGATTTTCTACCAATTGGCCGACCTAAAATAACACCCTCTGCTCTTTTTCTTGCTAAAGCTTCTTTTGTACGTTGCGAAATTAGGTTACGCTCAATTTCCGCAGAAAGTCCAAAAGCAAATGCAAGCACCTTAGAGTTAATATCACTTCCCAAGCGATAATTATCTTTTATTGTCCAGACTTCTATATCTCTATTCATGCATTCATTTAATATTCCCATAATCATCAATAAATTTCTGCCGAGCCTTGATAGTTCAGAACAGATAAGTACATCTCCCTTTTTCATCTTTTTCAATAACTTACCTAATTTTCTGTCTTGAACGCTCTTTGCGCCAGAAATCGTCTCCTCAAACCATTTGTCAACAACCAATGCGTTTTTTTCGCAGAATTTGTTCACTTCAAACCGTTGGTTTTCTACTGTTTGTTTGTCCGTACTTACGCGGATGTACCCATAAATCATATTACATGTGTTTAAATTAATTATAAAAAAGAGTGATAACTTAAACCAAAACTGCACAAAATAAACCTAGACAGTTATTTTATACATTAAATCAGCGTTTTTGTTAGACAACATGGAAACATTCACAATTTTGCAAACGCTCAAAACTGGGGTATTCTTTCTCCTATTGAAAAGCGTATAAAGGATAAAATCGACCAAATGGGATTGCCGTTAAAAGAATGGGATTTTCAAATTAATTACGGTATTAAAACGGGATTTAATGATGCTTTTATTATCAATGGTGAAAAGCGTAGGGAATTGATAAACATAGACCCTAAAAGTGAAGAAATTATACGACCTATTTTACGTGGCAGGGACATTAAGCGCTATGGGTATGATTTTGCTGATTTATGGCTTATAAACTCTCATAATGGAGTAAAAGAAACAGGTGTAAAGCGCATAAACATAGATGATTATCCAGCTATAAAACAACACCTCGATCTTTTTTATTCAGATTTGGAAAAAAGAGCTGATAAAGGGGATACTCCTTACAATTTGAGGAACTGTGCTTATATGGAGGATTTTAATAAACAGAAAATTGTATGGGGAAACCTAAATTTAGGTGCGGCTTATAGTTTGGCAGAACCTGGTATGTTTATAAATGCGCCATGTTCCCTAATTACGCCATCAGAAAAATATCTCCTCGCTATTCTTAACTCTAAGGCTGCTGATTATTACATAAGAAGTTTGGGCGTGACTCGAAATGGAGGATACTTTGAATACAAACCAATGTTTATCGAAAAGTTACCAATACCTGTTCTATCAGAGCAAAATAAAAAAACACTCAACGATTTAGTTGCTAAGCTTACACTCACTAATTCAATTTCCCAAAAGAAAAAATATGAAGAAGAAATAGATAACTATGTTTTCGATTTATATGCGTTATCTAAAGAAGATATTGAGCTACTAAACACGTAAATAATTCATTGATATCTATAAATTTAGTAGGATTGTTTCCTCATCAGTGAGGTTATAAAGGGTTGCCACTAGTTTGCTTATTTCTTTTTCAATACTTCCTATTTGAGAGCTTTTGATTGCCTTCGCCTTTGATAGTTTCTCGATTAATTCTTCAAAAGGCTTTTGTTGGGAAATAGTTATCTTAGGAATGGGAATCATTTCCACTACGAATTTTTCCCATTTATTGGTACCTACACCCGTTGTTGTACAAATTTTGTCAAAGTACCATTCAATAATTCTACTATTCATTACACAACATAAATATTTTGAATATTCTGTAGAAATAAAGTAAGCTGCATTATTGCAAAGCATACCCTCTTCATCAACTGTAAAAACAGCTTTATCAGATATACAAAGCCAAACTAGTTTCTGTTTATTAAAATCCTCCCAATAACTTATACTATCCTGCGTTTCAAACCACTGATTGTTAGTTTTTTTTCTAGCATTTTCACCTCCAGTTTGCTTTAATCGGTCATATCCAAAACTTAAAAGATGCTGTTTTACAGCTTGATAGTTCTCAATATCTATTTTTAAACTTGGAAACGTAGCTATTAACCATAAATCTTGATATTCATACCCATATCGCTTAATATCACGCCCTCTTAATATCGGTCGTATAATTTCTTCACTTTTAGGATCCATCTCAATAAGCTCATCTTTCTTGTTCCCATCAATTATAAATGCTTCATTATAGCCTGTCAATACTCCTCTATAAATGGTAATATCCCAATCTTTTAAAGGTATGCCAGCGGCCTCGATTTTATTTTTAATTTGTTGTTCAGCTGGATTTAAAATTACCCAGCTTTGCCCATTTTTAAAATCGCACAAAAAACCGTTCTGTCTAATAAAAACGCTCAATTTATTTAACACCTTTTCCTTGACAATACAAGCGACGGTTTTACCTTGGTTCCGATCTTTAGATAATAGTAATATGTTAGTGTTTACCGTTGCTGATTCAAAAATCTTCTCACCAGAAAAATCGACTAGGAGAATTGGATTTGTTTCGTTTGAAAAAAATGTACGGGTTGACTGTCCATAACTTGTGCGCATCCAGGTTTTATTAGTAATAAATATGAGATGTCCATGTGGTTTTAACATATTATACCCTTTTTCATAAAATAGCGAGTATATGTCTCCTGTCTTTTCATAAGTTTGAAAATTACAGTTTTCATAAAGCTTAGCTAATTTTCCTCCTCCTTTTTGAAGTTGAATGTAAGGGGGATTCCCGATGATAATATCAAATCCTCCCTGTTTAAATACATCAAGAAAATAAAGCCGCCATAAAAAATAAGGCCGTTCATCAGTTTGCTGGGTTTTAATCAATTGGCTTCTGGTAGTTTGAAGCTGATCAATATCCTGTAACCAATTATCATATTTTTTTCTGTTCGATTTTGATAGTTTATCTGGATTTCCAGTTTCCCTTATCCATCTTTGAAGCTGTTGTTCACGCAGCTCTATATTATATTTGATATGATTTAGTATTGCAGTGTTGATCGACGAACGAATATTGTTTTTTGTTGAGCTCTCTTCGATCGAGAAATATTCCTTAATGAGTGATTGAATCTTTTCTGCCGTGTCTGCTTTAGAAAAAGTCAGGGACATTTGACTCTCTTTAATATTGCCAAATAAGTCCCGCTCAGGCTCATTAGTTGTGTCATTTTTTTTATCGCCAACCGAACTTAGATCGATACCTCCAAATTCTTCCAGCAGGCTATTACCTTGCATTATTTTATAATCTAAATTTGGAAGTGGATGAGGAGTCTCCTCTTCGACAACTAGCGCTAACCAAAACCGAAGTTGAGCAATATCTACAGCTCCCTTTTCTATATCTACACCATAAATAGAATTTTGAATTATGTTTTTTTTAATTGAGGCGGGATCAAAAGGCTTAGTAGTTTTCAGATATGGGTATATGAATCTCTTTGCTTCAAAAATTTCTTGCAACATACCTATAGGAAAAGCTCCAGAACCAATGGCTGGATCACATACTTTGACCGAATCCAATTTTCCATCTAATAGTATCGCATTCTCTTTGTCCGATAAGAAAGCTGAAACATGATGAATGTTTATAAATTGATCTATATCATCCTTTTCTTGAAATGTATTTAAAAGGTATTGGATTAGACTTTCCTTACACATATACTGGACAATCTCTTTAGGTGTATAAAAAGCACCCCTTTCCTTATTTTCTTCTAAAAGGTTTTCGAATATATGTCCTAACATTTCAGGGTCAATACCTATCTCATGATCATCCGGACTATTTTCATCAATCGTAAAATTGTATTGTTCAAAAAAATCAAACAATTCCTGAAAATAATCTATTGGAAAATCAATTGTGCAGGAGCTCTCAACTTCATCGGGTTCAAATAGGCCGCCATTTAAATAAGGTATTCTTGAACCATTGATAACCCCATCTAGACCATCAATTTGGAAAAGATCATTTTCGCGTTTCGTATTAAGTGTTTTAAAGAATAAAATATTTAAACATTCGCCATTGAAATTTTCCTTTTTTAAAAATCCTTCGAAAAGTAATTTTATAAATCGAGCCTCTCCGTTTTTCCAATCATTTCTATTTGCGGGGCATCCCAACCAACCTTTTTTCTGAAGAAAATGTAGAAAGACAATCCGCCCCAATAATTTTTTTACGTAATCCCTTAAGGGTTTTTCCTGTTCTTCTTTCTCTTCTTTGTCATTGTCTATAAGTAGGTTCCTGTATGGTAGTTCCTCGTTTGCGAGAAATCTCCAAAATTTCTCATAGTGGTATTTATATGTTTTAAAAAAGTCTTTGTTTAATGCTTCTACTGAAAAAGCCTCTTTGAGTTGTTTTATGTTTACTGTTTCGTTCTCTTTCTTGTCAGCTAATACCATCAATCTTTTAGCAGATGTGGTACAGGTTTCGTTCGCCCCTAAAAGATAGGTATAACGTTTAGGTTTAGTTTCTGTCCTTATTAATTCGCCGGTATCTTGATCAATGCTTGACTCTTTTGCAATAAAGGAAAACCGATAATCTGCTTGATTTTTATTATAAAAAAAGGTTAATGCACCATGAATTATATTTTGGTCAATATATTTAGCTGCGATTTCACGCAAACCTTGCCTGTTACGAACAATACTAACATTATTTGCCACTTCGACTGTAAATATTGCTAATTGTTTGTTGTCATCTAGCCCAACAACACCCACTTGTTTACCGTTAATTACTTTATTGTTTTCCGTGAAGACATTTTGGGGAGAGTTAAAATAGTCAATTTTATTAAAGAATAAAGGAAGTAGCTCTTTCCAAGTTTCAAATTGAAAACCCTGATTTAATATATTTCTAAGATCTTTTTCTTTCATCGAAATGTGATTGGTTTGTGGCAATATATGTAAACATAGGGCGAAATTTCGATATAGTCGTTAGCAGATTACTATAAAAGTACCTCTTGATAACATCAAAAGGTATTTGTCGAAGGCTCTTTATTTTCTAAAACTTTCTGAAATGATAATTTCAGGATGAATACCCTGAATTTTGATTAGTTTATTTTCAAATGCGTGTTCTGCTTCCAAACTGATAAGTGGATATCCTTTTAAAATTTCTATTACCTTCTCTAAAATTATTGCCGGCTTTAACGGAGCCTTCTTTACAGCTTTTTGAAATTTATTAATATCTCTCTGCAAATTCTGAAATCTACCTTGTCTTAGGGCATCTTTTGCTTTAAAAATGAGTAAACGTTCTTCTTCATTAATAAGAGATATATTTAGCATAGCTTCCAAATAAGCATTAGCCTTCTTTTCATTTGGACCTTGTGTTATATCAATTTTTTTGTCTTTCGCTTTTTCATGCTCTAACATGTTTGAAAAATGTAGGATGCTGGCTTGAACTTGGTCATGGTGTGCAGTATGCAATGAAATCCCTGGTTCGGAAACAATAGCTTCAAATATTTTAGCGGTTTCAAGAAATGTTAACTCATCAGTATTTCCATCAATATCTATCAAGATAAAGGCATCTCTTTTTTGGTCCTTAATGTAACAAATTGTATTTAAATCTAAATCTTTATTTACCCTTCCCACCCTGGCGCGTAAAGGCATATTTTTAATTTTTTTAAATAGCTCTGGGGTTTTTTCTTTAATGTCTCTAATCATCATTAGGTAGACTAGTTTTTCGTCTCTTCCTTCTTCTGGTTTTTTATCAAATAGACCAAACGTTTCAGTTTCTTCATCAGGTGAATAAATTTGACTATCTTCTCCAAGAGCGGCGTGAAATGATTGAAGTTTCATTATTGCTTTCTTTTCCAAATCAATGTCGTTATTTACTTTGGCGGTAGGATAAAAATTAAAAACGTGTACCTCATCGGCAGTTGAACCAATTCTGTTTACGCGACCGATTCGTTGCATTAACCGAGTTGAATTCCAGGGTGTATCATAATTTACAATAATATTGGATCGATGAAGGTTTACTCCTTCAGCTAATACTTCGGTCGTTAATATGATATCATAATTGTTCTCTTGTTGTATTGTGGGAAGATTTGCGTCGAAATTTCTTCGAACTGCCGGCATTCTATCTTTAAGCGTTTTACTGCTTATAGAAAGGATCGTAGACGATATATATTTAGGGAGTTCTCGTTCAAGGTATTCTGTTGTTTCTTTGCTTTCCGAAAAAACAACCAACTTCGCATTTGGATTTATGTCTTTTTCAAGGAGAATGTTTTTAAGGTAATTTATAAAAACATCTAATTTGGGATCTTCTTTTACTTTTATCCATTCGCCATAAAGTTCTCGAAGTAATTTTAAATCATGTTTAAGTCCAGGAAAAAAATCATACTCAAAGTCATCTGGTTCGCAAATATCTATAGTAGGATCTTCGATCGATCTTTCTAAAACAAGGTCCATTAATTCTTCTTCTTTGCCTTCATTAATCATGTCTGTCACGGGAAGATTCGGAGCTATAAAAATTTTCCCATTTTCAAACATTTTGACCATTGCCTCAGTTGCCGATAGAAAGCGTTCTAAGGATTTAGTGAAGGCATAAAAGCTGCTATCAATTCGTTTAACTAGGAGGGTTTTCATGATTTTAGCTAATTGAGCCGAAATCATATCCGCTTGCTTATATTTATCCTTTTTCGGCCGCTTTAAAAATCCTATTGCGCGGTATCGATTATATTTTAATCCTTGAGTTTCATGGCTAAGGACATAAATTGTTTTATCATATAGATCTTCCAAATGCGGTTCCAGGATGTATAAAATTTTTTTTGGCTTTTTAACCTTTGGAAATCTTATTTCCTGCAATTCCAAATCTTTTTTATACAACTCGTGGTCATTTAAATCGGTTCTAGTTCTTCTTACAATTAAAGGTTCTATGACTTTAACTCTAATCTTTTCGTAAATGGCCTTGACTCCTTCTTGAACTTTCCTTATGTCGGGTTCTTTTTTAAGTTTCTTATATGCATCAATTTGTTCTCTAAACAACCGTTGAAGAGTTCCTCCCACCTCTAATGTTGAATCTTTACTATCTTGAAATAAGTAAACAAGATTAGCTATATCCTCAGGTTTATTATTTAAAGGAGTCGCAGATACAAGTATTACCTTTTTCTGAACAACAGTTCCATCAGCTAATATTCTTCTAGTGGGGGATTTGCAAATTTTTTGAAGCTCATTATACATGCTTGCGGTGTCAGAACGGAATTTATGCGCCTCATCTACGATGATCAAATCATAAACGGTCGCGTCATTTATTTTGTGTAAACTTCCGTTTGTTATAATCTTGACATTATCCAAATTGAATTTTTCTATAGTTTCAATCCAGTTTTCTTTTAGCGCCGGTGGAACAATAATTAATGTTCGTGATCGATGTTCAGGAAATCCGTTAGTATAAAAATATTTCTTGGCAATTAACGTCGAAACAATAGTTTTTCCAAGGCCAACAACATCTGCTAAAAAGAAACCGTTATGTTTCATCATTTTGTTGAACCCATCATTAACCGCATCGACTTGGTATGACAATTTTTTAAACCCTTTTGGAAGGTCACTGATTGAGTTAGGATCAAATTCTATGCTTTTTCCAAAATATTCAATTAGAAACTTAAGGTAGACTTCATAAGGAGAGTATGTGTCATTTAAGAAGGTTTCTTTTTTTAAACGATCAACACTGCTTAAATCCAACGGCACGCCTTCATCCCATAATTTTTCAAAAGTGTGAGTGGCAAAATCAATATCTGTGTTTTCTCTTAGTTCAACATTAAATTCGAAGTTTTTTGAGAGACCCGCGTCTGTCAAGTTACTTGAGCCGGTAATCACAGATCCATAACCGTGGTCATGCTTTTCTTTCTCTCTGAAAATGTAAATCTTAGCGTGGATATTTTGCTTAGGATGTATCTTAATTTTAACTTTTTCAGTTTTGATGTCATTTATTAACTGCAACATCCCAGATTCCACCGTCTTATCATATTCAGCTCCCTGAATGTTTTTTTTAACTTCCCTGAAAAATTCTTCTTGTGCTTTTTCTTCATTGCCATCAAAAAGTACACCTTGCTGATGAGCATGAAGGACGAGAGAGTCAATATTTATTCCCACAAGTATTCTGATTTCTTGAGCGTTTTCTACAAACTTGCGTATCTGGAAATAACCAGAGGCTCTGAAATATCCGACTAGCGCATCTAAAAAATAAATGTTCTTATGTCTGAAAATTCCTTCTATTTTATTTAAGAGCGTGTTATTCTCTTCATTTGTAAAAAACTTAGTACTCATAGTTTAATTATGCAAGGAAATCATTGGTTACTTATGTTGCTCGCGTGGCTACAGAATTGTTCTAAGGTAATTACTTAAATCAAATTAATTAATATTGGGAACGAGAATTATATTGATTCGGATCAGCTGAGATAATAAAATCTTCTTTGTACAAATTATAAAACCATAAGGCCTTATAAGAATTTTTCATGTTAAAATGCCTAATCGAACTTGTTTAGCTTACGAAATATGTCTTATCTTCCATATCTGCGGCGTCGCCTTCCATATACTGCCTCATCATCTACATCATCGCTTATTTCAAAGCCGTAAGAATCATAATGGCCGTTATCGCGATTAATAGGGGAATCATCATGAAGAATATAAACATCCTCACCTGCTTCAAAATCTCTTTGTGGTTTTGATCCACCTTCTTCGCCGATCTTATCTGCCCCTCTTGAATTTCTTTCGTCAATGTAAGGATCAGTTGCACTGCTTGTATAAAGTTCATCACCTCTATTTCCTCCATATTGGTTTGGTTTGACCTGTCGGCTTGACCATGATTGACCTCCATAGTTTGTTCTTGTTCTGCTGTTTGCTTCGCTAATTGCTTTGCCATCTCTAATTTGCTCATAGTTGATTTGTTTAATCAGTTCTGCCCATTTAAATCTGTTGCCTAAAACTTGTCCTTTTATCTTAAAGCAATTATGAAAATAGGTAATGCCCGATATCTTCCCAGTCGTCGCCTGGTTAAAAAGAAAATGAATTCCCTGCCGTTCACCTTGTTCTATTAGCTCTTCAATTGAAATACCCCTCTGATCAATGATGTTGATCAGTTTGTTTTGTAAGAGTAATTTATCTGACGGTTTTCCAGTCCTTAAACTCTTTTCAATTTCTCCGATTTTAGCTGCTTTTAAGGAAGTTTCCTTACTTGATTGAACTGCCTTCAAATTATACTTTCGTTCCAGCTTCCTTATAATGTCTTCACTTCGTTTGAAATTGTTGCTGTCTGAAACTACCGTTCCGTCAAATGAAATTCGGTTTACCAGTAAGTGTATATGAGGATGAGGCGCATCGTGATGACGGAAGATCATATACTGATTGTTAGTATATCCGCTTTCCTTTAGATAATCATGAGCGATTAACAATAACCTATTATTGTCCAACTGATCTTCAATAGAAAAGTTAAGGCTGGTATGATAAACATAGCGGTTAAGGTTAGGCTTTAGACTTCTGATTAATCTAAGCTCCTGCTGTATCATCCTCGAATCAGTAGAGGCGAAATTGCTGTCCAACAATTCTGCTCTTTTCTTTTGGTCAGGATGATAAAGCTTCTTTATATTGTAGTTTAATGCTCCTACAAAACTTTTACCTATTTTCTGACTGGCTATCATAAAATAATCCCCTGATAATTTTCTCCTCTTGCGCTTTCAGTTTATTCAAAAGTGCAAGTAGCCCGATAGGCAATTTCCCCGCATTCAACTGCTTAGTTTGTTGGTTAATATTTACCCCGATTTTTTTTAATTCCACATAAGTATCCAAATCAACCTTAGGAATTTTTGCCTCTGGAAATTTTCCCTTAAAGAGCTTTTCCCTTACAAGTACAACGAGCGGTAAACCGCAAATTGATGCGGCTTTATCCAACTTTTTCTTTTCTTCTTTAGTCAGTTTCAACGTAATCCTCTCTGACCTTTTTTCCTCCTTTGATAACTCTGGCCTTCCCATAATTTTTATGCTGAACGAAGTGAAGTATAACGGGTCCGGGTGTCCCGGCAAGCGTTTCGGGAGGCCCGAAACATGGCTTGCTTTAAACAACCGGATAATATATTTGTATATACAGATAGCTGCATATGTGGATTGTAAAACCGGAGCTCTGCTGTCGTTTGCTCAGTTGATACATCTCGTATGGTTATTCCGTTACACAGTTACTTCGATATTCATTTCTACTGTTGCTTGGTTATACTGTTACTACGATTGTTGCATATAATGTTATAAAGATCTACAACTAAACTATGGCATGTTCTCCGGCCAATACATCAAGCTTCCCTCTATTGGATGATACGAAGGTTTATAACCTATATATCCGTCGGCAACCAACTCCTTTATACATTTGTGATAAGTCGCAAATGATGCAATCCGGCTATATGACATTAATTGCCGGCGACTGACTGAAAAAGGATTAACAAATCCACTTCGCTGCCAGCTGACAAATACAGCGGTGAATAGGCTTACATGTGTGGCGCGTAGTTGCTGATTACTACCCATAAGCTTAACCCGTTCTGCGTAGATCGTTAACTCCTTATCTTTAATAATCGACTTCAATGACCACCCCCTTCCAGAATTTTATAAATGTCCTCCAATTTGTAATACATCATGCCCCCGATTTTAGTATAGGTAAGGGTGCCATTAACACGCAGATTTTGCAGTGTTCCCGGTGAAATGTTTAATAGCTTTCTTACCTCATTGCTCTTTAACCATTGCTTCTGTTGTCCTTTTCCCGGCTGAATAATAGCCTTTATATCTTCCAGTAATTCTTTCTTAAACGCCTTCAGATCATCTTTTGTAATTAACTCGATTGCTGTCATTCCTAATAAATTAATTGTTAATATTTCAAAATTATCATCCACCTGCATAGTATTTTAGAGTTAATCCCCCCCTAACCGCACCACAGTCGGATTGATATCAAAACAAATGTAAAGCAATGTTTTGATAATTTAAAATATGTCAAAACAAATGGTTATCTTTGAATTATTAAATCAACAATTGACATAGTTAGATTTAGCGGCTTTTGATGAGATTTGATATATTGTAATGCAATTATTAACATTGAACCTATTCAAAAACAGCAGAACCCAATTAAAAATATTTTTAAAATAAATGAAAATAAGTTTCAAGACGTACCTAAATGACCGGCTAAAGCAGGTTGATTTCCATGGGCAACTTACCTATCCACTATATGTACAGGTAACTTATGAGCGAAAGACCATTTTTTTTAAAAGCTATTATTTTGAATTATTCTCTAAGCAGAGGTATGCTATGCAACTAACGGATGGCAACATCAAAGGGCCTGACTTAGAGCAAATAATTGAAAAGGAAAATGAAGTTATCCGTTTTGTAATAGATAAGCTTAAGGATGGATTTTCATTGGAGGCGTTTAAAAAACTTTATACACATTTTAGCACAGACCTTTGCGATGCTACAGAATTCGACTTTATTACTTACCTGTACTTATTCTTCGATGACAAAGAATTACCGCATATGGCTGAATTAATAAAGTGGGGTACATTGCATCTAGTTACCTATGATCTAGTTATGGAATTCAAGAAAACACTTAAGAAGTCTATATATGCTGAACTTATTGAGCAAGCGTTTCAAAAAGCACCACCATATCTCCAATTATATAACTTTATGATGCATACAAAGAAATCGCCGATGCTTTGTCTTTCAGCTATGGAATGGGATAATATTGAAACGATTAAGTCTTTTAAAGAATATGTGGAATTACATTATCCCAATTTGAAGTATAGTACATTAATTGGAACGGTGAATAACTGGCTGAATTATAAAAGAAAAGCATTGTAGATCGCCTGTTTTGAAGCGATAATCAAAAGGGTTCATGCTTATAAATTTATAGATTATTCGTCATCGCCTCGCTCGATCAAGTCTTCAACTGGCCCATCCTCAGTTCGCTCTTCGTCCTCACTCTCTACCTCTACATAGGTTCTTTTGTAATCAATATCAGGTTGAATATGGATGATGAGTTGTCCTTCGGTCCGAAAATGCCTGGATAACAACTTGTAATATAGTGTTACTATGGAACATTTCAGCGAAGGTTTGATATAGAAAGTTTCCGGGGCAAATTGATCACCAGGCACCAGCACATTAGTTCTTGGCGTTAGTGTCACTTGAAGATTTTCAGAATAAACACGCGTAGTCGGAACATAGTTATTCGATATAATATTTCGGAACAGCCCGCCAGTCTTGTTGTCTTTAGTAATGTCGTTTATATCCCCTTCAACTGTAATATAAACCTTATAATCTTCCAATGTTTCGTTACCGGTATTATGTAGCCATAGGTCTACTGGAACATAACTTAGATTAACCTTTACATTGGTAAAGCCTTCCTGCATAACAATGCCTGCGGTCAGCGGCGATTGATAGCGCGCAGCCATCTGAAAAAACTGGTCGAAACCAGTATGGCCAATACCCAAATTAATTTTGGGCGGCGGCAGCCGATAGATTGTCCTTTGCTGTTTGAATTTTGGTTTCAGAACAGCCTCTTTTTCTCCCTTTTCAAACGTTAGTTCTGCTTGATGATTGGCTTTATAGTTTTGATTTTTAATATACCAATCCGCTGTTGCTTTATTTTCATCAATTAGGTCGACAATATCTTCCCAACAATATAAATGGACCTCAAACATGCCCGCGGCCCGGTTCTCTATATGCTTTTCCCGCACGAAGGCCTCAATAGGTGCATCCTTTACCGCTGTAGTGGCAAAATATAATTTCTTCAGCGCAGGCTTGAATTTAAGCGCTTTGTTAATCTCTTCCTTGATCTCGCTTTCGGTAAACTGTTTGTCGGTGTATTCATCTTTACCTTTACATTGGATGGCAAAATAAGCCTCTTCGCCCGCCGGAATTCCATACACGTCTACACCATATTGCGCCTGACCTGTACGGCCATTTTTCTTGATCTCTGGGCAGTTCCATATCTCGCCCCATAGCTTTTTACATAGGGTTTCAAAATCCTGCCAATTAGCTGGGCGTCTCAATGATTGTGGTGATAACATGTGCAAATATAGCCATGTTAGCTGGGTATGTTGCCGTGCAATCTGCGCCCAATCTCTTAGGACTGGATTGACGTATTTTCAGCGTAACAATGTGACGATAACACAAACCAACTTATAAATAGCCTCAACAACAAATAAAAAAGAGATGCACATTTATAAAAATATTACCGGTATCAAATCTGATGAAACCGGATCTCGAAGCTTTTATAAATAGCCGTGAATTTATCGTTAGAAAAAAAGTCTTTTCCTTTATCTAGCATAAACAGGTTCCCCAAATTCCTGATTCTGCGCTGTTGGCTGTCTAGCGTGTGCGTGATAAGGATCACCTGGTACATATCATTGGTCTGGTAGGCCTTCTGCACTTCATATTTCGTAATCTCAAAGGAATCGTTGTAGGCTCCACGACCTTTCACTTCAACAAAATGCTTATTGCCATCCGCATCGAGATATTCTATATCATAGCCATACTTGTCATCGCCTTGTGGGTTATAACCTGGGTGGTTCTTTGGAGCCCTGCTGGCGTTTTTGGAGACCCATTTCAACTCGGAGCTAGTCTTGGCCAGTAGCTTGTAGGCGACCAGTTCTGCCGCAAGTCCAATCTTCTGCTTCTGGGCGTCATTCGCCGCGCCGTCGTAATGGGAACCGGTGCTGCCACCACTGCTACCGCTACCGTTCCCTTCAGGCAGCGGTATGCTTTCCGTGGTAACATCTTCTATCATCTCGTCCTCTCGGATATCGAGTTCGGCTACAAGGTCTTCCGGCGCCTCGTCGAGACGCAGTTCCGGTTTGGGCTGCTGGCTGGCCAGCCAGGCCTTAAAAGCCTGAACAAGGTAGGTGGTTTGCTCAAAATAAAAGAGGCTACCCCATTTCAGCGTATCCTTGAATGCGCTTACCTGATCTTCTGTATAAGCTATTTTCGAGGATTTCAACTCCAATTTGAATTGTTTGAGCTGCCGGAGGTACAGCGGGTTTAAATTAAAGCTCGCATAACTAGCCTGGATATCTTTTCGGTTAAGCAGCAGGTAATCGTAGTAGGCACGCAGTAATTGTAAAAAATACTCTTCTGGGTCATTGATGAGGAGATCAACAGGGCAGTTTACCTTAAATTGTGAGCGATATTCATCCAGTCTGGCCAAGTAAGCCTGTTGCTCTGGCCGTTTTTTATCCTTTAAATACCGGTGGATATTTGCGTTAAAACCGTTCTCGAACTTGTTTTTCAGGCGGCTGAGTTCTGCATCAAAGAGATACCGGAAATCCAGTTTAGGATAAATATGGGCATTGAGTTCAGCCAATGTAAGGTGAATGGCTTGCAGCAGTTTTTTCAATGGACCAAGGTTTTCTGCTTTACTTGTCTCCCTGAACTGGAAAGCTGAGGAAAATTCGCTTATGGTATTGCTATCGGTTTCCAATAGCAGGGCGAGTTTAGGCAGGTCGATTTTTGTTTGATTAAAGATAGCCTCCCGGTCATTGATTGATTTGGCCAATAGCACTGCGTCCCAGAATTTCTGGCGTCCGGTCAAGGTCGAGGAACTTAATTTTTCACGAATCTCCTGCAGGCGTTCCTCGGTGATCTCGCACTCGTGGAGGTATTCTTGGCGGTGCCTGGAATTTAAAAAACGGTATAATTCCAGGCGATAGCGGCGGGGTTCCCTGTTAGTTATCTCCACAAAAAGCGCGTTGATGGCTTCTGCCATTACCTTATTCCTACTGGTAAATAGGTCGCTTTTAATATGGAGTTCGTAGTTCGCCTGGCGATCCACAAAGTAATCAGTTTCAATCGGGATTGGCGGCGAAGTAGCCACGGAGACATTGATGCGAATACTGGCGCGTTCTTTAACGATGGTGTTTTTAATCAGGTCTAACTCCTTGTCTAATGCCTTGTCGATCATATACTCCAGGATGGCGATGCTTTGCGGTAATTCCTCGAAGTAGTCGGGTAAGTTACTGGTTTTTGAAGCATCTGTATGTAGCAATTGCCGCGCGATGGCATCCGAAAACTTTGTGCCTATCTTGGCGGCAATCTTACCGAAAGTTTGCTTGTTGCTCAAGGTGAACTGCGGCTGTACAACCTGCTTAATGCTGAAAGGTAAGATGTCATAATTAGGCCGGTCATCAATATAAAAGATCTCCGCGCCCCGCTTCCAGTAGGTCGTGCTTTTTACCTCATCCAAGGCCAGGAACCACTGCTTGGCAAGCAAGGCTGTGTCTACCGCTTCTCCTTTCGAAAAATAATAAAAGTCAAAAAGTTTGTTAAGTAGCCGGTTGTAAAAATCCGTGAACTCTTTGCTGTCCGTATCCCTGTCGCGGTAATGATCGTATACAGCCGTAAGCAAGCCCGTGTAATTTTCCAGCGTATCGCCGTCCAAATGCCGCATACCCAGCAGGTCCAGCATTAATTTTTTGTGCGCAAAAGCGACCGGGAAGACCTTGAGATAACGTTTGATCACCTGGTTTTGAGGCTTAAAAAAATCTTTCGGATCGATGCCAGTGATGTCGGCCGGCCTGTAAAAATCTTCTTCGCCTTTAAAACTTATCCAGTAAGCGCTTTTAAGATATTTCAAAAATCCGGAATAAGCCAATGTCAGCTCTTTAGGTACATTACGTGAATAAGAGTTCGAATTGGAGAATTGGATTCGCGATAAATAGTCGGCGCCGATAAATTCCTGGTAGCGGCCCCAGTTGTTGAAGATCGCAGCCGAAAACCAATCATTTAAGTTTGCAGGGATATCAAGCAAACGGTCATTATTGATGGAAAACGGCGTCGTCGATAAGCCGGACAATTGTATCAATTTTTTTTCGCGTTCATCGCTTCGGCTAGTATAGATACCCTTAGCGGAAACATACACCGCTGGGATATTCCACACACCGCAAAGTTTTAAAAAAGCAAAAACCTGGTCACGATGCGGCATATTATCCTTGAATACAGCCTCGTCCACAAATTTTCCTTCTGGGTAAAGCTGGCGTAGCTCTGCCGATTCCAAATAAATCGGGTGATATATCGGTGAAATCCATTCTTCGAGATCCTTGACAGGCAGTAGAATCTTCTCTTGGATCTCTACCCAGGATTTGTTGTCAAGTTCTAGGCTGTTCAAGTCGTTGAGGATAGCCGCGTTCAATGTCCCATCTGGGGCCATCAGTTTTAATAAACGACGCGTCAGTTGATAGGTACTATATTCCACGATCCCGGTACGGCTCCGACCTTCCCTGAAATCGGTAATGTTGATCTCCGGGTGTATAAAATGAATCTTCCTTTTAATTTCCGGCGAAAGTTTAATGGATTTTTTATTGCCACCGTAAAGCACATCTTCCTCGCTACTTACCAACTGCCACTGGTCCGTAAGCAAAACTCTTTTGCCAGTGAGGTTCAACTTTTCATGTGCTGTCACATAGTTGTAGAGGTTTTGGAAAAAGCTGGCATTCTTGGCTTTCGCCTGCTTTTTACATTCCGCCTCGATCTCTTCGGCTATTTTTGAAAACTCCAGGTAATATGCATCAAATTCATCCAGCAGCCATTTCAGGGTCATCTGGTCTTCTATGTAAACGAGCTGCCTGCCATTTAGTTTACCATCCGGAAACAGGTCCTTGTCAAAGCCGTCGGCGATCATTACCTGGTCAAGGGTATAATAAGTTTTTGTTACCTCGTCGTAAATGAATTTTTTACCCTTTAAGTTTTCCACGAAATGGTCATACAGCACCTGCAACTGCTCATCTGGCTGTCTCTTGAATGTCAATATCCGGGTTATATTAGTTTTCGTAGTGCTGATTGCTTTGAGCAAATCGCTGGCAAGGTAACCACCGATCGCTTTAAGGATGTGTTCATTGACTGGTGAGGCTCGCAGGGATTTGCGTTCCGGGTCGACGATAAAATAACTATGGATAATAAAACGAAAGCCAGAAACGATCTCTAGCGGGTAAAACAGGTAGAGCTTGGTATTATCCATGAGCTTGACTTGTTTCTTTTCATTCAGTTCCATTACTATCTTCAATTCAACCGACGGATCATTTTGAAATAATTTGCGCTCCTTCTTACTCAGCGTTGTGATCGCCTCTCGCGGTAGCTGGATGCGTTCTGGCGGGCTATATATTTTGAAATGATAGGGAATACCGTCTTTTGTAACGGTCATGAGCGGCGAACTTTCCCTTTTGTCGATGAGATAGGTGATCTGCTTTTTCGGTGAACGGAACTCGACTTTGTTAATATTACCGAGCATGACCAGCTCCTTGACCTGTATCCGTTCAAAAGATTTCACGATATCGTCTTCCGAAATACCCCGTTTGAGTTTAAGAGCGACCTTGGTGACAATACCACTGGTCAATTCGGCCTCGGTAAGCGTTTCGGGATCAAAGTGCGGGCAATAAAAAAGGGGCAGGTCTTCTTCATCGATCCCAGGGTAATCTTTAGCGGTTCGCGAACGGTCGAAAAATACCGAGCCGAACCTCGTAATAATCTTGGGAATGTCGCTAATAGCCTGGACAGACTTAAAGCCGATCCCCTTGAAGCCGATGAGGTCCTGGCTTTGCTTGCCACTTCGGCCGATAGTCGTGATCGCCTCAATGCCCTGTTCATTAAATTCTGCACCAGTATTAGCAATCGTCAGCAGGTCGTTTTCTAACAGGATTAGCACTTCGCCGTCTTTATCGACGGCCTTATTGGCGTCTCTGACATTCTGTATCAGTTCGAAAAGAAACCGCCCCTCGTAAGCTTGCTGTAAATATAGTTCAGCTTCGGCGATAGTAGAAAAACCGGTACTGGGCGTTGTTAACGATAATTGATAAAGTGCGGTGACTTTTTGTTGAAGATCCATGAAGCGATAAGGAAAGTTTGAAGATACGAATGATTTCCATAACGCTTCGAAAATTTACTACAGAACTACTAATGTCCAGGCCTAATTAGTATCATTTACACTAGTCGCTTGGTCGACTTTCAGAACTTTTCCAGTCACTCGCAGGGCTGGTGGCATAAAAATGATTAACGGTAGAATTACCGGTTGGTGTCGAACAGTAAAGTAACTCTTTGGTCCAATATAAAAGAATGAACCCGTTTAACTTCGGTCCACGTGACAAGATCTAAAATTATAATCTATATTAGTTAATTATTAACCGATGATACACAAAAAATACAGTATATTAAGACCTAGTCACCTCGCAATTAATGACTCCAGAAACCATCAGTAAAATTAAAGGATTATCTATAACCCAGGTTGCAGAAAAACTTGGATTTACTGTGGTGAAAAAAAAAGCATTGTGTTTTAGCCATGACGACAGGACACCAAGTTTAAACTTTGATGAAAAGAAAGGCCGGTACAGATGCTATGTTTGTGATGTTAAGGGAGATGTTATTAATTTAGTTGAGGAAAACCTCAACCTCCCCTTTGTAGATGCCTGCGCATGGCTGATCAACCAATTTCAGCTTGTGGTAACTGAACCTTATAGATTGTCCAGATTTAAAAAAGCGAATCGGGTGGTAAAATATACTCTCCCCGTTATCCAAAGTCCTTTTCAGCCAAATCCAGATATCTATGAATGGCTAGTCAAACAGTTAACGCTTAGCCAGACGGGTCTAAATTATTTAACTACTAAAAGAGGTTTTTCAAGAGAAGTTATTGAGGAATTGGATATCCGTGATATAACAGATCCAATCACAGTATTCAACACATTGAAAGAAGAATGGGGTACTGACGCCTTGCTAGAATGCGGCCTTTGCAAAATTGGAGATAATAATATTGTAAAAAATATATGGTGGGATTATGTAATCATATTCCCATTCGCGGATCTAAACTATCGTATACAATATTTGCAAGGTCGCCGTCTAAATATAGATAGAATACCTAATAAATATATTAACCTGTCAAATATAAGGCCCTATGTTTATAATATACATATCCTGACGCAACTAAATGACGGAGATCAATTATATATCTGTGAAGGGATTCCTGATACGATTACTGCAATGCATTTAGGATTGAAAGCGATAGGTGTTCTGGGTGCCAGTAATTTTGATTCAGAACTGGTAACTATGTTAATGAAATACCGAATCGGTGTAATGCCAGATGCAGATACGGGTGGTCAAATATTTATGGATAGTGTCCGGAAAGCATTTAACGAAAAGGGAAAGACAGTACAGAAGTACAATATACCAAAACCTTATAACGACCTGAATGAATACTTTATTACAAAAGATTGCTGATCATAATAACCTTTATTGGGCTTGGGAGAAAGCTAAGAATAGCTATAAACCGGGAGATATTTGGTTTAATGAACTTGAGGTAGCTGCATTTGAAGCAAATCTTTCCGAAGAATTGTCCTCTATACATTATGATATTTTAAATGGATTGTATCATTTAAAACCCATTGAGCCAGTGGCCTACCCCAAAGGGCGTGATGATGAGGGACCACGAACACGTCAGACGTTTTGGGTCAGTGTTAGAGACCAGGTTACTTGGTTAGCTGTAGTCAACATTATAGGGCGTTATATTGATGCCAAAATGCCATTTTGGAGTTATGGAAACAGGCTTTATATCTCTATGTTTTATGATGAGGATAAAATTTCAGGCCATTCCGAACTTAAATTCGGCTATTACCGGAATACGACCCGTAATTTTTTCCGGAAATGGTCGCAAAGCTGGCCGCTTTATCGAAGGCACATTAATGTCGCTGCAAAGTATTTAACTAAGGATCATAGAGAACTCAATGCTGATCTTGAAGCACAGGAGCAGCAGATGATTGAACAAAATAACAAATTGATTGACCATCCTTTGAAAGCAGGATATTTAGAAGCTTCGTACTGGAAAACCAGGAAAAAGGATGGATTATATTGGGCTGGCCTCGACCTCGAGAAATTTTACCCGCAGATCCATTTAGCTATTATTAAAGAGAATCTAGGCAAATACCTACCTGTAAATTATAGTTCGGAACAATTTATGACTTTGATCGATAGCCTGCTTAATTTTCAGGTCAATCTGATGGGTTGGAATAAGGATGAATTGATAGCCATAGGCTTAGGTGAAGTTGAAAAGGATTATTACCATTTACCAACGGGGTTATTCGTTGCTGGTTTTTTAGCCAACGTAGCTTTACTCCAGGTGGATGAACAAATCCAGGCAAAACTTAAGGTCAATCGTAATATTGCGCATTTCCGTTATGTCGATGATCATGTATTATTATCGACAACATTTGAAGGCCTCTTAGAATGGATAAATGATTATCAAAGAATTCTCGATAAGAGCAATATCGGTACAACGTTTAACCCGGCGAAGACCGAACCAAAAGGGCTGGCGGATTATTATGCTTGCCTTAAAAGCGCTGATCAGCAAGGTATTGTAAAATATAAAGAGGAGGCAAAAAAGCAGACCTCGTTAGATCCCGATTTTCCAAGTCCTTTAATGACGCAAACTTTAGGTAAGGTTTCAAAGATAGCGGGAACAGCTTTTAATTTGTTATCTCCCGAAGAAGAACGGAGTTTAATTGCTGATATCGAGCATTTACTGGTTACAGAATTTCCTGACCACGAATTAAGAAAAGACACCCGGGTTTCATTTGCGGCCCGTATGTTGTCTACACTTGTACCCCAAGTGATGGCCGATAGCAATGAAGCTTATCGTTTGCACAGAAATCTTTGTTTAAAAACAACCGCGATTAAAGATACCGAAGAGGAAATTCGGAAGGCAAACCATAAGCCTGCCTCAAAAGCGAAACTTGAAGAACAACTATTGGAGTTCAAACTGGAGGAAAAAGATTACCAAGTGCGATTAAAGACAGAAGAACTCAGGTTAAAAAATGAAGAAGAACGGCTAGCGGCACGCACAATTAAGTTATTACTGAAAGCTGTGCAAGATAATCATGATAAGGTGCGCCTTTGGAGCCGTTTATTAGAGTTCTTTTTAAAATCAGGTGCGGGTAAACCCAAAGTGATATTTGCTGAAATTAAAAAGTTAAAGGATCGTGAAGAAACAAATGTCCTTTCGCTGACATTTATTCATTCCCTTATTTTGCAAGTTTTGTGCGCACTATTGTTCGATGTCGTTCGAATACTTAACCATAATAACAGCTCACAAAAGAAAAAGCAACGCGCGGTCAGTTTCCTGAAAAATTTATATGATAGCGAAGTATTCAATTATTTTGACTCGGAAATATCAGGACATGTTAAAAAATATGAGAATATTTCACAACAAATGTTTCGTTTTACAGCGGGGGCTGTCCTGTATATTGTCAATAATTCTTTTCTGAATGAAAAAGAAAAATTGGATGAGAAGTTTATTGTTAAGCATGGACTGATTGATTTTAAAGATAGCCCTACCGAGTTTATTAATCTAACACCATTTGCTTCAGGGGTTTGGGCATGGTGGCTATATAGTAAATTGCCTGAATCTAAATCAGGCAAACCACCGTTTTTGTGGGAGATGATGAACGCATCGTTAGATTATAAATTACCAATAGATTTAAATGTAGTGTTTTTATATCCTCATCAAATCTCCTTGGCGATATTGACTAGGCTGAGCCAACTTGAAAACAATAAATTAAGCGCTAATGAAGGTTTTTTGTATGACGCTTATAAACAGATACCGGAAGAGGTAGCGGAACATTATCCGATATTGCATCGAGTGGCAAAGAAATGCAGGCCTTTAACTAAATTTTTAACTATTGACGACTGGATATTATGGATGAGGAATAAGCAACGTGGTGTTGCTTTGCGGGAGAATGAACCACTGATTTTTGATCCCCGGCTGGGAGAATGGGCCGCGCTGGAAATGATTCGGCAGGTTGCGGAAGAGATTAAAGAAAAAGCAGAGGAATTGGGTAGTATGCCCGGTCAGAAAAATGTAGAGTATTTTAGATATATCCATCCCAATAATTTTAAACTGCCGAAAGAATGGATTCATGATAATGATACCATGACTTGGGAGAACCTTACCCGGCTGCTTGGTGAAGGTAGTAATATTATTAACTTCCGGGCAATCGATGATTTAATTATGGATAATCGTTTTATCCCGCAATTTGGACTTGACCAGGATAACGAAAATCAAGCAATACTACATGCCACGGGTAGCCTTCTGGTCGCTTTACTTTCTAAAAATACAGACCTGCCAAGTAGGTGGAACCCCGTCGGGATGCAGCAGGCGGGCCTCAACCTTGCCAAGTTTAAATTAAAAGATTTGGCGATATCAACCTATACACGTGATATTATTAGTGCCTGTTTTTCCAACAGGAATCTTGAAACGCAGTTTAATCTCAGTTTTGATAAGGCAGATTTTGAATTTGCTGATGACACCAGTTATGATCCGCCGACGTTTAGGATTATTGATGACTTTATCAAGCAAGTTGAATTTGCTTTGAATAAATTAAAAAACCAGCAGCTTTCTGTTTCTAGCCACCAGCCGCGTCAACTGACACCTATCAGTATCATGCAACTAAGAAGAGAAGATTATCAAACATTAATGGAAAATCCGGAGGTAGACTAATGTTACAGGAATTTATAAATATCGGGTTCATACAAACAGTCGTAGAAGGCCAAATCGCATGGCCGCCGTTGCCGCCTTTTCAAATGACAAAGGCAAGTGAAGAAAAGGTTTGGGCAGAATTAAAAAAAGGCTTCATTGACCTGATGCATGGCTATGAAAAACCACAGTTGATCGTAATACCCGAATTGTCCGTACCTCATGGTTATGAAACCGAGCTTAGGCGTTTAGCGGGCTCATCTGGCGCTGTAGTCATCGCCGGGCTTGATTTTGTTTATATTGGGGATAAAGTATGTAATCGAGCGACGGTTGTAATACCTAGAAACTGGCCTTCTTTAAAACCTTCTAAAAGCACCTCATTTTTTTATTTTGGGAAGACATTTTATTCTAAGGAAGAAGAAGATATGATCGGAAAAGCAAACCTGATATCTCAACCGGATATTTATATAATGAATGCCGGGACGTATGGAATCATCGGGGTAGCTATTTGTTCTGACTTCTTCGATATTGAACGATTTGTGGTTTACAAGGGACGGATACATCATTTAGTGATAATATCGCACAATAAGGATACAGAATCTTATTATTTCCTGGCGGAAGCAATCGCTAGGCTGGTTTATTGCAACGTTATTATTTGCAATACCGGTGAATTTGGCGATTCTATTGCTTTTAGCCCATACGCTAAGCCGTTCCGTCGGATGATATACCGGCATAAAGGTCAAGGCTTGTTCTCAACACAGGTGGTCTGTCTGCCCGTTGATACGTTAGATAAGGAACAGGTAACAGGTACTAAGAACGTAGAATTTAAAGGAAGGCCGCCTGGCTATGATAAAAAGGGCTTTTAATTTGGGATTAAATTGTATTAAAATGCATTTTTCCCTATATTTGAGTTAACCTATTTGCATTCAATTAGTTGCAAAAAATAGGTGAGCATCCGGTGAGCACCAGGTTTTTAGAAAGTAAAAACATTGATTTTCAAAGATATAAGGGCGTGGTTCATGTCCCGTCCATTCCGCATCGAAAATAAAAGGGTTACATTGAGTTGTAACTCTTTTTTTATTTCAGGTTTACCAGTTGGTTTACTCAAACCTACATTTTCTTTTAATTTAAGTTATATGATTGGGAACAAAAAGTCATTAATTGGTTATGTTATACTGGTAACTGCAAATTCCTCTTGGTTTCATGCTGATAGTCCAAAGACTGTCACATATTAAGAGTAACTTGATTTTGCATATTATTTTGTAACAGATATACTGTCACTTAGATACCTGGTTACGTTTGTTATCTAGGTATTTCGGCAATATAAATTTTATACTTTTTTAAATCTTTTGTAAAAGGAGTTTTCAAGCATTTGCTTATGATCGGGGTGTGCAATTTCAATGAGCGCCTTTGCCCGTTGTTTCAGGCTTTTGCCAAAAAGGTTGACCATACCATATTCCGTAACTACCCAGTGTACATGCCCGCGGGTGGTTACCACCCCAGCCCCTTCTTTTAAAAACGGCACTATACGACTGATCCCTTTGTTTGTTTGAGCGGGTAAAGCAATAATGGGCATCCCTCCTTCCGATAAAGATGCGCCATGTATAAAATCCATCTGGCCGCCAATTCCCGAATACTGGTAGGAACCAATCGAATCAGAGCATACCTGTCCTGTAAGGTCAATCTCTATAGCGCTGTTTATAGCTGTTGCCTTGGGGTTCTGTCTTATAATACTGGTATCGTTCACATAGTTGATCTCCATTACCCTTATCGATGGGTTATCGTTCACAAAGTCATATAATTTACGGGTGCCGGCTATAAATGCTGTTACGGTATGGCGCGTATTTAATTTTTTTTGGCTATTATTAATAGCACCTGTTTCAATAAGTGGAATTATCCCGTCGGAGATCATTTCAGAATGGATGCCGAGATTTTTGTGGGTGGCCAGGTTTTTTAAAACCTGGTCGGGTATACTACCTATACCCAATTGCAGGGTGGCACCATCCGATACCAATGACGCAACATTGTAACCAATTTTTTTTGTAACCTCATTTACATCAAAAGAATAATCAAGCTCCGGAAGTGCGGCCACATGCCAAACCATTGCATCGATTCTTTTAACATGAATAAAGCCATCCCCATGCGTTTTGGGCATTAACGGGTTGACCTGTGCAATTACATGCTTTGCGGTGTCAACTGCAGCTCTGGCAATATCAACAGATGTACCCAGTGAACAAAAGCCGTGAGCATCAGGGGGCGAAACCTGTATCAATGCCACGTCTACCGGTAAAATATTTTTGCGGAAAAGCTGAGGGATCTGGCTTAAAAAAATAGGTACATAATCACCGTCTTCGCTGTTTGCAACTGCCCTTGTAGCCGCCGAAACAAAAAGTGAATTAAAATAAAAGGACTTTCTGTGTTCGGGCCTGTCAAAGTTGACATCACCTAAGGTAGTGATGCTGACCAACTCAACGTTATAAAGTTCGTTATGCCTTTTTTGTAAAGCTTCCACCAAGTGTACCGGTGTAGCGGCGCTGCCATGAATAAAAACCCGGTTGCCTGGCTTTACACACTTTACAGCTTCATCGGCGGTTGTATAAGTATCGATCATCATTCAACAATTTCACACCCGGTTCTCATTACTTCTTCAGTAAAAAGAAATAGTAATTTCTTAATCTGCTTAACCGCTTCGAAAAGTGTTTTCATTTCCGTCTCCAGTGTGGCGAATTGTTCAACCAGCTCTATCCTAATTTCCTTGTCCGTTTCATTAATAAGAATGCCAATAAGCTTCAAAAGGCCAGTAATTTTGCTTTTCAGGTAAGGTATGTTTGCGTCCTGCTGAGCCAAGGCCCCGTTAAAATTATTAATCTCAATTAGCTGTTCATTTTTAAGGCCCGGAACCAAATAATTGTCAATTACCTTCCTCAAAAACCGGATCTCGTCTTCTTCAAAATGGATATCTGATAACCAGTGTTTACATTCCAGGTACAGTTCCTGTAATTCGTCGTCGAGTTGTAAGTCTTTTATTATTTTTTTCATGATTAATGTTTTTAATGAGGTAAAATTGATTTAGTAATAGCTTTCATATTTTTATTTAGTAAATGTTATGGAACAAATATATCCTGCTGAACCTCGTTAATGAATGATTGGTATCACCGTTATAAATGATTGAGATCATGAAATTATATGATTTCATCTTAATACTCGCAGCGTTTCCATCAGCCCTGCACAAAGACAAATTGATAATTAAGTAGCTAAAGCAATGGTTCAAATCCAATCCATTCCGCTTATTAATGGCAAAATTGAGCTTTTTGCTTTCAGAGTTACCAAAATGGTTTATTACTTTTATCGCCTTGTATGATAGTTAATTAAACAGAGGCATCACAAATTGACCGATGAATAAAGATAATTTAATTCAGCTTTTTCAAAATGTATTGCCAATGAGCACCGGCAAAGCTGAACAATTAGCAGAGAAATTTAAGGCGGGGAAAACTGTCAGGAACGAGTATCTATTGAAAGAAGGCGCCGTTTGCAACGCGTCTCATTTCATTGAGGAAGGCATCATGAGGTCATACACTTACGATATTGAAGGCAATGAGGTAACAACGTCATTTTATTCAAAAAAAATGCAAGGCAGTGATCTTGTGTCATTCTTTAAAAGGATACCTTCAAAAGAATCTATCCAGGCATTAACGGATTGCGAAACATGGTATATTACTTACGGGGATATGCAGGCAAACTTTCACGCAATCCCTGAATTTCGTGAATTTGGACGGCTAAACATCATTAACCATTATAGCATACTGAAACAAAGAATGTTGTCAATGTTGCAGGAAACGGCAGAGCAGCGTTATGGCGCTCTAATTAATTCGAACCCTGAGATCCTTCAAAATGTGCCTTTAAAATACATTGCCTCTTACCTGGGTATTACCGATACCTCATTAAGCAGGATAAGAAAAGAATTTATAAAAAAATAGCCAGTCTCATTTCTTGCCATTTGCCAAGTGTAAGCCAGGATATTTGATTTTTCTTTGCCTTATTATTTTAATCAACAAATAAAATGGCAAGTTACATATCAAGTATGCCCCTTTGGGCCATCGTACTATTCATCGCAAGTTTTCTTTATTCAATTGCTTTCATCGCAAACCCTGCAAAACAGGCGGCACTCAACGCAGGTATAACTCCGGGCAAATCAAGAAATATCCAAATCGGTATTTTTGTTTTTTACATCCTTTTCCTCGCTTATGTTTCAGTGCTTTCTTTAAAAGGCGCGTTTAACGTCAACTCCATACCGCCTAAAGTAATGGTTTGGGCTGGTTTGCCATTAATGATCATCTTATTTGGATTTATCGGAAATACAGGATTATTCAAGAAATTACTCCGGTCAATTACACTGGAGTCCCTGGTTGCTATACATGTATTCCGGCTTGTCGGCGTATTTTTCATTATTCTTTACTTCTATCACTTGCTTCCGGCTAAGTTTGCTTTTTCAGCAGAGCTGGGAGATATCATTACCGCACTTTTGGCATTGCCGGTAGCAAAGATGGTTTCAAAAGAAAAACCATGGTGGAAAACAGCCGTTTATGCCTGGAACATCTTTGGCATGCTGGACATTGTTAACCTGCTCGTTATTGCAGTTATTATTGCTAAAAATGATTTGGTTACCGGTGCAAAGGGAGATCTGACGGAAATGACGATATTTCCGTTTGTGTGGTTACCAGCATTTGCCCCAGCTACAATATTGTTTTTACACACTGCAATTTTCAGAAAATTACAGCAAATAAAGACCAAGTAAATATTAATTAGCTTTTAAAATTGCCCTATATTTACCAACCATGACCAAACAAATCGAAACCGTAAAAAAAGTAAGAGCATTACTGCTCGAAGGCACCAAAGACCTGACCACCAAACAATTAACAAAATACCCGTAGGCTTTAATAATAACATCATCTGGAACCTGGGCCATATGATAGCGGCGCAACAAGGAATATGTTATAAAAGAGCTGGCGCAACACCTCTTATAAGCGATGATTTCTGGGAGAAGTTCAAACCTGGCAGCAAACCGGAAGTAACTGTCGAAGCCACTGAGATCGAAAATATCAAAAGCCTGTTCTTAAGCTCAATTGACCAGTTAGAGATCGACTGTGATACTCCTGTTTTCAGCAACTATCCCGCCGTGATCACCCGTTACGGTATTGAACTAGCCAGCATAGATGATGGCATAAACTTCCTGCCTTTTCATGAGGGATTGCATTCAGGCACTATTATGGCTATAAAGAGGTTAGTGTTATGAGTCTTCTACTCTTTTAGTCCTAACGGAAAAGAAATTACTCCTACAAAAAAGAGTGCCAGAAAATATAAAGATGCATCTATTTATTTCCAAATGCGAAAGGGATGGCGAATACTAACCTCCTATTTGAAAATATCAATCTAATTAATAAGATTTGAACGAAATCTTGTTAAACCAATCCTTATGAAAATTACCGTATTAATTTCCCGGATCCTGCTTGGGTTTATTTACCTGGTGTTCGGCCTTGATTACTTTCTGCATTTTATACCTTATCAGCCGTTGCATACAGGCAAAGCCGGGGCCTTCATAGCAGGGCTAAAGGGTACCGGCTACTTTTATCCTATGCAAAAGGTTATACAAATAATAGGAGGTGTGTCTTTACTGTTTAACCGTTACGCTCCATTTTTCGCTGTTGTACTTTTCCCGATAAGTTTAAATGTATTACTTTTTCATACCATTTTGGTACCGTCCGGTTGGTTGATGGGTGTTACGTTAATGGTGCCAAACGTGCTTTTAGGGTATGGTTACCGCAAGTATTACAGTGGTCTGTTTATTGCAAAGCCGGTTGTATAGACGGCAGCAGAATTATTTTGTTATCGTTTTATTGACATTGCCATGATACTTAAAACTGTACCTTCGCAAAATTATTTTCTTGAACAAAGCGTTCAGTTATTCAATTGCTTTCAGCTTCAACGATTATAAATATAAAAATTGATGTCATGAAAAAAATTGTTGATTACAGAAAGCTTTTAGGAGTTAATGAAGCTGCGGAATTAGAGGAACTGAAAACCATTTACAGGGGTTTAATGAAAACCTGGCATCCTGATAAATTTCAGGATCATATGAAAAAAACGGAAGCTGAAGAAAAAAGCAAGACTATTATTGAAGCCTATCATTTTTTAGTGAGTATTGCCCCTGAAACACGCAACCAATCATTAGCCGACTACCAAATCACTACAGCCAATTCGGGCATTTTAGATTTCGAATATAAATCGCAGATACTTAAAGTTCAATTTACTGACGGCAATACCTATGAATATTTTGATGTGCCAAAAGCTGTTTATACAAAACTGATCAATTCCGATTCTACGGGAAGGTTTGCCCGCAGGCATATCTTTAATGCTTATGTGTATAGGAGCATTAACAAACTGGCGGCAAGCGCCTAACGGGATCACCAATTTTGTCTTTGGAATCTGCCAGATGCCAAAGACCTTTACACACATTCCTTCGGCAAACTCCGGGCAGGCTGATTTCAGTTTGCGCATTATTCCCCTTCTATTTTGTTTCTACTAATTTGCCCGAAACAAATTTATTTAACTGCAGCTCATTTATTTGTAATTGATATTATTGTTTATTATTTGTAGATTTATTAAACCAATTAATATAAGTTATAAATTTTATGACGGCTAAAACCGTGGGCATTTATTTGCCCTTGCCTGGAATATTTATTACCGATGGGTAATCAATCTGCCTGCCACATAAAAGTATTGCAGTTCAAATAAATAGCCACCTAACATTAAACTTAAGCATCATGAAACGTATTTTAATCTATGCCGTTTTATTAAGTTGTCCTTTTTTAGGATGCAGGAAAAAAGAGAAATTACCTCTTATAGGAGTATATAAACTCGAAAAACAAAGAATTACTGGCGGCGGGACGGACTCAACATATTCAAGGAAGCAAGTTAAAATTTATACAGCACACAACTTCATTTATGCAGGTATGACACCTGATTCAGCCGTTGGATTTGCGGTAGGTACTTATAGACGGGGTAAAGGCAACAGAATTATAGAACATGAATTTTTTAGCAGTTTTAACCTGAAAGCATCCAGAACTTTTAAAGTGGATATTACAATGAAAGATAGCGGCTATTCACAGAAAATACCCGATCTGGCTGTAATAAAGGGGGTGAAATATGATTTGTTTGAAGATTATACCAAATTACCCGCGGGCGATACCTCTAAGCTGGACGGTTTATGGAAGATGGATAAAGCATATATATTAAAAGGGAAGGATACGGTGAACTTACAGAATACACAATACAAAATTTTTTGTAGAGGACATTTTTTGTATATACATAGCTTACCGATAGACAAGGCAGCAACTAAATTTAAAAGCGGCTTTGGATTTGGCACCTTCAGTTTTAAGGATAATATGGTTACTGAGCAAGACCAAATGTCAAACGATACCGGCGTTCTCAATCACAAATTCGTTGTTAAAACAACATTTAATGGGGATGATGAATATACCCAGGTAATCGATGATGCAAAGCACAATCAGCAATCGGTAGAAATTTACAAAAGGGTCAAATAGCCTTAACTTTTGTTGGGATTAATAACCATTGTTATACCGAGTTGTAAAATTGGGGAAATTCTGAAGGAGAAATGACATAAGGAGCGTTGTCATTATAAGACGCTCGAAGCACGTGCGGAGGGTTGATGGATGTGCAATGTGAGGGCATAATTGTTCACCATGCAAGACGTTAATACATAGCATAAAGGCCTCCCGATAGCTATCGGGAGCGCACATGGTTCGAGTGCCTCATCATGATACCCCTCTTTGAGTTCAGATAAAGACCATGTCGTAGGTAACGATGGAGAGAAACTTTTATGCCTTGTCCCGAAACTCGCAATAAATTCTCATATTTATTCATAGAATGTATTAGCTTAATAAGCACCTATTAAAATATTCCATTCTCATGTCCAATTCCTTCAAAGCCATTTGTTATTGAGTTATAATTCAAATATTCGATAACCTGTTTGCCGGTAGGCAGGCGCTAAAACTAAAAAAATGAACGAATTTATGTTAATTTTCAGGCACGAAGATGGCAACAAGGTGGCCTCCCCTGAACAAATTCAAATCTGGATGAAACAAACAATGGACTGGATAGGCGGCATCGCGGCCCAAAACAAATTTGTTTCGGGCACAGGTTTGCCTTTTGACGATGCCAGGGTGGTGCGTCATAACAACATAGTTACCAACGGGCCTTTTGGTGAAATAAAGGAAACCATCGGGGGATACATTGTTGTTAAGGCAGATTCTGTTGATGAAGCGGTTGAATTTGCCAAGGGTTCCCCTGTTTTACAAGGAGATGGAAACAGTGTAGAAGTACGTAAAATTGCTGCAAAGGATGGGATCCATTAAAGCTATTACCCCCCTGTAAACGTTTTACTTTTACGGGGGCCTTTTGATTTATGGAACAACAGGAATTAATACCGCATTTATTCAGGACAGAATTCAGTAAAATCACCGCTGTACTCTGTAAGACTTTCGGTATTGATAACATAAAGATAGCAGAGGACCTTGCCGGTGAAACTTTTTTATCAGCGATGGAAACATGGACTTATAAAGGGATACCGGAAAATCCAGCCGCATGGCTTTATGCAGTCGCAAAAAATAAAACCAAAAATTATTTAGCCCGCAATCATTTCTTCTCTGAAAAAATCGTAAATCAAATAAAGCATTCCTCATCCGAAAGTGTAGAAATTGATCTGTCAGAGAAAAATATTACGGATAGTCAGTTACAGATGTTGTTTGCCGTGTGCCACCCATCTATTTCTACAGAATCACAAATAGTGTTGGCACTCCGTATTCTTTGTGGATTTGGTATTTCAGAAATTGCTACAGCTTTTTTAACCAATAAGGAAACCATCAACAAACGGCTATTCAGGGCCAAAGAAAAATTACGGCTCGAAAAAGTGCAATTGGAATTTCCCACTGAACCTGAAATCAATAAACGATTAGAAACCGTTCTTACAACGCTATATCTCCTCTTCAGCGAAGGCTACTATTCTGAAAGCAAGGACGCCGTATTAAGGGAAGATCTTTGCCTGGAGGCTATGCAGTTAACTTATTTACTTATTGAAAATGAACATACTAATCAACCAAATGTAAATGCTTTACTTTCATTAATGTGTTTTCATTCTTCCCGGTTTCAAACAAGAAAAAGCGAGAATGGCGAAATAATTTTATATCACGACCAGGATGAAACACTTTGGAACAAAGAACTGATTATAAAAGGCATATATTATCTTCACCAGGCATCTAAGGATAAAATTTCAAAATATCACCTGGAAGCTACCATTGCCTTTTGGAACACGCAAAAGGCTGACACAAAAGAAAAATGGGAAAATATTTTACACCTCTACAATCTGCTTTTACAAATTGAATATTCGCCCATTGCAGCACTTAACAGAACCTTTGCTCTATCAAAAGTAAAAGGAAAACAGGAAGCAATCGTACAGGCCGAGAAACTAAATTTGAAAGATAATCACTTTTACTTTACCCTGCTTGGCGAACTTTACAATGGTATCGACAATGAAAAAGCAAAACAAAATTTTCAAAAAGCATTTTCACTTGCTAAATCAAATACTGATAAACAAACCATTCAAAAGAAAATTGAACACTTATAGATTTGACAACTTTTGAAAAGTGTCAAATCTCTTTAATACATGAATAACAGGCTTAAATGGCGGCATAATGTTTACCTTAAATTACAGGACATTGATGTCCGCCTTAATTTAGAATTTATCCGCGAAGTCTTACAACATTTGCCCGGCGTAACAGAAAAGCTATGCTATAACACACCGGCCTTTTATGTAAATAAGAAAATATTTTCGCGGCTGAAGGAAGATTGCGAAACCCTGGTGATTCAAACTCATGAAAGGGAAAAATGGATAGATGCCGATCCTTTTACCTTTTTTATTACCGACCATTACCTCAACTACGATTACATGCTGGTTGCCCTTAAAACCATATCGCCTGAGGATTTAACAAATCTATTGATTACAGCCTGGCATAACCGCGCTACTGCTAAGCTGATAAAAGAGTATGAGAATTCGCTAAAATAGAAGAATTATTTAACTGAATAGGCGATCAGCCTGGTGTAACTTCAGTTTTAACTTTTCCTTTTCTTTTACGCTCAATGAAATTTACAATAAGCCTGTTGCTTGTTACCATAAAGAAACCGATAAGAACTTTTACCAGGTGAATTATTATCAAATCACTATACGGATAACGCTTAAACCCATTGAACACGTTAATTTGTTGGTAATAATTAAATAAACCTTTTAAAAGCAATGGAAGGCTATCTACCAATATGAGGCCGCCGGTTACAATTGTTGCTATTTGCAAAACCGATGACCGGTGTATATTTAATTCCAGCTTTTCTTCAGCAATACCTTTATTTAAACGTAATACGTTAATCAGCCAATCCGTTCTGAAAACAAAAGCTATCAACATAAATAAATAAATACTTATAGAAAAAAGCGATCCGGCAATCATTCCCATTATCACAGAGTCATGATTTTCATTTAATAAATAAGTACTTGCTTCGAATAACCTCGGAAGCCCGTTCAATATTTGCAAAAAGATGAAAAGACCAGCTATTTTCAGAAGGATTGTCCACAGGGTTCTAGGTGCCATGGTAAAGTAAAGGAATTAGTTTATAAATGTGTCAGTTAATAATAGGATTTCAAAACCAATTTCCACATTTAACATTCCCCTATTTATGAATCATTCTATAAAAACGAATATAATCCACCTGCATAGTGGCTGGGAAAATATTTGCGTCGACACCCTGTGAACCGCCCCAGGTACCTCCAATAGCTAAATTAATCAGCGCATGGAATTTTTGGTTAAAGGGCCACTGGTTGGAGCCTGTTCCGGGATTTACAAAAGTAAAAATCTCTACATCATCAAAATACCCCTTGATGGCGTATGGTGTCCAATCCATCCTGTATTTGTGAAAAGCCGAAGTGTCTGTTGGTATATTGGTAGTTTCTGTATGACTGTTAGCCGCATTATTTAACTGGTTATGTACCGAGAAATGCACATTCAGCGGATCAAAACCTACCTGCTCCATAATATCTATCTCACCGGAATTCGGCCAATTGCCGTAAACCCAATCATTAGGCAGCATCCATATAGCCGGCCATGTTCCCTTTCCTGGCGGCAGTTTTGCGCTGGCCTCTACACGGCCATACAATAAATACCCGCTGTTTTTTGATACCATACGGGCAGATGTATAATTCATTCCCTTTAAAAACTGTTTTACAGCGGTAATATGTAATACACCATTATTTACATTGGCATTTTTGAGAGAATCGGTATAATATTCCAACTCCTGGTTTCCCCAGCCATTGCCACCAAGGTCATAACCCCATTTAGTGGTATCAGGGGTACCCGTATAATTAAATTCATCCGCAAAGACAGGTGTCGTTTCAAAGGCCCAGCCTGAATCAACGGGCGCTGTCGGCGTTGTTTGAACAAATGGTTGTGCTTTAGGACTGCTGCTTTTTGAGCAGGAAGCCAAAGACAACACTACTACACTATAAAATGTTAGAGCTAACAGTTTTCTCATATTGGTTAATAGTTGGAAATCAAAAATACAAAAAATGTTGATCCTATTTTTATTCCTATTAAAACCAATTAAACTAAACGTGTAAGTTATGCGAATTAAGACTCAAGAACCAAGGGTCAAGAAAATAGCAGCAGGGTGAAGAAATCCAATAAAAAGAAACAAGGTAATCAGGCAATTTCAGTACAATACTGTAAATGAGCCAGTTTTTATCTTTTTATCTTGATTCTTGGCTCTAATATTTTGACTCTTGATTTGCGTAAGCTATACATTCTCCATCCCGTATTGTTTAAGCACATCGGCAGGTACGCCTTCCCACTTGTTAGGGGCATTGCCAATATAGCCAAGGTCGTTTATGCCCATTTTGGTGGTAAAAAAGCCGGTAGCGGTAAGGTTACGCATGCGGTTAAAAAATGCAACGCCCTGGTGCATTTCAGGTTTTGCCTTTTTAGGATAAGCTATTTCAGTAACCATTTCAATTTGCTGGACATGGCTTGCATCAACAAATGTTTTATTGTAGCGGTTTAAGCATTGCAAGTCGAGCCAGCGTAAACCGCCCCGCATTGGCACCTGGTGTTCGGGCATATCCTTTACAATAAACTCTATAAATTCCGGCACCTTAGCATCTGATGCGCTGCCCGATCGTGCATCTCTTGGGATAATAATGTCACCCAGTAAAGTAATGGTGGCCATTTCATGTGCGTTAAAAAACTTTTCAGCATTTAATTTTCTATTGCGTTCAATTTCTTCGGGCAGCCGACCAGCTTCATCCGTGCCGGGCTTATCATTGGTATCTTCGGCAGGTTTTTTATTACCTGGTTTACAAGCCTCCAGTAACATCCCTGTAGACAGGGTGCCTAAACCTATTGCTTTAAGTGATTCGCGTCTGTTCATTTATCGGTAATCAAATAGCTGTTAAACGTTTATTTTTTTTCTTTGGGCCAAAATATATTCAGCCGTACGCATGGATAATGCAAGGATTGTCCATGTAGCATTTTTATCGCCTTGCTGTACAAAAGGCGAGGCGTCAACTACGAACAAATTTTTGCAATCATGTGCCTGGCACCATTTATTAAGTGCCGACTTTTTTGGGTCATCCCCCATACGTACAGTACCTACTTCGTGTATAATACGGCCTGGTGCTTCTAATCCGTAATTAGTTTCAGGGCCTTCCGGCGTATCATAAATTGCACCCATTTCATGCATTATCGATTGAAACGTATCCTGCATGTGTTTGGCCTGTTTTATTTCGTAATCACTCCATTTGTAATGGAACCGCAATACAGGAATACCAAATTTATCAACAACGTTAGGGTCAATCTCGCAATAATTATCGGCCCTTGCTATTGCTGTACCGCGTCCGGCCATACCAAAGCCTGTTCCATAAAAACGACGGTAATCATCCTTTAATGAAGCGCCAAAACCACCAGCTTCTTTCATTTTACCATCACGGCCGGGTCTTCCGTTCATATTTTCCATACCAAAACCAAAACCATATTCGGGCATGCCCATGCCACCCCCAAATTCAATATGGTAACCGCGTGGAAAATCAAGTTTTTTATTATCCTTAGTCCATGGCCCGTAAATATGAATACTGCCGGTACCGTCTTCATTATAACGTTTACGGTCCATTAGCTGAGGCAGCCATCCGCCTGCACTTGAGCCGGTTGAATCGTGCAGGTATTTACCAACAACACCGCTGCTGTTAGCCAGCCCCGCCGGGTGATTTGCAGATTTTGAATTCAGCAGTAACCGTGCCGACTCGCCAGCGCTGGCACCCAATATAACTATGCCAGCTTTCACCTGGTACTCCTGCATATCTTCCTTGTTGATATAGGACACACCGGTTGCAAGCCCATTATTATCGGTAAGCACTTCACGTACCATGGCATTTGCAATTACTTTCAAATTTCCGGTTTTCATAGCCGGGATAACAAGGCAGGAAGATGCCGAAAAATCGCCATAAACTTTACAGCTGCGCCCGCACTGACCGCAAAAGAAGCATGCACCGCGGTCCTTATTCCCTGGCAACGCTTCAGTCAAAACTGAACCACGGCCAGCAATTACTGTAACACCTGCTTTTGCTGCGCCTTTTTTTATGTAAAGCTCATTTAGCCTCGGCTTTGGTGGTGGCAAAAAGATACCATCGGGCTCATTAGGTAAGCCTTCAACGGTACCATAAACGCCTATCATACGGTCAACCTTATCATAAAATGGTTTAACTTCATCGTAAGTTATTGGCCAATCGTCTGTTAAGCCATCCAGGTGATGACTTTTAAAATCATCAGGCCCCATTCGAAGTGAAATACGTCCCCAGTGGTTGGTGCGCCCTCCAAGCATCCGCGAACGAAACCAATAAAATTCGGTTTTATCTTTAGTAGTATAAGGTTCGCCATCAAGTTCCCATCCGCCATAAGCCCCATCAAAGTCTCCAAAATTTCTTGATGCTGTGCTTGCACCACGGCGGGGAGATTCATATGGCCATTTAAGCTGCATAGAATCTGTTTTAGGATCGAAAAAAGGGCCTGCCTCCAGCATTAATACTTTTAAACCTGCGTGGGCTAAAACATAGCCGGCCATTCCGCCTCCTGCACCCGATCCAACAATTACCGCGTCATAAACGGTAGGTGATTTTTTTAATTGTATATCGTTCATTGTTTTAAGTCTAAAGTTAAAAGTCAAAAGTCAAAAGTCAAAAATACCTGAATTTATTCCAAGCTTTTGACTTCAGACTAAAGACTTCAGACTTCAATTAAAGTTCTTTAATTTTAATATCGCGGAATGCAACTTCGTAACCATGGTCCTGCAGAGCTATGTGACCTTTAGGATAAGCGGCAAAACCTTTCCAGGTTTTAAATTTACTTTTATCAATCATGGCATTCCATTCCGGGCTGCCCATTTGGGTTTCAATTACCTTATTGTCATTAAGCCAGAAAGTAAGGTGACCGTTTAATTTCTCAATCTTTACTTTATTCCATTCGCCGGCAGGTTTAGCAGGATGCGAAGGTGCTTCCATATCATATAACGAACCTGCAAGATGGTTGGCTTTTTTATTGTCTTCAGCTTTCTGATCATCTAAAATTTGCATTTCTACACCGGTAAGGTAGGTGGCATTATATTTAGGGTCTTCATTAACTCCGAATATAATACCGCTGTTGCCGCCTTCTGATATTTTCCACTCCAATGTTAGCTCATAATTTTGATATTCCTTATCAGTTATCAGGTCGCCCTGGTCTTTAGCTTTCGGATCAAGTTGTAAGGTACCATCTGCAACTTTCCAGGCACCGGGGCCTTTGCCCAGGTAAACATGCCAGCCATCAGTTGTTTTTCCATCAAACAAGTTAACGGTTTGGGCCATTGGCGAAAAATGCAGGGCAGTAAATCCCAGTGTGCTTAACAAGAGTGTTTTAATTTTCATATTTATTTTATTTAGAATTCAGTGGCAAAGCCACCTATTTAATTGGATAGTAAAAATAGAATAAATTTCTGTTTGAATAAAAAACAGTTGAATTGTATTAATACTGTTACTTTGACAGGATATTTTTATTGAGTTATAAAGTGACCTGTGGATTAATAAGTAAACTTAATCAACCACTCACTTAATCAACTTAATCACCTTTTACCTATGAGTATTAAACGATAACCCCGCTGCCAAACCTATAATTGCATAAGGGTAACTATCCTGGAATAACATATTATAATCATCCTGACCGCGATACCCCGCCCCTGCTAAGAAAGAAACATTTTGCATAAATGGGAACTGGTAATAATATTTTAAGTTGATATTTAGTCTTTTCTTAACGTCGGTAATAGCATAATTATCATATCTATCAACTATATATTCAAAATCCAACTGTACGCGCTGCCAGTTTAAAAAATTCTTTTTATTCTTTTCAACCGGATCAACAACGACATGGGCAATATTATAAAGCCAGTTACCATTAATAAGTACAAAGCCATATTTCCCTTTCAGAGGGTGTGAATAACCCAAACCAACCAGGGCCGAATGCAGTTCCAGTCCAAGGGCATCATACCTATTAATAATCAGATCACCTTTGTCTGTTTCCTTGCCTTTATGGTAAGTTAGAGTGTAAAAGTTCGTGGTAAATTTACCGCTGTCAGTATTAAAAGTCCCATCCGGGTTTAAGGTTGGCCCTCTTACTCCATTGGAATGATGTGTATAAGATATGCTTAAAAACCGGGGATTATAAGCATCACTGTTTATTCTGAAATATAAAGTACCTCCCGGCATATAACTAGGTGACTTTACCGGATCGCCATGATCTGCCAGCAGGCGAAGATTCACCCTTGCAGAAACCACAAAAAAAACCGGCAATTTTGGTGTATTCAAAAGCACAAAGTTGGCGGTAAGATCAGCTACCAACAGCGTTCTGTGGGGATCGAAAAATTCCTGTCCGGCAGTTGAGGGTGGCAGATTTTGTAAATACGCCTCGTTAAATTTTTTATTAGTGCGATAAGTTTTGGTTTTACCCCAATCAGGTTGCAATAATAAAGCAGTATCGGTACCTGGATTTATATGGTATTGAGCAAATAAATCATCCGGTGAAATAAGATAAATAAAAGAACAAAGTATGCAGGCAATAATCCTTTTAACAATATTCATCAACTATAGAAAAAAATTTAATCGCTGATTACAACAACCTCTCAGATGAATTGTTGAACAAATTGAAACTCTTTTAAAAATATAAGTTGATTATGACAAACGATAAATAAAATTTAAAAAATGAGCAATAGATTTTAATTTTCATTGTATATTTGATAAGGGCACTCACCAATTGATTACCAAACCATTATGAAGAAAGTTTCCAATATCCTTACCCGTAAGGGGAACAGTGTTGTTGCTATTGATGGCAGCACTACTGTTTTAGATGCGTTAAAGCTGATGGCCGATAAAAATATCGGCTCCGTAGTAATTACTGAAGATGGCTATTATGTCGGGCTGCTTACAGAACGTGATTATGCCCGTAAAGTGATATTACAAGGAAAATCGTCGTTGGAAACGCAGGTGAGAGAAATTATGAGCACCGGGCTGCCACGTATACTTCCCGATAATTCAGTAGAAACGTGTATGCATATCATGAGCGAAAGTAATATACGCTATCTCCCGGTTTTCAGGGAAGACACCCTTTGCGGCATTATCTCCATAAGCGATGTGGTTACGGAGACCATCCTATCGCATGAGGAGACCATTCAGCATTTGAAGAGTTATATACAATCTTGATTGCGGATTTTAAAACAACCCCTCAATTATATCATCGGCTGACAAGCCTTCTGCTTCGGCATGGTAGCTGCGTACAATGCGGTGCCGTAATATTGGTTTCGCAATAGCCTTTACGTCTTCAATATCCGGCGAATATTTTCCATTGATAATTGCATGGCATTTTGCTCCTAAAATTAAAAATTGCGAAGCGCGTGGACCCGCGCCCCAGTTTAATAAACGTTTAACCTGCGGCGATGAAAACTCCCCATCCGGACGTGTTTTTGATACCAGCTTTACGGCATATTCCATCACATTATCAGTTACAGGTATGTTTCTAACTAGTTGCTGAAAATAAATGATCTGGCTGGCATTTAACAGCTTGTTAACTTCGGGCTGTAAAGTACTTGTTGTATTTTTAACTACCTGCAGCTCTTCTTTAAAAGTAGGATAATTTAAAGCCACGTTAAACATAAAACGGTCTAACTGTGCTTCGGGCAATGGGTAAGTGCCTTCCTGTTCGATTGGGTTTTGGGTGGCCAAAACAAAAAATGGCTGAGCAAGCCTATGGGTTATTCCAGCTGCCGTAACCGCTTTTTCCTGCATGGCTTCTAATAAAGCAGCTTGCGTTTTAGGCGGTGTACGGTTAATTTCATCAGCCAGGATAATGTTTGAAAATACCGGGCCATGTATAAATTTAAAATTCCTGTCTTCCCCTAATATTTCTGACCCAATTATATCCGATGGCATTAAATCTGGAGTGAACTGTATGCGTTTAAAGTCCAGGTCGAGCACCTGGGCAACGGTTTGTACCAGTAATGTTTTTGCAAGGCCCGGTACACCTACCAGTAAACAATGCCCATTACTAAAAATAGAAATAAGCACAAATTTAATCACTTCCTGCTGGCCGATAATAACTTTACCTATTTCAGCCGTAATTTGCTGGTAAGCCTGCTTTAATGCGTCAGCAGCCTCTACATCTGAGCGGTGTTGCATATTTTTAAGGTTTAACTGCTGCAGTTGTTACAGGCGTTGACCAGCCCTTTAGTGATCCGCAAGATTGATACTGAGGATCTATTTTAATAAAAGTTTCTTTCCTCTTTTTCTGAAACCACTCACTTACCGTACGGTTAATTTTATCGCTCGTGGCATATGCTTTTATTTTGGGATAGTCTTGAGTAAGGTTAGCCTTATGTGCATTAGTGCTCGATTTAAGGAATACAATTCTATAACTCTTTTTTCCATCCTGCCCGGTAAATAATTGAGGAGTGGAAATGTTTCCAACTTTCATGGTATCAGTAATTAATGCAACCTGGGGATCAAGCTTGTCGGTAGGTATATAAGTTGTCCGGGCCTCCACATTTTCTGCATTTAAAAGCATTCCGCCGTTGTATTTGGTATCCTTATCGTCCGAATAAAAAGCTGCGGCAGTTGAAAAATCTATTTTCTTGTTTTTCATCAGTAAAGTATAAACGCTATCAGCTTTAGCTTTGGCGCGGCTTAAACTTTCCTGGGTAACAGCAGGGATAATCAGTATATGGCGTACATGTACCTGCTCACCCCTTCGTTCAATCACCTGTAAAAAGTGAAATCCGAAATCAGTTTCAAATACAGGCGAAATTTCACCGGCTTTTAACTTAAAGGCCCACGCCGCAAACTCTTTTACAAATGTAGTTCGATCAGCAAAGCCCAGATCACCGCCCTCAGCTGCCGAACCAGGGTCTTGAGAGTAAAGACGAGCCAATGATCCAAAATCTTCGCCGGCTTTAACTCTTTTTAATAAATCCTGCGCCTTTAAACGGGCCGACTCTTTTTCGGTATTAGTTAATTTAGGATTAAATGAAATTTCACCCACTTCTACTTCTTTATTAAAAGACGGTATGCTGTCTTTTGAAATTTTATTATAAAACTTCTCAACATCCTGGGGAGTGGTATTAATATTAGTCGTAATCTTTTGCTGCATCTTTTGTGCAATAAGCTCTTCCTTTATATCCGGGCGTACCTCATCTTTATATTGAATTAAAGACCTTCCCAAAAATTGCTCCAGCCTGTCTTGTCCGCCGGCTCTTTGTATCATTCCGCGCATCCTGCGGTCAACATCATTGTCAACTTCATCATCTTTTACTTCCACACTATCAATCACAGCTTGTTGCGCCAATAGTTTTTGAGTTAGCAAGCCTTGCAGTATCTGGCATTTAATTGACGGATCAGGCGGGCTACCCTGGGCAAGGTATGATGCATATTTTAATTCAATATCAGATTGAAGTATAATACTGCTGCCCACAACCCCGGCAATTTTATCAAGCGTATGTACCGGGCCCCTTGCAGCCGAATCTTGTTTATTTGACTTAACCTTTGCAACTGTATCCAGTGTATGCGTTTGTGCTTTTGCTTTTACAGTTGTATCAAGCGCATGCGTTTGTGCTTTTGCAACTGATATTATCAATATCATACTTAAAATGGCTGTCCCAAACTTTCTCATGTATCTTTGTATAGTAAATAAAAACAGGCTATTAGTCTTTTTAAAGTTCCGAATTTCGGTAAAATTTATTAATTATGGCTGTTTAATTAATTTCATTAAAATTATTGACAGGATAATTGTGCGAATATGCCGATAATGCTTCAAACTGTTTAACTACTTTTGGTTAAAATTTGTTAAATGAAAGTAGAAAACCCGGTTGCTTTTCATTTTATTATGCAGGATGAACTTTATCTGTTAAATAAAGATAAAGACTCGTACAGTAATAAAATTACTCCTCTGCAACCTATTATAGAAACGGCGCCTGTTAGTTTTAATTATTTAGGCGAGAACAAAAAACGTTTTCTGATCGTGGTTCACTATCCCGCGCTGGACTTTATGGATGAAAAGCATTTAAGCGCATTAGAAAGCACCATAAAACGCCTGGGATTTAGTATTGAAGATACAGCCATTTTTAACCGGGCAAATTACAATGATGTTAGCGCTGAACATTTGTTTGATTTTTTTAAACCTAAAAAAATGCTTTTACTTGGTGCGATTGCTGTACCGCCAAATATTGAAGGGCTTAGCCATAATAAACCAATGCAATTAAATAATTGCAAAACGTTACTCACTTTTAGTTTTGATGAGATGATGGACAATACAGAAAACAAAAAAGCTTTTTGGGAACAAATGAAACAATTGTAACGCATGCAGCAATTAGTTTTTGCCACAAATAACCGCCATAAACTGGAAGAGGTTGCCGACAAAGTTAAAAACCGCATTAAATTATTAAGCCTGGATGATATTGGTTGTAACGATAACATTGCCGAAACCGGACTTACCTTTCATGAAAATGCTTCGATAAAAAGCAGATACATTTATGAAAAATATGCTATTAATTGCTTTGGCGACGATAGTGGCCTGGAGGTCGATGCTCTTAATGGTGAGCCGGGTATTTACTCGGCAAGATATGCCGGAAAATATAACGATCATCAAGCTAATATTAATAAAGTGCTGGATGGATTAAAGGGTATCACCAATAGAAAAGCGCGTTTTCGTACAGTAATTTCATTGATGTGGTATGGCAATGAGCATTTTTTTGAGGGAACTGTTGAAGGCACTATCCGGAATGAACAATCAGGGACTAAGGGTTTTGGTTACGATCCCATATTTGAGCCAGATGGATATAACATCACTTTTGCTGAAATGAGTTTGGATGAAAAAAACCGCATCAGCCACAGGGCAAATGCTGTTGAAAAGTTGGTGGCGTTTTTGGGTAATGTTTAGGTATAAATAGAAATTCAATTGTGCTTGTCAAAATGCCGAAAGCTGGACTGAAAGATTGTTTCTTCCCTTTTCTTTTCTTATATTTAATTAGTAAATTAAAATCAATAAAGTTATGGGTATAAACAGGGAAATTGCAAAAGTAGTTAACCATGTTAAAATGGAAGATGAAGACTATTTGGATGTGCTTTTTTGGAGATCAAAAAGTGTGGCTGAAAGGTTAGGGGAAGTTGTCCGCTTAAGAAAAAATTATTATACCTGGTTAAACGGTTCCTTTCCCGAAAGGATGGTTAAAGTTATTACTAAAAGGCCAAATGATCTTTGAAAAGGATTTTATAGATTTTATTGAATTGCTAAACATTCACAAAGTTGAATACATGGTTGTAGGTGCACATGCCTTAGCTTTTCATGGCAGACCAAGACATACTGGTGACCTTGATATTTGGATTAAGCCAAGTGCTGACAACGCTATTAAAATGGTTGAGGTACTTAAAGATTTTGGGTTTGATTCATTGGGCCTTACAGCTGAAGATTTTTTAAAGGAAAATTATGTAACCCAACTGGGTTATCCACCGCTAAGGATTGACATTTTAAATGCAATATCAGGTGTTAATTTTGATGATGCTTATAATGGAAGGATAATCGGAACAGAAGGTGACTTAACGATTTCATTCATAAACATTTCTGATTTTATTGCGAACAAACAGGCGACAGGAAGGGCCAAAGATATAGGTGATATTGATGCACTTCGAAAACCTAAAAAAAAATAAACAATTATTAAAAGGATTTTAATCTACTCATAAGGAAGTTTTAACTTCATTAATTCGTCTTTGCTGCCTTAACAATATCCTTTCCAGTTTTTATAACTTTCACTTTTGTTGTATCAGTTTTTAATGTACTGTCTTTCCCTGCTTTTATAAGTTTAATTTTAGTTGTATCAGTTTTTAATGTACTGTCCTTTCCGGTTTTTAAAGCAGGCGATTTACCCGGCGGTTGAGTTACAGTGCTATCTTTTACCGTTTTTCCATTAACAAGTTTTTTAAGGGGTTGCTTACCCTTGTTGGCTTTGCCAGGAGGTGGTTTTACCGCTGTCGCCTTTTTATTATAGGATGGTATGATCGACTCCTTAGATACCGGCCTTTCTTTAGGTTTCCAGATAAAGCCTTTTAATATTTTTTCGTCCTCTTTAAATTTGTCTAACGGTCCGTAAGTGTGCTGGGGCTTGGTATAAAAGGCAAGATTAGTAGCTTTGTTATCCTTAAAATCAACCCTGATACGACTGCTGAGCGATCTTTGCATACCACTTATGGTCATTTTCCCGCTGTCGCGCGAAAAATAAATGCTTTCGGCATTACCTTCAATAAACATACGGTTAAGCTTATCATCTTTAAAAAAGCCGCGCATTCGCTTACCGCCGACCTGGTTAAAATGTGTGGAATCATCTTTTTCGATATTTACAATAAAAGCCGAGGGGAACATGGTCATATTGTCCAGTTTTTTATGCTTCATCTGTAAATAGACGGTATCACCAGATAATTGCGAACCTTCAGTCCAAATGATGGGGTTTACATAACAACGTATAGTGGAATCACTATTACTATAAAACATAGAATCAGACTTTGCCTGTAAGTCCGATTTAAATAGCTTAGAATGATGATAGGCCATAATGATCCTTATGCGTGCCGTATCACTTGGTTCAGCCAGTTTGGCCGCCAAAGTAGAATCTGCTTCCTGTTTTTTTCGCAAACTGTCAAGGGCCAGCTGTTTTTTACTAAGCGGTTTAACCGGCTTCTTTTTTACAACTACCGGCTTTGGTTTCCCAAAAAAGTCTTTACGGTAAAAACTAGTATCCATTTTGGGAATCCCGACTTGCATTGCGGTTAAAAACTTGGATGGCTTTTCTTTCACCGTTGGTTTTTTCGGCTTTGCTGTCGTATCCCTTATATGGGCAAGGCGCTGCTTTTCCTGGTAAATTTTCAGATTTTTGTAAGTTAGTATCTGCGTCTCGATCGTATCTGCTGACATATAGATAGAGTCGAGTTTAGTTTTACCCGTGTCTTTCGCAGTTGTAAGCTTAACCGACGCTTTGTCTTTAATAATTTCTTTCTCTTTATTTATCAGTTTGGGATTTAATAATTTATCCTTGTTTTTTTCAATCGTTGCTTTTATCACCGGCGCCACCTGTTTTATAGCCGAATCAGCTTTTGCCTGCAGTTTTTTGTTAGCGGTAAGTGAATCCATATTAACGGGAATAGTATTTTTAATTACCTGCGACATTATAGTACCATTCTTTTTTTGTGCCGGTAATTTTTTTATGGCAGAATCAGCCTTTGCCTGCAGTTCCTTTTTGTTATGCGTTAGTGAATCAATATTAACAGGAATTGTATTTTTAATTATCTGCGCCATTGTGATACCGTTCTTTTTTTGCGCCGGTAATTTTTTTAAAACACTCTCGGCTTTAGCTGCAGAGTCAGTTTTGGTGGTATCTTTTTGCTCGGTAACCATAATAATATATGGATCCTGTGTTACAATGGTGCGTTCTTCCGGTTTAAAATATGTGCCCAAATTCCCTTTTATAGTTACTTTTTGCTCTTTATCATTAAAAGTAACATGTTTAACTGCGCGACCATACCCTTTTATCTTATCATAAAATAAACTATCGCCCTTTAACGATTTTGTTCCCGATTTGTAAAGGTTATTTTTCCCAAAGGCTGCCTGTTCGTTTACAGTATTATAAGTTCCATTTTCAGTGTAAAGGGTGTCCTTGTCTTTCTCCCCTTTGGTGCTGTAAATATTGGTTGGTCCATAAAAGTAGGATATTTTCGATCCTGTGTTATACCGCATAGTATCTGTTTTTACCAATGCGTCAGGTGTTGTCAATGATACATTATAACGGAAATAAGAATCGCGGGTGAAAGCAAAATAATAACCATTTTTACTGAGCAGGGTATTATCTTTATTTACCAGTTTTCCCCCGTCCGCATAAGTACCAATACGGGTAGCCGTGTTATAATTAAGATGATTTGTGGTTAATGTAGCGTCCTTATCTACTAACCTTACATTATTTGTTAATATGGCGATCTTTGTATTCCCATTATAATTCAATAAATCTGAATAAATATTTAAGGTATCGCCCTGTTGAATGTGAACATGGCTATAAGCGTCAAAAGCATTATCCTGTGGGTAAAAGTAGGCACTGTCCGAAGTCAGCGTTGAATAATCCTGCACAAACGTTCCTTGGTAAACCTTTATCACATCCTTGCCGCCGCGTTTTATCCCAGTGCTGCTCGCGGACTTGATCAACTTTACTATTGATTTTTTTTGACCCATCACGGCTGCCACAGTCAACAATAAAAAAAGGCTTAAAACATATTTCCTCACGATGGCAAAATTAGTTTTTTGTTGGGGTTTTAAATTAATAATTTTGAAGGATGCTTCCTGTTAAACGTTTCATTGAATTTATTGAGCAAAATAACTTATTCGGGCACGACAGCAAAATACTTGCTGCTGTAAGCGGCGGCATGGATTCTGTACTGATGGCCCGCTTACTCAAATCGGCAGGGTTTAATTTTGGTATAGCTCATTGTAACTTTCAATTGCGTGGTGAAGAATCATTAAGCGAGCAGGAGTTTTGCAATACCCTGGCCGAACAACTCCGCGTTCCATTTCATACTGCCAATTTTGATACGTTAAATTATGTTGCCGATAAAAAAATATCAACACAAATGGCAGCACGTCAGCTTCGTTATAAATGGTTTGAGCAGATCAGGCAGCAATCGGGGTATTCAGTTATTGCGCTTGCTCATCACAAAAACGATGCAATTGAAACAATATTGTTAAACCTTACCCGTGGTACCGGTATTGCGGGTTTACATGGCATATTGCCAAAAAATGGCTCTTTGGTACGCCCAATGCTTTTTTTAAACCGCGATGAGATACAGGAAATAGTCGAAAAATCAGGCATTGCCTATGTTGAGGATAGCTCAAACGCGTCGGTAAAATATGCACGTAACAAAATACGGCTGGAAGTAATACCCAGGTTAAAGGAGCTTAACCCTGCACTTGAGCAAACTTTTGAAAATAATTTGGCGCACTTTAGGGACCTGGAATTGTTTTTAGAACAAAGGTTAACTGAACTAAAAAAGAAATTGTTTATCCCTCATGGAGAGGAAATACACCTTTTACTTTCAGACTTAAAAAAGTTGGAACCCAAACGCCTGCTGCTTTTTAAACTGCTGCAGGAATATGGTTTTAACGAAACCATTATTGACGATCTGATCCCCGCATTGGATAAACATCCGGGAAAAATATTTGAAACAACCGGTTTTAAACTGATACTTGATCGCGACAAGCTAATATTAACAAAAAACAATCAGCACCGGCACGAACCTAAGCTAATCAACAAAAATGAGCGTGAAGTTGATTATGATGGATATAAACTAACGCTTTTACATGAGGATAGTCCGCTGATTGTAAAAAACAACCCGATGGCTGTATCTATCGATGCTGATTTACTGGTATATCCTTTAACTTTGCGCGCTTGGCAACAAGGTGATTACTTTTATCCTTTAGGGATGAGATCACGTAAAAAGTTAAGTGATTTTTTTATTGATCAAAAAATTCCATTACACGTAAAAGAAGAAATTCCTTTATTAATTAACGGAAACGGCGATGTCGTGTGGATAGGTGGCTACCGGCCTGATGAACGGTATAAAGTAAATGATAACACTAAAAAAGTAACTATATTCGAACTGGTAAGAATTTGAAAATGTGTCTATTTGAAGATTTGAAAATTATTTGCATCAGCATTTAATTTGAAAAATCTAAAATTCATCTTCAAATTTTCACATCTTCAAATTTTCAAATTAACAATGGATAAACCGGCTTTTATTGAAAAACAGTACCTGGGCAGGGAATTTATACCAATTACCATACGCCTGGTTTTGGCAATGTTTTGCTTTGCAGCTTATTTTTTTACCGATGAGCGCGAACGGAACGGCGATTTGCTGGTAGTTGTAGGGTTTGCTATAATTATCATTTCCATTATAATGGGATATTTGCTGCACTTCCGTACCCGCGTTCAAAATAAAAGCATTTTGCTGGATGGTTTGTGGACTACCCGCCTGGTAAAAATTGATTTGAACAGTATTGTAAAAGTTGAAAAGGGCCAATACAGTAAGTATTTATTTAATAACCCGGTTTATAATCTTCATTCCAAAGGGACTATTCGTTTTTATACAGCGGGCAATGATGCCATTTATTTAACCGACCGGGATGGACTGGTGTATATAATAGGATCGAAACATGTCAACGAATTTTTTAGGGCGATACAGGAAGAAATGAAAAAGAATTGAAATTATACTTATCCCGTTTTCTAACCAAATAATTCACTGCTCAGGTACCTGTCGCCACGATCGCAGCAAATAAATACAATAGTTCCTGAAGTTAGCTCTTCAGCCAGTTTAAGCGCAGTTGCTAATGCTCCGCCGCTACTCATACCGGCAAAAATACCTTCAACTTTTGCCAGCTTGCGTGCCATCGCAGTAGCCTCTGCTTCGGATACATCCATTACTCTATCCACTCGTTGTGGTTCGAATATTTTTGGAAGGTAAGCTTCGGGCCAGCGGCGTATGCCGGGTATAGATGAGCCTTCGGTTGGCTGACAGCCAACTATTTGTATGAGTGGATTCTTTTCCTTAAAAAATCTTGAATTGCCCATGATTGTCCCTGTTGTACCCATGGCACTTACAAAATGAGTGATCTTCCCTTTGGTGTCTCGCCATATTTCGGGGCCTGTTGTTTTATAATGAGCCAGATAACAATCGGGGTTGGCGAACTGGTTGAGCAAAAAATACTCACCGCTTGCTCCTTTTTCTTCAGCATAATCACGGCAAAGCTCAATACCTTCTAATAGGGTAACTTTAGCGCCAAAAGCTTCCATGGTAAGTGTGCGCTCGCGGGTAGAATTTGAGGGCATTACCAGTTCAATCTCCAGGTCGAATAAACAGGCTATCATGGCCAGTGCTATACCGGTATTACCGCTTGTTGCTTCGATTAATTTGGTACCTGGTTTAATATCACCACGTTCCAGTGCACTTTTAACCATATTCAGGGCAGCACGGTCCTTCACACTCCCTCCCGGATTATTCCCCTCCAGCTTTGCAAAAATACGGACGTTTGGATTTGGGTTCAGTTTTTTAATTTCAGCCATCGGCGTATTGCCGATCAGATCAATAATGCCTGCCATAATATTTTACTAAATTTTTTCAACTCTGTTTCGCCTCACCTAAATCCTCTCCAAAGGAGAGGACTTTTAGAAAAGCGCAGCTACCTCCCTCTCCTTTTGGAGAGGGCCGGGGTGAGGCTATTATACTACACTTTTATTATTTATGGTTATCGCGGGGTTGTGGTACACGGTAGAATGCGGCGGAACGCTCTTTGTAAGCCAAACATTCCCGCCTATTATGCTATCGTGTCCTATAATGGTTTCACCACCCAAAATAGTAGCGCCCGAATAAATAACCACATTATCTTCAACCGTTGGGTGACGTTTGGTAAATGCCATATTTTTTGCCACACTTAACGCGCCAAGAGTAACGCCCTGGTATAATTTTACGTGTTTACCTATGATACAGCTTTCGCCAATTACTATCCCTGTACCGTGATCTATCAAAAAATATTCGTCAATTTCGGCAGCCGGGTGAATATCGATACCGGTTTTTGAATGGGCATATTCGGTAAGGATACGCGGCAACAACGGAACATTGTATTTATACAAGCTATTTGCCAGTCGGTAAAACGATATCGCAAAAAAACCGGGATAAGTGCGGATTACTTCAAATTCGCTCTGTGCTGCCGGGTCACCGTTAAAAATTGCCTGTATATCAGTGTTCAATAATTGGTATAAACCGGGCAGCTGTTCAAAAAAAGCTTTTGCAAGTTGTTCGTTATTGCAGTTTTGACAAGCCTTTGTAGCATCCATTACCAGGCAAAGCTCATTCTCGAGGAGTCTAAATTCGTCCTTCAGTTGCTGAACGGCAGTAAATACCTGCTTCGACTGTTCAGGAAACAATAACCTGATTACACGCAGTGCCCAGCTTGTAATTTCCTTATTTGAAGGCACAGCGTCAACCTGCTGCTGTTTATCAAAAATTTGCCGGTAAAATTGCTCGTTCATTTTAAGTCTAAAGTTCTAAGTCTTTAGTCTTAAGTCAAATCTCTGATACAAGAAGCAAAAATTGTTTTTGACTTCGAACTTTGGACTTAAGACTATGGACCTATTAATTAATTACAATTTTATGCAAAATATTGTTGTTGGTTTGTAAAAAGAAGGATGATATCCGGCATTCCAAATTATTCTCTCAACAAATCATCTGTCAGCTTTTCAAATTCATCAATAAATTGGGTATAGTAAACGCCTGTACCCGGGCCGCTAAAGCCGGTATGTATTTTACGTACGTCCCCTTTTTTGTCAATAATTATAGTAGTTGGAAAACCTTTAAAGTCGGCCAGCATAGGCAAACTTTTTTCGGGATCGCCGTTTGCAGGAGTATAACCGGTAATTAACAACGGATAAGACACATTAAAATGTGTTTTTAACTGCTGTAAAGTTTTTTGCGATTTTGCAAAATCTGTCGTACGCTCATAAGCAAGGCCAACAATCTCTACGCCTTTTGGGTGATATTTATTATAATAGCCGCTAACAAAATAATTGGTCTCGTCCATGCAGTTTGGGCACCAGGATCCTAAAATTTGAACAATAACCACTTTGTTTTTAAAACGGCTGTCCGTTAAAGAAACTTTATTTCCATTGATATCTTTGAAAGTAAAATTTATTTTTTTAAAATCTGGTTTTAGTGCTGTAAGCGAATAGGCGTCAGGCAGTTTTGCAGTGTCATTTTTAGCAGCCTTCCAATTTTCTATAGCTGAGTAACCTGCATAATATTTGCCATCTATTATCGTTTTCGCATCAGTGATCTTTGCAATAAATAAATAAGCATGTCCTCCATCAAAACAAGATAAATATAAATTGTTCCCTATTACCGTTCCTTCAAGGTAACGGTAATCACCAGTTGTGCTTAAAAATGTACCTGTTAATTTACTACCGGTTTGTTTAAATTCTCCCACCAACTGCTCACTGTTTTCTCCTTCACCAAAGGTAGCAGACCATCTTCCGGAAACATCAAACGCTGCTTTTTCTGCGTCTTTAAAAAAACGCCAGGGGGTATTTGGTATTGCAGTAAAATCTATTGAAGCATCTTTTTCGCCCAAGTGCTTTATCCATTTACCTTTCAAACTATCGCCTTCAAGCTTTAACCTGAATTCCGAATTAAATAAAGGCATATGAATAAAAATCGAATCGCCGGTTGTTTTTACATCAGTTACTTTAAGTCGCTCATCACCATTAATTATTGCCAGTTCCTGGCGATCTGCAGTATCTTTAACTTCGAAGTTAAAAGGCAATTTATTACCGGATGATGTTTGTAAAGCCCCGCGCCATATACCTGTTTGAAGTTTTAATTGTGCTGAAACTGTATTAAATAGAGCAAACATCAATAAAATTGATAGGACCTGTCGTCTTTTTCTTATCATGCCCAAACCTATCAAAATTTTATTTATTTATTTTAACACTTCTCTGGATATGACAATTCTTTGAACTTCAGATGTCCCCTCATAAATCTGTGTAATCTTTGCATCGCGCATTAAGCGCTCCACATGGTATTCCTTTACATAGCCATATCCTCCGTGTATCTGCACTGCTTCAACAGTAGTTCGCATTGCAACTTCCGAGGCAAATAACTTTGCCATTGAGCTTGCTTGTGCATAAGGTAAGCCCCTATCTTTTAACCATGCCGCTTTAAAACATAATAACCGGGCTGCTTCAATTTCTGTAGCCATATCAGCCAGTTTAAACTGGGTTGCCTGTAGGTCGGCAATTGTTTTTCCAAATGCCTTTCGTTCTTTTGAATACTGAAGGGCTAGTTCATAAGCTCCCGATGCAATACCAAGTGCCTGGGCAGCAATGCCAATTCGCCCGCCGTCTAAGGTGTTCATGGCAAACTTAAACCCAAAGCCATCTTCGCCAATCCTGTTTTCTTTTGGTACTTTAACATCAGTAAACATCAGCGAATGGGTATCAGAGCCGCGTATCCCCAGCTTATTTTCTTTTGCTCCTACCGTAAAGCCCTCCATTCCCTTTTCAACAATCAAAGTATTAATACCATGGTGCCTTTTATCTTGGTGGGTTTGAGCCATTACCAGGTAAGTTGACGCGGAGTTACCATTAGTTATCCAGTTTTTAACTCCATTGAGCAAATAATAATCCCCCATGTCAATGGCTGTTGTTCTTTGGGAAGTGGCATCAGAACCTGCTTCTGGTTCCGATAAACAAAAAGCACCCAATTTCTCGCCTTTCGCTAAAGGCACCAGGTATTTTTCCTTTTGAGCTTCAGTACCATATTTTTCAAGCCCATAGCATACTAGTGAATTATTTACAGAAACTATCACTGATGTTGAAGCATCAATTTTTGATAGCTCTTCCATAACCAATACGTATGAAATTGCGTCCATGCCGCTGCCTCCATATTGGATTGGCACCATCATTCCTAAAAAGCCAAGTTCGCCTAATAGTTTCACCTGCTCCGCCGGAAATTTTTGATGCTCATCGCGCTCAATTACTCCGGGTTTAAGTTCTGCCTGAGCAAAATCACGTGCTGCCTGGCGAATCATTTTTTGTTCTTCCGTTAATTCAAAAAACATTGGCTTTAAAGTTTAAATCAAAAATAATATTATGCATGCATAGTAACGAAATATATGCACAAAAAAAGAGAGCTCTTTTGAAGCTCCCTTTCCCCTAATTAATTTAAACTATTGATTAAACCCAAAACAAAGAACAAAAAAACCTCAGCTTGGGCGTCTGAGAATTCAAAATAAAGCTTTTACACAGGTAGATGTTTCATTATTTTCATAGATAATAGCAGGGCCGTTACGTTTATTACAAACACTAAGCCATAATTATTATCTTAAACTGGCAAAGCCTCCTCAACTCAATTTGTTTTGATACTATTGTATCGTTTTTAATCTTTGAAAAATGCATTGACTTATTAATATAAGCCGATATTTAAGTTTTTATACATTTTATGTAACATTCAAAATACTCTTTTAAACACTTGTCTACTAATCAATAAATTGTTCAATTTGATTACAAACGTCTATTTAATTATACAATGTTTGTATTTTATATCCTACAATAAATTCATTAGGGCTTAAAAAGATGTGAACTTGCAGCAGCTCCTTTATGACACTGCTTTTTTTATCTTTGGCCTATGCAGCTTTTAACTTTATCTATAGGACAGCACATTATTCAGGAATTTAAACAAACAACCTGGTTAGAATGGGTTGGGGCCATAACCAGTATATATTGCGTTTACCTTGCTGCAATACAAAATATATGGAACTGGCCGGTAGCTATCATTAGTGTTGTTGCCTATACCATCGTTTTTTATAATAGCCAGCTGTATGGCGACGCCGGCCTCCAGATATATTTCCTGGGTACCAGTATTTATGGATGGTATTTCTGGTTACAGAAAAAAGAAAAGCATGAAAAACCAGTAACGAGCTTAAGTGCTAAAGAATATATCCTTGTAATTATTGTTACAGTTATACTTTCATTGTTATTAGGTTTGTTTTTAAAGAATTTTACGCCTACAAACGTGCCTTATATTGATGGCTTTTGTACTGCAATAAGTTTTGTTGCACAAATATTAATGACCCGAAAGGTGTTGCAAAACTGGGCCTTATGGATCTTTGTTGATATTTGCTATGTTCCGTTATATATCTTTAAAAACTTATATGTTACCGCAATACTGTACTTAATTCTTTT
>JAQBOA010000055.1 GCA_028288305.1 Mucilaginibacter sp.
ATACCTTTGGCCATTTGTTTCATTTTATTTTGACAGATAAAATGATAGATCAGCAAGCCCACCACAAAAGCCAGTTTTATTTGCATCCACGGTTGGCTGAGCCAAGCGGGAACCAGGATAAGCATAGTTATGCCAGCCACTAAAACAAAGAGCATGGATGGCACAGTAATGATGTACCACAGTTTACGCTCCATAATCTCAAACTGATCTGATAATATTTTCCGGTCTGGTTCTGGTTTTTGCTGGGCCTCGGTATGATAAATAAACAAACGCACAATATAAAATAGCCCCGCCATCCAGCAGACTACAAAAATGATATGAATGGCAAGTATATATTGATACACGAATATTCTCTAATTATTTCGAATTACACGAATTGAATTTTATAGCACTAATTTTCACGAATTTTTCGAATTACACAAATTCATAATATCTATGAATGCAGATTGGTGGAAATTCGCAATAATTCGTGAAATTCGTGTTAATACTTATACTCTTTTATTATATCAACCGCGTACTTCACATTTTCGAACGGGATATCGGGCATAATGCCATGGCCTAAGTTAAATATGAAACCTTTTTCATCCTTCATCCGGTCGAACAATCGGTATATTCTTTCTTTTATTACCTTTTTATCGGCATATAAAATGTGCGGGTCAAGATTTCCCTGTACAGCTATACCTTCGGGTAAACGCTTTTTAATATCAAGCAGGTCAACATTCCAGTCAATTGAGATCACATCGGGTTTAGCTTCGGCCATAAGAGGCGCAAATACTGAGCTCCCTTTGCAAAAAGAAATTACCGGGATGTCTTTCCTGTTCAGTTTGCTTATGATCTCGCAAATGTACCGGTGCGAAAACTCTTTATAATCATCCCATGCCAATGCCTGTGCCCAACTGTCGAATATTTGTACAGCATTTACACCCGCCGCAATTTGCAGGTTTAAATAATCGGCAGTTACGGTTGCAATTTTTGATAAAAGCTGATGGGCAAGTTCCGGCTGGTTATGAAGCATCAGTTTGGTTAGCTTAAAATCTTTAGACGATCCGCCTTCCACCAAATAGCTCATCACTGTAAAAGGCGCTCCTGCAAAACCGATAAGCGGGATGCTGTTATTTAATCTTTGCTGTACAACTTTAATTGCGTCAGCTACATATTGCAGTTTATGTACAACTTGTGTATCTAATTTATCAATATCCCCCTGGTTACGTACTGGGTTGGCAAACTTTGGACCTATGCCTTGTGTAAAGCTCAGGTCGCCACCCATTGCTTCGGCTGTTACTAGTATATCCGAAAATAAAATTGCTGCATCTATCCCTAAAAGATCAACAGGGAGCATGGTTACATCAGCTGCAAGTTCGGGTGTTTTACACATTTCCAGGAAAGAATATTTGTTCTTTATATCCCAGTATTCCTTCATAAAACGACCGGCCTGGCGCATCATCCATACCGGTGGTCTTTCTGTTTTTTCTGAAAATGCAGCTTTAATTAATAATGAATCTCTCATATATCATTGTAGAAACACAATACTTTGCGTCTTTATGAAATTTATTAAGACGCAAAGTATTGCGTCTCTACGGGTTTGAATGTTTTTTTAATTCCTGGTGAAGACGGTTAATCACATCCTTCATTTTGGCGTTTATTTTGTCCTCGTGTTTTTCTGCAAGCTGCAAATAAGCTTTAGCTTTCTCGTAATTGCCCTGCCTGATGCTGATATTAGCCACGTGCACTAATGCAGCTACGTGATCATTAACTGAACGCAATGGATACTGTGCAGCTATTTCGTAATGTTTTTCGGCGTCGTTAAAATCCTGCTTTTGTAAGCAGACTCCCCCCATCAAAAACTCGTAATAACCGCGCCTGTTCTTGCTTAGCCATTCGGGTTTAAATATCTCCATTAAGAAACGCTCAGCTTTGCCATAATCTTTATGATGAAAGTATTTGGCTGCGACAACAAGCGTTCCCTGCCTTATATAATCCCAGGCAAGTAAAACAATCATCATAAGGGCAACAGCGGCAAATTCATAAAGGTGTAAATCCGCTAATAATATCAGCGACAGGAAAAAGAGAGAACCAATAAAAAAGCGTGTCCGGTTGGTAAACATTAGTGCTGAGTATCGGTAAACTTATAGCCTACACCACGGATTGAGTGAAAATAAACCGGGTTTTTAGGATCTGGCTCAAAATACTTGCGAAAGGTTAAAATAAAATTATCAATGGTACGCGTAGAGGGATAAACATCATAGTTCCATACTGTTTCTAATATCTGTTCTCTTGACACCGCATCATTCCGGCGTTCAATAAGCAGTTTGAGCAGCATAGTTTCCTTTTTGGTTAAAGGAGTTACTGAATCATCACCGTTTACCAGTTCGAAAGAATTGAAATGAATGGTTTTATCGCCAATTTTATAACTGTTAAATTCTTTAAGCTCATCACCTTTAAGGCCACGTTTTACCAGGTTGTTAACCCTTAGTATTAATTCTTCGAGGTTAAAGGGTTTGGTAAGATAATCATCAGCACCTTTTTTAAGGCCTGAGATTTTATCCTCATTTGTGTTTTTTGCAGTTAAAAACATTATGGGTACTTCGGAGTTTTCAAGCCTTATTGTTTCAGCAACAACAAAGCCATCAATTTCGGGCATCATAACGTCAAGAATAACCAGGTTAAAGCGCTCTTCTTTAAATATCTGCAATGCCTTTTTACCGTTAGTAGCTGTTGAAACTTTATAACCTTCCAGTTCAAGATTAAGTTTGATGGCCTCCAGAAGATGTTCTTCGTCTTCCGCTAATAAAACTCTTTTTTTAGTTGGCATTTCCATGTGATTTTAAGTTATTTACGACACTAATTTTCTCGGATTATTTCAAATTACACGAATTGATTTAGTTAAAAATTATACGAGCAGATTTGTAAAAATTCGTTTCTATTCGTGAAATTCGTGTTTTAATCAAATACAACTTCAAATATACTTCCTACCGGACGATTATCTTTAACTTTTATGCTTGCCTGGTGCTTATCTAGTACTTCTTTTACAATATACAGACCTAAACCGGTCCCCTTTGTATTACGGGTATCTTCGCTGCCAACACGATAGAACTTATCAAAAATACGATTCTTCTCTTGATCGGCTATTCCAATGCCATGGTCTGCGACCTCCAAAAATACTTTGTCGTCTTTTAAGAACAATTTTACACCAACAGTTTCACACGGCCCGGAATATTTTATCGCATTTTCTATCAGGTTGGTAACAACAGATGTTAAAGCAAACTTATCACCGGTGATTTCAATTTTAGGTTCAATCTCTGCATCAATGATCTGTTGGGTGCCTTCACATCTAGTGATCTGCAAACGGTTTACTATGCTATCCACCAAAACAGATAAATTAAATTTGTCTTTAGGAAATGTGTAAGAGCTGTTATCTATTTTTGAAGCCAGCAGCATATTTTCAACCATATCATCCAGCCGATCAATATCCATTAATGATTTATCTATAAAACTAAGGACTTGCTGTTTGGTGAGGTCTCTTTTTTGTATTGTTTGTAAAAGTATTTTTATAGAGGCCAGCGGAGATTTTAATTCGTGGGTTACAGAAAGCAAAAAATTCCTTTTTTGTTCCTGCAATTTGCGCTCTTTTATAATAGATCTGTGCAACCAGTACGCTCCTGCTAAAAATACAAAAATGAAAATGGAGCCCTCACCCATGATCATTCCTAAACTGCTCGGCATTAATTTTACAAGCAGATAACCCCACCAAACCAATTCGGTTAAAGCATAGATTATAAGTGCATAAAATATTACAAATGGTCTTTTCATATGCCCCTCTGAATCTCCTGTATGGGAGAAATTTTAATTAATTATCATTTTATAAAACCTACTTTCCCGAAGGGGTCTGATTAGGTTTAAATACAACTTCTAAACTATCAAATATAGCACGTTTTGCTCTTTCAAGATCTATTTTAGTGTGAGCTGATGATATAAACCCGACTTCATAACCTGAAGGACCCAGGTATATACCCCTGTTTATCAATTCACGGTGAAATTTTTTGAACTTTTCCATACTTGCAGCGTCAATTTCGTCCGCTCTTCGGATAGCTTCTTTTTCAGTAAAAGCAAACCAGAAAATGGAGCCTATAGTAAATACCTTAAACTTATAAGTACGTGCAGTAGCAAAACGTTGTATAGCTGATGTAAATTCTTCAGTCTTATTGTTGAGATCACGGTAAAAGCCCATACGCAGCAATTCGCTTAGCTGAGCAATACCAGCGGCCATAGCCACCGGATTGCCCGATAACGTGCCGGCCTGGTAAACTGCACCATCAGGAGAGATATTATTCATAATCTTAGCTGTGGAGCCATAGGCTCCAACCGGTAACCCTCCGCCAATAATTTTACCATAAGTAATAATGTCTGGCTTTACCTGGTAATGGGCGGCAGCACCTTCAAAACCTATCCTAAACCCTGATATTACCTCATCAAATATGAGCAGTGTTTCGTTTTTTGTGCATATTTCCCTTAAAAACTGCAGGAAGTCTTTTTCTTGCAAAAGCAAGCCGTTATTTGCAGGGATAGGCTCAATTATTACCGCGGCTATCTGATCTTTAAATTCATCAAATGCTTTTTGTAAAGCTTCTTTATCATTTAAAGCTACAACAATTGTTTCATCAGCAAAAGATTTGGGTACGCCTGCTGATGATGTTTCGCCAAAAGTTACTAAACCCGAACCTGCCTTTACCAGCAGGGAGTCACTGTGGCCATGATAGCAGCCCTCAAATTTTAATATTTTATCGCGTTTGGTATAACCACGTGCCAGTCTTATAGCCGACATTACTGCCTCTGTACCCGAACTTACAAAGCGGAGCTTTTCAATAAATTTATTGTGCTTAATAATAAGTTCGGCCAGTTCATTTTCCAAAGCAGTAGGAGCGCCGAACGACATTCCATTCTGCATAGCCTCGATCACCTTCTCCCTTACTTTTGGATGGTTATGTCCAAGTATCAAAGGGCCCCATGAACAGCAAAAATCAATAAACTGGTTACCATCAGCATCCCATATATAAGAACCATCACCTTTTTCAATAAAAAGAGGGGTCCCATATACAGATTTAAAGGCCCTCACGGGAGAATTAACCCCCCCGGGAAAAAATGTTTTTGCCTTTTCATACAACTCCGCTGATTTCTCTCTGCTGATATCAGGTTTTGTGGTAGTACCACCCGGCTCCTCGCCCGCAACATTAAATTTCTTTTTTAATGAATCAAACATCCTTTAAGTTAAATTTAAAAATTAAAAGTAAAATTAAAAGTTAGTTTTTTTACTTTTGAAGTTAACTTTTTAATATTTATAGCCATTTATTTTCCAGCACCTCTTTAGCATGGTAAGTTAGTATTGCACTGGCGCCTGCCCGCCTGATTCCGGTAAGAACTTCTGTAATAGCGCGTTGTTCGTTAAGCCAGCCCCGCTGAATGGCTGCTTTAATCATAGCATATTCGCCACTTACATTATACGCTGCAACAGGAAGTTCAGTATTATCCTTTATTAATTTAATTACATCAAGATAGGGAAGGGCAGGTTTTACCATTAAATAATCAGCGCCCTCCAATTCATCCAAATTTGCTTCAAGTAATGCTTCCCGCTGATTGGCCGGATTCATCTGGTAACTTTTTTTATCGCCAAACTTAGGGGCAGAATTTAAAGCATCTCTGAATGGCCCGTAAAACGCACTTGCATATTTTGCAGAATACGACATAATGGACACATTAGTAAACTTATTTTCGTCCAGTAAATTACGAATATAACCAACGCGGCCATCCATCATATCCGACGGTGCAATAATATCTGCCCCGCATTGTGCATGGGCAAGTGCCATCTTTCCTAATATTTCCAGGGTTTCATCATTTAATATTTCGCCGTTTTCTACAATGCCATCATGCCCATCGCTGCTGTAAGGGTCCATTGCAACATCTGTGACAACACATGCTTCAGGAAAATTCTTTTTTACTTCCCTGATTGCGCGAAGGTACAGGCTTTGCTCCCTATGACTTTCTGTAGCGTATTTATCTTTTAATGATTCTTCAATATTTGGAAAAAGATCAAACGAATTTAAGCCAAGCTTTAAGCAACTCTCAATTTCCCTTAATAAATTATCAATTGAATACCGAAAAATACCCGGCATGGAAGCCACTTCGCTTTTTTGAAATGTACCGTCAACAATAAAGAGCGGAAATATCAAATTAGCCGCACTTACATGTGTTTCCTGCACCATCTGCCGGATCACTTCACTTTTTCTGTTTCTTCTTGGCCTTTGTAACATATTTTGGTCAATGGTCCATGGTCGATAGTCCATGGAAATAAAAAATTCTTAAAGTCTATGGACTATCGACCATGGACTATGGACTTCTTCAAATCCCAAACACAGCCTCAGCAAGCCCGATTTCATCAGGAGAGTAAGGCAACGTATATTTTACACCTAATTCGTCTAGTTTTTTTCCGGTTGATTTACCTATTGCTATAACTTTTTGACTCTGTTCCCATAAATTATCTGCAAAATAAGCTTCGGCATTGGAAGGACTTGTAAATATCAGAATTTCAGCAGTACTATAATCTATGTTTTTTAAAGATACAGTTTCATATATGGGCAGATCAATTATTTTTGTATCTAATGATAGTCCTTTCTGAATACTTCGCAACGAATTTTCGGCTGAGGGAAATAAGATAGTTTTTCCGCTAGCAAGTTTTGCAAATTCATTCGCTACGTCTTCCGGATTAATGCTGTCTCCAATAAAATCAACAAAGTGCCCTTGTTGTCTTAGCATATCTTCCGATCCTCTTCCCATCACACCAAATTTCACATTTAAAGGTAAGGAAGGTTCCAGTTGAAAAAAACATTCAACAGCATTTTTACTGCTGAAAAATACCCAATCGACATTTTTTAAAATATACTTGTTTAGCTTGTTAATTACACGTATGGTACGTATCAATGAACGAGCATCTATTTCAATTCCATGTTTTTCCAAAGCTTTGCGGAAATAGCTGAGCTTTGTAAGATCACGTGAGATGAAAACTTTCTTAGGAAATTGACGGTCTTTATTGAAATAGGAAACAACCTTTTGCGCAAGTCCTTTTGTTGATGAAGCCTGTATAAATAATCTGTCAGGAAAATCATTATCATCCCCGGCTTTTGAAGTAAAAACCTGGTAATTGTTTTCATGCTTGCGGCAATAACAACCTAAGGGCAAATGGCAGCCACCACCGAATAATTTTAGCACCTTTCGTTCAACAGCCAGCTCTTCAGCTACTGCCGGGTGGTTTAAAGGCTGTAAAGCATCAAATAATTCCGTGTCATTTTTACGTGTCTGTATGGCTAAGGCCCCTTGTGCGGGAGCTGGTATTACTACCATTGGGCTTAGCTCTTCTATATGAAATGCACTTAAATTTAAATTAAGACGGGAAACTCCTGCTTTGGCAAGCATAATTGCGTCATAATTTTCTTCTTTTAATTTATTAACCCTTGTCGGCACATTACCGCGCAGATCTTTTATTTCCAGGTCCGGACGATAGGAAAGCAATTGTGCTTTTCGTCTGTTTGATGATGTGCCTACGGTACCACCATATTTTACTGACAGTTTTTGATGCACATCAACACTTTTTTTCCGGATCAGTAGCAGTTCTGATGGGTCTTCCCGTTCTGAAACAGCTGCGATAATAAGTCCCGGAGGGTTCTCAGTTGGCAGATCCTTATGTGAATGTACTGCAATATCAATTGTACCTGCCAATAACTCTTCTTCAAGCTCTTTGGTAAAAAAACCTTTTCCCTCAAGCTTATCAAAACTTAAATTAAGTATACGGTCACCCTGTGTTTTTATAATCTTTAATTCAGCGGTAATATTAATCGCTGTCAGGCTATCTTTTACAAAATTTGCCTGCCATAGCGCTAAATCACTGCCGCGCGTTCCTATGATAAGTGTTCTTTCCAAGGGTGGGTTTAATGATTTTGCAAAAGTAACCTTTTGCAGACAGATTATATGGAATAATTGATGATATGAAAATAGGGTGACTATGTTAAATTAAAAGTCAAAATGTTCTGAAGGTTTGCGGTTTTTGGAAGACGAAAAATTCTTTCAACTATTAATCAATATATCCTTAGCCATGATCATCGGCACGCTGATATATTTTTTTTCCATATAATTGATCACCTTTTCCAAAGTCTCACGAGAGTGTTGGTCCATATTCTGAACTTCTTCAGCAAAAACAGAATTTAAAGCGGTGTTGCGGATCTCTTTTATTTTTTCGGGTACCTGGCGCATGGCTAATTCAATGCGTCGTTGCTTTAACTCAAGTAAAAAAGCGTTGATATTTTGATCTATAATAGCTTCGGCATGGGTAAGCTCTTCATAACGTTCCTGCAAATTCCTTTTGGCAACTTCATTTAGGGAGTGCACTTCAATAAAACTAACTGGAAATTTTTCAAGCACCTGAGGATCAGTATCATTAGGGATTGCCAGATCCACAATTGTTTTCCGGCCCTTATCACCATTTAATAAAGAGGAATAAATTTCGGCAGTAATAATGGGCTCAACGGCTGATGTACAGGTAATAATTACATCAAAACCTTTATTATAATCTTTTAAAGCTTCAATTGTATAGGCTTCGCCACCCAAATCAGCTGCCAATTGCTGCGCTTTTGAAAGTGTACGATTAAATACGGCGAAATTTGAAAACTTATGTTTTTGAAGATATTTGGAAATATTACGGTTTGTTTCACCTGCACCAATAATAAGTACTCTGGCGTTTGTATACAAATTAAGATCTTTCAGCTTACGATAAGCCAATGAAACAACTGAAATAGGGTTTTTTGAAATATTGGTATGGGTATAAACTTCTTTGGCGGTTTTTACTACACAAGTCATAAACATGCGCAGGCAGTCACCAGTTAAACCAGCTTCTTTACAATTTTCATAAGCCTTGCGTAACTGGGCAAATATTTCTTTTTCGCCAACAATCAGGCTTTCAAGTGAGCAGGAGGTGCGAAGTAAATGTTCAAACGCTTCCCTGTCTTCATAAATTACAGCTGCATCAAGAAAAGCGCTGGATGAAACAGGGCAAAGCCCTATATTCATTGATTCCATAAATTGCTTTGCAAATGCTTTGTCCACCACATGCGGTGTTATCATAACAAATTCAACCCGGTTACAGGTTGCCAAATAAAAAATTTCTGAAATTCCAAATTGCGTTTTAGCCCTATGAAGTTTATCTGTCAGGTTTTCCTGGCAAATCACCAATTTTCCCAATTCCTTCAGCTCAATCTGTTTATGCGTAAAAGCTATTACCTTTAGATACTTCAAAGCAGTTTTTAAATTTGACCCAACAAAAGTAACAGGTTTAATACTATGCAGTGTCAAACCTTTGTCATACAGTTAAATTTAGAATGCTTATAAACTACTGGAATGAGATTCATATTACTTATATTCTGTAAAAGGGATGTTTATTGAAATATTATATCTTTATAAATGTCTAAACTTAAAAATATAAGCCTTGTCCTTCTTGTAATATTTTACCTGTTGGCAGGAGCAAATCATTTTAGGGATGCGGCATCTTACATTAAAATTATTCCAAATTATCTCCTATATCCAACGGTTTTAAATATACTGGCCGGCTTTTTTGAAATATTGTTTGCCATGATGCTTATTTTTTATAAAACCAGAAGCTTGGCTGCATGGGGAATTATTTTAATGCTGATAGCTTTTTTGCCGGTACACATCAGTATGATTGGCGATGCACCGCTGCGTTTAGGTCGTATTGTTGTAACCCCGTTAATGGCATGGATACGATTAATAATATTACAGCCTTTGTTAATATTATGGGCATGGTGGTATAGATTGGTTGATTAAGTTGATTTGGTGAGTAGTGAATTGTTAGTTGAATTTGTTAAATAAATTTCGAAGGTGCATTATTTCGAACTCAACAACTAAATCAACCACTCACCAAATCAACCAATTAAATTTAAACAAATTGAATAATATTGAGTTAACAACGTTAATAAAATTATGGATCTTCAAAGTATAGAATTGCGTAACCTGGATGTGCAGGATTACCAGGAGTTAAAAAAATCAATGAAATCGGCATACCTTGATATGGATGAGGATTATTGGGATGCTAATTCGATTAAACGACTGATAAGAATTTTTCCGGAAGGGCAAATATGTGTTACTGTTAATGATGTGGTGGTAGGCTGTGCATTATCAATAATTGTAGACTATAATAAATTTGGCGATACTCACACTTATAAACAGATAACCGGCGACAGTACTTTTAAAACACATACAGATAAAGGTGATGTTTTATATGGTATTGATATTTTTATCCATCCAAAATACAGAGGGTTGCGTTTGGCGCGAAGGTTATATGAAGCACGCAAAGCCCTTTGTGAAAAATTAAATTTAAAAAGTATAATAGCTGGCGGGAGAATACCAAATTACCAGAAATTTCAAAATGAACTAACACCGAGGCAATACATTGACAAGGTGAAGTATAAGGAAATATACGATCCAACTCTTTCGTTCCAGCTGGCCAATGATTTCCACGTACGTAAAATATTACGTAATTACCTGCCTGAAGATAGCCGGTCAAAAGGTTTTGCTACATTGATTGAGTGGAATAATGTTTATTACGAAGAAATAAGTTCTGTAATAAATCAGAAAACTGTAGTGCGCCTTGGTCTGGTCCAATGGCAAATGCGCCCTTATAGCAATATCAGCGAGTTGATGAAACATGCAGAATACTTTATTGATGCAGTGAGCGATTATCAGTCGGATTTTGTGCTTTTCCCTGAATTGTTTAATGCGCCGCTAATGGCCGATTATAATCACCTGGATGCAGCTCAGGCCATGCGTGAATTGGCAAAATTTACACAACCAATTATAGAGGAGTTTTCAAAATTGGCAGTATCTTATAATGTCAACATTATTTCGGGTAGCTTGCCTACAATTTTCGAAGACTCATTGTATAACGTTTCATACCTGTTCAGACGAAACGGCAGCATGGAGGAAAATTATAAAATACACCCAACACCGGCAGAAATAAGCTCGTGGGGTATGCGGGGCGGCGATGAGGTAAAGGTTTTTGAAACGGATGCCGGTAAAATAGGGATATTGGTTTGTTATGATGTGGAATTTCCCGAACTAGCGCGAATACTGGCCAGCCAGGACATGCAAATTTTATTTGTACCCTTTTTAACAGATACTCAAAATGGGTATAACCGGGTTAAATTTTGCGCCCAGGCCCGCGCAGTTGAAAATGAGTGCTATGTAGCAATAGCTGGTTCTGTAGGTAACTTGCCGAATGTAAATAATATGGAGCTTTCTTATGCGCAATCAGCAGTGTTTACACCGTCTGATTTTGGTTTTCCTACCAACTGTATACAGTCCGAAGCTACTCCTAACGCTGAAATGATCGTAATCGCGGATGTTGATCTGTCTGCCTTAGATGAATTGCATGAGTACGGAAGCGTACAGAATTTGAAGGACAGGCGTACAGATTTGTATAATATTACTTTTAACGGGAAAAAGATTTAGTTGCTATATTCCCTTATATGAAATCCCTATTTGTAAAACGTTACTAAATATTCAGAAATATAATCGCTTTTGTCCCCAGCCATATCTTTAAAAAATAACCGGGCTTTCTGGGGTAGTTTAAGAGAAGAGTATTTATTAATTTTGTTTGCTTCATTGTTTAGTGGTTGTAGTGATGGATACCAAATTATATGGCCTGGCTTGTTTAACAGCAACTGAGGTTTAGTCCATTGCTGAGAATTGTTTCCAGATCCCAGATCGGCATTTTTATTGAAAGACAGGTAAATGCTGCTGCCTTTCCATGATGGCCCTTCGGCTTTTGCCATAAGCATTACCCATGCGTTTAAATAGGTATTCCAGCTTACTGAAGGTCCCCAATAATATTTTCCAGTGGGTGATGAAGCAGGTCCTCCGCCTTCGTTTATAGGAATCTGAATTGTCGATATAGGTTTTCCAATTCCGTTAAATGGTATCGTAAATGCATAACCATCCCATCTTTTGGCTTTCCCTTCAGGGTTGTCGAGGTCAGCAAGGGGTAATCTGGCAACACTTATGCATTGCCCTTTCCATTCATTTTTAGCATCGTATGTGCTCTCATTATATTTACCTGGATACCCATATTCACCATAAAATAAATAAAGATATTTGTCATTTGCTACTGCAGAAGGATCACCCGTTCCGCCAGCAAAATTGGCCGCGGTATTGTTTGGCCTCAGGATTAACCTGGGTTGTTCATCTTCAATTAATAGTCCCCGGTTTGTCCAGGTATGGCCACCGTCCTGCGACTTCATAATACCTATCCTGCATACTGCAGAAGGTGAAGCAGGGCCCTTTAAACCCTGCGGCCAGTTAACATTTTTATATCCTTTCCCGGTAATAGAATCGTAGGGTAAAGTTTCAGGATAGTTTTCATTATGATATAGTGCATACAAAGTTTTTCCTGAGTGATCTTTTACATCCTGGTAAAGTGATTCGAACCAAATGGCGCCATGTAAACCAGGCTTTCCTGGTAGTGCATTTGGTGGTAAAACCGGCGGTAACCATGGCCTCCATTTCCGATTTCCATAATTTATGGCCCAAAGAAATAGAAGAGCAGTGGCATTTGCAGGGTATTATTTATATAGACAACAAGCGAACCGGACAGCAAATGCCTTTAAAAGTTAGCTTGTTGAATGATTTGGAAAAACACCCGGTTCGTTTAAATATTCTTGCAAAAGCTGAAGAAATAAAGCAACCCTGGTTAGTTGTTCATGGCAATGAAGATACTACTGTTCCTTTAAGCCATGCCCGGGAATTAAAAGATGCAAATCCGAATTCAGAATTTTTTCAAATACCCGGGGCCGACCATACTTTTGGTGCCACACACCCCTATCTTAAAAATATATTACCTTCTCCATTACTTAAATTTTGTATAAATGCTGTGATTTTTTTAAATAAATAGTATTTATACATCCATTAATATTATAATTACCGTTTAACTTGTGATAATAAAATTAGAGAGCTGGCCAGAACCAATTTTTGATGTGTCTGCTTTTTATAATCCCATTATTTTAAATAAAATTAGTTCTGAGTTTTTTATGAATTTATCAGGAGCCGTGAAAAAGGGCAGTAAATATCAAAATCCAATACCTACTGATATTGGAGGGCTAAAAATAATGTTTCCCATCCTGAAGGAATACATTGATAATAAAGCCGAAACTACACCAGTGCAAACTTTAGGGCCATTTAAAACGGACACTTCTGTTTACCAAACGCCGCCAAAAGACGGCCTAAGAGTTACCTGGATAGGACATTCGAGCGTGTTGATTGAGATAGACGGAAAAAGGATACTTACCGACCCGGTTTGGAGCGACAGGGTTTCTTTCTCTTCATTTTTTGGACCAAAGAGATTTTTCCAGCCGCCATTGGCATTAGATGAATTGCCACAGCTGGATGCTATAATAATTTCACATGATCATTATGACCATCTTGATAAAAAAACCATAAAGTTTTTTGCGGATAAAAACATTCAATTTCTTTGCTCATTGGGTGTTGGAAAATATCTTGAAAAATGGGGGATAGATAGAAGTCTCATCAACGAAATGGATTGGGGCGATGGCATAATGTTAGGTTCCGATTGCGTAGTAACGGCGACCCCTGCCAGGCATTTTTCGGGAAGAGGGATTATTGGGCGAAACGAAACGCTATGGTCGTCATTCGTTATAAAAGGCAATAAGCATAATATATTTTTCGGAGCCGATTCGGGTTGGTTTCCCGGATTTGAAGCGATTGGCAATGCTTTTGGCCCCTTTGATTTAACAATGCTCGAAATAGGTGCCTACGGCAAATATTGGCCCGACATCCATATGGGGCCAAATAATGCTACAAACGCGCATCTGGCTTTAAAGGGTAATCTCATGATGCCTATTCATTGGGGTACTTTCAATCTTGCGCCGCATGCATGGTACGAACCTTTAGAAAGATTAGCAGGTTATGCCAGAGAAAAGAATATAAACCTATTTATTCCCCGGCCAGGTGAAACAGCCGAGGTTAAAAAAGCGTATAATTCTCTCTGGTGGAAGCAATATTTGTATTTATAGGATGTTAATTAGAATACAATTTTATGACTTACCGGGAGCATTTTTGCAATAATTCCCTTAATCATAACACTTATGACGTTTCTGTCTGTCAGTAAAAGTATTACCTCATACCCAGCTTTCCGCTTTTTGCCTGTCACGGTAATACCATATCTTTACTTTACCAAACCCACAATTAAAAAATGAAAGCTTTAATTTTTTTAACATCTGCTGTTTCACTTTGCAGCTTTGCATATGCACAACAAATGAGCACAAACAATACATCTTATCCTGCAACAAAAAAAGTTGATATAACAGATTCATATTTTGGCACCGTAGTACCTGATCCATACAGGTGGCTGGAAGATGACCGCGCTGAAGATACTAAAGCGTGGGTAAAAGCTGAAAACAAGGTAACCCAGAATTATCTTACACAGATACCTTACCGGGATGCTATATACAAACGCCTGGAAAAATTATGGAACTACGAAAAGTATAGTGCTCCCTTTAAAGAAGGAAAATATACTTATTTCTATAAAAATGACGGCCTGCAGAGCCAATCGGTTTTATGGCGACAGGACGGTGATAAAGCACCTGAGATTTTTTTGGACCCGAACAAATTTTCCACAGATGGCACTACCTCAATGCAGGGTATTGATTTTACCAAAGACGGCAGCATGGCCGCTTACCAGCTATCAGAAGGCGGCAGCGACTGGCGGAAGGTTATTGTAATAAAAACTACGGATAAAAGCATGATAGGCGATACACTTACTGATATCAAATTCAGCGGTATTGCATGGCGGGGTAATGAAGGCTTTTATTACAGCAGTTATGACAAACCAACAGCAGGTTCCCAACTATCAGGAATGACACAGTATCATAAGCTGTACTATCACCAGCTTGGAACACCTCAAACCAGCGATAAACTGATCTTTGGCGGTGAAAAAACGCCGCGCCGTTATATAGGGGCTTATTTAACCGAAGATGAACACTTCCTGGTAATATCAGCTGCAAATACAACAACAGGTAACGAACTTTATCTGCAAGATCTTAATGTTCCCGATAGTCAAATTGTTAACGTGATAAATAATTTTGATAATGAACATACCGTTTTGAATAACGCCGGTGGCAAGCTGTATATATTAACAAACCTGTATGCGCCAAATTTTAAAGTGGTTACAACTGACGCGGCAAATCCTAAAACAACCAACTGGAAAGATTTTATTCCAACCACTAAAAACGTAATGACGGCCACAACCGGCGGGGGTAAAATTTTTGCTGAATATCTAAAGGATGCCACTTCTTTTGTACAGCAATATGATATGGAAGGTAAGCTTGAACGAACTATTAATCTGCCATCAATAGGTACTGCAGCAGGGTTCAACACAAAAAAGGAAGAGACAGAAACATATTATACTTTTACCAGCTACATTTATCCTTCTACTATTTTTAAGCTGGATATAGCTGCTGGAATATCAACCGTATATAAAAAGTCGGGCGTTGACTTTGATCCGGATCAGTATGAAAGTAAACAGGTGTTTTATATATCAAAAGATGGCACCAAAATACCCATGATCATTACCTACAAAAAAGGAATGAGATTAAACGGCAAAAATCCAACTTTGCTATATGGTTACGGAGGCTTCAATATAAGTTTAACGCCTGCCTTTAGTACATCCAACATTATATTGTTGGAGAATGGCGGAATTTTCGCTGTTCCAAACCTTAGAGGAGGCGGAGAATATGGTGGTAAGTGGCACAAAGCTGGTATAAAGATGAAAAAGCAAAATGTTTTTGATGATTTTATTGCAGCAGCAGAATATCTTATCCGAAATAAATATACTTCAAAAGATTACCTGGCTATATCCGGTGGCTCGAATGGCGGTTTATTAGTAGGAGCAGTTATGACTCAGCGACCCGACTTGTGCAAGGTTGCTTTACCTGCAGTTGGGGTAATGGATATGTTGCGCTATAACAAATTTACTGCAGGAGCGGGATGGAGTTATGATTATGGAACAGCGGAAGATTCAAAAGAAATGTTTGAATATCTGTATAAATATTCCCCATATCATGCATTAAAACCTAACAAATACCCCGCAACTATGGTGACTACTGCCGATCACGACGACCGTGTGGTACCGGCACATTCCTTCAAGTTCGCAGCTCGTTTACAGGAATACCAGGAAGGAACAGCACCTGTACTAATTCGTATCGAAACAAAAGCAGGTCATGGTGCCGGTCAAAGTACCGAACAGGTTATAAGCGGCCAGGTTGATAAATGGGCTTTTATGTTTTGGAATATGGGTTTAAAGTTAAGCCCATATTTAGCAGTAACGGCGAAATAATAAAAAAGCCGTGTGCTGATAACCAGTACACGGCTTTTTTAAATCATATCAATAATTAATGGTCAAATTAATGGTCACCATGGTCATGGCCACCATCTCCGCCATGGTCATGACCGCCACCATGTCCGTGGTCATGGCCATTTCCGTTTCCATTTCCATTTCCCCGATCTCCTCTATCATGGTTATCATTACGCTGTTGCCCATAATGGTTACCGTTATCATGTCTTCGGTTATCATCGCCATTCCAATGATTACGATAACGATCATCACGGCTATCACGTATTATTTGCTGGTCTCTGCGGCCTCTGTAAACAGCATACCTGTTTCTAAAGTCAGCATCCCGTTCCCATGGATTACGTTGGTTTACTACTACTTTATAACTGTGGTACCTGTCGAAATTGCTGTATCTTGGAGGTAAGTTTCCATCATGTATCCATACATTATTTTCATAATATACATATTGATGGGCAGGAACATCGTAATAAGCATCAATATCCGGCATATAATAATATTGTACATGTGAATAACCTACCGGGCCCCACGCTGGTTGGCTGCCAATATTTACACTAACATGAATACCAACTTGTGCATCAGCTATTTTAATCGTTAAACAGCCAAAAAATAAAGCTGCAATAAAAAGGAACTTTCTCATAAAAATTTAAATTATTTGATAAGTAGACAATCGTAACTGGAAATAGTTTAATTTATATTCCCATCTGCCGGCAAATATAGTTAGGAGGAAGTCTAATTTTAAGACCGCTATTTATCTAAGTTGAGAAATTAGATTAAAAATTTTGTTACAACCTATTGATCGTCGGTATCTGCATCCTTTTCCGCTTTTTTAGCGGCCATTGCTAAAACCGGTTTGCCAATTACTTTGTAATTACCTTCTCCCTTAAGTATGGACGCCAGGAGCACTTTATCCTGCATAGCTTTTATTGCCTGTGATAGCTCCTTATCATATTTAAAATTTGTTTCATACCGGCCTTTTTCAAAATAATAGCGTGAGGCAATTTCGTTTTCTAATACTTGCTTTATTTCGTCTTTATGAAGCTGTAAATCATTTTTTTTGCTGATCATCATTTTGGCTTTTAAAGCATCATATTCGCTTTGTATCTCACTAAATTGTTTTTCTTTTGTAGCCTCTGTTTTTAAATTAGCTAACAACTTTTCAGAATTTGTATTGTAACTATAATTTTTATCTGCCAGGTATTTTACAAAATCATCATATTCGGCATCTGATAATACGAAGGTGCGTGCGTTATTAATAACCTGATGTGTGTCACGATAGTGCGTTGCATAATCAAAAATGAGCAGCTTGCCAATAAGTGTCTCGGTTATATCAGCAAAATGTTCCGATTTAACAAAGATATCGGGATAAATACCGCTCCCGTCATAAACAGAACGCCCATCTTTGGTTTTAAACTCATGAATTAACGAATCTGCTACTTTTACCACACTGCCATCAGCCTTGCGGTTTGTGTAATCCAGCGCCTGTATACAGCGGCCCGAAGGAACATAATATTTGGCTATAGTGATTTTTACTAAACTGTTATAGGGTAAGTTAAAGGTTTGTTGTACCAGCCCCTTGCCATAGCTGCGCTGGCCTATTATAACAGCACGGTCTAAATCCTGTAATGACCCTGCTACAATTTCTGATGCCGAAGCCGAATGACTATTTACCAATACTACTAATGGCAAATTAGGTTCAAGTGGCTCAGTAAAAGTATTATAAGTAAAGTTTTTTTCTTTTATTTTACCTTTTTGTGATACCACCTCTACATCTTTAGGTATAAAAAGGTTTACAATTTTTACAGCCTCCTGTAATATACCGCCGCCGTTTGAGCGTAAATCAAGAATAATTCCGTTAGGATTATTCTTTTTTATTGATATTAAAGCATTTGTGACTTCATCCGCTGAGTTTTCAAGAAATTTATCTAACTTAATATAACCCATATTGCCGTCAACAATACCATAATATGACACGTTAGGTTGTTTGATCTCATCGCGTACAAGAGTTTTTTCAACAGTCTGGCTTGCACCACCACGTTTAATCAGCAGTTTTATAGGGGCTCCTTTGCTTCCTTTTAATAGGAGGCCTACCTGGTCATTACTTTTGCCGGCAAGGTCAATATCATTTATTTTAACCATCTGGTCGCCTGGGTGTATATCTGCTTTCTGTGCAGGAAAGCCTGAAAATATTTCAGCAACATATACTTTTCCGCTTCTGATGAAAATGCTTGCGCCAATGCCACCATATTGTGTACTTACATAATGCAGTTTATAATCTTCAATTTCAGATTCGGGAACAAACTCGGTATAAGGGTCAAGGCCATCCAGCATAGCATCGACACCCGTTTTTATCATTTTTGCAGAGTTTATATCATCAACATAGTTAATATTAACTTCTTTGTAAACTGAAGAAAACACATCAAGGTTTTTAGATATCTGGAACAGATCGTCTTTAAAACTCCATGACAAGAATGCCAGCATTAATATCCCGGCAAAAAAGGCTTGATTTTTATATTTATTAAATATCACTTTAACTTTGCTCATCCCTAACATATTTAAAATATAAAAATACAAAAATTAAATTTGTTTTTATTTAACCGAATAATTTACAGGCGGTTATTGTCTATATTTACCAACGCTTTTTTTAATGTAAATAGTACATATTTCCTATCCCGGTTAACTAATTGCATCAATTTATTGATAAGGCTATCTTCCTGTCCTTCCGTATATTGTAATTGCTCATCTGTTAGATGATTATATTTCCGTTGTATTTTAATTTTTACGCGTTCCCAATCCTTGTTGGTAATACTGATTTCAGCCATAATTAAATTAATTTTCAGCAAAAATATAAAAATACAAGTGGCTTACCATTAAAATTTTGGCAAGACTATTGTTTCGATTGAAATTATTTATCAATTAACCAATAGGTTAAACCAAATTATGAAAATTATGAAAAAGTATCTTTTAAGTGTTGCATTACTGATAGCGGTTAGCATCAGCGCAAAAGCGCAATTTTCCCTTGGGATAAAAGGCGGAGTTAATTATTCAACAATTAATAGCGATAACTTGAGATCTTCGAGCATTGCAGGTTACCAGGTTGGTGCATTTGCCCGTATTGGAGGGGGCCTTTATTTACAGCCCGAATTGTATTTAAGCAGTTCAGGCGGTGATTTTAATTCAAATGATAACGCTTATAGCGCACGTATCCGTTTTACTAACTTAAATGTGCCAGTATTGCTAGGATTAAGATTTGGACCTCAAAATTTAAATTTAAGAGTAATGGCCGGCCCGATTTATACTTCAGTGTTAAGCCACAGTGAGAGCTTTTCTCAAAACTTTAATACGGCTTTTAACGATTTCGGGCAATACAAAAACAGTACTCTGGGTTTTCAGGCCGGCGCAGGAGTTGATTTAGGAGCCATCACCGCAGACTTGCGTTATGAAGGGGGACTTTCTGATATTAATTCCAGTTTTGGCCAGAGGCAGCATCTTTGGGCATTAAGTATAGGTTTTAAGATTTTTTAAGTTGAAAATGTTGTAAAAGCTTAGAAGGTTAGTATTCTTAATAAAAGTCCCGGTTATTGCCGGGATTTTTTATTGAATAATAGATTGTCTAAAACAAAACCCTTATAAATAAGTAAAGCCCCTGATGGGCAGGGGCCTTTACTAACCAATTATAAACCTAAATTATGAGAAGACTACTTTGTTGTATTACGGTGTAAAAGTAACACTATCATTTAATATTCCAACAGTTTTTTTGTAATATTTTTGTAAAAAACCTGTTTCTTCCTATTTGATTTTCAAAAATACAAACTATTTATTAATAATATGCAAATTTTTAAAAATTCTTTAAATACTTAAGTGACTTTTTATTTTTTGAAAAAAATTATCCAATTTTTACGGTCTTTTTTCGATAAAATTTAAATTCTTTTAAATCTTTATTCAAAAAACCTTAATTAATTAATAAAAAACAGTTTTTAAACGGTAAAAGTCAAAAATTAGTATGTTTTGTATTAAAATTTTGACAAAAACACATCAATTCATAAGTTTTTTTAGAAGTTGAGTATATTTTCTTGTTTTTTATTATTTTAATTCTTTTTTTAAAAATTCCTGTCTCTTTTTTTTAAGTGAATTTTCTCAATTTTATCTGGTTACTAAACAAATAAAGCTGTAACTCTTTAGATACAAAGTAGCAAAACGCATAAGCTCACTAAAATATTGCATAATTAAAACATCATTATAAAAATGCTTTAACAATTTTGCGCATAAAATTTGCATTTATTATGACTACGTCCTCTGCCGCTAAAAAACATCCAGAATTAACGCCATTGACCTTATGGATAATGACTATAGCTACCGGGTTGATAGTAGCTAACCTATACTATAACCAGCCCTTACTGGAAGATATTGCCAACTCTTTTCACATTAGCAGGGGAAAAGCGGGGCAGGTATCAATTCTTACTCAAATTGGTTATGCTACTGGCATGTTTTTTTTAGTCCCATTGGCTGATATGGTTAAGCGAAAACGGTTAATGGTTATTGTTTTTGCTTTTATTATTTTATCACTTTTATTAACAGCAATGGCGAAAAACATTAATCTGTTAATAGGTGCAAGTTTCCTGCTCGGCGCTTCTTCCATCATACCCCAATTGCTGTTACCGATGGCTGCTCATTTAGCGAAGCCTGAGGAGCGGGGCAAAAAAATTGGTGTTATTATGAGCGGACTATTAATAGGAATATTACTATCACGTACTTTTAGCGGTTATATTGGCCAATACTTTGGCTGGCGGGCCGTATTTTATATAGCTGCAGGTATAATGCTTGTTATTTGGTTAATGATAGGATTGTTTTTGCCCGAAGTGGAACCTGACTATAAAGGCAGCTATAAAAAACTGATGGCATCTCTTATTGACCTCGTTAAAAATGAACCGAAGTTAAGATTGGCAGCCCTGCGTGGTGCTTTGTGTTTTGCATGCTTCAGCGCTTTTTGGACAACCATAGTATTTTTATTAAAACAAAACTTTAATATGGGCAGCGGCGTTGCCGGAGAATTTGGGTTGGTAGGCGCTTTCGGCGCCTTGGCTGCAGGATTTATGGGTAGGTTAAGTGATAAAATGGATGCCTATAAATTATCAGGGTTTACCATAGTGTTAATTATAGTTTCCTTTATTGTTTTTATTTTCTCGGGCTATAGTATAGCCGGGTTAATTGTTGGGGTAATATTATTGGATATGGGTGTACAGGCTACCCATATTTCTAACCAGGCAATAATTTTTGCTTTACATCCGCAGGCACGAAATCGTATCAATACTATATATATGGTCTCCTATTTTATAGGAGGTTCTTTAGGAACTTTGTTTGCAACTATGGTATGGAAAAATTATCAGTGGAATGGCGTATGCGCTATAGGTATTTTCCTTTCTGTGACCACCCTGGTCATTCATTTAGTGAACCATCAAAAGATGGAAAGTAAACCGGCGATTGCAAAATGATGATTACTGTTTACAATTTTATACACTTTTTGGTAAAATACCTGTCTCTTTAATTCCTTATTGATTCCTTTTTAGTGTTATTCCATTCAATTGTAAGCTAATTCTTATTTGAAATAGATTTTGGCACTGAATTGGAATACAATTATCAAACGCAGCAAGTATGACTTCCGAAAAGAAAAAGATACAAAAGGAGGAAGAGAAAGAATGGGAAAATCCGGTAGAGCCTGCTAATACATCAGACGAACGGGATAAAGAACAACTATTGCGGCAATATAAAGAAGCAAAACGCAGAAAAGATAACTTAACAGAAGACGACAACGATAATTCAAAAAAGAAAAATTTAACCTAAAAATAACGTTATGAAGACTTATAAAAAACCAGCAACAAGCAAATTAGTAATGCGTTTTGATAACGAATTGAAAAACATACTAACTAATGATTTAAATTCATTTATGTCCAGAAATCCATTTTTAGCCCGCAAGAAACAGGCTGCTATAAATAATACATTATCTGTGGCCTGACCATCATATATCTACATCTACCATGAATGTAAAGCTTTCCGGTAAACGGAAGGCTTTATTTTTTTGAAGCATATTTTATGATCAACCCTGCTGTTTTAGCCGATGCGCCGGGTTTACCCATTTTTTCATCCAGTTGATCATAATCGGCAAGCATTTTTTCACGATAGCTTTTATTATTCAATATCATATCAAGTTCAGCAGCTATTTTTTGTTTGGAGCAATCCTGCTGTATCAGTTCCTTCACTACTTCTCTTTCCATTATCAGGTTAACCAATGATATGAATTTTATTTTTATCACCATACGGGCAATACTAATCGATATAGGATGACCTTTATAAACAACTACCTGCGGCACATTAAATAAAGCTGTTTCAAGCGTTGCCGTTCCGGATGCTACAACTGCGGCTTCTGCGTTGCTTAAAAGATCATAAGTGGAATTAAATAAAACAGGAATGCCCTCCTGACCAAAAAACTGTTCATAATATTGTTTGTTAAAATTCGGTGCCCCGGCAATAACAAATTGGTAATCGGGAAACCGGTCTGTTAAACCAATCATTTCAGGCAGTAAACGACTTATCTCCTGCTTGCGGCTGCCGGGAAGCAAGGCGATTATCTTTTTTCCGGATAGTTGGTTATTGCTCAAAAAAGCTGTGTCCGGTTTAAAGTCAGCAATTGCATCAAGCAATGGATTGCCAACATAATCAACTTTCATATCCCATTTTTTATAAAAATCAACCTCAAAAGGCAGGATACAAAACAAATGGTCAACAACTCTTTTTATTTTAAGCACCCGTTTCTGGTTCCAGGCCCACACTTTGGGTGAAATATAAAAGCAAACGAGCAAATTGTTTTTTTTAGCAAACTCAGCGATTTTTAAATTAAATCCTGGAAAATCAATCAATACTAAAACGTCGGGCTGCCATGCAATAAGGTCTTCTTTGCAAAATTTAAGGTTTTTTAAAATGGTATTTAAATTAACTACCACTTCAATAAAACCCATAAAGGCCATATCCGAAATATGCTTAACTAATGTACCGCCCTCCGCAAACATCTTATCGCCGCCAAAAAAGCGGAACTCCGCTTGCTGATCCCGTTCTTTTAAGGCCTTCATTAAATTAGCCCCATGTAAATCGCCCGAAGCCTCACCGGCTATTAAATAGTATTTCATCGTATGAGGTGAACTTTTAATAGTACGAATATCATAAATATAAATGTTGCCAGCATTACACCGCGTCCCGTTTGATCCACATCATTTTTTAAACAAAATCTTATAATAAACAAGTTTAAAGCTATGGCAACCAAATAAGGAACAGCAGGCCTGTTGATAATATAGGTATTTGTTTTTAATACAAACTCGGTTATCCAGGCAATGGAGGGAAAAATAAAAGCAATAAAAACGCCGGTGAGCATACTATTTTTGTTCAGCATAAGTTCAAAAGTACGGGTACTAATAACAATTCAAATGTTTTATTTTAGTATCGGTAAAATTTACCAGCTTTAGTATGAAAAAAATTTTTGTTTTAACATTTCTTGTAAGCTTATGCCTAACCATTTTTGCTCAAAAATATGAGCCTGTAATAAAAGAAGGCTCAACCCTTAATTACGATGGTTTTTCAAAGGGTTTAGGACAACATATCCCTTTAACGCTTACTATAAAAAGTTTAGGTAATCCGGTTAAAATACAATGGGATGTGCAAGGCTATGGCACAGGGAGTTTTGAAATACCTGCTTTGGCCATGGATAGCGGGACTAAAGTAGTAATTAAACAACCTGACCCTGATGGAGTTACCAAAATGAAAAATGACGAAACATTAATTGTAATTTCAAAAGCTACTTTTAATAATATGATAAAAGATAAAGCATTTAAGCTAAATAATCAGAATTTTACTGTTAGTACAGATACGGCAACTTATAAGATAAACGATAAAACGGCTGACGTTTTTCACGCTATAAGTGATAATGGCAAAGGCGATCTATGGGTGCTGAATAATCCGGATTTTCCGCTTATTTACAAAGCAAAGAATGTTACCCGTGGCGTAGATTTTACTTTAACGGGGATTAAAGAGTAAATCACCGCTCCTTTATTTATTAATGACTGACTTAACCCTCAGGCATTAAATTTCCAACCATTCAATACTGGAATTGCATGATGAGCGGTCATATCAAATTGCACCGGTACAACAGAAACATAATCATGTTCGAGCGCCCATACATCGGTATCTTCGCCGCCATCATTTAACTGAAAAACACCGGTTAACCAGTAATATGGGCGCTTATGCGGATCCATGCGTTCGTCAAATTCTTCGGCCCATTTAGCATTGGCCTGCCTGCATATTTTTATTCCTTTTAGGTGAGGAGTACAAGGAAAATTCACATTAAGCAGGGTGGCCGTGGGTAATCCTCTTTCTAAAACCTGCAAGGCTATTTCCTTTACATACTTTAAGCAATGGTTAAAATCAGCCTGTAGCGTAAAATCATCCAAAGAAAACCCGATAGAGGGGATGCCTTCAATAGCGCCTTCAACAGCTGCCGACATAGTGCCCGAGTATAATACGTTAATAGAATTATTTAAGCCGTGATTAATGCCTGATACACATAAATCTGGTTTTTGTCCTTTTAATACCTTGTTTACAGCAAGCTTAACACAATCAACAGGGGTGCCGGAACAACGGTACATCTCAATCCCTTCATAAATGTCTACCTTGTCCAAACGCAAAGGTTTGCCGATAGTTATGGCATGACCCATACCTGATTGAGGACTATCAGGCGCTACAACCACCACCCTGCCAATCTCCTGCATTACATCTATCAAGGCTTTTATTCCATGGGCGGTAATGCCGTCATCATTCACAACAAGAATGGTAGGTTTTGAATTTTTCATTTGGCTCAAAATTAGTTATATTTGATTTATGCTTACTGTTGAAAAGAAAAAGAAATACACCGTTGATGATTACATGATGCTGGAGGAAGGTGCGCCTTTTCAATTAATTAATAATGAACTCATCATGTCTCCATCGCCGAATTCTATTCACCAGGCTATTGTCGCCCGCCTTTCCAAAATAATACTTATCTTTTTAGAAAGCGAACAAAAGGGAGGATATACTGCCGGGTCAATGGACGTTGTGTTTGATAAAAACAATGTATTTCAGCCTGATTTTTTGTATGTATCTGAAGAGCGGGTTGACGAAATAGTAAAAGAGCGGGTTGAAGGTTCACCAGATATGGCAATTGAAATATTATCTCCCTCTAATGCTTATTATGACCTGATCCAAAAAAAAGAAGTTTACGAAAAATACGGCGTTAAAGAATATATTATTTTTGATCCTATTGCAAAAAATGCCCATCTATATGCATTAAAAGATGGTATTTATTATTTGCATCAAAAAGCTCAACAAAATGAATTGCTGCATTCTCTTATATTACCAGGCTTTAGTTTTGATTTGACTTATATATTTAAATAGGTGTTTTAGAAAACCATCCCTCTATTTTATTATAATTCAATTTATTATATTTGATTTATGCTTACTGTTGAAAAGAAAAAGAAATACACCGTTGATGATTACATGATGCTGGAGGAAGGTGCGCCTTTTCAATTAATTAATAATGAATTGATTATGTCTCCTTCTCCGCTTGCTATTCATCAACAAATATTATTTGAAATTTCTGAAATTATTGTATTATATCATATAGAGCAAGGTAGAAAAGGGCAATGGATGTATTCCGCAATGGATGTGAAATTTGATGAAGGAAATGTTTTGCAACCTGATATCCTTTATATTGCAGAAGAAAGAAAATCAGAAATTATTAAAGCCCGGGTTGAAGGTGCGCCTGATTTGGTCATAGAAATACTTTCACCATCTAATGCATATTATGACTTGCGTCAGAAAAAAAACATCTATGAAAAATATGGGGTTAAGGAATACATTATCATTGATCCTATTGAGCAAAGTGCTGATTTATATGTGTTAAAAGACAATGTTTATAATCTCCATCAAAAAGCACAATTGAACGAAAGCCTTAACTCAGTATTATTACCGGGATTCAACATTGATCTTTCAAAGATCTTTAAATAAAAAGCCCTGTTTTCGCAAGGCTTTCACATTTTACAAACTGTTTATCCACTTCACCAGTTCTTCTCTTGTTTTCCCGGTTTTTTGCTGAAGTTTTCCTAAAGTTTCATCGTCTTTGCCTTCTTCGTGTTTTAAATCGTCGTCGGTCAAATCGCCATAGGCTTGTTTTATTTTGCCCTTTATCTCATTCCAGCCGCCTTTTATTTGTAATTTGTCCATGATGTTTTTATTTAAAATGTATAGTTATAACATCTGAAACATCATTTTGGTTTTGGAACCAGGGGGCAAGAAACAAGAATCAAGAGATTTTCTGTCTTGATTCTTAAATCTGAAAGTCTTGCTTCTTTAAATATATTTCAACCCCTGCCCGGTTAATATGTTCTTTTAATTCCCGGCTATTTATTGAATCATAATTAATAATATCAAATTTATAAGGAAGCAAAGTTTCATCATTCAAAACACCTGACAGTTGCAAAATTGATTCGTTGCTGGTTGCCCAGACAGCAATATCCACATCACTGCCGACCTGGAAATTTCCTTTTGCCCTTGAACCAAAGATTATAGCCTTTTTTATTTCAGGAAACTTTGAAAGGGTTTGAATCAATTGCCTGGTAATATTTATTTTTAATAGTTTCAACAGCAAGCTCGGCTACTGCTTCGTTATAAGTATGAGATAATTCATTTCGTTTTTCAAGCATAAGCAACCAGGTATGGCCATCTTCAATTATTTTGGTTTGAAAGGCTTCCTTAATTACTTCTCGCGGGTAACTTGTGTTTAGGCCTTGTTCGTACAAAAAATCTTTAATGGTTTTCCATCCAAGCTCAAACGTAAACTCAAAAGCCTGTACTAAACTACCTACTTCAATTGGAGTATAACTTTCTTTATCTACTGTAGTTTCAAAAAATAGAAATGCTTTTTCAAAATTCTGAAACCGTTGTTTCCAGCGTATATCCTTATTTTCCATTTAGTGGTCTAATGTATAAATATAAGATAATTTGGCCATTAACTATGAACTCACAGCGCCCCTGCCTTTATCTCTTCCACCACCGCCGGATCAAGTAAGGTAGAAGTATCACCTAAATTGCTCGTATCTCCTTCGGCAATTTTCCGTAAAATACGCCGCATTATTTTACCCGACCGTGTTTTTGGCAAGCCTGTTACAAATTGTATTTTATCCGGCCTCGCTATTGCTCCTATAATGCGTGAAACTGTCATCATAATATCTTTACGGGTAAGCTCCTGGTCGCCGTGTTGGTTAGGACATACCACAAACGCATAAACACCTTGTCCCTTTATTTCATGAGGATAACCAACCACTGCCGATTCAACTACACTGCTATGCATATTAATCGCATTTTCTACTTCGGCAGTGCCAATGCGGTGTCCGGATACATTCAGTACATCATCAACCCGGCCTGTAATACGGTAATAACCATCTTCATCACGAAGGCAGCCATCGCCAGTAAAATATAAGTTCGGATAAGCGGAGAAATAAGTAGTACGGCAGCGTTCATGATCACCGTAAGTAGTACGCAGCATACCCGGCCATGGAAATTGAATACATAAATTTCCGCTAACACCATTCCCTTCTATTATTTTACCATTTTCATCAACTAAAACAGGCTGTACTCCCGGTAAAGGCAAACTGGCATAACCAGGTTTAGTTGGTGTAATGCCTGCAATTGGTGAGATCATAAAGCCCCCTGTTTCTGTTTGCCACCAGGTATCAACAATAGGGCATTTTTTATGGCCAATTTTTTCATCAAACCAATGCCAGGCCTCTTCATTTATCGGCTCGCCTACTGACCCCAATTTTTTAAGCGAACTAAAATCTTTACCCTTTAATACATCGTCACCAAAGCTCATCAACGATCTGATTGCAGTTGGAGCGGTGTACAATATATTTACTTTATATTTTTCAACAATATCCCATAATCGGCTTGGCGAGGGCCATGTTGGGATACCTTCAAATAACACAGTTGTAGCGCCTTGGGTGAGAGGGCCGTAGGCGATGTATGAATGGCCGGTTATCCAGCCTATATCTGCAGTACAAAAGTAGATCTCACCTTGCTCATACTGAAAAGCATTGGCAAAAGTGTAACCTGTATAAACCATATAACCGCCGCAGGTATGCACAACGCCTTTAGGTTTGCCGGTTGAGCCGGAAGTATACAGTATGAACAGCATATCTTCAGCATCCATTTCTTCGGGCGGAAAATCTGTACTTCCCTGGGTTTCCACTTTCTTTATTTCATCTTCCCACCAAACGTCCCGTCCCTTTATCATAGAAACCGGGGTACGGCTCCGGGTAAGCACAATCACCTTTTTAATTGTAGGACATTGAACTAATGCATCGTCAATTATATTTTTTAACGGAATCTCTTTATTTCCTCTGAAACCTCCATCCGCAGTAATAACAATATTGCAGCTTGCATCCTGTATCCTGTCGGCAATTGATTGAGCAGAAAATCCGCCAAAAACAACAGAATGAATTGCACCTATCCGTGCGCAGGCCAATACCGCTATTTCTAATTCGGGTACCATCGGCATGTAGATGCAAATCCTGTCGCCTTTTTTTGCACCGTTGTTTTTTAGCACATTGGCAAACTGGCAAACTTTTTCGTAAAGCTGCCGGTAAGTTAATATGCGATGATTTTCCTGCGGGTCATTAGGCTCCCATATAATAGCCGGTTTATCTCCTAAAGTACCCAGGTGGCGGTCGAGGCAATTTTCTGTGATATTTAGTTTAGCACCCTGGAACCATTTTATTTTTGGTTCGGTGAAATTCCATTCCAGTACTTTATCCCAGGGTTTACGCCATAGAAAATTTGAGGCAATAGCTGCCCAAAATTCTTCCGGCTGTTCAACACTTTGTTGATAAACCTGTTTATATTCTTCGAATGAGGTGATTTTTAAGGAGGTTTTCATTGACTTTAATTGGAGGCGTAAATTACAATTTTCTTGTTTATTCATTAAGTAAAAAAGATTTTGAAAAATAATTAAATCGGTATTGTCTATTTCACTTAAAATCCTGATATTTGCAAACTCTTTACAAAAAGGAGAGAATTAAAAAGAATTGTCATGTCAAGAATTTGTGATCTAACGGGAAAAGGATCTCTGGTTGGTAATAACGTTTCTAACTCAAACGTTAAAACAAAACGCAGATTTCATCCAAACTTAAAACTTAAAAAGTTTTATATTCCTGAAGAAGATAAATGGATTACCTTAAAGGTTTCCACTTCGGCTGTTAAAACTATCAGCAAAAATGGTATAAGCGCTTGTATCAGTAAATTTGTAAAAAAAGGATACATATAGTAGTTGATCCCGATAGCTATCGGGAAGTTGAATGGTTGATTAGGTTTCAAATTCTAACAATATCAAATCACTAATTCAATAAATCACTAACTCAATAATTAAAAAGAGATGGCAAAGAAAGGTAATAGAGTTCAGGTAATTTTAGAATGCACCGAGCATAAAACAAGTGGTATGCCTGGTATGTCTCGTTACATTACCACCAAGAACAAAAAAAATACAACTGAAAGACTGGAGTTGAAGAAATTTAACCCGGTTTTAAGAAAAGTAACTGTTCATAAGGAAATTAAGTAATTGGTTGAATGGTTGATCAAGTTAAGTAGTTATTAGATTTAGCTTTTAATTCAACAATTCAGTAAATCAATAATTCAATAATTAAAAAGACATGGCAAAGAAAGTAGTTGCAACGCTGAAAGTAGCAGGTAAAGGAAAAGAATTTTCAAAAGTGATCACTATGGTGAAATCACCAAGAACCGGTGCTTATTCGTTTAAAGAACAAATCGTAGCTAACGATTTTGTTAAAGATGCGATTGCCGGAAAGTTATAATCGGTTTTTTAATCGAAATATAAAAGCCATCTTGTTATAACGAGAAGGCTTTTTTTGTTGATGCATGTGTGGATGTGCAGATTTCAGATGTGCGGATGTGCAAATGAATTTGATTAAAACATATTTACATCTACGCATCAAAAATCCGCACATTTGCACATTTGAAATTGGCACATTAATATGGGATTATTCGATTTTTTCAAAAAAAAGGAAAGCACTCCTCAAGAGCAGGAGGCGCTGGATACTGGATTGGAAAAAACAAAGGATAGTTTTTTTTCAAAGATTACTAAGGTAATTGCCGGTAAATCAACAGTTGACGATGATGTGCTTGATGAACTGGAAGAAGTGCTGGTAACATCGGATGTTGGTGTTAAAACCACATTGAAAATCATTGAACGGATACAGGACCGTGTAGCACGTGATAAATATGTAAGCACATCCGAATTAAACAAACTGCTTAAGGACGAAATTCAACAATTACTTGCAGAAAATAACAGCAACGATTTTTCCAGCTTTGAATATGGCAGTCATAAACCATATGTAATTATGGTTGTAGGCGTTAATGGTGTAGGTAAAACCACCACCATAGGCAAATTGGCTCATAAACTAAAACAGGCGGGAAATAAAGTAGTTTTAGGTGCAGCCGATACTTTTCGTGCCGCTGCTGTTGGTCAGATACAGCTATGGGGTGAACGTGTAGGCGTAAAGGTTGTAGCCCAACCAATGGGTTCGGATCCCGCATCTGTAGCATATGATACCTTGCGCTCGGCAGTATCAAATGGCGATGATGTAGCAATTATTGATACTGCAGGCCGTTTGCATAACAAAGTAGGTTTAATGAATGAGCTTACCAAAATAAAAAACGTGATGCAAAAGGTTGTTCCCGGAGCGCCGCATGAGGTGTTGCTGGTGTTGGATGCCTCAACCGGGCAAAATGCCATTGAGCAATGCAAGCAGTTTACTGAGGCAACCGCAGTTAACGCCCTTGCTTTGACCAAACTGGACGGTACAGCAAAAGGCGGTGTGGTTATAGGCATATCTGATCAGTTTAAGATACCGGTAAAATATATAGGGGTAGGGGAAGGAAAGGATGATCTGCAATTATTTGATAGGCAAGAATTCGTAAATTCACTATTTAAACAATAATTAAATAATACCGTCATTGTGAGGTACGAAGCAATCTCTACATAGGATATTACCGCTAATGCGAACCGTTAATGCATTGGCGTTCTTGTAGAGTTCAGAGATTGCTTCGTTCCTCGCAATGACGCTTTGATATAAAAAATGAAAACGAAATCGGTTAGTGAGCCAGTGTTAAAAAGCAAACAACGTATTAATGTTGTCACTTTAGGCTGTTCCAAAAATATTTATGACTCAGAAATACTGATGGGTCAGTTAAAGGGCAATCATTTTGATGTTGTTCATGAGGCTGAGGTTGTGGGAAGTGATGATATTATTGTAATAAATACCTGCGGTTTTATTGATAATGCTAAGCAGGAATCTATAGATACCATTCTGCAATACAGTGAATTAAAGGATCAGGGTAAAGTAGGGAAAGTTATAGTTACCGGTTGCCTCTCGGAGCGTTATAAACCTGAACTGGAAGCAGAGATCACTAACATTGATGCTTATTTTGGCACTAATGACCTTCAAAACCTATTAAAATCAGTAGGCGCAGATTACAAACATGAGCTGATTGGTGAACGTTTACTCACTACCCCGTCGCACTTTGCGTATTTTAAAATAGCTGAAGGCTGTAACCGTCCCTGTTCTTTTTGTGCCATACCATTGATGCGTGGTAAGCACTTATCTCAACCCATCGAACAATTAGTAAAGGATGCACAAAACTTAGCTAAAAACGGAACAAAAGAACTGATATTAATTGCCCAGGACTTAACCTATTACGGTCTTGACATTTATGGTAAACGTAACCTGAATGAATTGCTTCGCCAGCTTTCGGATGTTAATGGTATTGAATGGATCAGGCTGCAATATGCTTATCCTTCAGGTTTCCCGATGGAAATACTGGACGTGATGAACGAGCGCGATAATATTTGTAAGTACCTGGATATGCCGTTACAGCATATCAGCGATAATATGCTTAAGTCGATGCGCCGGGGTATTACCAAACAAAAAACCATTGACCTGGTAAATTCAATCCGTGATAAAGTGCCCGGTATTGCTATGCGTACAACGCTGATTACCGGCTACCCGGGCGAAACCCAAAAGGATTTTGAAGAAATGCAGCAATGGGTGGAAGAAACAAGGTTCGACCGTTTAGGCTGCTTTACCTATTCGCACGAAGAAAAAACACATGCTCACTCATTGGTTGATAATGTGCCAGATGAAGTAAAACAAGAACGTGCTGATTTAATCATGGAAATACAGCAAGGCATTTCTTTTGATAAAAACCAGGAAAAAATCGGAAATACCTATAAAGTGCTTATCGACAAAAAGGATGGAAATTACTTTGTAGGTCGTACAGAATATGATTCGCCCGAAGTAGATAATGAAGTTTTAATAGATGCAACCATAGATTATGCAACAATAGGAAGCTTTGTTAAAGTAAAGATTGATACCGCCGAAGACTTTGATCTTTATGGACATATTGTAAAATAAAGTGTTTTTTGTTTCCCGTTCTGTATTTTAGAAATTTAAAATCTAAATTCGAACGCGGCATTAATAATTGGTGCTGTATTGGTGTTCCAAATTGAAGGTTTCAACATCCGAAATCGAACATCCGAAATTCGAAATAAAAATATGGAGTCCTCCTGTATAAACTATAAAGAAACGGGTTATTTTTCCCAAACAGTTATTGATTACCTGGAAGACCTTCCGGCTCTTCGTACATTTTATAAATATCGCCCTGATATAAATGGCTTCACTGAACTGTTAAAAAACAAGAAAGTAATAGCCAACCGCGATGTTTTGGTAAATGTACTTAGTAATCAGTATGCTACCTATTCACAACTCACAACTCACCACTCACCAATTCAAAATATTTCCCTTCTAAAATCAGATAACACTTATACCATTACCACAGGCCACCAGCTTAATATATTTGCTGGTCCGCTTTATTTTATTTATAAAATTGTTACTGCAATTAAGTTATCGCGACAGCTAAAGGAAGCTTTCCCGGATAAAAATTTTGTGCCTGTTTATTGGATGGCTTCTGAAGATCACGATTTTGCAGAGATAAATTATACCAATATAGGTGGTAAAAAAGTGCATTGGTGGTATGAGGCATCGGGTGCTACAGGACGTATAAATCCTGAAACTATGCGACAGGCCTTAAACCAGTACAAAGGCGCTTTGGGTATAGAAGGACATGCCCCGGAGCTTGCCGAAATTGTGGAAACAGCCTATACCAAATTCGAAAAATTGGCCGATGCTACGCGTTATCTTGTTAATGCATTGTTTGGACAATACGGACTGGTTATTATTGATGCCGACGATCATCAGTTTAAGCAGCAGTTTGCCCCTATTATGGAGCAGGACATTATTGAACAAAACAGCTTTAAAAACATAAGCGCTACTAATGAAAAACTGGAGCATGCCGGGGTGCATATACAGGTAAATCCGCGCGAGATAAATTTTTTTTATTTGATGGATGGTCTGCGCGAACGTATTGTATTTGAAAACGAACGTTACCACGTTTTAAATAGTAAGATCAACTTTTCTGAAGCAGAATTGAAACAGGAGATCAGTCAACATCCTGAAAGATTTAGTCCGAATGTAGTGATGCGCCCTTTGTACCAGGAATGTATTTTACCAAACATAGCTTATATCGGTGGTGGCGCTGAGGTTGTTTATTGGTTAGAGCTTAAATCAAATTTTGATCATTATAAAGTTGACTTCCCAATTCTTATCCTCCGCAACTCAGGATTGGTTATCGGTAAAGAAACCACTTCAAAAATAGCTAAGATGGAGCTTCGACCCGTTGATCTTTTCAAAAGCACCGATAACATTAAAAACGATTGGATAAAAAAGCATAGCAAGCATAATTTAAGCTTAACAGAAGAGTGGCGTGAACTGGCATGTGTTTTTGAAAAAATAAAACTGCGTGCCCATAAAATTGACAGTACACTTGCTCCATCTGCTGAAGCAGTACAGGCCAGGCTTAAACATGCCATAGATAACTTGGAGAAAAAATTAATAAAAGCTGAAAAAAGGAATTTTCAAACCCGGTTAGAACAGGTAGAATATATAAAAAGTGACCTTTTCCCAAAAGATAGCCTCCAGGAACGCACCGAAAACTTCGGCTTGTTTTATGTAAAATGGGGACAAAGTTTTATTGATGAACTGATAAAAAACTTTGATCCACTGGAGTTTAAGTTTACCGTGCTGACTGAATAATTAACAGTTTTAGATAAGAAAGAATTATTTTCGGATTAAGGCAGTGGTTTCACCATAATATTTTTAAAATAGGTCAGGCTGTTGGGATCATGACCCTGTAAGGCAAAAGTCCCGCTGGAAAGTACTCGCTGTTCATCACCTTTAGAGCGATCTAAAGGACTTGGCTCGGTATAGTCTAACACCACTTTATCATTTAATTTAACAATGATTCGTTTTCCCTCAACTTTAATATACTGGGTAAACCACTCATTATCTTTCACATAAACCTCTTTAATATTAACTATATTATATAAGCTGCCGGTTCTTATCCAATCAGTATGTGAGTTATTCACCTGCACTTCATATCCTTTTGAAGGCCAGCCGCCTTCCTGGTAAGCAGTATGAATGTAAATGCCTGAATTGGAACCCTTGTGGGTCATTACATCTGCTTTAAATTCAAAATTCTTAAAATTATGATCCATCACACCACCATCGTAAAATAAATGTGCCGTTTTACCGTGAACTATGATCATTCCGCTGTCAACGGAAAATGTTTCTGCATTGGCGCCTACTTTCCAGCCATTAAGTGATTTGCCATCGAACAAGGATATCCATCCCCGTGATGAGCTGTGTTTTGATGCTGAACACGAAAGCAGGAAGAAAGCAATAAAGCAGCAATAGATGATATTTTTCATAGATGTGTATTTAATAATGAAGGTAGATAATCGGCTTTAAAGCTAATAAATATTTATAGAATTATTAAGACAGCTATTGGATATCACAGGGCAAACGCATTAAAATAATTCCAATATTTTTTTCATAGCGATGGGTTTCAAAAATTGGGTGTTCGGAAGATTTAAATTTGCTTTAAAAACTCCCTCCCATGGGAGGGGTGCGACAGTCTGTGAAGTCGCGGGGAGGGGTTTCGCCGACACTGCACGCATAACTACCTGTGTTTTCGAATTTGGGAACTGTAGCATGGAGTAAAATAGTTCGTTAAACCCCTACCTCCTCCTTCCCCGAGGAAGGAATCGCTCTTGTCCATCGCTTTTAAAAATTTCTTCCGAACACCCTTGGTTTCAAACCCATCGCTATACGATAATACAATAAAAATTTTAATGCGTTTGCCCTGTTGGATATCAAAAGATATTGCTGACATACAAAACGATGATATTTTTTAGTTTCAATAAATTACGGGTATAGTTTTTGATAATATTTTTCAAAAATTAAAACCTATGAAAAATTTAATATTACCTCTGTTTTGTTTGTTTTTGATGTTTTTTCTTTCTGGCTGTGGCTTAATGGAAGACGCCTTTAAAGCGGGCCTGATTTTCGGATTAATAATTATCGCTATTGTAGGTTTACTGATCTGGATATTGCGTAGTGTAGTTAAACTGCTTATCAGGAAAGGTATTTTACAATTAAGTGAGTAACGACGGTTTTTAGCCAATCCTCGTTTAATTAATGGATAACTCCCCCTGTTCAACCCAGTTACCGTCTTCTTTAATAATCTCTATAAGTTCATCAAGTGCACGTGCAGAATTGATGTTTTTCTTTATTGCTTCTTTACCACGGTATAGGGTCACCTTGTCGGTACCCGACCCAACATAACCATAATCAGCGTCGGCCATTTCACCAGGGCCATTTACAATGCAACCCATAATGCCAATTTTTAACCCTTTAAGGTGACTGGTGCGGCTACGGATCATTTGCGTAGTGATCATCAAATCAAACAATGTTCTTCCGCAGCTTGGACAGGAAATATATTCAGTTTTTGATATGCGGGAACGAGTTGCCTGTAAAATACCAAAAGAGGTGGAAGTAATAACATTCATTGGCACTTGTGGTGCATCAATCCAAATGCCATCACCAAACCCATCAACCAATAAAGCGCCAAGATCGGTAGCGGAGTAGAGTTGTAGTAGAGAGTTGTAAGTTGTAGGTTGTGAGTTGTAAGATTCAGAAATTTCACTTCCAACTTCAGAACTTTGAGCTTCCGAGCTTCCGAACTTTCGGACTTTCGGACTTTCGGACTCAAATTCATAGCTTCTTTTTACAATTACAGGTATATCAATTCCTAATTCCTCCATTTTGAAGAAGAAAGAACGCTGGTCGGCCATGCCGTGAAGAGCATCTGTTTCCAATACAAATACTAACGATTGATCAAATGGTAATAAGCCAAATTCTTCCGAATCAAGATCAGCATAATTTATTTTAACCAGGTTTAGCGCTGATGAACGACCATCAGCTTTAACATATTCCTGTAAAGTAAAAACAGGGTGGCACATGGTTTTATCAGCCAGTGTTTGCCAGGTTTTATAATCATAAAGCTGTTTTAAATTACCGGGGAAATTAAATGATGGCAATTGATCGGCCAGGTAAACAAAATCAACAGACTGATCGGCCATGTTGTATTTATCCAGCAATGACGAATACAAATAACCGGCATCGTTTAAAACTGAAGGGTCTTTCAGATTTTTTTGTGACAAATCAATCACCACACGAGGCACCATGTGCCCGCCAATAAATGCATTTGCCTCGTAAGTATGACGGCGGATATATTCGTAAGGATTGTGCAAAGATGACGAAAGGCGAAAGGTGAAGGGTAAAGGGTTTTTTTCACTGACAATTTCATTGCCTTTCACCTTTTGCCTTTCACCTTTCGCCCTTTCCACATATCGCTCCACCAAGGCAATCGCAACCGGTACTTCGGCTTCGGGCTCTTCGGTAAGTGAAACACGAACAGTATCACCCAAGCCATCTTCCAGTAATGTTCCTATACCTACGGCTGATTTTATGCGTCCATCTTCACCATCGCCTGCTTCGGTTACTCCAAGGTGCAAAGGATAATTCATGCCTTCGGCTACCATGGTTTCAACCAGTAATCGGTAAGCTTGAACCATCACCTGTGGATTGCTCGATTTCATAGAGATCACCAAATTATAATAATTCAGTGTTTCACATATTCGCATAAATTCCATGGCCGATTCAACCATGCCCTGCGGGGTATCACCGTAACGGCTCATTATCCTATCGGATAGCGAACCGTGGTTGGTGCCTATACGCATAGCAGTACCATATTCCTTACAGATTTTTACCAGCGGTGCGAATTTTTGATAGATCCGTTCCAGTTCGCCCTTGTATTCACTATCAGTATAATCTATCTGGTCGAATTTCTTTTTATCGGCATAGTTGCCGGGATTAACCCGCACTTTCTCAACAATACGCGCTGCAACTTCCGCCGCATTAGGGGTGAAATGGATATCGGCAACTAAAGGAGTTGTGTAGCCCCGCTGGCGCAACTGCTTTTTTATCTCCGCAAGGTTTTGCGCTTCTTTAATACTGGGCGCTGTGATTCGCACATATTCGCACCCGGCTTCTATCATCCTGATCGACTGCTCAACAGTACCGATGGTATTCATGGTGTCGGTCGTCGTCATGCTTTGAATGCGGATCGGATTATTACCGCCCATAGGCACATCGCCAATAGCAACCTCGCGGGTAACAAAACGCGAATATTCTGTTAACGAATTACAATAACGGCCAGGAAGGGGTTTTATAGCAGCGGTATTCATTGTACAAAAATACTAATTTGTTGGAAGGTTGTAATGTTGAAAAGTTGTAATGTTAAAATCACCGCAACCTTTAGTCTATGGACACAGAACAGTATAACAGTTATCTGAATAATATAACTTAATTGAAATATGCTTATTTTAGCGGGGCTTATAACCAATCACAATGAAAAAAATGTTGCATGAGAACAATTTGAACCTTGAATTAACCGAGGAATATAAGGATATGATAGATACTATGCTTGAACAGGAAGATAATGGAACGGTAGAATATGTATCCTATAAAAGGATCAAAGATCGGTTTCAAAATAAATAAACCGCGAAGCAGTTTTTAAAGAATTTCAATAATGTCCTTTTAACGAATAAACATTTAAGATATCATTGTCAACACTATAAATTATTCGATGTTCATAATTAATCCGTCTGGACCATTTTCCCGACAATTCATGCTTTAACGGCTCCGGTTTTCCAATGCCTTCAAAGGGATTTCGCGAATAGATCGAAGCAACTCTTCTATTTTTTATGGATAGCAACATTTCCGCTTTTTTTCCAATCGCTCAGTTGAGATAAAGCCTTTGGAGTAAATACTACTTCCATAGGCTGTCTATATCAACCTTGACCCCTTTACCAGCCTTTAGGTCTTCGTCGCCTTGCTGTATCATTTTTACAAATTCAGGGTCATAAGGTGATTTTGCCTTTTCAAAAGAAATTTTAAGAGCCTTCATAAAAGCTTTTAAAGCAACCAATTGTTCTTTATTTTCAGGATGGACTATTAATGTTTCCATAAAACAAATTTAACGAATTAAATTTACGAAGTTTTCAAAACTTCGTAAATTTTACCCGTCACCTAATCGAATCACAAATAAATTTTTAACTACCCACTAAATAAACTCAATCAACTATTCACAAAAAAAACTAATTTAGTGTCCAATTTACAGTTAATACCTAAATAACCAATTATGCTATCTACTAACGCTTTTTTACAAAAGGCAGCTAAATTACTTTGTCTGTCTTCTTTATTATTGCTGTTCACTTTTAATGGTTTCAGTCAGCAAGCCAGAACTATTGCCGATTTTGATAAAGATTGGCATTTTCATTTGGGCAATGTGAATGACGGCGAAAAAGTGAGCTTAAATGATGCTAACTGGCGTTTGCTTAATCTTCCCCATGATTGGAGTATTGAAGGTAAATTCAGCAAAGATAACCCGGCTACTCCCGAAGGCGGCGCATTACCCGGCGGTATTGGCTGGTACCGAAAAACATTTACTGTTCCTACGGCGTCAAAAAACAGATTGGTTTATATTGACTTTGATGGTGTTTATCAAAAAAGTGATGTTTGGGTAAACGGTCATCATTTAGGGTTCAGGCCAAATGGTTATATCTCGTTTAGATATGAGCTTACCCCATATCTAAATTTTGGCGGTAAAAATACCATCGCCGTAAAGGTGGATAATTCTGTCCAGCCTAATTCACGCTGGTATTCAGGTTCGGGCATTTATAGGAACGTTTGGTTGGTGACGACAAGCAAATCGGCGGCTGTTAGGCATTGGGGCACATATTTTACGACAAGTGACGTAAGTGAAGAATCAGCAATCGTAGACGCTGAAATCACAATTAAGGCAAGGGGATTTGCGGTTAAAACGGTTATATATGACACCGACGGAAAAAAGGTTTTGCTTGCTCCTGATAGTGGTGTTCGTAAAGTAGTATTATCTAAACCGAATTTTGATTCGATATTCGTCACTCATCAAAAATTTCATATCATCAATCCTATACTTTGGTCGACCGAACGGCCTTATCTTTATACTGCTGTGACAAGAGTATATAGTTTCGACGCGAATAACGGACAGCGAATTTTGGAGGACGAATACACCACGAAATTCGGCATCCGCTATTTTAATTTTGATCCTGATAAAGGCTTTTCCCTAAACGGCAAGCCCATGAAAATATTAGGCGTTTGCGATCACCACGATTTGGGTAGTTTGGGCGCCGCTATCAATACCCGCGCATTGGAACGCCAGCTGCAAATGCTCAAGGCTATGGGCTGCAACGGTATCCGTACTTCGCACAACCCGCCTGCTCCTGAATTGCTTGACCTTTGCGATAAAATGGGTTTGATTGTAATGGATGAGGCCTTTGATTGCTGGGAATGGAAAAAAGCTAAATATGATTATCATTTATTTTTTAAAGAATGGCATAAAAGAGATCTGGAAGACCAGGTGAAACGTGACCGCAACCACCCAAGCGTAATGATTTGGAGTATTGGTAACGAAATACCGCAGCAAGGAGATACCAGCGCACTGCGCCTTGCACCTGAACTTGCAGGTATAGTTCATAGTTTGGACACTACGAGGCCAATCACTACGGCAAATGATCGTCCTGATACCAGCAATAAGATCATTAAATCAGGGGCTATTGACCTGATTGGTTATAATTACCATGAATTTGATTATGCCACCTTTCATGACAGGTATCCCGGCAAAAAGTTCATCGCCACCGAAACAACATCGGGCCTTGAAACACGTGGGCATTATGATATGCCTTCAGATAGTATACGCATATGGCCGGCGAGATGGGATAAACCATTTACCGAAGGTAATCCTGACAACAGCGTTTCCGCTTATGACAATGTTCGTCCGGCATGGGGGTCCACACATGAGGCTACCTGGAAAGTAATGAAAAAATATGATTTCCTTTCGGGGATGTTTATATGGACAGGGTTTGATTACATGGGTGAACCAACACCATACTCCTGGCCGTCACGCAGTTCGTATTTTGGAATTATTGACCTGGCCGGATTTCCGAAAGATATATACTATATGTATCAAAGCGAGTGGACCAATAAACCTGTTTTGCACATTTTTCCGCATTGGAACTGGGAACC
>JAQBOA010000059.1 GCA_028288305.1 Mucilaginibacter sp.
TAGCGTAGCCCGGTATCGCGCCACATTTGGGATGTGGAGGCCGCAGGTTCGAATCCTGCCACCCCGACTGATAGCCAGTCAAATTGGTTTAAAAACCCGCAAATCACACTGATTTGCGGGTTTTTTGTTTTTTATCATACCAAGAAACCCCAATCAATATCAAAGAAGATGTGAGCAATTGCGTGAGTGATTTTAGTTATTTAAATTCGCTCACAAAATACGATATAAGTAATTGAATATCAAATATTTATATCGTGTATTTTGATGTTATTTGGTGGCTTTTAATCGCTGTTTATGTGAGCGAATTTCATCATCTGCATCAATGATTATCAAATTAACATAAAATAGATTGATATGAGAAGCAGCAACACATTTGGTATTCAGTTTGTAATCAGGCTACCGAAACAACAAAAAAGCGATCAGGCCACTGTATTCGCCCGTATCTCTGTTAACGGCAGACGGTGTGAAATCTCTTTAAAAAAGAAAGTGTACCAGCAAAATTGGGATGATGCCAAAGGAAAAGCACGGGGTACAAAGGACGAAATCCGCAAACTCAATGAGCACATTGAAAGGGTACGTACAATAATTGCCGATGGTTACCACCAGTTAATACAGCAAAAGAAAGTAATTACCGTAGATGCCGTTAAATCCCTTTTCCTGGGTACAGATCAAAATGAGATCACCTTAATAAAGCTTGGCGACTACCATAACACGGAAATGAAAGACAAACTGGCCGATGGCACCATGAAAAACTATTATACCACGCAAAAGTATATCGTTAAGTTTTTAAAGGAAAAATATCATCGAAATGATATTTGCCTCTCAGAACTGAACTACAAGTTTATCTTGGACTTTGAAAGCTACCTAAGCAAACATCAACCGAAAGACCACCAAAAGCCATTACATAACAACGGTATTATGAAGCACATTGAACGGTTATGTAAAATGGTTAATATGGCTATTACAATGGATTGGCTTGTTAATGACCCTTTTGCCAAATACAAACAGCATTTTGATAAGGTGGAGCGTTTTTATCTCACTAAAGAAGAACTATCAGCCATCGAAAATAAAAAATTTAGTATAGAGCGTCTACAGACAGTTAAAGATCTTTTTCTTTTTAGCTGTTACACAGGCTTGGCCTATATAGATACGATGAACCTGACCGCTGGAAACATTGTGAAAGGCATAGATAGCAATGACTGGCTAATTACCGGCAGACAGAAAACCGATACTGATGTACGTATCCCGTTATTACCGCAAGCCGAAGAGCTGATAAAGAAATACCACAACCATCCTAAAGCGGTTAATTATGGCACGTTATTCCCGGTAATCACCAACCAAAAGATGAACGCTTATCTGAAAGAGATTGCCGACCTATGTAATATTAATAAAGCGATTACCTTTCATATTGCCCGGCATACGTTCGCTACAACAGTAACCCTAAGTAACGGTGTGCCCATTGAATCGGTCAGTAAGATGCTTGGACATACTACAATCCGCTCCACACAGATATATGCAAAAGTAGTAGAGCAAAAACTAAGCGAGGATATGCAGAACCTTAAAAAGCGGATGGCTAATCAATAATATATAACCACCGTACAAAAAAATTATATTATTTCATCCGTAAAGTTGCCTAAAAGGGCTACTTTATTTATATTTGTATAAGTTATGAGCGGGAGCATTAAATTTAGAACCATAACAATCTATAAACAGTATTTTCCGGAGTTCTTCGCAAAACAACCGCAGAAAGTTAAAGATAAGATCATCTGGACATTTAAGCTGATCGAGGAGGTTCAGCATGTGCCAGAAACCTATTTAAAGCATTTGGAGGATACGGCAGGATTGTTTGAAATAAGGGTGCAATCGGGCAATGATATTTTTAGGATATTTTGCTTCTTTGACGAGGGGAAATTAATTATACTGGCTAATGGGTTTCAAAAGAAGACACAAAAGACGCCTAAACAGGAAATAGAAAAGGCATTAAAAATAAAGGAGTTATACCATGAAGAAAAACGATAATTTGATTACGCTGGACGACTTTATAGATAAGGAGTATGGTCAAAAAGGAACACCTAAAAGGGGGAAATTTGAACAGGGCTTTGAGGAGTTTAAATTAGGTGCATTGATCCATGAAGCACGGAGGGCCAAAGGGTTGACACAGACCCAACTGGCTGATAAATGCGGGACAACCAAAGCATATATATCCAAAGTGGAAAATGACGTAAAGGATGTACGGGTAGCGACTTTAAGAAAGATCATTGAAGTAGGATTAGGTGGCCAGCTTGAACTTTCTGTTAAACTGTAAGTGGGCAAATCGGCTACCACACTGGATATTACGGCAGCTTGACCATGTTATTCCGTGCGCTTTAGAGCACCGAGTTGTGATGATAAGACGGAAAATCGCAATTAATACTCAAGAAGTTGATGTGGTCGAAGTGTTCCGGAAATGCCTGTTGTAGTTTTCGGAATCTGGTGATCAACGGCTCCGGAATGTACAGCATGATCCCTATCTTTTAATAAAGACGTTAATTCGTTATCCGTGAATTTATCGTATCCAGCCATCGTTAGTTTAAGACTGCAATTTACAGAATTAATTTTAAAGTGAGCTAATAAGCGCAATACCTACATCGCACTCTACCTGTAAATCCAGAACCACAACAGAATTTTGTGCCGATAAAATGAACCTCACAACAAAACTAAATTGAACTCCACAACAAAGTAACCTCCCAGACTTATACCGATCTTTGCAGCAGAAATCAAAAGAATAAAATCATGAACGATCAAACAGTATTAGTAACCGGAGGAACCGGATTTGTTGGTATTCACACTATTTTACAGTTGTTGCAACAAGGATACACAGTTAAAACCACGCTTCGTTCTTTATCCAAAAAGGACAGTATCGTTAATGCGCTAAAAGACGACGGATTAACCGATTTACAAAATCTCTCTTTTTTTGAAGCTGATTTGACAGCAGACGCAGGCTGGGACGAAGCCATAAAAGGTTGCGATTATAGCTTCACCCTTTCCTTTAGTTGAGCCTGAAGACGAGAACGAACTCATTATACCTGCCCGTGACGGCTCCCTGAGAGTTTTAAAAGCCGCTCAGAATGCTGGGGTAAAACGCGTAGTACTTACCTCTTCGTTTGCGGCTATTGGTTATAGTATCGACCCTAAAGATCATATTTTCACAGAAGAAGACTGGACAGAGGAAAACGCGCCTCTTCCGCCATATATCAAATCCAAAACCATTGCGGAAAAAGCGGCCTGGGATTTCTTGAAAAATCACGGTGGCGATTTGGAATTGACTGTTGTTAACCCTGTGGGGATTTTTGGTCCTATTATAGGAGACATTACCCCTGCCTCATTTGAAGGTGTAATAAACGCACTCATCGAAGGCACTGTTACAGAAAGTCCAGCATTCACCTTTGGCGTGGTGGATGTACGTGACGTGGCTGACATCCATATCAAAGCAATGTTGCGTCCCGAAGCTAATGGTCAACGCTTTTTAGCAACGTCAGAAGGAGTGGTGAGCTTTTATGATATTGCCCAGCTCATCAAAAAAGAGCGCCCCGAAAAAGCTGCTAAGATTGCCGATTTGAAGCCTATCGCAAAGGAGTTTTACATTGAAATGTCCAACAGGAAAGCAAGAGAAATTTTAGATTGGCATCCGAAAAGCAAGGAAGAAGCGATATTGGCAAGTGTGGATAGCCGGGTAAAATGAGTAAATTTGTAAGACAATTTTAGCGTCCAAAAATTGAAAGTTAGCAATATACATTCCTGCCATTTAGGCCCAGAGATTTCTCCGGAGCAGTTCATACCGGAACATTTCTTTATGTTCCTGCTGAAGGGTGCTATGAAGGCTTATGATGGAAACAAACGCTATTCCATGCAACCAGGCGATTACTTCATCGCCCGGAAAAACCATCTGATTCGTTACACGAAATTCAAGGAGAATGACCAGTTTGAAAACATCATCATCACCCTGGATGAGCCATTTTTAAAGCAGTTTTTGGAACGCCATCCTTGGGACGTAAAAGCGTCGGATGATGGCGATTCATTTCTGTTTGTGAAAGAAAACACATTGCTTAAAAGTTATATTCGATCTCTGGAACCTTATTATACCGGCGATTTGGAATTGGACGATACCTTTGCAGATATCAAACGGGAAGAATTGTTGCTAATTTTGTTAAGATTAGAGCCGAATTTTGCCAGCATCTTTTTCAATTTTGGCATTCCAGGTAAAATTGATTTGGAGGAATATATGAACCGGAATTTCCGGTTCAATATCAGCCTGGACCGGTTTGCATTTCTTACTGGAAGAAGCCGGTCGTCCTTCAAACGTGATTTTCAAAAGACCTTTGGAACAACACCCGGGAACTGGCTCAAAAAGAAACGGCTTGACGAAGCTTATTTTCAAATCAGCAAGCAAAATCAAAAGCCGAGTGATGTATATCTGGAATTAGGCTTTGAAGATTTATCGCATTTTTCCTTTGTATTTAAAAAAGAGTTTGGGAAAACGCCCTCACAAGTAGCGACAGTAGCACTATAAAACCTTCGGAAATATGCTATGTAGTGCCGAAGAATAATGTTTATAGGTAAAAAACTATAAGACTTTCGAACAACGATTAATATTATTTCATAATGTGTTCGACATTACGTGGAGGCCTTGTGCGCCAAAACGTGCAACTTACACATCATTTTTTAGACGATATGAAGCTTCTTACTAATTTATTGAAGGGTTTTCACGAACCTCAATGAGCAACTTCGGCACCAAAATTTTTAAATTATTGTTGATGATTTTGCATATTTTATATCCTGTTTAGAGCGCCCTATTGGATTCGAGCTATGATTAGAAGCTCAACATCTTTAAATCTGCTAAAAAATAGTTCGAGATTTGTCTAGTAAGGGCTACTTAAACACTTTTAAAGAACATTGGTTATATTGTATGTTTCACAATCTAAACATATAGTTATGCCCAATAAGTATTTTAAACCACACGAACGTTTTGATCGTAACCCTAACAAATATGATATTGGCGTTTTTGTTGGATTAAAGAAAGGTTATGAAGATAACCTTTTCATAAAGAAATTATTTACACTACCTGAACCCGAATACGCCGATTATTACCAATATCACTTAACCTATTTCTTAGGAAAGGAGCCGCGAGGCGAGCAGGAGTTTTTCTCTTTTGTCTGGGAGATCATTTTAAGACGTATCAGATATATTGAAATCAAAGACCCGTTTAATTCAAGCCATGCCACAGATACGGAGGTGCTTGACAAACTTCTGCACTTTCAAAAATATCTTCGTTCAATAGACAAGTGGAATACCCAAAAAACACTGCCTGAAATTATTGCCGATCAACGAGAAGAAATCAGGAGGCAACAAATAGAAATTGCCGGGTTAAAGGAAGATTTAAAGGCGGCAAAGAAATTGGAAACCCAGGAGTTTATCAATATAGCAGACGGCTATTTGTTAAGCTTTTTAGATATATGCCTGCAAACGCAGGAAGCCCTATTGCCCGACAATGGCAAAGAACTTGTTTTCTCACAAACGCAGATTGTATGGAGTAAAATGATTGCCAAGTATTTCAGAGAGGGTAATAATGAGATCAGTCTGGAAACCATACGCCGTTATTTCCCTGCAGACAAAAATAACCCAGGCACCAAGTATGCTAAAATCCCACCGGAACTAAAGTTGTTTCAAGTCAAACCCGCCAAAAAACGGAGTTGAAACTTGCATAACTTAATTTTACTAAACCCATCGTTCGGTAAACCATAACGGCTTAAATTTCAACTCAATACAAACTTGTTATAGCTTACTATAAACACCGTCAATTTAACCACGCAAATCTGCGTGGTCACGCCTGCGATGCTTTTTTATTTTCATTTGCGGCATGGAGTTAATCAACCACGAAGCCCTAAGCCGGTGTATCAGGGATGCAGTCAGGGCAGAATTACAGGAACATTTTAAAACAGGCGGAAGCCCGCCACAGGATGAACGGCTATTATCCAAACAGGAACTGTCCGAAGAATTGGGTGTGTCATTAGTAACACTCACGGACTGGATGAAAAAGGGATTACCCTTTTTGCGCCTGCACAAACGGGTGTATTTTAAAAAGAGCGAGGTGCTCGAAGTCATGCAACAAAAAACTAAAGCTTAACAAGGAGGAAAAGATGAACATCGAATTTATCACCAAGGATGATTTAAGGAAGTTGGAGAATTTGTTATACGAGATCAAGGGTCTTATAAAACCCGGTCAGGGACAAAGTAAAAAATGGCTGAAAAGCTATGAAGTAAGGAAACTATTAAACATTTCGCCCGGCACCTTACAAAATTTACGAGTTAACGGAACGCTCCGTTATACCAAGATAGGCGGGCTACTATATTACAAGTTGGAGGACATTGAAAAGCTTTTGGAAGGCAACAGCAAGTAAGATCAGAGAAGACAGATCCGATGCTTTCGCATCGGAAAGGCAACGGGCGAAACCAAAGCGAAGCTTTGGTAAAAAAGTGGTACAGCATACCGCTTGCGGTATAGCTGAATAGTTGTCTATACCGGCTGGAGGCCGTTAACCAAAGGCATTTGCCGATAAGAAGCAAGTTTGTGTTTTTGTTTCACAAAAACTCCCTGATGCCTTCGGCACAGGGCAAACTTGCCTTTTGCGCCCGTTGGTTGCAAAAGGATTTAAGACAGATTAAAGTCATTTTATGATGATGGAAACAGAAATAAAAGATACAGCAAAACCAATAATAAACCGCCCCAAACACAAAGGAGGCGCACCAAAAAAGAGGATTAAGCGGGAGCAGCATATCATGGTAAGGTTGACTGCAACAGAACGTTTCCTCATTGAAACTAAAGCCCAAGAAGCAGGTATGCGAACAAGCAACTGGTTTAGGGCGGCAGCTAAAGGCGCAAAAGTCATACCCCTTTTAAAGCCGGAAGACAGGCGCATCCTGCACATGCTGGCAGGTTTGGCAAACAATTTTAACCAGTTAACGAAATTGGCACACGTAGGTGGCCTGTTTAGGATTGCCCGGAAATGCGATGAGTTGCTAAACGAAATTGATGATGCATTAAAATATTTCAATAGCGATGATCGGCAAGATACCTAAACCCGGAAAGAGCTTTGGTGGTTGTATCCAGTATAGCGTCCTGAAAAAGGATGCTACCATATTAGATGCGGACGGTATTCGCATCGACAAAGTAGCGCATACTATTGACGATTTCAATAGGCAAAGGAAAATGAACCCCGGATTAGGGCAGGCAGTCGGTCATATTTCTTTAAGCTGGAGCCCAAATGACAAGGATAAATTAAGCGATGAAATTATGGTAAGCATTGCCAAAGAGTATTTGCAGAAAATGAAAATACGGGATACGCAGGTTTTAATGGTTCGGCACAAAGACCGGGATCACCCTCATATACATATCGTTTACAATAGGGTGAATAACGAGGGCAAAACCATACCCGACAGTTTACAACGACAAAAGAACATCAAGATATGTAAAGAACTAACCTTAGAACATGGCCTTTATATCGGGGAGGGTAAACAGATGGTAAATCGCCAACAGCTAAAAGGCATAGATAAGCTAAAATATCAAATCCATGATACGATAAAAGCAATAAGCCAAAAAGTAAACAGTATGGATGAATTGAAACAGGAATTGGCTAAGCATGGGATTGGTATGCTATACAAATACAAAAGTTGTACTAAAGAGGTACAGGGTATCAGTTTCAGTAAAGGGGAATACAAATTTAAGGGGTCGGAAATTGACCGGAGTTTAAGTTATAGGAATTTGAGCAAGGCGATAGATCAGCAGGTGCAGCAACGACAGCAATCTAAACAACAGTCTAAAAGCCTGGCTGATGAATTAAGACATGCGGTAGGTAAAGAAAGTCAACAAACCACCTATTTAAAAAAAGCGCCGGAAACCAATTATTTAAAAAAGGCTATTGAAAAATCAAACCCGCTTGAAAAATTATTAACCGCCAAACCAGCGGAGGATATGCCGGACATACCCGAGCAAAAGAAAAAGAAGAAACATGAACAAGGGCAAAATCAGGAGATATACCTATAGAAATTTGTTTAACGATTTAATGAAGAAAAAAATGAATAACTCAACAGCACCAGAAAAAAGCACCAATGAAGAAATAATAGATCAATTGGTTATCAAAGTAAATGCATTGGAAAAGCGCGAGATCAAATTACCTGACTATACGCCAAACTTTGAGGATTTAAAAAAATGGCTGGCAGATCATTTACCTGATAATTTAGCATACCCGGCGACAAAAATTCAAACCCAGCTTGACGAAGTTAAAACCATAGTAGAAAGCATCCCTAAAATTATTCCTGTAAAACACAGTCATTATTTTGACCCTAAATCAAAAGGATGGATTATAGCAGGGGTTATTTTATTGATCTTAACTGCCATTAGTACAGGTTTAAATGCTCATTTATGGATAGAGAATAACCGTTTACAGGCAAATGATATTAAATTTCGCATGTTACGGCAGGTTTATCCTGTACAAGCAAATTGGGCAGAGCAACACTATTTTAACAATCCCGATACAGCGGAAAATGAAACGATACGGCTGGAAAATGAGGCGGAAGAAAGATCGGAGGCCGTAGATATTGCTAACCAAAAGGAACGGGAGGCAAAATCGGCAAAAGAAAGGCTGATTAGGTTGAAACATCACTAATCTTTTTAAAAGCCAAATCCATGCAGCTGCGGCAAGCTGCTGCATTACACCGCGCACGCTATCGCGGCGGGTTTCATTTCGCCGCCAGCCTCGCTGCCGCACAAGCAGGAATGAAATTCGCTGTCGCTCATAACATACCTGCTTTTCCGAACACAAATAAGAAAGAACCCCATTTCACCGCATCCGGCAAAGTTAGCGACCGGCGGATGAAAGTTCAAGGCTATATAAACGAAGCAATGTTGTTTGTTTTTTAGCGGTGCTTCGGCCTTGACCTTTCATCCGCCTGGCGCTTTTGGTGCCTAAGCGTTGAAAATGGGGTGGTGTGTGGAATGGTATCATATCTTCAAAATTTAACTTATAAGCATTTAGGCAAATTGAAGTAACAGTTTACTTATAACCTTTAGTTTAAAAATTGATAGTTTTATTTTTCAATTCTGGTCTTATTTTCATCATAATCTAAACGCAGTTTTTTTGATAGCTTCAGTATTACTTCATTTACGGAATGGAGGATCCAGTGTTTCACCGTTTGATCATCCATATCGCCGTTCAGCACAATGCTATTCCAATATTTTTTGTTGAAATGCCAAGCGGCGCTGACACTGTTATAACGCTTGCGTAGTTCTATCGCTTTGTCAGGATTGCATTTTAAATAAATTTTCAATTCAGGGTCGTTCAACGGAATAACAGCAAACCATTTGTTATAAACGCGAAACATGAGATATTTGTCCTTAAAAGGCATATCTTCTGTCGCTAGGAGTATGGAAAGGCAGTATTCACGAAGTTCTTCGATATTCACACTAATAGTTTTAAAACAGGGTATAAATTTTAAGAAAAAACTAATAATAGATATACTTAGGATGAAAACAAATTAAACAATAGTAGTTCTTTTCACTTTTATAGTTATTATTTCATTAATAATTTCACTTAACAATTTGCTTTTTTAGTAATTTCACTTGCAAACAGAAAGTAAATATATAACTTTACTTGTAATATGAAAGTAAAATATGAATTTGTAAATTCCGTATGCTATTCATTATATCTCGCTTGGCGTTAGCGTCGGGGTGGGCCTACACATAAAATTAAAAGGAAATAAAGAACTTTTAACAAGCAAAAAGCAAGAATTGAAGACTGAACAGGAATAATGCCGCGTTATTTAATTGATAAACAATATATTAAAACAATTACTTGCATTTTGCAAGTAATTGTTTTAATATTGCTTTTGATTTGCAAGTGAAATGAATTTTAAAAAAGCAAATTAAAAAGCAATGAAACAGACAATTTTAATTACAGGTACAAGTTCAGGATTCGGTAAACTTACTGCTATCACACTTGCAAACGCCGGTCACAATGTGGTCGCCACTATGCGTAACATTTTAACAAAAAATAAAGACATTGCGGGAGAACTCTCTGCGACCGCTAACATTGAGGTAGTTGAAATGGATATTACCAACGATGAATCAGTAAACGATTCTATTAACCAAATTTTATTAAAATATGGTAGAATTGATGTTTTGGTTAACAATGCGGGCGTTAGCGCCAGTGGAGTGCTGGAGGCTCATTCCATAGGCCAAATTAAAAGTTTATTTGAAACAAATGTGTTTGGCGTATTCCGAACCTATAAGGCTGTTTTGCCATCTATGCGTAAAAACAAAAGCGGATTGATCATCAATATCAGCAGCGGTCTGGGTATGTTCTCGCTTCCGAGAATCGCACCTTATTCTGCATCTAAATTTGCTGTTGAGGCATTTACCGAAGGAATACAAGGTGAACTTAAACCGTTTGGAATAGAAAATGTTTCTATCCAGTGCGGAGCTTATCCCACAGATATCATGCGTAAAGCAGGGGTTTTTGCTGAAGACCGGGAAATAACCCAGGCCTACAATGATCAGTCTGATCCGCAGTCTGAAAAAAGTTTAGCCGTTATGATGGCGAAAATGAAAGAATTCAACATGAATCCTCAAAATATTGCCGATGGTATACTTCATCTTGTTCAAATGGAAAAGGGGACCCGTCCCCAACAATTTCCATTGGATGCAGTCGCCCAGGGTGCTGACCAGGAGTTTATCAACATAAGAAATGAGATAAAACTAAAGTGGCTGGCTAACCATCGGTAATTTAATATCCGTACATTTACTTGTGATTAGCAAGTATATTTATTAAATAAAACTGAATATGAAGGAGGTCAAACAACGGTCGGAATGTCCGATAAGTTATTCTTTAGATGTGTTAGGCGATAAATGGACTTTACTGATATTAAGAGATATGATGTTTGCAAACAAATCATCATACGGTGAATTCTTGCAGTCTGACGAAAAAATAGCCACAAATATTTTGGCTGATCGTTTAAGCTTACTCGAATCCCAAGGCTTCGTTAATAAAATTGTAGCAAATGATAAGAAATCCAAATACATTTATTCTCTCACCGAAAAAGGCATATCACTTCTTCCTGTAATTATGGAAATGACTATTTGGGGAGCCGCATACAATCCATTTGGCGGTAATGAAACTTTATTAGCTGCGTTAAAGTCGGACAAAGTGGGAACCATTAACAAATACAGAGCACTTCTGATGGAGCGTATTGGCGTATAAAAAAAATAGATTAAGAAATAAATATAACAGGCAATCCCGTTCCAGCACAGATTCACGCTGCCGGCTACTATTTGTTTTCGCGCCTGGGAGACGGCCTATAATAGACCGATTACTACAATTGGAAATTATAAAAATCTATTCTTTTTCCAAAACACAATAGTCACCTGGCAAAGGAATAGTAAAATAAAATACGGAACCTCGTTCTTTTCCCTTTTCAACACGGACCGTCCCACCGTGTTGCTGAATAATCTCCTTCACAAGGTAAAGTCCTAAGCCTTTACCTGATTTATGCTGGGTTCCATTATGATCAGACCGATAGAATTTTTGGAATATCTTCTGTGCCTCATCCTCTGGTACTCCCAATCCTTGATCTTGAACCGAAACCTCAACATGGGTATTTTTTTTTAAGATATTAGTCGTTATTACAGAGGATTTTGGAGAAAAGTTCGCTGCATTAGTCAGATAATTGGTCAAAACCTGAATGATCCTAAATTTATCCGCATTTATCCATACCGGCTGGTAAGGTTGTTTAATAAAATAATGATCCCGATGCAATGTTTTAATTTCATCAACCATGATATCAATCAATTGATCCAGATCGAATTTGCTAACATCTAACTGTGCTATACGAGGTTGGTTTGGAGAGAAATTAAGATAGTTTTCCATTAACCTTGCCATGCAGTTAATTTGCAGGTCTACTCTATTTAATATTTTCACAAGGTTATTTTCCATCTTACCTGCCATTACGCTATTGATCAACGTTTGAATGTTTAGTTTTATGATGGTGAGCGGAGCGCGCAATTCATGATTAACAATTGATAGTGTGGTACGGTCTTCATTTATTTTTTGGGTGATGTCTTCAATTGTCCCAACAATTTGGTCGGGCACACCCCAGCTTTTATAATACAATACGCCAATAATACGTATCCATTTCTCTTTGCCACTTTCAGTAGTAATCTTAATTTGTTTCTCAAGTATAGAACCGCTCGCAAACGCAAATTTGAATTCCTTAATTAATTGACGGTGCTGGGAAAGCGGGATAACTTTAAGTATCACTTTCAAACTGGCTTGTGTTTGTTCATTTAACTCCAGCATTTTTTTAAAATTATGACAAAATGAAAGCTTTTTAGATATTAACGTTATTTTCCAATTACCTGTGTCAGGTTCGGATTTAATAGCATTGGCCGATATAGATGAAGAACTGATCATTATTTTACTGGTATTAGCTTTAACGAATTGTAAATCGAAGTGACTCAAAATGATTTAGTTTATGATCTTATTATTAATATTAATCAAATATTAAAGCTGATGTTCATTTTCCGGATCTCGGAATGAAATTTTTTTCCAAAGATGGATAGATAAGCCACAGTGATAAGACTTGGAATTACACATGAGTATGCCTTTTATGTCATAATTCTTTAGCTGTATTGCATAAATTATAGCCATATTTTTTAGGTATACTTTTTCTTTGCAATGACGAATTTCTAATATTTCAAAGTCATCCGGGGGAATTAGAACATCATATTGCAGGCAGCGAATATATTCATGCCCCAATACAAAGTCATGATCAAAACCTTTTTCCTGGAGATCTATGATAATATCTATGACACTTTCATTTGAACACATAACTTACATTTAAATAATAAATACTTCCTATTAGCTGTCTTATTTTATATAAAATCTATGATTTGTTTTTCTCCAATCATAAAATTCAGTATTGCCCTCAGACCTGGTCTGCATCATTGTAGTTTTTGTGACCATCGTTAGGCAAAGCCCGAACTTGTTGCGAATAAACAAAACACAACAGATTTACTTAAACCCAGGTTGTTTTTGTTAGCAATGAATGAGACAACCGTTTCACCTTGGATGTAGATGTATTCAATGAGAAAATATTTCAATCCGCCTTTTAGAGGAATCACATGAAGATCATTTAGCCCGGCAATAGTATTTTTGACAAAGAAGATTATAATAACCCCGTTGCCAGTTGCAAATAATTGATCTTTAATCATCGGAAAATCTCCTTGTTTAGATACTCCCGGGTTCCAGTCAAAATTATCTTTTAATGGACCAACTGGTATACCCCCATCTGCTCCAATACTTGACCTGTAAGATTCAGTTTTCTTTGTTGTTTGCGCATTTGAATGAATGCTTAAAAACGGAAGTAACGCAAGTGTCGCAACACCGATTTTAAATGGATTTTTCATGATTTGAACTATTTAAGTTAAAAATTAATTAGATGTTATTTTCGTAAATGCCGCCCAATAACCAGCAACTGTCCGGGAAAGTGCCTCAGTTTTTATCCGCCTCCATTTTAATATTGAACCCGGGACTGCATTTGATTTGTCCTTTTCCCTTTGATCCGGATCTTTTGAAGTAACCGTCCACATGATGCATGTTAAGCAGGTGATCATAATAAGATGGGTAGACACAAACACTATTTCCATTTTGATTTTTTTTAATAATTAGCTAAAAATGTCAATTCCTATCATCCCTTTCCGCCTCCTGCTATGCTAAAGCAATGCCAAATAACAACAAATTGATTATCAGACACTTTACCTGTACTTAAAGCAATATTCTCGCTCTTTATTTCGTCAATTAGCTACTAAATACACGAGATTTGATAGTCCGGACGCGTGGCGATCTCAGACAATTTATTAAACTAGGCACGCCGATACCTGTAGTGCCTAGCTAATTATAAATATGCGTTTCCATATTAATTGGCGCGATGAAACACCTGCCATAGGGTAATGTCCAATTGTTTGGAAATACACCTCAGGTTGGTTTTGCTTTAACTGTTCCCGGCAGTACTTTTAATACCACCAACGGAATCATCATCGTCAATACCGTGCTGATTCTTTTTAAGCGTTCCGCTCAACTAACCAAACGGCGAAATTGTGATAGACTGGTTGTAGTTTGATAGCTGTTCAAAGTTTTTAGTTCGGACAAATACCATATAAAGTGTTTGCCATCGGCAAATAGCGAAATAGAGAATTCGGTCTTCCTTATTTAATTTTTTAAATATCTGATTACCATAAATTTACAAGCTGGCATATTTATAGTTAAGGTGGAGGTAACAGAACACAATTTCTTTTAACCCAATTATAAAAAAATGGAAAACGGAAAGGGATTATCAGACCTGGTATTCAAAAATCTGATAAATATCAAACTTTAAATAATAGGCGTCTGATCGATATATCAGGCAGAACTGAGCTTAACCAAAAATCAATATGAAAACACAAAAAGTATGGTACATCACAGGTACCTCATCCGGATTTGGATTTGAAATTGCCAAGGCGGCGTTGGAAGCCGGCGATAAAGTCACAGCGACCGTCAGAAAAGGATCTGAACAGCTTAGGGAGTCATTAAATAATCATCCTGATTTATTAGTGGTAACCATGGATGTTACCCATGAAGCTGAAGTAAAGCAAGCCATTAAAGAAACTGTAGATCATTTTGGAAAAATCGACGTGCTGGTAAACAATGCCGGCTACGGTTTCCTGGGCGCAATTGAGGAAGCAACGGACGCCGATGTTAGACAGCAATATGACACCAACGTTTTTGGCGTATTAAACGTGATTAGGGCGGCGCTGCCTTACATGCGCAAACAACGGTCAGGTCATATCATAAATACCTCGTCACTTTTCGCATTTACCGCCAGACCCGGCTGGTCGCTGTACGGATCAACAAAATTTGCTATTGAAGGTATCTCACAGGGACTCGCTGCAGAACTGGGTTCATTCGGGATACATGTTACAGCAATAGAGCCGGGCCTTTTCACTACTGAGTTCTCAAATAATAAATCGTATAAAATGGGGGAGATCATAGATGATTATGAAAATTCTATCGTCGGCCAGGTTAGAAGGGGCAGTATTGCTTTTCATGGAAAACAACCCGGCGATCCAAAAAAACTCGGAAATGTCGTTGTTGAGTTAGCTCATTCTGAAAACCCGCCGCTGCACCTGCCAATCGGCCGCGACAGCGTGGAAAACTATCGGATAAACGCGCAACAGTTGGCTAATGATATTGAAGCCTGGAAGGATATATCCGAAACTACCGATTATCAACTATCATAAACACCTTGGTTCATAAATGACAAAAAATAAAACAATGGAAAATTTACCACCTACCTGTGAAAATGCTAAAACAGCATTTGTCAAGGTAAACGACGTTCAGATCGCATATCGTACCATAGGAAGTCCCTCAGCAATTCCGTTATTGTGCCTTCAGCATTTTACCGGTAACATGAATGACTGGGATCCGTCGGTCATAAACGGATTAAGCAAGGACCGGCAGGTCATCATTTTTGATAATACAGGGGTTGGGGAATCTGGAGGAAAGACCCCAGACAACGTCCCTGCAATGGCCGTTGATACTTTGGCTTTTCTTAAAGCCATAAAATTAGAGAAGGTTGATCTGCTCGGGTTCTCGTTGGGAGGATTTATCTCCCAACTTATGATGAGTGAAAAGCCGGAATTAGTCAGGAAAGCAATTTTAGCTGGCACCTGCCAACAGGGAGGCGAAGGAATAGAAAACTTCCGCAATTTTGTAAATGGCGCCGAGTATGTAGATGGTGCTGAACGCTACCTCTATTACTTTTTTGAAAACTCGGAGAGGAGCCGTTCCTTAGGGTATGCCGTACTGAAACGCTTTCTGGAAAGAGATCCCAAATGGGCTCCCGAGTACACGGAACAAACCATTCTTGCACAGACCGAGGCAATTGTAGGCTGGGGGAATGTGCCGGACAGCAAAACTCCGCTGCTAACCAAAATTAAACACCCTGTGCTGATTATAAATGGAAGTAACGATCACATGTTTGCTACGGTCAATTCCTATATTATGTTTCAGCAATTGTCTAATGCGATCCTTAGCTTATACCCCGATTCAGCCCATGGATCACTTTTTCAGTACCCGAAGCTGTTCAATAACGAGGCTAATTATTTTCTGGATAACGAAATATAACAGGTAATTGTTAACGCGCCCTGCCAGGATTGATAGCTTAACCTGACGCCGAGTTGTCAGTTAAATTTCAATCAAAATAAGCTTCGAAACCTTCGAGCCATGTAAGCACTTCCCTGAAGATTTGCTAACATGGCTGGAAAGCAAGCAGAAGAGGCTGTATGATAAATCATAATCAGCCGCTTTCTATTTGATTTATTCGGGTAGCCTGGGGTAGATCGTTATCTTTCAAACGGCCCCTATTTTATTTATGACACAGCTTGATTTTGCTTTACAAGCATCCATTTAAGGTTCGTGGTTTAACCTTTCCCTAAGCAAATATGGTCGGCGGTGATTTGGCTTGCTTGACGTTTTGCAAAATCCAGATTCCGCATACTTCGCCCTCTTGAAGGGGGTCGGCAGACCGAAGGCCGCCGATTCTTAGAGGGATATATAATTAGAGGCGCCGATCCTGAGAATTAATCGCAAGGTCATTTATGCTCGCAAACCTTTTTTTCATCAGTCCATTTTCGTCAAATTCCCAATTTTCATTGCCATAAGCGCGAAACCATTGGCCATGATGATCATGGTATTCATACTCAAATCGTACCGCGATCCGGTTATCTGTAAAGGCCCATAATTCTTTTTTTAATTTATAGTGGAGCTCTTTTTGCCATTTCGCAGTTAAAAATGCGACTACTTCTTGTCTTCCATTGACAAATTCGGATCTGTTGCGCCATTCTGTGTCTACGGTATATGCGAGGGATACTCTTTCGGGATCCTGACTATTCCAGGCATCTTCAGCCATTTGGACTTTTTGCAACGCTGTCTCCTGGGTAAATGGTGGTAAAGGGAATCTCTTTTCCATGATATTGTTACTTTAATTATTATATACTAAATTGTTTGTTTTATCCAATCTAAACGGGACGGATATCATTACCCTGGCCATAAATATAATTAGGACAAGTGTTCCTTCCTTATGCCTAAGCGCCTGATTTTGGAGTGCAACGTAGTTGGTGGGACGTCCAGTAAGTCAGCCGCTCCACCGACCCCAGCTATTTTACCTCTACAAATCCTGAGTATTTCAAGGATATGGTCACGTTCGTTTTCACAGATGGTTTTGATGCGGACTTCGTGTCCTGCGGAATCAACAATTTGATTTTGCCGGGAAGGTAAATTGACAACATTGATCGTATTTCCTGTAGTTAGTAATACAGTCCGCTCAATTAAATGTTCAAGTTCACGGACATTGCCAGGCCAATTATATTGCATTAGTTCCTGTAAGACCCTATTATTTAAACTGTCGATCTTTCTGCCTGCTTCTTTTGAAAACAAAAGGATAAAATGGGAAACTAATGCAGGTATGTCCCCCCGACGGTCTCTGAGCGGTGGCATACAAACAGGGAACACGCATAAACGATAATAAAGATCCATCCTAAATCTACCCTCTCTCACTTCCTTCTCCAGGTCACGATTGGTTGCCGCAATGACACGGACGTTTACTTTGATCGTGCCTTTACCTCCTACTCGTTCTATTTCCTTTGCCTGCAATACCCGCAGCAGCTTGACCTGCAGATCTATTGACACTTCACCAATTTCATCCAAAAATAAGGTTCCGTTAATTGCCTGTTCGAACTTGCCGATATGTCTTTCGGTAGCACCCGTAAAACTGCCTCGTTCATGACCAAATAATTCGCTTTCAATCAGATTGGGGGGGAAGGATGCACAATTTACTATAACCATCGGCTTAGATTTACGGGGCGAATTTTTGTGAATAGCCTGGGCAATCAGTTCTTTTCCTGTACCCGTTTCTCCTAATATCAAAACGGTGGTGACTGATGGTGCAACCAGCTCTACCAGCCGGAATATTTTGTTCAATTCCGGACTATCTCCAATAATTTTCGGGTAATTGTTCGATGGCTCATTTGGGGACTTCAGGTAAATTTTTCCTTCTTCTTTATACATAGATTTAGACAATATAATGCCTGCTTCATCAAGAGCTTCTTCTAAAAAACAATCTTGATCGACGCTTTCAATTTCATATTTATCCGGGGATAATTTCTTAATTACTGGATGTACCATAACTATCATTAATTAAATTGTTGAAAAATAACTGCAATAGCCTTGCGCAAATCAAATTCCGAACAAGAATTCGGGAATATTAAAACCAGGTGAAGTTTGCTTTGCTTTCACAACCTTTCCAAGAGTTGTGCCATTTTGCAAAAACTTTGCAAACAACTCATAGTTAGTTAATTACAAGAATTTATATTAGTTAGACATTCCCAAATATCAAATCATTTTGAAAAGCATTTTGATATATCATAATTGGGATATCATGATCCGTAAACCACTGATTCAAAGGAGTAGAAATACGCCTTAGCCACTTAGAATTGCCTTTAATTGACTATTTTTACTATTCTATCGAATCATATGCTTATTAGAAACACAGTTACAATTTCACATCAGGCAGCTTGTATGAAAACTACCATGAAATGTCAGAAGTTTGCTGGTAAAACAAGATTCCTTGTTGCCATCCTGTTGGTTACATTGCAGCTGACTGCCTATGCTCAATACTATCCGGCCCCTAAACCCGTCGATCCGGATAAAGAACCCGGATTATTAAACCATCTGAAAAACATCCGGTCTGGCAAAGAGAAAATACAGTTGCTACTCGATCTGAGTAACCTTAATTTCAATAAGCCATTAAAGAAAGAGACTGATCTGGATCGCGCTATGAATTTTGCCGCGGAGGCCAGCAAACTGAGTAAGAAGCTGCATAGTCAATCAGGTTATAATGACGCGCAGTTTTTTATAGCGGATATCTTTACAGAAAAAAATGATATGGAATCCGCTGAAAATATTCTGAAATCGGTCAATGATACAACCAGGATCAATTTACTTTTGGATTTGAGCTTTAAATATTGGTTAAGGGAAAATGAAAAAAAAGAAGAAGATTGGAAAAATGCTTTGATTTTGGCACAACAGGCAAAGGATTTATGTATAAAATTACATCAGCCTGAAAAGGAGATTTTAGCGCTTAAGGACATTGCCGTAGTTCATGCCGACCAGGGAAATCCTTCGGCAGAAAGAGAATTACTGGAAGTCATAAAAAAATACAGGTCCATAGGGTACTTGAATTTACACTACACCTACTCTCAACTAGCCGAGCTAAATTTCATGAGAGGAAATCCCGGGAAGGCCCTTTACTATTCACTGGAAACCATAAAAAGCATGAAAATGACAGGTGACAGTATCGCAGCCGGTGATTTTTATAACTGGCATGCTGCCATTTGCTATAATAATGATGAATACCAAAAAAGCATTGACTACGCTACCCTGGCCATCAATAGCTATAAAATTCACGCAGGGAAATATAACTTGACTAAGTTTTCAATTTTCGGGATAATCCCTAAAGCGTTACGAAGGTTGAAAAGATACAAGGACGCATTGTCATACACACAAAATATGGCGAAAAAATACCCGCTCAAAAATGATGCAGATAAAATTGACTATGCTTCAATTATCGGGAATATTTACAGGGACATGAAGGAATATGATAAGGCCGAGGGGTATTTCGCCCGGGTACTTGAATTAAGTAAAAAACAAGGCGTCGCAAGTGTTGTTCTTTACCTAAATCTTGGCCAGTTTTACGTGGAGTCTGGCCGTTATACCAAGGCAAGGCCTTATTTATACAAGGCTTTGGATTTTCCCGAAAATGAAAGGTCCTCGTCATCGGAGCGCCACCTGCAGTATATGCTTTTCCTGGCAGATTCCGCAACAGGACATTACCTACAGGCTATTAAACATTTAAATAAAAATCACCAGTTAAATGAGGCCGGCTTAAGAGAAGCAAAGGATAAAGAGGTGCAAAAACTGTCCATTCAATTTGAAACGGCAAAAAAGGAAAGTGAAATTAAAATAAAAGACCAGCGTATTTCATTACTAAAACAAAACGCCAGGCTGGAGGAAGGGAAACTGCATCAGGCCAACCTTGCTAAAAACATAACCATCGGCGCAACGCTGTTGTCGGTGATGATTATGGGCTTACTTTACAAACAGTATAGAAACAAACAAAAAAACAATTTGATCATCACTCAAAAAAATGAACAACTACGGCGTTTACTGCAAGAAAAAGAATGGTTAATAAAGGAGGTCCATCACCGGGTAAAAAATAATTTACACACGGTGATCTCTTTGTTAGAGGTACAGGCGGCTTACCTTGAAGACGACGCGTTAAAAGCATTAGAAAACAGCCGGAACCGTATCTATGCCATGTCTTTGATCCATCAAAAACTATATCAGTCTGATGATGTAAAAACGATAGATATGGCTATTTATATTCCGGAAATGGTACAATATTTGAGCGATAGTTTTGATATCGCCGGTCAAATTCATTTCAGGTTGAAAATCGATCCCTTGAACCTTGATGTAGCATATGCTATACCATTGGCATTGATCATTAATGAAGCGGTAACCAATTCAATTAAATATGCTTTCCCTGGCAAATCAAAAGGCGAAATTTCAATTTCGTTAAGTGATCATGAAGGACAAATAAAACTGGAACTTGCAGATGATGGCATAGGTATGGATTCAAACATTCCTAATACTGAGCAAGATTCGCTGGGTTTAGATTTAATGAAAGGACTCAGCAAGGATATCAATGCTGAAATTAGTTTTAATACTAATTATGGAACTACAATTATTGTTATATTTAAACAGGAAGAGCTATATTATACTGATGATTTTTTGATCCGGCAGGGCACAATGGAAATATAACTATGAATAACAAAGTACTTATTGTTGAAGACCAGTACATTGAAGCTAAAAATTTGAAGGTGATCCTTCAAAAAGCAGGCTATCAGGTTTCTGGTATTGCCCGGTCGGCGAATGAAGCATTAAAAATAATTGAAGAAGACTATCCGGATTTGGTATTGCTGGATATCTATTTACAAGGCAAATTGACAGGTATTGACCTTGCAAAAGTGTTAAGAGATAAAAATATCGCATTTATATATTTGTCGGCGAATTCAAATAGACAAACATTAGACGCGGCCAAAGCCACAAAACCATACGGATTTTTGGTGAAGCCCTTTCGTGAAAAAGATGTATTAGTGATGTTGGATATTGCCTGGTACCTGCATCGGCAAAATCAGGAATCAATTATTGATTTAAAGCTTTCTACAGCTTCTATATCACGAGATGACTTCAAAGAAATTATCGGAACGAGCCAGGGAATGTCAGAGGTACTGAATAACGTTAAAATAGCGGGGCCCTCAAATATTTCCGTTTTGATTTTAGGTGAAAGCGGTACTGGAAAAGAGCTCATCGCCCAATGTATTCATCGGATATCTTCCCGAAGAAGGGAATCACTGATCATTGTAAATTGTGCGGCGCTACCTGCAAACCTGATTGAATCAGAGCTATTTGGCCATGAAAAAGGGGCCTTTACAGGTGCGGTTGACAAAAGGATCGGAAAATTTGAACAGGCCAACGGAGGGACTGTTTTTTTGGATGAAATTGGAGAATTGCCAATAGATCTGCAGGTCAAGCTGCTGCGTGTATTACAGGAAAAAGAAGTTGAGCCTATTGGGGGACAAAAGAAAAAAATTGATGTACGTATTATAGCAGCCACCAATCGAAACTTAGAAGATGAAATAGCAACCGGCCGGTTCCGGATGGATCTTTATTATCGCCTTAACGTTTTCCCGATTGTGTTACCCCCTCTGCGTGAACGTAAAGAAGACATACTACCTTTAGCTCGCCATTTTGTAAATGTTTATGCCAGCAAGGAAAATAAGGTAATAACAGGTTTTACAGACTACGTTGTTCAGACTATGCTTAATTATTCCTGGCCAGGAAATGTAAGAGAACTGGAAAATCTGATGGCGCGAAGTGTTTTACTTGCCAGTGGCGATATGATCAGTTCTTTGCACTTACCCGAGGTAAAACCCCAGGGAACCATAGCGGGTTATAATCTGCGTGTTAAAACTATAACTGAAAACGAACGGGATCATATACTATCTGTTCTTGAAACCTGTAATTGGAAAATATTTGGCCGAGGGGGAGCCGCGGAGTTATTGGAACTTAATGCTAACACGCTAATTTCGAGAATGAAAAAACTGGGCATTGAAAAAAAGATCTCATCGAAGAATACAATTGATTGAAATTAGCTAAAATGCTCCTAAAACAGTAACAATATCAATATTAGCCGGAGTTTCGTCACGAACTAGGTTTCTAATAATGATTTGGAAAGCGAATCAATGTTATCCCAATTAGGCCATTGGGTCAGGAACTTTATAATTAATGCTCTTTTTGCAGTAAGCATATTACTCGAGCCTTATAACAGGTCCAGCCTTAGCAGACTGCTATTGGGGCAAACCCACCCTTCTTGTATTTTTGAAATCGATAGAATCTTGTCGTCAAAATTCTCAAGATCTATCTTTCTAGCGACTTTTGCTAACCGCAACAAAGCAACGCAAGAAACAATGGGCCCCTGTTTCAAAACCCATAAGTTCTCAAAGAATGCCTGCGCCTGACTAAATAAAGTACATCCCATCATTAAAATACGAAATAAGGTATCCGGATTTCCTTGCCTATAAGTGCAAAATATTGATTATCAATGGATAACAATTTGGCATATTAATAGTGATGAAAGCGTAAATATCTGTTGGACACTAATATTCTTAAAAAAATGGGAAACTCGGAAAATTCAAGGCAAACCGCAAGTCCTGAAATGGTTGAAATTAATCCATTCCAGGAACTGTTCGAACGGAAAAAAGCCTATTATAATACCAATGTCACCAAAACATATGAATGGAGAATCGAGCAGTTGGACCGCCTCGAAAGGCTACTTACCGAGAACAGATCGGCTTTACAGGAGGCTGTAGGAAAAGACTTTAAAACTGCTTATTCAGAACAGGTCTTTGAGGTAAGCGCACCGATCAGTATTATTCATGAGAGCAGATCAAGGCTTAGGGAATGGATGGAACCTGTGGAAGTTCCCATACCCAAATTTTTAGCAGCATCAGGTCACAGGGGCGTAATTTACAAAGAACCATATGGGGTAACACTTATTATCGGTCCGTTCAACGGGCCACTGCTCTTGTTGTTTGACCCTGCAATTGATGCCCTGACCGCAGGTAACCCACTTATTCTTAAAACAAGCAACGCGCTCATCAATACAAGCAAATTATTGGCAGTTCTGATCGCAAAATACTTCGAGCCAGACGCTGTTGCTGCCGTAGAAGGCAACCACGAGGCTATAACCGAATTGCTAAAATTACCGTTTGATTTTATCTTCTTTACCGGAAGCGTGAAGGTTGGAAAGATCATCTTAAAGGCCGCAGCAGAAAATCTGACACCTGTTATATTAGAATTAGGCGGCCAAAACCCGGCAATTGTCGACACCACCGCCGACATTCCGGATGCTGCCAGGAAAATTATATGGGGGGCTACCGCCTGGGGCGGCCAATGGTGTACATCGCCTGGCTATGCCTGTGTCCATGAATCGGTTGTTGAAGAGTTTGTGAAAGAAACCAAAAATGCCCTGATCGAAATGTTCGGCGCAGCCCCAAAGGCCAATCCTGATTATTCAAGAATCATCAGCGGGAAGGAAGTAAAACGACTGGCCGCGCTGATAGATCCGGAAAAAGTAATCACCGGCGGTGAATTTGACGAAGAAGCACATTACCTGGCGCCCACAGTGATCTACCCGGTGTCATGGACGGACCCCATCATGGAGGACGAGATTTTTGGGCCGATATTGCCCGTCCTGGCTTACAGTGATTTAAATGAAGTAGTTGCCAATATTAAAAAAATGCCCACGCCACTCTCGGCATTTATCTTTTCTACTGACGAAAATATTATCAGGTCACTGTTGAACTCGCTTCCCTTTGGTGGCGGGGCTGTGAACCAAACCAATGTACACCTATTCGTTCTAACCATGCCTTTTGGCGGCATGGGCAACTCTGGCATGGGCCATTACTACGGCAAGTACGGTTTTGATGCCATGAGTCACGCGAAATCGATCTTACACGCTCCCTCCGGTGTCAATATTGATAACCTGATTCCGCCATTTACTGAGCAAAAGGTGAAGGACTTGGACAAATGGTTTGATTATTAACCAGGCGTCGTTCATCCATTAAATTCCCTTATGAAAAATTCGATTACCGTTGAACGTTGCAGGCATTCTTTTTTAAATTGAGGGTGCGCTCCAAAATGCAAAACTGTATCATCGGCAATCCGATAATCGCTTTCTTGATGAACAGGGTTGATCTTCGGGCGGGTCTGTATGCATCGCTCGGTGTACCGGCCTACGAGGATAATGGAGGAACAATATGAATTGAATACGATCTGTCGTCTAAGCAGTTTGGACTGTTGGATCAGAAATTAGCAGAACTGGTTAGAAAAGCAGAAAGTGCCGAACCAGTTTAATTCAATTTATCATAAACTAAAAAAAAATGAAATGAAAATATCCGATAAAATAATCTTAATAACCGGTGGTAGTGCGGGAATTGGATTTCAGATTGCCAGGTTATTAGCAGAAAGGGGCAACACGATTGTCATTACAGGACGTAATGAGGCTAATCTAAAAAAGGCCATTGCTGAGTTATCAAACGGCAATTTCGAGGCCGCAGACGTAACCAGTTCCGGCGATGTTGATCGCTTATACCAGGCTATTTCAAGTAAGTATGGGCGGCTGGACGTTTTGATAAACAACGCGGGCAAAGGCTACACATATGAATTAGCGTCAGGTCAGGATGCTTTTGAAAAGGCTTCTCAGGAGGTCCTTACTAATTACCTTTCCGTCATCAGGATGGTGGATAAGTTCGTCCCGTTATTGTCCGTACCGAATGAGTCGGCCATTGTCAATGTTTCATCAGTAGCGGCATTTGTTCCAGGGTATAATACGCCGACCTACTCCGCAAGCAAGGCTGCCTTACATTCTTATACACAATCTTTGAGATATGCGCTGAGGAAGAAAACAGGAATTAAAGTTTGGGAACTGATGCCCCCCTGGTAAATACGGCTTTTTCGAAAGATATAGGGGGGCAAGAGAGAGGTATGCAGCCATCAGAAGTGGCAGAGGCATTGATTAAAGGGTTGGAATCCGAAGAATACGAGATTCATGCAGGCGCAACTGAAAATGTTTATAAGGATTATCTTTCCTCGCCACTGCAGGCCTTCAGCAAACGTAATCCATAATTTAAATTAAACAACTTGCTTATCTGAAAATTTATGGACAATACGTACGATATAATCGTAGTCGGATCAGGCCCCGGTGGTTATACCGCAGCTATCCGAGCATCTCAACTGGGTTACAAGGTGGCAATTGTTGAAAGATATGGGACTTTGGGTGGCACTTGTACAAATGTAGGCTGTATCCCGGCCAAAGCCTTATTGGATAGCACGGAGCATTTCCATGAAGCCACAACTAATTTTAAGCTTCACGGCATTGACTTAAACAACGGGATAAGCCTGAATTTTACGCAGTTTCTAAAACGCAAATCTGATGTTGTGGCTTCAAACACAGCAGGACTGAACTTCCTGATGAAAAAAATAAGATTGATATTCACAATGGCTTGGGATCCCTTGTAGACAGTACGCGCCTGAAGGTAAGTTCATCGGCAGGGGAAACGATCCTCATTTCTAAATACTTTATCATTGCCACCGGCTCCAAACCAGGAACCATCCCGGGTGTAGTCATTGATAAACAGCGCATCATCACTTCTACCGAGAGTCTCTCATTGCCTGCTCAACCGCAGTCAATTGTAATTATTGGCGGCGGCGTTATTGGTGTGGAGATGGCGTCTGTTTTTGCACGGATCGGCACCGAGGTTACCATCATTGAATATGCGGATTCACTTATTCCGGGAATGGACAGGGAGATGAGTAAAGCATTGTTCGGGATACTGGAAAAGCTTTCAATTAAGATATTGTTGGCCTCTAAAGTTCAATCCGCCGCAAATCTGGGTGATCAGGCGTCTGTTAGATTTTTAAATGCCGGGGGAAACGAACAAGAAATGTCTGCAGATTACTGTTTAGTTGCTACCGGCCGTAGGCCTTATACAGTGGGGTTAAACCTGGAGGGGTTGGGCATCGAAAGGGAGAAGAATGGAACTATTAAAGTTAATGAGCAGTTGCAAACCAGTTTTTCCAATATTTATGCTATAGGGGACGTAATTGCCGGACCGATGCTTGCCCATAAGGCGGAGGATGAGGGTATTTTTGTTGCGGAAGTGATTAACGGCCAAAAGCCGCATATCAAATATGACCTGATCCCAAACGTGATTTACACCTGGCCTGAGGTAGCTGCTGTTGGGAAGACCGAAGAACAGCTTAAGGCAGATGGCATACCATATAACACAGGAAAATTTCCGTTCTCGGCTAGCGGCAGAGCCAGAGCGTCAGGCGATATTGATGGCTTCGCCAAAGTGCTGGTGTCTCCAAAGTATGGTGAGGTTTTGGGTGTGCATATTATCGGACCGCGAGCGGCGGATGTGATTGCGCAATGTGTGGTAGGAATGGAATTTGAAGTTACCGCCGAGGACATGTATCGTATAACTTATGCTCATCCCACCTATTCAGAGGTCTTAAAAGATGCATTTTTGATTGCTGGTGGTCAGGGGGCCATAAATATTTGATGCAATAATCCATCATTGTATTTGCGAAGCATATCTCTATTGTACAAAGAATTATAGATGCGCACTATATCTATTTTCTCCACTTTGGAAATTATTGTGAAAGAAGGTTAGGGTTCGGATTTTCTCTTAATGATAATGTAGCCGACAGTAGTATCACATAGATAATGTAAATGTAAGCCGGCTTTATATTTTTAGTTTTCAATTATTTTTTCAATTTTAGCTTCTATATTGATCTTCTCATTTAAGGCGACACTGAGGGGGCAGGTGGCCATAGCAACCATGATACACTTGTTCAAGGTTGCCTGATCGATGTGCTGAATCGTGGCACTTACCAATAACCGCGATGCTGAAATCTGTCCCCGTTCAAAGTCAACAGTGCAGGTGGTAGACAAATATTCGGGTGCAAAACCTGCATCCGCCAATATAAAACTTAACTTCATCGTAAAGTCACTTGCATGGGCCGCTGCAAGTAATTCTTCCGGTTTGGTGCCCGGCTCATTTTTAAATCTTGAGTCGAAGGAGTATGACACCCCTCCAAAGGCATTACTTTGTATCGTAACTGTTCCCCCGCCTTTCAATCCCGAACCAGTCCATGTGGCTGTTGCGTAATGTTTCATAACTTTTACTTTGCTTTTTAAGTGAAAAATACACTTGCAAATCAAAAGTAAAAAATTACTTGCATTTTGCAATTAAAATAACCAATACGCAAATAATCTTTTTGTAAGTTTTTAATCATATACAGGTCAAGCTATGTTGAACCTAGGGTGGAGATGCCACGAGCGTTGGCCACCGGATTCTGTTTATCGAGTCTATTCATTCCAACGATTTAGCCCATTCAAACCCGTGATATTCAATTTAATAATTATGATATTGAATTTGTTCGATGATCAAAAAAGCGCTGAATCGGATGATCAATCAATGCGGAACCTACTTGATCGAAAATCGTTTGTTTTTCATATTTACAAATCCGATTAACTGACAGAAAACTTCTTCTACGCTATATCGTATTTTAACGAGCCATCTACGATATGGCATAATAAAAAAAGTCTAAATTTATCTATAATGTTGTTTTTGAACCTCTTACAAAACGGCATCCTATTTGTAATATCCGGTAACAGCATATCATGTTGGTGTTTGAACAAATCTGAAAAATACAGACACGAGATTTTTATTAGTTATAGATCGTGATCGAAGCTTAAAATAAGAAATTATGCAAACTGGATATAAAATTGCTGTTCTAGGCATTGGAGGTGTAGGAGGCTATATCGGAGGGCTCTTAGCTAAGGGAAAACATCCTGGCATTGATGTTTTTTTTGTTGCCAGAGGAGAAAGCCTGAATGCCATTAATTCCCATGGTCTGGAACTTTCCACCCCAGGGGGCGATATAGTGGTCCATCCGACATTGACTACTAATAATCCTGCTGATATCGACCGGATTGATCTGCTAATATGCTGCATTAAGGCGTACGATCTTGAAGAAAGTTTATTGCCCCTTTCCCCAATTATCGATAAATACACCGTTATTATCCCATTTTTAAATGGTTTAAACATATCGAAAAAAATAAAACAAATTTTACCTGCTGCTGATGTTTGGGAAGGCTGCATTTACATAGCATCCAGATTAATTGCTCCCGGAAAGATCAGGCAAAGCGGATCCCTCAAGCAGATCATATTCGGTTCCTCCACTGCAACGCCCAAGTTGCTAAAACATGTTCAGAATATATTCGAAAAATCTGGCATGGAGGTGACTATTAGTAAAAACATGAATCAACAGGTTTGGTTGAAATTCTTCTTTATCTCTGTTTTGGCTACCATAACGTCCTATTACAATGCTACAATGGGAGAAATTTCAAATAACGAGGAGCGCCTCAGTATGCTGAAAGGCATGATCAAAGAGCTTTATATCGTTGCTGCCACTATTCCGGTGATACTTCCGGCAGACTTACCGAAAACGACTTTTGAAAAGATTGTTTCCTTGCCTGCCGACTCGGGATCTTCAATGTTAAGCGATTTTAGAAAAGGAGGTAAAACAGAGGTTGAAGAATTAACTGGTGATATAGTAAGGCTCGGGTCAAAATTAAATATACCTACACCAATTTATCAATTGATGTACAATGGTTTAATTAAGGATGGCAAACATATTTAAGCTACTCGTTCCGATGGCGCTATCCTATCTCCTTGTGGCCTTTTAAAAGTTGCAGACGTGAATATGATTATTAAACTAGTGCGTTTTAAATTATATAATGAGGTTATGAAAAAAGAAGTTATTATCAGTCACCAGCAAATTTTATTGAGTAGCAGCTATGAAGATTTCACGAAAAATCTTGAAGCTATAGTAAGAAGTCTTAAGCCAAACTTTGCAGAAAATATTATATCAGATCCGGAATCGGTTAGAAAATATTTAGAGCCACTCGCCGGAGACAGCGGGTTAATCATTTTTGGCATCGAGCACCATGGAGATATGTTAAATATATATGATAAACGCAGGAAAGCGAAGCAATATATAATTGGAAATCCACTGATAGCTATTCAGATGGAAGTTCACGATATCAGGGCTGCATTATATGCCCCCCTTCGCATGATTGCATATGAAAGTAACGAGGGGGAGGTATATGCAGAGTACGACCTGCCGTCATCCTTATTTGGCCAATTCAACAACAATGAAGTTCTTAAGGTTGCCAAAGGCCTTGATGAGAAATTGCTGAACGTCATTAAAAGAGCTGATCAGAACGAATAGCTTGATATACAGAATGCTATCAATTGATTCTATGGGCATTTTTTACTGTTCTTAAAGAGAAATATTTAAAATAAAAACAAATCAGATGAACAACTTTTTAAATTCGGTTTTCGAGGCCCATGGTGGGCTCAAACGTTGGGGAGAATTAACCAAAGTAAATGTAACAATCGTTAGTGGAGGCAAACTTTTTGAGCTTCAGGGTCAACCACAGGATGGAAGCCCAAGGGAGATGGAAGTGGTATTACACCAGGAGCATGCATCAATGCGGCCATATGGAGCGCCTGACCAGCAAACCAATTTTTCCACCGAGCGCATTGCGATAGAAACTGTACATGGCGAAGTCATATCAGAGCGGACAGGAAGCATAGAAATTCTCCATAACCATATGAAGTCAAAGGGATGGGATGCAATCGACCGGGCGTACTTTAACGGTTACGCAAACTGGACTTATTTGACTACCCCCTTTTTTATGAGCATGCCTGGCATGGGTCTTTCACAAATTGCCCCTTGGAAGGAGGATGGGCAAAGTTGGGAAGGTATTCGTGTCACATTTCCACCGAATATAGCAACTCACAACCAAATACAAGACTTTTATTTCGGCGAAGATTTTCTTTTGAGGCGACATGACTATTTTATTGATGTAGCAGGTGATTTTCCCGCTACGCAGTATGTATTTGATTATCGGGAAGTAAATGGCATACATCTTCCAACCAAGAGAAGAGCTTATAAGCGTAGCGAAGACGGGAGCTTAATGAAGGAAGAGCTGATGGTATACATTGATTACAGTAATATCCAATTTAGCTAATTTGACTCTTGAAATAAGATTTGGCCAGAAGCAGGGTGAAATGAACTTTAAACAAATCATCCTCACTTATTGGATTTAACGTATGGTAAACAATTCTCTTTACTGGTTATTGCAGTTACCATTTCCTCATTCACCGGTACAGCGAAGGTAGCCACCGCCGGGATAAAAAGTCAAGGCTATACAAGCGGGCAGTTGCGTTTCGTTTTTAAGTGGCCGCCCGGCCTTGACTTTTTACCCGGCTTCCGCTTTTGGTTGCTTACATGGTGAATAAGGGATGGTGTGTTCATTCGCTCTTCGGCTTGTAGGTAAGTAGCAGAGTATGGCCCATAAATATAATTATCTTGAAAATAAAAGAGAGGCTGCTCAACTTAAAGTGTTTGTTTAAAGGAGCAAACTAATATAAATTACAATTGCATAACTTAAAACAGATCGTTAAATTTGTATTAATCGCTGTTAAAGAATATGTGAGTAAAACAGTGAGTAGTTCTAAAAAGTCTCCATCAACTTATTGATATATAGTTATTTGCGGAAAGGATTAATCGTCCTGCCACCCCGACGATACCAAACAAGGCCTGTAGATCAATGATTTACAGGCTTTGTCGTTTTAAACCCATCAATATATATCAAAGTTTCCCGGTTTTTTCATGTATTTGAAAATTGGCGAGACATCGATTACCGTATTTTGATCACTTCAGATATAGATATTACAAAATTCATAGAAAGCGCCCTGCTCGCCGTAAAACTCATAAATTTGACACCTAATAGAATCTGGACTCATAAGCAAGGAAAGTTTATTTAAATATATAAGACAAGAGGATGTAGTGATTTGGGCAGGGGCGGGCTTCCCGCAAACAGGTGGTCATCTCATCTGCTGAAATTGCCAATCTGGATGAACTCAAAAGAGGTGATACTACTACTATTAAGGTCATCAGCCGGACGGGGGTGATACAGGAACAGTATTTATTAAAGGATGAGCAGAAACAGGACTAAGCGCTACAGGCTGCTCGTATCACAAATCAGCCTATAAACAAGTTTGACTATATTTATTTATATTTTCTACTAAATGATCATCAATAGAGCGAGTCCGCCAACTTCCTCAAAATCCTCAAAAAAGTGGTTCGAAAATTGTTCTGTCACCACCGATGATATCTGGAGAACCAGTTTAAGAGCAATTTAAAGACGGTTTTTTCGTTAAAAAGGATGTAATTTGATAGTTTTTGAATCTTAATTAATCAGAAGCTTATGGGATAAGTGTAATATATGGGCGACGATAAACATACTTTTTTTATACAATCAATTAAGGGAAAGATAATTATTGCCTCGGTTTTGGCATGTCTTACATTATTGCTGGCTTGGGGCATCAGCAAGTTTGCTTTTAAACAAATGCTCAACGCTGTTGAAAAAATTTCTGCGCCGAATGATAAACTGCGTTTAGTTAATGAGCTTACCCACAAGGTCGCCCAACTTGACCAAGTGCAAAAATCAGAAATCCTCAATAACCCGGCAAACTATTATAACCTGTTCAAAGAAACAAAAAAACTATTAGTAACAATTGATACCCTGCAAACACTTTTTGCGGATGATAAAAGGCAGGTAAAACACATCAACTCGCTTAAAAAGTTATTGATAAAACGCGATAAGCTGTTTATTAATTACTTAAAAGTCCGGGAAGGATTAGTGAATAATAAAACATTTTCCACTCAGGTTAAAATGCTGAACGATTTGGTAGATAAAAGTGCCCGACAAAATGATAGCACCGTTACCACTACCGAAAAAAACACACAAACAACTACTATAATCCCCGAAGAGAAGACAGATTCAACAAAACAGTCACGGGGATTTTTCAGCAAATTGTTTGGCAAAAAGAAACAGCCGGTACAAAGTCCATCCTATAAGGTTGTAGAGGTTGAGATCAATACTAAACAGGATACTCTTGCCGTAGCCAAGCAGGACAGCATACTTAAAGGAATGAGTCAAACTATGAGCAGGCTGGAGAAAAACCAGGTAAGGCGTAGCGCGCTCTTTTTAGATAAGGAAGCAGTATTAAATAAAGCCAACAATAGACTTATCCGCCGGATACTTAGCATTTTGAAACAAGTGGAGGCCGAAGCAGTAACGCAGGTTGAAATAAACAACGGTACTGCCAAAAATGTGGTTAATACCAGCGTAAATCGTATAAGCTACATTATTGTAGCAGCTTTCCTGCTTGCCGTTGTGCTGCTTTATTTTATTTTAAGAGATATCAGCCGCATTAATCAATACAAAAGGGAACTTGAGATAGCACGCGATGAAGCTGAATATCACGGCCAGGCTAAACAGCGGTTCCTGTCAAACATGAGCCATGAGATACGTACGCCGCTGCAATCTATCATAGGTTATACTGAATTATTGAAAAATCAGGTGCATCCGCGCAAAAGCGATATCGATGCAATTTACCGGTCGTCAGAACACCTGATGCAAATTGTGAATGAGGTACTTGATTATAACCGTATAGTATCTGGTAAGTTCACAATTTCCACCCAGGTTTTCAGCATGACCGAATTGCTTAATGAGGTGGTATCTGTAATGCGCTTACAGGCTGTTAAAAAATCCATTTTACTGGTCACTGATTATAATATACCCATTTATAATCATTTAGAAGGGGATGCCTTCCGCTTAAAGCAAATTTTATATAACCTGCTGGGTAACGCTATTAAATTCACCGACAAAGGAGAGGTGAAGCTATCTGTTTCATGCACTGAAGCAGGGAATGTATTAAACTATATTTTTACAGTAAGTGATACCGGCATTGGCTTATCTGATAAAGATATAACAAGGATATTTAATGAATTTGAACAGGTACCGGAGCCAGGCTCTAATTATTTAAAAGGAACTGGTCTTGGTCTTACAATTACCAAGTCGCTTATAGAAGTACAGGGAGGCAACATTGACGTAAAAAGCGAATTGGGCCAGGGCAGCAGCTTTACTTTTAACTTAAGCTATAAAAAAGCAGCAGAGCCCCTTGCTGAATCTGAAAAGCAGTTTGACAGATTTATACATGCAAAACAAGGAAAAATATGGATAATTGATGATGATAATTTTATACTGGAATTATGCAGCACCATATTTGAAAGGAACGGTATAAAGCACCGTTGTTTCAGCTCGCCGCAAGAGCTATTAAATGCGGCCATTGACCCAGCTGTAAAATTCATTCTTATGGATATAAGGTTGCCGGAAATGAGTGGAACCGAACTCTGTAAAATATTAAGAGAAAGAATTTCTGCTGATGTATTGATCTTTGCGCTTACCGCACAAGCGTTACCTGGCGAATGTGAGTTTGTTTTAAACGGAGGTTTTGACGGGATACTAATGAAGCCATTTAAAGAGCGCGACTTATTAGCAATGGTAATGCAACAAGTAGTTGATGCTGAAGCCATGCCCGAAATAAAATTAGATATAAACAAGGTTGAAAAAATGACCTTTGGTGATAAACGGCAGTTAAACAAAATATTAAAACGGTTTACAGAGGATTGCATTGATGACATAGCCGAACTAAGGCTCAGCATGGAGAACTATGATAATGAGAAGCTGGTGCTGCTGGTGCATCGTATTGCAGGCCGCACAGCACAAATAGGAGCCACCGATCTTGCTGCTGATTTCAGAATTGCAGAGATGGATTTTTTAAATAATGACCTGGCAAATTCCGAAAAGATAGATACTATTATACTGCTTACCAATAAGCTGCAAATCCTTGTTAAACAAGTTAGGTCTATTTATTTAAATGATGACATACCGGAGGCAATAACCTAATCGCGCGAACGCGTCACCCCAACCCCTCTCCAAGGGAAGAGGGGCTAAAAACAAAATTATACTCAAGTCCTCTCCTTTGGAGAGGATTTAGGTGAGGCCAACATAATTAGCTATCCAGGCCATAACGCTCAATTTTATTGTAAAGCGTTTTGCGGTCAATGTTCAGCAGCCTTGCCGCTTCAGATTTATTAAACTTAACTTTCATAAGCGTTTTCCGGATCATCTCTTTTTCATTGGTCTCGTTCAAAACCTTCAGATCAGATTCCTGGGCCTTTGGTATATTGGTAACTGTAAAAAGCATTTCATCAGGGAGTGATTCAATGCCTGCGATGGCTGATGATGTTAGCAGCACCATTCTTTTAATAACGTTTTTAAGTTCGCGCAGATTACCCGGCCAGTCATATTGTTGCAACACTTTTCTGGCCTCAGATGAGATATCTTCCACATTTCGTCCCAATTCCAGGTTTGATAAGGTAATAAAGTGTTTTATAAAAAGCTCAAGATCATGGCCTCTTTTACGCAAAGGGGGTAGCTGTATTTTAAATTCGTTGATTCGATGGTAAAGATCCTGTCTGAAATCGCCGTTATTAACGCTATTTACAAGGTCATCATTAGTGGCTGTAATAATGCGAACATTTACCGGAATCTGTTTGGTGCTTCCCAAAGGCTGTATGGTCTTCTCCTGAAGGGCTCTTAACAGTTTAACCTGCACATCATAGCTAAGATTACCTACCTCATCTAAAAATAAGGTACCACCGTTAGCGGCTTCAAATAAGCCCTTTTTATCAGATATAGCCCCGGTAAAAGCACCTTTAATATGGCCAAACAGCTCGCTTGCCGCCAAATCCCTTGATAATGCACCGCAGTCAATAGCTATAAATGTTTTATCGGCACGTTTGCTCAGCCTGTGTATGGCCCTTGCCACATATTCTTTACCTGTGCCGGTTTCACCCTGTATAACAACAGCCATGTCTGTTGGGGCAACTATTTCAATATATGCGTTCAGCTTATCGGCCTCTGCACTTTTTCCCTTAATAAAATCAGGGGTTATATTTTGTATGGTGTTTGATTGCGGTACCTGTTGGTTAAGGGCATTGTTAATGATCATCAACAATTCTTCAGGATTAACCGGTTTAGTAATATAATCAAGGGCTCCGGCTTGCATGGCCTTTACAGCGGTACGAACATCGTTAAAACTGGTCATGATTATAGCCGGAATTTTTGTTCCGCTCTCAATTGCCTTAACAAATATATCTAAGCCAATTCCATCGGGTAAACGGTAATCAAGCAGCAGCAGGTCAAATTCCTGTTGATCCAATAACTTAAAACCATTTTTAACATTATCAACGGCCTTTACAATATATCCGTTTTTATGCAGAAAACCCTGTAATAATTCGGAGAATGTGAGGTCATCTTCAACAAGCAGTATTTTCGCCATAGTATTTTTCTGCATCTGCAAAAATACAAAAGCAAAGGCTTATTACGGCTTCGTAATGGTTTTTATTAATTAAAATGCGAGATTAACTGAAATAAAAAGCCTTCCCATGATAAACATGAAAAGGCTTTTTATACCTATCAGAAACTATTTACGTTTCATGATATTTGGGGATTTTTTCTTGCTTGTATCTTTTTTTGATTTTTTAGTGGTATCAGTCTGCATTGTTGATTTACCGGCCCCATGTGCGTATACACTTAAACTTCCGAAAGAGATTGCTGCCAAAGCAATCATTGTAATTAACTTTTTCATATTTAATGTTTTTTGTTTTGATATGACAAGTTATATAACATAATAATGCCACAAATTAAAAAGATACATAATTAATTTATAATCAATAAATTATAAAAAAGTTTAATTTTGTTAACCTGTGGAATATTTCTACACATTGGCGAAAGTTGCTACATACAATGATTTAATGTACTTTTAAAAGAAGTTGCTTTTTCCCTTCCGAATTCTAATCGTAGGGTCACACCAAAATACACTCAGATTATTTGGGGTTTTATTAATCAAAATAACTAACAATAAACCGCGTTATTTGTGCAGTTGAATTCAAGGGTCTAATAAGTGAATTATTTATTGTTATTACAATCTTCCTACTACCAAAAGGCGATTAAAAGGTTTGCTGAGGCATTATTTGTAAATCTTGTTTTCTTAATTTCTGTATCAAATGTGGCGGCTCAACAAAAGGTTGCAATTAATGACCAGATAAATCAGCATATTTTTTCTTACGGAGAAGTTGAATGCCTGGAGGACCCTAAAGGGACACTTCAATTTAACCAGGTTTTGTCTTCGCAAGTATCTGCTCAATTTAAATCAAGCGTGTCAAGCACACCTCAAAATTATAACCTGGCTTCTGTATATTGGTATAGGATTACCATTAAACACCCGCCAAACACTAAGAAAAATTGGATACTGGAATTTTTTGATCAAACCATTGATAATATTACTACCTACATTCCCGTAGAAAACGGCCAATATGAAATAGAAAAGTTCGGAGCGCTATATAAATTTAAAAACAGGGAATTTCACCACAAAAACTTTGAGATCAATCTGAATATTAATCCCGATAAGGAATACACTTATTATTTCAGGGTCAAATCACATCAAACTGCAGACATTATTATTGTACTGCGTTCTGTAAATCGGTTTATTCAATATGCTTTAGATGAATATCTGCTTTTTGGAGTATTCTACGGGATGATATTGGTTTTTGCTTTTTATAACCTTTTGATGTTTATAGCGGTAAGGCAAACACAGTATTTGTATTATGTATTATATAACCTTAGTGTAGCGTTTTATGAACTTTGTAATGACGGAATAGGTTATCAGTATATATGGCCAAACTCGCCTGCCTGGAATGAATATGCCTACGGTTTTGCGCTTTGTTGTGTAAGTGTATTTGCTTTAATGTTTACCGATAAACTGTTGTTTGTAAAAGCAAAGGCCCCCCGGTTACATAAGTTAATAAACGTAGTTATTGGCGCCAGGATCATCTTTTTCTTTATCTGCCTTTTTGCACACAAACAGTGGTTCAACTATAAATTTTTAGAGTTCATTCCACTTTGTATTGCGTTTTATACAGGTATTTATATTTTTATTAATGGATATAGACCGGCAAGGTTCTTTGTTTTAGGTTATAGCTATCTTTTTGCAGGATTTGTGATGAAGCTGTTGATCACTATTGGACAACTTAATTTAGGAGCCTTCAGCTATTACAGTCTTAGCATTTGTTTTATCCTGGAGATGGTTTTCCTGGCGCTGGCATTAAGTGATAAAGTAAGAATTTTAAAGAGGCAAAAGGATAAAGCACAGCTCGGGATCATCAAACAATTAACCACTACTCAAAAACTTAAAGAGTCTATTAATATACGGCTGGAAGAACAAGTACAGGAAAGGACGCAAGAGCTGTTGGAGAAGGCAAACATTATTGAAAAACAAAATGAAGACCTTAACCTTGTTAACGAGCTTTTAAAACAACAGGCAGCAGATATATTAAGAATGAACCTTTTACTGGAAAAGGACAACCAGGAACTGCAAACCGGTTTTGAAAAAGTTACGCGGGATAGGATCATGTCTGCAGGGGTAGATTTTGAAGAATTCAGCACGATTTATCCTGATGCAGATAGCTGTTATAAATTTTTAGCCGACCTAAAATGGAATAATGGATACAAATGTCATAAATGCAGCAATACACATTCATTTAATGGTCATATGCATTATAGCAGGCGTTGCAGTAAATGCAGTTATGAAGAGTCGGTTACTGCATATACCATATTTCATAATACTCGTATCCCTATAACAAAGGCTTTTTATATGATATTTCTGGTATATTCAAGTAACGGAAAAATATCATCCCACAAATTATCTGAGATATTAACCATACGCCAAAGCACTTGTTGGGCATACAGTAACCGGGTAAAAAAGCTGTTATCAAGCCGAAAAAAAGCAATTAAAAATGACCCTCACCAAGGTTGGAGTAAATTAGTGCTTGAAATTCATGAAGAATAAGGCTCCTTATTCTCAAAATTAACAATTGTAAAGTGCTCTGCCTCAAGCAATACAAAAAGGTGATTATCCGTATCATTATTTGTTAATATTCAGTTTAATTATCCATATTATTAGTTAATAATCAACGTGTTAAAATGCCTGGAACTGAGGTGTTAAACCGTATCATTTAGTTTGTAACTATTTATATATCAGTTATTTGTGACAAAAAAATGGCATTATTTTTTTTCTTTTTAAGAATTAATGCATCTAATTTTACCCCGGTCAATTAATACATTGACATAAACCAAATTTTTTAAATCATAAAAATCTATGAAAAAAAAACTGACTTTATTTATAGTCATTCTGTTAACAAGTTGTGCTTTTGCCTGGGCACAAACAATAACCGTTACCGGAATTGTCAAAGATGATCAGGGCTTAACATTGCCCGGAGTAACCGTTACAGTAAAAGGCACCACTAATGGTACGGTTACAGATGTTAATGGAAAATATTCTATTAAAGTTGCCGGAGACGGAACATTGGTGTTTTCATTTGTTGGGTTTGACAGCCAGGAACAACCTGTTAATAACCGTACGGAAATTAATGTATCATTTGTTGCAACAAATAAAGTACTGAATGAAGTAGTTGTTGTTGGTTATGGAACTCAAAAGAAAAAGGACATTACATCAGCCATTTCAACTGTAAGTACTAAGGATGTTAGTTCAAGACCAATAGTTAACACTTCGGAAGTGCTGGATGGCAAGGCTGCAGGTGTTCAGGTATTTAACGCATCTGGCGCACCGGGCGGTGGCAATTTTAGTGTAAGGATCCGCGGAGCATCATCACCAAATGGTTCTGAACCAATTTATGTAATTGATGGTGTTGTTGTACAAAATACCTCGAGTTTAGATCCTAATAACATCGAATCTATCAGCGTTTTGAAAGATGCTTCAGCAGCCGGAATTTATGGTTCATTAGGTGCAACAAATGGTGTTGTGTTAATTACCACCAAAAAAGGCACAAAAGGGCAAATGCAGGTTGATGTAAACATGTATGCCGGCAAACAGCAAATAATTAAAAAATTAAGTATGCTGAATGCCGATCAGTATAAAAGCCTGATAAGTGATGAGTATACAAACGCAGGTCAGGCGGTGCCGGCATTCCCATCTAATTTCACTGCCAATAATAACTGGCAAAATTTAACCTATCGTACAGCCAATCAAGACGGGGTGAATGTAGGCTTATCCGGCGGTACAGATAAAGGTACTTTTTATTTGGGCTTAGGCGAGTTAAACCAGGATGGAATTATATTTGGAACGAATTTCAAACGCTATTCCATTAATTTAAACCTGGAACAAACAATGAAAAGCTGGTTAACGGTTGGAACCAACATTGCTTATAACAGGGGTGACGGGCGTACTGTAAATGACAATAGCTCTGCCAACCACGGTGGTACTGTGCTGGCTGCTTTATCTACCCCTCCAATTGTTCCAATATATAATGCGAACGGTATGTACCAATCCAACTCGGATAATACGACTAATCCGTTGGATGATATTTACAGTAATGAAAACCATTACGTAGCAAATAATTTATTAGGTAATGTACACGCAGAAATTACCTTGCCGTTTAATATCAAATACCGCTCGCAACTGGGTATCTCATTAAATAACTATAATAGCGATGCGTTCACTAACCCGCTAACTAACCAGGGAGCCAGCCAGGTTAATGGTATAGGAAGTAATAACAATAATGAAACCTTCCGTTATACCTGGGATAATACTTTAACGTACTCAACTGTAATTAATAAAAAACACAGCATTACAGCAGTAGTAGGAAGCTCAGCTATTGAAGAAAAATATACAAGCGACTATTTATATGGTACAGGTTTTCCAGCCGGGGTAACCACATTGAACGCCGCAAGCGCAAATAAACAAATATCTACCTATAAAACCGACTGGACAACCAATTCATATTTTGGTCGTGTTAATTATGGTTATGATAATAAATATCTGTTAACTGCATCATTAAGAGCTGATGGTTCTTCAAGAGCGGGCATTAACAATCAGTGGGGATACTTTCCTGCTGTATCAGGAGCATGGCGCGTTTCAAGTGAGGATTTTCTGAAAGAAAACAAATTCATCTCCGATCTTAAATTAAGAGCAGGTTGGGGAGAAGTAGGTAATTTGCCGCAAACTCTTTATAACAGCTATAGTACGTTAAATCCGGCGGCTTACTTATTTGGCGGTAACAGTGCATCAGGATATTACCCCACTAACCCGGCCGGTAACCCTAATTTGAAATGGGAAAGCACTAAAGGGTTAAACATTGGTTTTGATCTGTCTGTTTTAAATGACAGGATATCATTAACTGCTGATTATTACGACAAAAAAACAACTGACTTCATTTTTCCGGTTGTAATTTCAACTGCTGAAGGCGGTGCTGCAAATCTCAAAAATACAAATCTGCCAGGCCAGGTATCAAATCAAGGTTTTGAATTTTCAATAACCGGAAGGATTTTAACCAAAGCTGACTTTACGTGGACAGCCACATTGAATGCCTCATTTAATACCAATAAGGTTAGTGGAATGCCGCAAACTATTGATGCCAATGGAAATAAGGTTGATCAGACTTTTCCTTTCGGCGGAATTGCATTTGGAGGAAGCGGCAATGCGACCAACCTTGCAATTGTTAAAAACGGACTTCCTTTAGGTGCATTTTATGGTTATCAGTTTGTTGGTGTAGATCCGGCTAACGGTAATGCGCTATATAAAACGGCTAATGGCGGCACAACAGCCAATCCAACAGCGGCCGATGAAACTTACCTGGGCAGCGGTTTACCAAAAGCTGTATATGGTTTTTCAAACAGTATAGCTTACAAAAATTTCAGTTTGGATTTTTTAATAGATGCTGTTACCGGCAACAAGGTATTCGATGCTACAAGAGTGGAAACAGAAGGTATGTATTTGTCAGGAAATGCCAGCACTGCTGTGTTGAACCGGTGGAGAAAACCAGGCGATATTACAAATATCCCGGCAGCTGTTTATGGCGGTACTAATAGTGCAGGGGCTTCTACCATACTGCCATCTTCGCGATTTATTGAAGATGGTTCATTTGTGAGGTTGAAATCGGTGTCATTAAGTTACCAGATAAAAAATAGTGCACTGGATAAACAAGGTATAAAAATACGCTTATTTGCAACAGCTGAAAACCTGCTTACCATTACCAATTACAAAGGCTACTATCCGGAAGTAAACGCTTTTAGCGGTAGTTCTCAAAACGGAGGTTCCCTTGGCGCGCCAAGCTCAACAGCTATCGGTATCGATTATGGTACTTACCCGCAAACAAAAACGTATACAGCCGGCTTACATGTAACATTTTAATGTAAATCCTAAATTTTAAGAAAATGAATAAATATTATAAAATATTAACAATTGCGATGTGTATCACAATTGGCCTTACAACCGCCTGTAACAAGGATTTTTTAAATAAACAGCCCGTATCACAGGGCACAGCCGGTAATTATTATAAAACCGCAAGCGATGCCGAAGGCGGCTTAGTGGGAGCTTATACCCAAGCTTTTTTAAACGATCAATATTGGGTTTGGGATTATACGACTAATGGCGATGCAAGGGCAGACAATTGCTTTGCAGGAGGGGACAACCCTGATAATTTTGGAGTTGATAACTTTACCGTGACCAATGTTAATGGAAATATCACCCGTGATTGGCAGGGACTATACCAGGATATCTATGCGGCAAATATTGTTTTAGATTATGTGCCAAAAATTCCTGCCGCCCAATTTACCGCAAATAGGCAAGCGCAAATTCTTGGTGAAGTTAAATTTATAAGAGCATTGTCTTATTTTCAGTTAGTTACTACTTATGGCGATGTCCCATTAGTTTTAACAACTATAAATACACCAGTTAAACCATCAAGAACAGCCGCAACAGCTGTATATGCTCAAATAGAAAAGGATTTGACTGATGCTGAATCGGCATTGCCGGTTTCATTCGCTGCTGTGGGACATGCAACTCAAGGTGCTGCACAGGCTCTATTGGCTAAAGTGTATGCCCAGGAAGGTAAATATCAGCCATGTTTGGATTATTGTAACAAGGTAATCAATGGCGGGCAATACTCATTGGTTCCAAACTTCGCTACCTTGTTTGATGGAACAAAAAATACTACTGAGTCGATATTTGAAATACAGCATTCATCAGCCAGTGGTTTTACAACTTATAATGTGTCATTATATCTTCCGGCTCTATTTGGTACTTATTCATTTAAAAAGTTCAATCTTCCAACAAATGACCTGGTTAATCTTTATCAAACACAAAACGATACCATACGTTTAAAGTCATCAATTTATTTAGCCACAGTAGATGCAAATGGCTTGGCTGCCGGTGATCCTATCCCTGCTCCATATACGACAAGTTCGGTTACTGTACCCTTTTTATATAAATGGAAAACCAATATATCACAATTTGGCGGCGGTACAGACAATACTATTCTGTTGCGTTTAGCGGATATTATACTGTTAAAAGCCGAAGCATTAAACCAACTTGGACAAACATCAACGGCAATTCCTTTGGTAAATCAGATCAGGGCAAGGGTTAAACTTGCTCCTACAACTGCCATTTCTCAATCTGAGGTTGCATTAGCCATATTAAATGAACGGAGAATGGAATTAGCTTTTGAAGGTAATCGTTGGAATGACCTTTTAAGATATGGTAGTCAATACACCATCACTTTGATGAATAGCCAGGTTGATCCTTTCGGAAAACCGCTAAACTATAATGTATCACAAAACAAACTAATATTCCCTGTTCCGTTCAACGAGATACAATTGGATGGAAACTTAACACAAAACCCCGGTTATTAACCAGCTAATTTAAAGAAGCCGCAACCGACAATTGCGGCTTCTTTAAATTTATTTATTACCTTATAACCTTTATTACCGTAGCCATAACAAAATGTATAATTGTAAGTACCTTTTTATTTGTTCATTAATTGTATTGGGTTTTCAATCATTTAATGCCGATTGTCAAAAAATTAAATCAGAAATAAAACCTCAGCTGTGGCTTACTGATCCTGATCATGAAGTGCTTTTTAAATTACAGAACCAAGGCTTTAAGCAGATAAATACACCTGGAAGTATTCCAACAATAAGCATTGATAAATCCAAAACCTATCAGCAAATGGATGGGTTTGGATTTGCTTTAACCGGAGGCAGTGCTATGCTTATTAATAAAATGAGCGCTGATAAGCAGGCAGATTTACTACAAGAGTTATTTGGTATTAATAAAAACAGCATAAATACCAGTTATTTAAGGATAAGCATCGGATCATCTGACCTTGATGATCGTGTATTTTCTTACGATGATTTGCCTGCTGGCGAGACGGACGCGGATCTAAAAAAATTTAGTTTAACTAACGATCAAAATGCATTAATGCCTGTATTAAAAAAAATCTTAGCCATCAATCCTCATATTAAAATATTGGGATCACCATGGAGCCCACCGGCCTGGATGAAAACCAATGATAGTACCGGCGGCGGGCATTTAAAACCAGAATACTATCATACCTATTCGCAGTATTTTATAAAATATATAAAAGGGATGGCAGCTAATGGTATTCCTATTGATGCAATCACAATCCAGAACGAGCCGCTGAATCCTAAAAATAACCCAAGTATGGTTATGGAAGCTGCCGAACAAGCCAATTTCATTAAAAACAACCTGGGACCTGATTTTAGGGCAGCAAAAATAAAAACAAAGATTATACTATATGATCATAATGCCGACAGGCCCGATTATCCAATTACAATACTAAATGATCCTGAAGCTAAAAAATATGTGGATGGTTCGGCATTTCATTTATACGGCGGCAAAATAGAAGCATTGTCGGAAGTACATAATGCTCATCCGGACAAAAATCTTTATTTTACTGAGGAATGGGTTGGCGCACCGGGTAATTTAAAAGAGAATATGCGCTTTCATATAAAGGATTTGATAATAGGAGCACCAAGAAACTGGAGCCGGAATGTGATTGAATGGAATTTAGCAGCCGATCAAAACCAGGAGCCACATACAACCGGTGGATGTGACCGTTGCCTGGGAGCTATTACTATAAATGGCGATAAGGTGACCAGAAATTCAGCTTATTACATCATTGCACATGCTTCAAAATTTGTTAGCCCTGGCTCCAAACGCATAGCATCCAATTATTTTGATGAACTGCCAAACGTTGCCTTTTTAACACCTGCCGGAAAAATTGTATTGATTGTATATAATGATGCCAAAGCCACTCAAACTTTTAATATTAAACTAAATAATAAACAGGTATCATCTGTTTTAAACCCTGGTGCTACGGGCACTTATGTGTTTTGATTTTAGAGAAGTACTTAAGCTATAAACAATCCTGCTAATAACCTTAAATCGTACTTAAGTAAAAAGTCTTCAGGCAAAGGTCTGGAGACTTTTTATTTTTCTGGTATAATATAATCTTTGGCCAATCCAATTTTTTAAATATTTTCTTGTCGCAAAACACCCTGTAAAATGTCTTATTTCCACATTTTATTATTTCTGCTTAACCGCTACCTTTACTCATCCAGTAACTTAATTAGCAGCCATGAAAATAGTAAGAGTACACTATACCACAACCACGGAATTTGCACCAAGAAACAAGGAAAACATAGCCAGAATTGTGAAGGAATTAAAAGCACTTAACCACCCCGGCATTCAATACAGCACCTACATTCTACCCGACGGAAAAACGTTTATGCACCTGGATCATTTCGAAAACGAGGAAGCTCACCAGGTACTGACAGGACTTGAATCCTTTAAAAAATTTGATACTGAACTTTGGTCAAGCCAATTAGAAACAGAACCAAAATTAGAGTTACTGTCTTTGGTTGCAGCTACAACTGAGTTTTTCAAATAACTTGTTTCGTATCTAAAATTTCAATGGCGGCCCTACAACTTCCATTCCATGTGTTGCCCATAGGTCTTTTAATATGTGCTCCTGATCCTTAGGTATATCTTTGCCCAGTTTACTCATTTGCTTAAAAAAATCCTCCATTGAACCGGCCGGCTGAAAAAGAACGAGCATTTGAGCTTCTCCGTCATTTGTTTTTGCAAAGGCATGCGGAACTTTTCTGGGGGCAAAAGCAAAATCACCTGCTTTTAAATTGAAAGTATCTTCACCAACCTTAACAATAAATTCTCCTTTAATTATATAAAACAATTCATCCTGGTAATGATGAAGATGAAGAGCAGGCCCGCCTTTTGCCTGGCGTACGGTATCGTAAATGCATAAAGCGCCGTCTGTATCTTTTGAGGAAACTTTACAATCGAATTGCCCGCCCATAATATTAAGCTCTTCCTGGTTCCGGTCCATCCCCGACTTCACAACAAAGCCTTTTTTGGAAATTTCAGTTGGCTGATTTTTGGCTGCTACAGCTAAAACTGATGCAAGCAATGGAAATTGAAGGAAAAGGCGTCGTTTCATAATTTAGGGATTTATAAAAAAAGGATAATTTTCTTTTCGCCTATGCTAATACACTAATTATCAGTTTCTTATTGGTACGTAAATATAAATAATTATTATTACAATAAAATATTCATTAACTATTATTTAGTCTCCTTCTTCTCCACAGAAAACTCCATAAATAATTAAACAAATTTACCTCAGTTGGCAGATGGAGTTTTTTCTTAAGGGCTAGCGGCTTATTTCTTCCTATAATAATGCCCTTAGTACATAAAATCGTTACACAAAGAAGTGATGATTATATAGAATAGCATATTGTTTAGTAAGATAAAAATTTAATTTTGAGCCTGCTAAACCACTAAAAATTATTAAATCTATACTTAGTTGTTAAACAAAATTGACTTGAATGAACAGAAAGGTTTTATAACTGTTATTTATAGCTTTTAAATATGTTTTAAAAATCAAAGAATAATAAAAATGGGAAGAATTAAATTAATTAATGCAGCCTTACTTTTACTGATCGTACTCTCAAGCTTAGCTGTAAAAGCACAGGAAAAGACAATAGGTATTTTCGATGGCCAGGCCGACATCGGTAAAAATACTAAACCCGGGTCAGGAACTTATCTGCCTCAAACGGAACAATATGTAATTTCGGGTGCTGGTTATAATATTTGGTTTGATCATGACGAGTTTCATTATGTGTATAAAAAAATAAAAGGCGACTTTATTCTTTATACCCGTGCTGAATTTGTAGGTTGGAATGGTGTTGAACAACACCGCAAAGTAGGTTGGATGGTGCGTAAATCACTCGATGGCAACTCGGCACAGGTTAATGCTGTTGAACATGGTGATGGCCGTACCTCTTTACAGTTCCGGAGAAGCGCAGGCGCGACAACAGAAGAGATCACATCAAAACTAGATCATGCCAACATTATTCAGTTAGAAAGAAAAGGTAACGTTTATACTATGCGTGTTGCAAAATACGGCGAGCCTTTTGTTACCGAACAGGTAGGAGATTTAGACCTTGGTGATGAAGTTTATGTAGGCTTATTTGTAGGCTCACATAACGCGGATGTAGCTGAAACAGGTGTGTTCCGGGATGTTAGGATTACTGTTCCTTATGCTGGTGAAGCAGATCAAAGAACACCAATGAACCTTGGAAGTAATTTAGAAGTGATGGAAGTTGCTACCGGTAACCGGGAAATTATTTATACAGTACCTTACTCAATACAAGCACCTAACTGGACTTCTGATAATAAAAGCCTGATATTTAACAGCAACAAAGGAGTTTTGTATACATTCGATTTAAAGACCAGGAAACCCACATTATTAAATACCGGGGATGTAAAGAACAATAACAATGACCACGTGTTATCATTTGATGGTAAGATGATCGGATTAAGCAGCTTTGTAAAAGAATTGGGCGGGTCCATTGTTTACACTATGCCCGTAACTGGTGGCACACCTAAGCAAATTACCCCTAAAGGCCCATCGTATACGCATGGCTGGTCACCCGATGGGAAAGATATTGTATTTTGCGGGGACAGGGACGGGGAATATGACGTGTATAAAGTACCTGCCAACGGTGGGCCGGAAGTTCGTTTAACCACTGCAAAGGGTTTAGATGATGGCCCTGAATATACCCCTGATGGGAAATACATTTATTTCAATTCTGTACGATCAGGCCTGATGCAAATATGGAGGATGAAGCCGGATGGAAGTGACCAGGAACAGGTAACCAATGACGAGTACGATAACTGGTTTGCACATATTTCGCCAGATGGCAAATGGATGGTATTTTTAACTTTTCTTCCAACGGAAGTTGAGCCGGGCATACATCCACCATACAAACATGTATATATTCGTCTGTTGCCGATTACTGGCGGCAAACCAAAAGTGTTGGCATATTTTTACGGAGGACAAGGTTCAATGAACACTCCATCGTGGTCGCCGGATAGTAAACATATTGCATTTATAAGTAACACGAATCCGATTGAACCAGTTAAATAAAAGAAAAGATGTCAATTATATTTTAAAGTTAAAATGATATAATTACATCATGAAAGCAAGTAATATAAATCTTATTGTAAGCAGGCTATTTGACGAAATTGAAAAGCTGATACCTGTTTATATGGAGAACCCTGTAGATAACAGTATTGCAAATGGAAATTGTGCCGTTTGTATAATTGATGAAGCTGGGGACATTTACGGAAAAATGTATGGTACCTACCGGCCCAGGCAAAGGCAGTCATACAAAGTAGCCTGGACAAAGGCCAGCCAGGTTTGGCTGACAGGTTATAAAACAGGCGAATATGAGAAGATGGTTTTTAACGGCCTTGTTGATGAAAACGCTAATGGTATTGAGGCGCCCGATTTAATAGGATGGGTGGGGGGCCAGCCACTTACCTTAAAAGACGGAACAAAACTCTCCGTCGGATTTAGCGGTTTCAGGGGATTTATAGATATTGAAATTGTTGTAAAAGCGCTGGAGAAGGCGGAAGAAGTATCAAGTATTTAGTATCAAGTATCAAGATTTTTTTAACAGGAATAGAAGAATTTGTATCGGTTTCTGGCTTCAATTATCAAGATTTTTAGAAAGATCAATGCTTTTTGTCTTGATACTAGCTACTTGATACTCTAAAAAAGATATTTTAACAGAAAAAAAATTTAATAGGAATAGAAGAATTTGTATCAGGTTTCTGGCATCAATTATCAAGATTTTTAGCAAGACTAATGCTTTTTGTCTTGATACTTGATACTAGCTACTTAATACTCTAAAACAAAAAAACTATGAACTACTTAGCAAAACCAGAACGTTACCAAAATATGCAATACCGCCGCTGTGGTAAAAGCGGATTAATGTTACCTGCGGTATCGCTGGGATTATGGCATAATTTCGGACATATTGATAAGCTTGAAAATATGCGTAATATTTTAAGGCTTGCTTTTGATAGCGGCGTCACCCACTTTGACCTTGCAAACAATTACGGGCCGCCGCCGGGATCAGCAGAGGAGAATTTTGGAACCATTTTCAAACATGATTTTAAAAGCTATCGCGATGAGTTGATCATTTCAACAAAAGCTGGCTGGGGTATGTGGGATGGCCCTTACGGTGATTGGGGATCAAAAAAATATTTAGTAGCCAGTCTCGATCAGAGTTTGAAAAGAATGGGACTGGATTATGTGGACATTTTTTATCACCATCGTCCGGATCCCGAAACACCGTTGGAAGAAACAATGACCGCCCTGGATTTAATTGTAAGGCAGGGAAAGGCTTTATATGTTGGCATATCAAGCTATCAGCCTGAGGAATCGGCGAAGGCATTTGAAATTTTAAAAGATTTAGGTACGCCATGCTTAATTCATCAGCCAAAATATTCCATGTTCGACCGCTGGGTTGAGGATAGCCTGCTGGATACTTTGGAAGGTTATGGTGTAGGATGTATTCCATTTTCGCCGCTTGCACAAGGGCTTTTAACCAATAAATATTTAAAAGGTATACCAGAAGGGTCAAGGGCTGCGGCACATCGCGGTAATGGCGCAATTGATGAGGGTGAGGTTACAGAAGCCAAAATAGCAAAAGTGAGGTTATTAAATGAACTGGCTGTAAACAGGGGACAGGATCTGGCTCAAATGGCACTTTCATGGATTTTGAAAGACAAACGCATTACCTCGGTATTAATTGGGGTAAGCAAACCTGAACAGGTAACAGACTCTTTACGTTGCCTCGAGAATATTAATTTTACAAATGACGAACTTGCAAGGATCAATGAAATCCTGAAATAAACTAACTATTATTAAAACTTAAAATTATGATAAAAAGCATAGCTGTTACTTTCCTTTTTTTCTCAATAATAGGAGGTACCATGACCCGTGTATTTGCCCAGGATGGTGTTAAAGCTGATCATATTGCACTTTACGTAAAAGACCTGAAGAAAAGTGCCGATTTTTATAAAAATGTTATGCAGCTTAAAGAAATATCCGAGCCATTTCATGATGGCAAACATGTTTGGTTAAGAACAGGTGAGCACAGCCAGTTGCACCTTATACAAGGCGCAGCTGAAATAACCCAGCATGACATCAACTCACATTTCGCCTATTCGGTAAATAATCTTGCTGATTTTACAAAACACCTTGATGAAATGCATGTTAAGTATGGCAACTGGAAGCAAGATTCAAAAGAGCCGCAATTAAGGCCCGATGGTATAAAACAGGTTTACCTGCAAGACCCCGATAACATCTGGATAGAAGTTAATGACGATAAGTTTTAACGTTTTACAACTAAATAAATTCTCAATTTTAATTACCAACTATAAACATCATATAACCAACCAATTAAAGTTATGACAACCAGAAGATCATTTCTTAAAACCTCGGCGGTGTTATCTGCCGGGCTTTTAGCGGCCCCTAAATTATTTGCTTACGACAAAAAACATATCGGCCTTCAATTATACACTGTAAGGGATTATATGGCAAAAGACCCTGCAGCAACCTTAGCTAAAGTAGCGCAAATAGGATATACCTCTGTTGAAGGCACTTATACCGGTCCGGGGAAATTCCATAATGTTCCTATAAGTGATTTCAAAGGAATGTTAAAACAAAACGGACTGGTTATGTGGAGCTGCCATTACCGTCTTGGAGAAGAAAAGGTAAACGGACAAGCACAAAATGGTACCATATTAAATGGCTGGGATAAAGCAGTTGACGATGCCGCTGAAATGGGGTTAAAATATATGGTTTGCGCTTATCTTGCGGAATCTGAACGGGGCACATTAGATCATTATAAAAAAGTAGCGGATGATTTTAATAAAGCTGCTGAAACCTGTAAAAAGGCGGGCATTCAGTTTTGCTATCACAACCATAATTTTGAATTTATACAGGAAAATGGCAAATATCCGTACGAAACATTACTTGCTAACACCGATAAAAACCTGGTAAAAATGGAAATGGATTTGTTTTGGGTAGTTAAAGCCAACCAGGACCCTATTGCATTGATCAATGAACATCCTGGCCGTTTCCCATTGTGGCATGTAAAGGACATGGATAAAACTTCCGATAAAATGTTTACCGAAGTTGGTAACGGTATTATTGATTTCAAAAAGATATTTACGCATGCTGATAAAGCAGGTTTAAAAAACTTTTTTGTAGAGCAGGATAAATGCCCCGGCGATCCTTATACAAGTATTACTGAAAGCATTACTTATATAAAAAGTAACCTGGTTTAACGATATCTCACACAACTAAATCAACTCCGGGCCGGGCTTTTAAAAGTCCGGTTTTTTTATGGGTTGAGAATTTAATTCCGGGTGTTCGAAATATTTAAAGGGGTTTTATTTTGTTATAGATACTAAGGGCATCACACAGCTTTTTTATTTCATCTTCAGTATTATAATAATGTACTGAAGCCCGTACAACGCTGGTAAGATGGTTTTTATTCATGTAGAACAGTGTTGATTTGGCTAAGCCGACAGACACATTAATTTGTTTTTCGGCCAGCATACTTTTTACAGATGCACTATCTTTCGCATCAACTGAAAAAGTTACAATACCGCATTTTTGATCACAAATGTCATGGACGGTTATGCCATCTATACTTTCCAGTTGCCGACGCATCGTATTTGCTAATTGTTGCACACGCTGCCATATTCTGTCGACCCCAATATTTAAAGCATATTCAACGGCTTTACCAAGCCCGAGGGTAAGCGCCCGGTTCTTTTCGTAAAGTTCAAACCGCCTGCCATCATTTCTTATTTTAAAATCATTTTCACTTATCCATTGTACATTAAAGCCATCCATAAAAACAGGCTTCAATTTGTCCTGTACCTCTTTTCTTACATATAAGAAGCCCGTTCCTCTTGGTGCCCGCAAATATTTACGCCCGGTTACGGCCAGCATGTCACATTCTATCTCCTTTACATCTACAGGCAACTGTCCTGCACTTTGGCAGGCATCAACCAGGTATAAAATATTGTGTTTACAGGCAATCTTCCCTATTTCGACAATTGGCATTACACCTCCCGCTGTTGATGGAATATGTGTAATAGCGATCAGTTTGGTTTGCGGTGAAATAGCGTTTTCCAATGCAACCAGGGAAAAGTTTCCATGATCATCATTAGGTATTACCTTAATTTCAATACCATAGGTTTTTTTAGCATCCAAAAGCCCTATTATATTGGTTACATATTCCATTTCGGAAGTTATAACCACATCTCCTTTTTTAAAACCGATGCCGTTAAATGCCATTAACCAGGCCGCGCTGGCATTTTCAACAATAGCAATCTCATCCTTATTGGCATTAGTTAACCTGGCAATTAAGGCATAGGTATTGTCTAATTGATCCTTATATTTATATTCGGTCTCATATCCGCCACAAATTGCCTCTTCATTTAAGTAATTAATAACAGTATCAACCACTACATCAGGCGGCAGGGCGGAGCCCGCGTTATTAAAGTGTGTCTTGACAGTTGTTCCTTTTGTTTCGGTTCTGAATTGTTGTATTTCCTGCTCGGTTAGCGCTGTAATTTCCATTTTGGACTTTGAATAGTTATTGAGATATTATTAATCACAAAGTAATAACATATTCCACTAATAAAACAGATGCAGAATTGATGTATTTTGACGTAACAGATTAGAACCGGAATGTTCTAACTATCCTGCAAATTGGCTCTGTCCAAAGGCTTACTTCAAATGGCGGCTCCATTATTCGATAAAAACATTATGCTTTTCTATTTTGATGCTTTTAAATCGATTAAAACCATGAACATAATACCTGATTACACGTACAAAGTTGACCTACAGGCGGATAAAAAAAAGATTTTGAAGTCTGAATAGATAAATGTCGACAGCGTAAACATTTCTTCTTGTTTTGGTATTATAATAGAAAGAAGTCTAAAAATTTGGATATACGTAATAAGCATATTGTAATTATTGAAGATGATACATCTTTGCTACAGCTGTTAGAAAAATTTTTACAATCAGAAGGACACCGGGTTACCAGCTTCGAAAAACTTTCTACTATTGAAGAACTGATCGAATTAAAAGCCGATTGTTTCCTTATTGATGAACACCTTCCTAATGTTAGCGGCCATATTATCTGTATTTTATTGAAGGCTAAAGAGCAAACAAAAGAGATACCAGTTATTTTGATGTCAGCTTTCGAAGAATTAGAATACTTTGCTGATATCTCTTGTGCCGATGCTTTTTTAAAAAAGCCGTTTGCACGGCAAGAATTGTTAGGTATTATAGATTTGATATTATCCAAAGTTTGAATTGCCCGAGAGGCGACGTTTTGCATCGATCACCCCCTTATATAGATCGTGTCTGCTATTTAGTTACTCTAGCTTTTTGACAAAGCAATGTTTCATGAAGCACCTCATAATCCGCCTCCGATCTACCCAACAATCCTTCCCAAAATATCCGCTCTATCATCTGGTTTACCCTGCAGCCTGTTTACGCTAAATAAAGGCTTTATGGTTAACTTATCACCATCAAAAATGCAAGTGAAGCTGTCACCATGCACGGTTTCTATATATCGCCAGGTAAGGAGCAGGGTGTTGTCATCTTTCCATCCAAAACTTGCCGCTACAATGGAGTCAAAGTCGATACGTCTCAGTGAGAACAGGGAATGCGCCGAAGGTTTGAGATTGCCTTTTCTAATCCAGCGGTTCATGCCGTTGGTGATTATAATATCCGGTTTCCCGTCTTCCTTCAAAGTAAAAATACAGTTATCGCCTTTAAACCGAAAAGTGACTGATTTGGCGTTGAATGGATTGTTATCAAGTATAAACTCTTTGCCCGAAATCTTGTCGGAAATTGGCGATGTAGTTGAAAGTTGGGGCGGGTCATATTTTAACGCCTTCAATTCATTTACAAGCGTTTTATGAGCGGTCCTGTCAGCAGGCAGGGGTGCTGCCTTCATTTCTGGCAGTAAAACATCCCACACAGCTTGCATCATCTTTTTTGTTTCCATGCTTTCGCTGGTAATGGCTACAACGGCATCCAAATGGGGTAAAACTATGCTGAATTGTCCATAAGCGCCATCGGCACGAAATCCGCCCGGAGGGTTTAACCAAAACTGGTATCCATAGCCATATCCCCAGGTGCTGTCATTGTGGCCGTTATCAATATGTTTAGCCGATGCTTCAGCCACCCACTCTTTGCTGATTACCTGTTTACCTTTCCACATACCTTTTTGCAGATATAGCTGACCAAATTTGGCAAGATCTTCCGTAGGCATACGCAAATGCGAAGCACCCATGTTTATACCTTCCCAGTTTGCACCCCAGGTAGTATTGACTATATCTAAGGGTTCGTATAAACGGGGTTTCAAATATTCATGAGCTGATTGTCCGGTTACTTTTTTAATAATGGCACTCAACATAAAGCTTGCGCCCGAATTATACATAAATTGGCTGCCTGGCTTAAAAACGACCGGCAAGCTCAAAAATGTCTTTTCCCAGGGAACACCTGCAGGCGATGCTTCCAAAATAAGAATAGAATCTTTCCCATGCCCAACCGACATGCTTAGCAGATGCCTTATTTTTAAGGCTGCCAGGTTATCACTTACCTCATTCGGTAAATATTCAGGGAAAAATTTAATTACAGGGTCATCTACAGTAATCAGCCCTTCACCAACAGCTAACCCAATGGCGGTGCTTGTAAAACTCTTGCTTACCGAATATAGTTGCATTCGGTGCTCAGCCGAGTAGGGCGCCCACCAGGCTTCGGCAACTACATTTCCGTGCCTCAATATCATTAAACTATGAAACTCCTGCCCACTTTGTTTAATGGCATCCAAAAATTTGCTGATCCCCGCCGAAGGAATCCCCTGCATCTCAGGTGTACTGCGGGGCAGTGAGTATCGATTTTTCGAAATGCTTTCATTGCCATAACTAAGCAGTGAAGGAAACAAGCCAAAGCCAAGTGATAATAATCCGGCTTCTTTTATAAATATACGTCTGTTAGGCATGAAAGGTAACTGTGTGGAATATGAAGTGAATGTAGAGCGAATTTTTTATAATTTTTTGATTGTCATACAATATTTACTTTGTAAAGTATACCTTTTGATATGAAGTAATAAAGGCACAACTAACTTACCTTGGATGGCGAAACACCATAAGCTTTTTTAAACGCAAACGAAAAATGGGAAAAGTCTTTAAAGCCAACTTCCATATATACATCGGATGATTTCCGACCTTTTTGCTTGATCAGGAAATACGCGTCGTTCAACCGTTTTTGCTGTAGCCAGCGGTTTGGCGAAGTGTTAAAAATCTTTTCAAAATCTCTTTTAAATGTAGCAAGGCTGCGACCGGTAAGATAGGCAAAGCGGTTAATGTCCACATTAAATTTGTAGTGCTCGTTCATGTAGGCTTCGAGGTCAATTTTCCCTGGTTCACTGAAATCAAACAATACATCTTTTAAAATGGGATTGGTTTCCAGCAAAATCATTACGGCCTCTTTCACCTTTAAGGTGGTGATCATTTTGTTAAAATTGCTGGTGCCGTTAATGTATGGAGTTAATGACTCAATGTAATTTTTAAACAGGCTATTAGGTTGTAAGAGTAATGTATTTTCACCGATATAGGGCTGGTTCATATGCAGGTGGTTTTCGGTACTTATTGCGCGCAGGGTATCCTGATCCATTCGAATAGATATCGACTTGAACTCTCCATCCGGAGGCGGCTGTTTAACAAACCGGGAAAGCTGATTTTTTCTGAAAAATCTAAAATCACCTTCCTTAAAATGATAAGTTTTATCCTTAAGATATAATATCTGGCTGCCCGACAGAATATAACTAAATATATGTTCAGGTACAAAATGTTCTCCTTCCCTGCTTATATGATCATAACAGGAATAGAGGATTTGCTGCATTCCTTTATCTTCTTTATGTTTAAACATAACCCTAAAGTATAACAAATAGAATTGCTGCAGACGTTTACAGCAATTCTATTTTATTTATTTTTTTGGTCCGTAAAATTGTTTACCAAGCTCGGTTTCCAAAAAGTTTTCTGCTTCGTCATGGTCGGTGGATATACTTACCGGCAACCATTTTTCCATTTCGGCTTTTCGTGCGGCATCTGCTTGTTTTAACATACTAATTGCTTCGCTTCCTAATACTAAATGCACTGGTGGGTTTGGATTTTCTACTAATTCAATCATTACTTTTGCTGCCTTATCGGGATCACCCATCGGAATAAATTTACCGCTTGTAAAGATGTTTGCCCGTTGATCGACAGTTGTTTCATAGCCTTCCACATGAGGGGCATAACTCATTGATGAGCCGGCCCAATCAGTACGGAATCCACCTGGTTCCACACAAGTAACATAAATACCCAATGGTGCTACTTCTTTGGCCAACGCCTCACTAAAACCGCCTAGTCCAAATTTAGCTGCCTGGTACATAGTTAACCCCGCGTTGCCTACTCTGCCCCCGATTGAACTAATTTGCAGGATATGTCCCGAGCGCTGCTTACGCATATAAGGCAATACAGCACGGGTTATTTCAATTGGCGCATACAGGTTTGTTTCCAGCTGGCTGCGCACCTGTTCATCAGTATAAGCTTCTGCAGCGCCGGTAATACCAAACCCGGCATTATTTACCAGTACGTCAATTTTACCAAAATGATCTACTGCATTTGCTACGGCCTGGTATACTTGATCGTGTTGTGTAACATCAAGCTTTATAGGATAAATTTGTTCCGCGTATTTTTCAACCAGGTCATTTAATTGTTCAGGGTTACGTGCTGTGGCTGCAACCTTGCCACCATTTGCCAAAACTGCTTCTGTAAGGCTGCGCCCCAATCCCCGGGAGCTACCTGTTATAAACCAAATTTTTGTCATTGTTTTAAATTTTAATTAAGACAAATGTAACATTGTATACAGCCGTTAGTTTTGTTTAAAAGCTCAATTTATTTTGTTAAAAAGCTCATAACATAATTGTGATAATCAATATTTCAAAATTTTAGTATATCTGCCTGATAATTAAATACGAGTCGCTATATTTCTTTAAAAATAATATTATAGTAATTGATTTTAATTTTTTTAATTTTATATTAAATTCTCACCCATGGAAAATATTTCTTTAGAAAAGCAAACAATAAGAATTTTGTTCCTGGCATCAGAACCCAGCAATGCCGGGAAGTTACGTTTGGGAGCAGAGCTGCAGGAAGTTAGAAACAGATTATCAACAAATTCATTATTTGAAATAAAAGACAGACAAGCCGTTAAACCGGATGATGTACTTCAAACCATTTTGAATTACAAACCACATATTGTACATTTTTCCGGGCATGGACAAAATACAGGTGAAATTTGTTTTGAAGATGAAAAAGGGGATTCAAAGACTATCCCACCCGATGCACTGGCTTCATTGTTTAAGCTGGTAAATGATTACGTAAAATGTGTACTTGTAAATACTTGCTTTTCTGAAAAACAGGCGAAAGCCATATCTCAATATGTGCCTATTGTTATAGGAACCAGGAAGGAAATTTCTGATAGCGCAGCTATAAAATTTTCTACAGGATTTTATACCGCCTTAGATCCGGACCTCTCACAAAAAAGCCTTGTAAAAGCTTTTGACAGCGGTTGCATAGCTATAAGATTTGAAAACTTACCAGAAAACTTAACCCCAATTATGATTGAAGGCTCTCCCGAAGTAAGGTTTTCGTCGGAGGTTGATACAGCATTTCTGTCGGTTTCTAAAGCAAAGGGACATGTTTTTACAGCATTACACAGGGGTCTTACGCTAACCGGAAAAAAAATGGGCCTGCCTGATGAAATTGTTTCGAAAATATTAGATGAAAAGGTTGCCAGGTTAGAATTACATGATGTTGGTGTAATTGAATATGAACAATATTTAAAAGATATACTAAAAGATGAATATCCCCTTTCTGATACATCAACATTAGCGTTATTGCAATTAAAAAATGGATTAGACCTTACCAATGAAGATGTTGATTTTATTACAAAAAAGATTTTATCTGATCCAAATTTAGCTTCTGCCGAAAAATGGTATGACAGGGCTAAAGTGCAGTACGAGCTGAATAATATGGAAAAAGCTATAGCGTATTTCACTGAGTCTATTGAAAAGGATTCAGATTATTCGGGTGCATATTATGAAAGAGGTTATTGTTATGATAAAGTAGGCGAATTTAATGCTGCAATTCAAGATTTCACTAAAGCTATTGAGTTTAATAATAAATGGGAAGTAAGTAGCTTGAGCTTAGCTTATTACAGCCGTGCAAGGGCATACCATGCCATTAAATCAGATGACCAAAACGAACAGAATGAATTATTGTTGCTCGCTCTTAAGGATTGGAATAAGTCGATTGAATTGAATCCAAACGACTCTGAAGCATATTATGGCAGAGCATTAGTGTATGATAATTTAAATGATTTAGAAAAAGCCATTATTGACTTTAAAAAATCATACGAAATGAGTAGTACTGATGAAAGAAAAAGAAATAATATAATTTACCTGGCAAAATGTTATCACACACTTGGAATAACAGAGGAATTTGAAAAATGGATGAAACTTCTCAAGGGTGATACCTCAGATACACTTGTTGTTGAAAGCTAACCATTTAGAACTCGTAAAATAATTCTTTTTAAATATTTAAATGAAACAATTATTACAACTTAGAGCAAATGATGGAACTGACTTATACATTGAAGTCAGTGAAACACCTGTAGATAATTCGCTGAGAGGTAGTTCAAACCTTGAAGATAGGGGAGTTATTGAAAGTGCCCAGCAAAGCTTTGATAGAGCATTACAACCGCTCAATGAGATATCAAACAGTATAATTAACTGCATAAAAAATATATCAAATTCTCCGCAGGAAGTTGAAGTTGAATTAGGCCTAAAGTTTACTGCCAAAGCAGGAATAATATTAACAAGTTTGGATAGCGAAGCACATTTGCGGGTTTCTTTAAAATGGAAAAACGAAAAAGTGGATAGTTAGTCTGTAGCCACCTCACTTAGAGCCTTTATCAATGTCATTTTAGTTTTGTCATGCCGAGCCTCGTCGAAGCATATGTGGTGGCCTGTACGCTATGCACATCGTCCAGGCCTTTGCGCACACCCTTCGACAGGGCTGCCAATGACACATCGTATAATATACTGATTATGAGACATATATAAAAATGTCATTTTCAATGCAATTGTTTGCACGCAAAAATAGGTTACTCAGGATGACACCCTTTTTTTGTCATTCACTTTTATAGACGATGATTATTCATAAATTGTATTTTTTAAGGCACTCATGAGCGCTTACCGTTTAGGTGAGGCTTACATTTGTCATAATTCCCCCCTTAAATTGTCATGGGTTGCACCCTTTAAAATTTACAAATACTTGTAAGTTTGTTAAGTTCAATAATAAACTTAACTAAACAAAACCTCATGACACAAATTAATGCTTATGTAGGCTTTAACGGCGAGTGCCGCAAAGCCATGGAATTTTACCAGGAATGTATCGGGGGTGAATTAATCTTTCAAACCGTAGGCGAATCACCAATAGCAAATCAGTGCCCGGAGGCTATGAAAGGCCATGTTTTGCATTCTTCATTAACCAAAGGCCCTTTGCTGTTAATGGCAACAGATATGGTTGGGCCTGACGGCTTCATAAAAGGCAATAACGTTGCGCTGTCGTTAAATTGCAGCAGTGAAGAGGAAATCAATACCTTTTATTCCAAACTGTCGGCAGGTGGAAAAATATTCGACCCTTTAAAACCTTCTTTTTGGGGATCGCTTTTCGGATGTTTTACCGATAAATTTGGTATAAACTGGATGCTGAATTATGATATGAACCTCAAAAATTAAATCCTATAAAATGAAACCTAAAACCATCAAAATAATTTACTGGGTAGTAACAATTCTTTTCGCACTGGCAATGCTCGGCGATGCTTTCGGAGGCATAACAAAACAGGAAGCGGGAGTAGTGGTTCTTAAGCACCTGGGTTATCCGCTTTATAATATGCCGCTATTCGGAGTTGCAAAACTATTAGGTGCTATTGCTATTCTGCAACCAAAATTTCGTACAATAAAAGAATGGGCTTATGCCGGTTTTGCTTTTACATTTATAAGTGCAATAGCATCCAGAGCAATAGTAGGTGATCCTTTTGGGGATTTAATCCCGCCTTTCATTATGCTTGCCATAATGTTTGTATCCTATTTTTTATGGAAAAGGGTTGAAAGTTTAAAAGCGGTTTGACCTAAAATCCAGGCCAATACATTGATACGATATGGAAACATTAGATAGAAATTCAAAAGTTCGGAGAGAAGCTGATGAAACATTAGCTCAATTAATACAGCTTTTATCAAAATTTAACCAGGAACAATTAAATACTGTTCCTTTTGAAGGTAGCTGGACAGCAGGCCAGCTTGCTAAGCACATGATTATTTCGGATGGTGGCTTTGTAGAAATGATGAATGGCCCCGTTAAGGAAACACAACGAAAGGTTGACGAGATGGCATCAAAGATCAAAACCGATTTTCTAAACTTTGATATTAAAATGTCTTCTCCTGATTTTATTGTTCCAGCATTGATCAATTATAAAAAAGAGGAAGTAATTGACTCGCTAAACAAAATTAAATATGACCTGAATAAAAGCTTTGATACAATTGATCTGACAAAAACTTGCACTGCGTTTGAACTTCCTGTATATGGTTTTTTAACAAGACTGGAGGCGGTTTATTTTATCATTTATCATACGCAAAGGCATATTCATCAGTTACAGAAAATATACCAAAAAATTATTGAATGAACAGCGAAAATTTCACCGGTCGGTTTACCATGCAGTAAATTTTTGTGACGAGTCTTGATAAATCCGCCTTGAATTAATATAATAAAACATGGAACAGCAACATAAATTGAATAACGAACCACAAGGTGAAGAACTTGTTATTACCCGCGTATTTAACGCACCCCGCGACGTGGTTTTCAAAATGTGGACTGAAGTTAAGCACCTGGGAAAATGGTGGGGACCTAAAGGCTTTAATGTCATTGTGAAGAAGTTTGACTTGCAGCCTGGCGGAATATTTCACTATTGTATGGCAGGTGATGGTTTTGAAATGTGGGGCAGGTTTATTTTCCTGGAAATCGTTGAACCAGAGAAAATAGTATTTATCATTTCTTTTTCTGATAAGGATGGCAAGATAACCCGGGCACCGTTTAGCGTTACATGGCCGCTGGAAGTTATGAATATACTAACACTTACTGAGCAGGATGGAAAAACAACTCTTACGCTTAGAGGGTGGGCCTATAATGCAACAGACGCTGAACGCAAAGATTTCGAAGCCGGATTTGAATCAATGAACCAAGGTTTTGGCGGTACTTTTGACCAGCTTGATGAATACCTGGCGAAGATTTATGTTAATAAGATATAAATAAATCAATTTGGGCCCTTGCAAACATCCCGGAAAGACACAGTAATATTAGTCAGCGGAACATTGTTTCAGCTTTTAAACAAATGGGCATAATTGATAAATAGCGGATTATTGTAAATCCTGTTATATTAGGGGCTGCAAAACTTAAATTTATGAAGAGTTTGACAAAAAACACTGAAGCTTCGTTATAAAAAGATTCAGTCAGTACCTGCACTTATTATCAACCAAATTAATAACCTTAAATCATTAAAAAAAAAATGAAAAAAATCAACATTATTTACTGGATTGTAACCGGCCTAATATTGGCATTGATGCTGTGGTCCGCAATTGGAAGTTTCATGGATAACCCTCAAGGTGCAAAAATGATGGCAGACTTAGGATACAAGCCCTATGTAATTCAGTTTTTGGCTGTAGCCAAGATATTGGGCATCATAGCCATCCTTGTTCCGGGTTTTCCGAGATTGAAAGAATGGGCCTATGCTGGATTTGCTTTTGACATGATCGGTGCAACCTATTCAATGTATGCATCAAAATTCCCGGTGAGCCAATGGGCGCCTATGTTTATATTCCTAGCCCTTTTAGCTCTCTCTTATATTTATTATCATAAAAAGTTAAAGGCATCTTCAACTAAAGATGCAACTGTATAAAATATGACTGAACTTACTGCTTCCGCAAAATTAAAACAATTTTTCTTATTATTTCGCCAGGCAGTAGCGGGTAGCGAGCAGGATTATACTACGGGCAGTATCCGCAAAGCAGTATTCCTGCTCGCTATACCCATGATCATGGAAATGATGATGGAATCAGTTTTTACCGTTGTTGATATTTTTTTTGTCGGGAAGCTCGGCAATGCCGCAGTTGCTACTGTGGGGCTTACAGAATCTGTTCTAAGTCTTGTATATTCTATAGCTATTGGCCTAAGCATGGCTGCAACCGCTTTAGTGGCCAGGAGAGTAGGAGAAAAAAATTTCCAGGAAGCTGCCCATGCAGGAATGCAAACCATACTTTTTTCGGTGGTGCTTTCTATAATCATAGCCTTTGTCGGAGTTTCTTCAGCAGGATCAATTCTGCGCCTGATGGGAGCAAACGAAAAGATGATTGTCGATAATATCCGTTACACCCAGATCATGTATGGCGGCAACGTAGTGATAATGCTATTATTTCTCATCAATGGCATATTTCGCGGGGCAGGGGATGCTAGTATTGCCATGCGGAGTTTGTGGATTGGCAATATCGCTAATATTATCTTATGTCCCTTGTTGATCAATGGATTAGGGCCGATTCCGGCATTGGGGTTAAAAGGCGCGGCCATAGCCACAACGGTTGGCAGGGGAATAGGCGTTTTATATCAATTATACCGTTTGTTTATTAAGAGGGGGCTTTTAAATTTTTACCTGTACCAGTTAAAACCGCATAAAGAGTTGTTGCTGCAAATTATCAATATTGGCGGTACAGGCACCATACAGTTCCTGGTGAGTTCGGCAAGCTGGGTATTTTTGGCCCGGCTGATGGCCGGTTTCCACGAAGCTGCTATGGCCGGCTACCAGGTTGCTATAAGGCTGCTGATATTTTTCCTGTTGCCAGCCTGGGGCTTAAGCAACGCGGCAGCCACCTTAACCGGACAAAACCTTGGAGCCGGTAAACCTGAGCGTGCCGAAAAAAGTGTATGGATAACCACATTTTATAATGTAATCTTCATGATTTCCGTTAGCTTATTTTTCTTTCTTTTTGGTGAGCCGGTAGTTAATTTTATGAATAGCGATTTGCAGGCAAGGCATTATGCCATTCAGGCGCTTCGCATCATAAGTTTGGGCTACATATTTTTTGGTGTGGAAATGGTAATGCTGAACGCCTTCAACGGCGCAGGCGATACACGCACACCCACCTATGTTAACCTGGTTGGCTTCTGGCTATTTCAAATCCCGCTCGCTTGGGTGCTCAGCCAGTATGTTATAAAAGAACCAAAAGCTATTTTTATAGCCATCCTTATTTCGGCATTTGTTACCGCTGCTTTAAGCTTTTATCTTTTTAGGAGAGGTGGGTGGAAGACGGTGAAAGTTTGAATTTGAATATCGAATAATGAATTTCGAATTTTGAATGAAGAAGTAGAATAATTTCGACATTCAAAATTCAAAATTCGGTGTTCGTTATTAAATTAATCAGCCACCCTAACTTTTATCACCACCTTTTTAACCACTTCATAACCTTTTACTAAAATATTTGGCCGGTGTACATCATCCGGAAAGAAAAGAAAAAATGTTCCTGGTTTTGCTGTGTAAGATTTCCCTTCTGCTTCATAGTTGGCATAGTCATTTGCTTCATCGTAAGGTTTACTTACTGTTGCAGTTGATAAGGGTATTATCCCGATTTCTTCTTCACCTTTTATAACATATTGAATATCTACAAATTTTTCGTGTGCTTCCCACTTTGCCATTTCAGGTTCTTTTGATGGCGCTTCCGTTATGATGGCATAAACATCATCACCATCAATTTCATATTTTCCCGGTTCTTTGCCTTCAAGATTACCGCCTAAAAATTTAAAGGCTTTATCCCATGCTGTTTTATTTTTACGGTATTGTTCAGCAAAAGTTATTTTGTTTGTCGTTTCGTGTGGTTTTAGCGATAGCCCATTTTTCCACTCCTCTTTATTAAACCACTCGGCGGCGCTGTTTTGATTCCATGTATTATTGGCTGTTTCTTTGATTTTACTTGTTCCTGTTGAATTTAAAGACATGTTAAATGATTTTTAATGATTACTAAAAATTGATTGGCTATCTTAATTAATGACTACTCTCCGTGACCTTTGTGAATCCCTAGTGGCCTTCGTGGTAAAGATTAAAACACAAGGAGCACAAAGTTAAGCACAAAGGACACCATGAAAGAGTTCTAAAGCTCCAATTTGGCACAAAGTAAAAACTTATTTTTAACTTTATTTGATAACCTCGGTACTAACTTTATACCTTGTCTAAAATTCATAGATATCAAATAAACCTTGATATAAAAAATAAGATTGTATTTATAATGGCAAACATTTTTTCATTAAGCGGAAAAGTAATTATTGTAACCGGTGGCACCGGCATTTTAGGGAATTCATTTGTTAACGGGATTGTTGAGGCTGGGGGGGCTGTTGGGATATTAGGACGTAACAAAGAGTTAGCCGAAGAACGCGCTGAACTCATCAATTCAAAGGGGGGAAAAGCAATCGCTTTAGTTGCTGATGTGTTAAAAGCAGATGATCTGATGATTGCCAAAAATAAAATATTAGATGCCTTTGGCAGGATAGACGGTCTGGTGAATGGGGCAGGGGGCAACATGCCCCAGGGTGTTTTACAGCCGGAGGAAGATATCTTCAGCATGAACCTTGAAGGCATGAAAAAGGTGATGGAAGTCAATTTATGGGGTACTTTATATCCAACACAAATATTCGGTGAGGCTATTGCCAAAACAGGTAAAGGCAGTATTGTAAATATTTCATCCATGAATTCAAAACGGGCAATCACAAAAGTTTTGGGTTATAATATGGGCAAGGCGGCAGTTGATTGTTATACTCAATGGTTTGCTGTAGAGCTGGCTAACCGCTATGGCGACACTATCAGGATGAATGCACTGGCACCGGGATTTTTTCTCACCGAACAAAACCGGAATCTATTAACCCTGCCCGAAGGAGGTTATACAGAAAGGGGAAATAAAGTGATCAGGAACACGCCATTTAAAAGATTTGGCCATCCTGATGAATTAATAGGTGCGCTGGTATGGTTATTAAGTGATGCGTCAGCCTTTGTAACCGGTTCAATGATCTGTGTTGATGGAGGATTTTCCATTTTTGGAGGGGTGTGATGGAGGATGTCATCGGTCATTAGTCATTGGGGTCTGTGAATTACAACACCTAATTGGTAATATAACTTACAACATACAACATACAACTAATTCTATGATAAAGAAAAGCCCGATTTTACTGTTGCTTGTATTAGTTTCTATTAAGTCCTTATCACAAGGTAATATCCTTCAGCCGGGCAATCCTGTCACCGAAAAATTTTCACCCGACAGGCTTCAGCGAATTGATAAATTAGTGCAACAGTATATTGACTCAGGCTGGATCAAGGGCGCCGATGCTTTCATAGCACGTAATGGAAAGATAGTTTATAATAAGTCTTTTGGCGTAGCAGATGCAGAGAAAAATGTTCCGATGAAAACGGATGCTATATTTCGAATTGCATCCCAAACCAAAGCAATTACCAGCGTGGCGGTGATGATGCTTTTTGAAGAAGGGAAGTTTTTACTTGACGACCCGATCTCAAAATATATTCCCGCCTTTGCACATCCTAAAGTACTGGCCGAATTTAATCCCAAAGATTCCACTTATACAACTGTTAATGCTACCAGGGAAATTACCATAAGGGATTTGCTTACACATACATCAGGTATTGATTACGCGCAGATCGGCTCAAATAATATGAAGGCCATCTATGCAAAAGCTGGGCTTCAAGCAGGTTTTGTAAGCGATAAGATATTGCTTGCAGATGCTATTAATAAGTTAGCAACATTGCCTTTAGCCCATCAGCCCGGACAACGTTTTACTTATGGGTTAAGCATCGACGTTTTAGGTTACTTGGTTGAAAAAGTATCAGGCGAAAGCCTCGACCGTTTTTTTAAGGAAAGAGTATTTGACCCTCTGGGCATGAATGATACTTACTTTTATTTACCTAAAGCAAAATATTCAAGGCTTGTAGAGGTTTATACACCAGATAAGCAGCAGCATTTAATTAAATGGAACGAAACAACTTTTCCCGGTGTATCGGCAGATTACCCGGTAGTTAACGGAACTTATTATTCCGGCGGGGCAGGTTTAAGCTCAACCATCAAAGACTATGCTGCTTTTCTGCAAATGCTTTTAAATAATGGTGAATATAACGGACACCGGTTATTAGCGAGACATACCATTGAAATCATGACAATTAACCAAATCGGTGATTTAAATTTAGAAAAGAATAAATTTGGCTTGGGTTTCTTGATAACTACTGAAAAAGGACAAACAACGCTTGGTCAGACAGAAGGCTCGTTTAGTTGGGGTGGTTTTTTTGGAACCAATTACTGGGCTGACCCTAAGGAACGCCTGGTTTGCTTATTTTTTGTGCAGGAATGGCCATATCCACATGGTGAATTGAATGATAAGTTCAAGGTTTTGGTTTATTCTGCGTTAAATTAATTATAATTGGTTGATTAGGTGAGTGGTTAAAAAGAAGTCATAAATGTTGTAAGAGTTGTAAATGCTATAGGTTTCAACTTCTGTAGCCTTTATAACAAATTCAACTTATTCCAACTAATCAACCTAATCCAACTTAATCAACTATCCACTATATTTACCTACCAATTATAAACCTAATATGATAAATCGTCGAAAGTTCATTAAAACCACATCGGTTGCCGGGACAAGTTTTCTGCTGGCGCCGCATCTAAGTAAAGCTGCAGGTTTTTTCAAAGGGTCACCAAATGAAAAAGTGGTGATCGGTATGATGGGCACCCACAGCCGTGGCGCGTATCTTGCCAAAAATTTCGCTAATATTCCAAATGTGGAGATTGCCTATATCTGTGACGTTGATTCGGAAGTAGTAGATAAAACTGTAGCTGATATCTACAAACAAACAGGAAAAAAGCCACAGGGAATAACGGACATCCGTAAACTGCTGGAGAAAAAAGATGTAGATGCTATTGTTATAGCAGCTCCGGATCATTGGCATGCTCCGGCAACCATCATGGCTTGCCAGGCAGGAAAACATGTTTATGTAGAAAAGCCTTGTAGCCATAATCCGCATGAAGGTGAAATGGCTGTGGCCGCTTCAAAAAAATATAACCGGCTGGTACAAATGGGTAGTCAACGCCGGTCGTTCTCTAATGTTCAGGGAATGGTGAAAGAGCTTCACGATGGTGTGATAGGTCGTACTTATTATGCAAAAGGCTGGTATACCAACCACAGGGGAAGCATTGGCATTGGTAAAGATGCACCGGTGCCCTCAAATCTTAATTATGATTTATGGCAGGGTCCTGCTCCACGGAAAACATATAAAGATAACCTGATCCATTATAACTGGCATTGGTTTTGGCATTGGGGTACAGGCGAAGCTTTAAACAATGGCACACATGAACTGGATGTGATACGCTGGGGTTTGGGTGTTGATTTCCCAAGTAAAGTAGTTTCTACAGGCGGCCGTTTTCACTTTAAAGATGACTGGCAAACGCCTGATACACAAAATATATTATACAATTTCCCTAATAATACCGCAGCAGAATGGGAGGGAAGAAGCTGCAACGGCTTTAATATTGAAGGCTTGGGCCGGGGGGTGATATTTTATGGTGATAAAGGGACTTTATTTTATGGTGGTGGAAACGGTTACCAGGTATATGACGGTGATAATAAGCTAGTAAAAGAAGTTAAAGATGATGTTGTTGTGGATGCCACCAATAAAGTAAGCCCGACTGAAGCTTTGGATGGTATGCACATGAAAAACTTTGTTGATTCAGTTAGGGGAGTAACTTCTTTGAATTGCCCTATTGAAACTGGATTTAAGTCGACCTTGCTGCCACAATTGGGTAATATATCTTATCGTGTTGACAGGGTATTGCATATTGATACTTCAAACGGACATATATTAAATGACCCGGAAGCTATGCAGCTTTGGCATAGGGAATATGAAAAGGGATGGGAAGTGAAAGTGTAATATTTACCATATCCCGATGTCATTTCGACGAGGAACGAGGAGAAAACTTGTAAATTTTGCATAGCTGATTATGCATATTGTTTAAGTTTTCTCACTATCGTTCGAAATGACATAAAATTGTTTTTATAAAATTATTTAAAAAACTATTAAAATTTAGACTAACAAACCAAAATATACTATAAATATATTATGAGAAAACTAATCCTAAAAACATCAATTATTTTACAATTAACGGCCTTTGTCATCCCATCAATAACAACAGCCCAAAGCACCCCCGGCTTATTTGATGGTAAAACACTAAAAGGCTGGAAACGCCTTGCAGGTACCGCCGATTATAAAGTGGAAGACGGTGCAATAGTCGGCACTACGGTATTAAATTCAGGTAACACTTTCCTGGTAACAGATAAAGAATATGGAGATTTCATTTTAGAAATGGATACTAAAATTGAAAGTCCGCTGAGTAACTCCGGAGTACAAACCCGCAGCCATTATGACCCTTCCGGAAATAACGGCAAAGGTAAAGTTTATGGAAGGCAATTTGAGATTGACCCGTCAGAAAGAAAATGGTCGGGTGGTATTTATGATGAGGGTCGGAGAGATTGGTTATATCCCCTTGATCTGAATGCAAAAGCTAAGGATGCTTTTAAAGTAGGTGAATACAACCATATCCGTATAGAATGTATTGGCAATGAGATGCGGACATGGATAAACGATATACCGGTTGCTGATGTGGTAGATACCGTTGATAGCAAAGGATTCATTGGTTTACAGGTTCATGCAGTGAGCAAACCGGAGCAGGCCGGAAAGAAAGTTTATTTCAAAAATATTCGCATTCAAACCAGCAACCTTAAACCAAAACCATTTCCTGCGGATATATATGTTGTAAATTTTATGCCCAATAAACTTTCCGCTCATGAAGTAGCCAGCGGATGGAAATTGTTATACGACGGCCATACATCAAACGGATGGCGCGGCGCAACAATGGAAACATTCCCTGCTAAAGGATGGGAATATGCAGATGGCACTATGCATGTATTACCGTCGGCAGGTAAAGAGGAATCAGGCGGAGGGGACATTGTCACCAAAGATATGTACAGTGCTTTCGATCTTTCCTTTGAATTTAAACTTACACCGGGCGCCAACAGCGGAGTAAAGTATTTTGTAACCTTATCTGAAGTTACAAAAGGATCGGCCATTGGAATTGAATACCAGGTATTGGATGATAAATTGCATCCTGATGCCAAATTAGGCCGCAACGGTGACCGTACGCTTGCATCCGCATATGATCTTATTCCATCAAATAAGCCAGAACGTTTTATCAGGCCAATTGGAGCATGGAATACCGGCAGGATCATTGTTTACCCCAACAACCATGTTGAGCATTATTTGAACGGTGTAAAAGTACTGGAATATGAAAGAGGATCAAAAGAATTCCGGAACCTGGTGGCGATAAGCAAATTTGTGATCTGGAAAAATTTTGGCGAATCTAAAGAAGGACACATTTTATTACAGGATCATGGGAATGAGGTGTGGTTCAGGAGTGTTAAGGTTAGAAAGTTATAAGGTTATCTGAATCAGGATTTTCAGGATTAGAGGATTGTAGGATGCTTGCGTTTTAAATCTTGTTCATCCTAAAATCCTGATTCAGACAATTGTAAATCCTGATTTCAGATAATCTCTTCCTTTTTCTGAAAACTATAATACAAATAGAACAAGGATGGCAATATCAAGAAGCTACCTATTATAAGGGCAAGGCCTAAATCATTTATTGTAGTTTCGGGAGCATGGTGGGCAAGCAAGGAAAGATTTTGTCCACCTTTAACCATAACCAGGTTTGGAAAATGGGTATAACCAACCGACAAAAGAACCATTGTGACCTGGAAAGCGGCAAAAATTCTTATTATTTTCCGCTTTCCATTATAGATCATCAACCAAAGCAATGCTAATGAAATAGACGCGGCTATTACCGCTATCAGGCTTACCGGGTTTCCAAATATCCAATGGACAAGCTGTATGTTTTCTAGATCAGCCACAAAAAATACAAAACCGCCAAAAATTACGGCTGCAATATTCATTTGCCATGCTTTTCGTATAAAGCGCCTGGCATCGTTATCATCATCGGCCTCGCCAATCAGATAAACTGCAGCCAGGTAGCCGCTAAGCGCAACGGTAAAAAGACCAACCGTAACAGAAAACCAGTTTAACCAGTTAAATATATAAGCTGATAAAAAAGTTGTTGCATGAATATCAATTTGCCTTGAAACAACACTTCCGGCAATGATCCCTAAAAATAATGGGGTAACAAAGCTGGAATAAACGAAGATATGGTTATAAAAATTTTGGGTCGTCTCTCCTTTTATTGCATCATAGTTCCTGAAGGAAAAAGCGGTACCACGTGCAGTAATACCCAAAAGCATAATTAATAACGGTATATGCAAATAAGTGCACATTGCCCCATATATAAGAGGAAATCCTACAAACATAATTACTACTGCAATAATTAACCACATATGGTTTGCTTCCCAAATGGGGCCCATTGCCTGGTACATTGTTTTACGTGTTCGTGATTTATTATCTGCTGAAGTAAAGAGTTCGATAATACCAGCCCCAAAATCCGCACCTCCCAAAAGGAAATACAACAGGATTGAAAAAAACAAAAAAGCGATTACTATATAAAGCATAATCTTAAGTTTTACGATCGTATAATTCGGGCACCATTTTTATTTGTCTGCTTAATAAAAAGATCACAGCAATGCTTAAAGTAAAATAAATTGCTGTAAAAAGATAAAAGGTGTAATGTATACCTGGCATAGGGGTAACCGCCTCGCTGGTGCGCATAATTCCCTGTATTATCCAGGGCTGGCGGCCTACTTCGGTAACTGTCCAGCCGGCTTCCACAGCTATAAAGCCAAAAGGCGTAGAGAGAATAAACAGGTTTAAAAACCATTTTTTTGAAAGCCAGCTTCTTTTTTTCCATAAAGCCACAAAATATAAAATCCCAACGAGCATCATCACAGATCCTATAGATATCATCAAATCAAAAGCCAGGTGTGTAATTGCTATGGGTGGCTGATTTTTGGTGGGAATTTTATCAAGGCCATTGACCTCCTGCTTAAAGTTATCATTCACTAAAAAGCTTAATAATCCCGGAATTTCAATTCCATATTTAACTTTTTTGCTGGCGGTGTCAGGTATGCCACCAATAACTATTGGTGAGTAAGGTTGGGTATGGAAATAAGCTTCCATAGCCGCTAATTTAGCAGGCTGCCTTTTAACAGCATTTTTTGCTGACAGATCACCGCTAAACGGTTGTATAATTGCAGCAACGGCTCCGAAAATTATTGCTATTTTAAATGCCTGGGTATGAAATACAATGTTTCTTTTCCGGTAGATCATCAGAGCGTGGATGCCGGCTACAGCAAAACCGGTTGCCGAAAATGCCGCAATTGTCATATGCAGCGCTTCTGAAAACCAGGAACCGTTAAACATGGCTTTTATAGGGTCAATGTTAAGGTATTGACCGTTAACAAAGTCAAAACCGGAAGGGTTGTTCATCCATGAGTTTGCAGAGACCACCAAAATTCCCGAAGCTATTCCACTTACACCAACTATAATACCCGTGCACCAGTGAAACCATTTATTAAACTTGTTCCATCCGTAAAGAAAAAAGCCTAAAGCAATGGCTTCAATAAAAAAAGCCACCCCCTCCAATGAGAACGGCATGCCAAATATAGGGCCCGCATGCTCCATAAACTTCGGCCATAACAGTCCCAACTCAAATGACAATATAGTTCCCGATACTGCTCCGGTAGCAAAAAATATAGCTACGCCCTTGCTCCAGGCCTGTGTTATATTTTTATAAACAGGGTTGCCGGTTTTTATCCATTTATAATGTGATACTGCCATAAACACAGGCATAACCATACCAATACATGAGTATATAATATGGAAACCCAGAGATATAGCCATTTGGGATCTGGCAGCGATAAAATCATTCATTGTTTTATAGCTTAAAAGTTCTTTTCAAAGATACCTATTACTATAGCTAACACTCAATTTAGGCATATTTGATTTTTAAACAGAACTGTTCTAAATTATTATTTTTATTGCGAGGAATTATTTTGATAATAAAAAATATGTTATATATTTGTTACAATCGATTATACCTGATACTTGAAACGCTTTTTTGCCATCTTACTTCTTAGTGTTCACCTGTTTTATATAGGTGGTTATACGTTGTTGTTTCAATATTATATTAATAAGGCGGATGTTCAGATGGTAAAGCAGATATATGATAATAAGATTAATGATGCCAAACTCATCGAAATAAAAATCCCGGTACATTTTCCTACTATTACGGATTGGGATGATTATGCGGTAATTGCCGGTCAAATTCAATTAAAGGATGCCTATTACAATTATGTACGGCTTAAAATGACCCGTGATACTATGTATTTTGTTTGTTTACCAAATACTGTTAAAACGCGGCTTGTAAATGCAAATATTATTACGGCTAAAGAAATAAGTGATGTTCCTTTAAATAAAAATGCACATAATCCTGTCGTTAAAAAAGTCAATACACTCAGTGAATATAATTTAGAGGCCTTCCATTATAATTATTCTCAATTAGGAACATTCCTGAAACAGAGCCCCAGTCATTTGTCTTTAAAACTGATCAGCCCCTTTATTGAGTCTCCGGGTAAACCACCCGATTTTATCAGTTAATAAACTGCATTTAAACTTTTTTTACTGTCTTTTATTACAAGGCTTACATTTCCATTTGTTAAAAAATAACATAGATGAATGCTGCAGTCACAGGGCTGCAAGGTAAAACCTTATATACAGATAGTTCAATAACAAAGTTTAGCAGTTATCTTTTTGCTGATATTCATTAGTTTATGTTGAGCGTGCTACAACATATCTGATGAATTGCATCAGCACCCATTAATCCTTTTTATTTATTTTTTACTTAAAGATAATGATGAAATCTTTACCCATGTACTTTTATAGGTACTGTATAATTAACTGTATAATTATATGCTGTTTCCTTTGTTCTCCTAAAATAACGTTCGCTCAAACGGATGCCGATGCGTTAATGATTCCTAAAAAATTTTACTGCGCAGGTATAATATATACCAACAATAGCTGGACAAATTATTGGGAAGGCACTTTCAAACGGGATAATGGCAATATTGGTACTTTAAAAACAAATTCATACACTCTTGTTGGTAACTATGGTATTACCAACAAACTGGATGTACTATTTTCAGCACCATATGTAACAACTAATGCTTCTTCCGGGACGCTAAAGGGCCAAAGTGGGTTTCAGGACCTTGCGCTTGCTTTAAAATGGCTCGCTTTTAAACAAAACATAGGCAGTGGTAAATTAAGTTTTTTTGCTATTGTCTCCGGTTCAATACCATTAAGCAATTATGAGGCTGATTTCGATCCGGTGTCTATTGGTTCGCATAGCAAATCGGCAATGTTTCGCGGACTCCTTAATTACCAGGCAGGACGATTTTTTATTGCTGGATCGGGACAATATATTCAACGCAGCGATATTACTATTGACCGGAATTCTTACTATACAACACAACTTATATATAGTAACCAGGTGTATATGCCTAATGGCAATAATGTTATGGTAAGTACAGGTTACCGGAGCACTCAATTTAATGCAGAGTTTATGCTTCAGCAGGCTACTACCTTGGGCGGATTTGATATCAGGAAAAATGATATGCCTTTCCCAAGTAACAGGATGAACGCTACAATGGCAGGTGCTTTATTTAAATACAGCTTTGGGGCAGTGTCGGGGCTTGAACTTACAGCAGGCGGCAATTATATTTTAAATGGAAGAAATGTTGGTCAAAGCACTACCTATTATGGAGGTGTTTTTTACCTGTTTGACTTTTCAAAAAAGAATACTAAATAACTACATCATGAAAAGATTTATACTAAATATATTATCACTGATAGTTTTAATAATATCAGTTTTTTTAGGATCATGTAATAAAGCTGTAATTGATCGCACAACTTTATATCCTGCATTGACCCCGTCAAATATTGATCTTAATGCTGATGCCTGGAAACCGGTATTAATAGCTGACCCTTCTGTTTTTACTATACCGGCTCCCGATGCACTTACTTCACCGGCCTATGTTGCAGACCTGAATGAAATCAAGGGCTATCAAAGCAGTTTAACAAGCGACCAAAAAGCAATAATCAACTATTGGAGTGCAGGCGCTGTATTGCGATGGAACGAAATTTTGCGTGACCTTGTTGCCAAACATAATTTACCACCATATCAAAATCTGGATGATACTTATCCTGCCCCAAGCTCAGCCAACCCATTTGCTTATCCGCAGTTTCCCTTTTCTAACCCTCCTTATGCGGCACGTGCCTACGCCTATGTTAGTGCTGCACAGTATGATGCGCTTATTGCAGCCTACCACTTTAAAAAATTATATAACCGGGCTGCGCCATATAATAATGCAGGAGTACAGGCACTAATACCAAAATCAGCTTTGCCATCTTACCCAAGTGAAGATGCTGTAGTAGCAGGGGCTACAGTTGAGATTATGAAATTATTATTTCCTACTGAAATAGATTACATTCAGCAAAAAGCAGCTGAAGAAATGCAATACCGCATAATGGCAGGGGCAAACGTACGAGGTGAGTTGAACGCGGGTCAATCTCTTGGTGCACAGGTGGCTGGTGTTTTTGCTGCCAGGGCTCGTACAGACCGTGCCGGTAAAGCCATAGGAACACCTGCACAATGGGCCCAATTACCGGCAAATGCTACTTCAAGAGGAGATCAATTTTGGGTGAGCCTTGAATCGCCCAAACGCCCTCCAATGCTACCATTGTTTGGTAAAGTTCTCCCATTTTTATTTGATACGCTTACGGTTGTAGCGCTGCGCCCTGGTCCCCCTGATTTAGCAGGTTCACCGGCGTTTCAAAAAGATTTGGCTGAGGTGCTTTCTTATAGTCAGAATCCTACCCGGGAACACCAGGCACAGGTTGAGTTTTGGGCCGATGGTGCAGGTACTTACACGCCACCGGGACATTGGAATGCTATTGCTGCAGATGAATTTGTAAAACAAAACTATAGTGAAGTACGCTGGGCAAGGAATTATGCCCTATTAAATATGGCCGAAATGGATGCTGCTATTGTTTGCTGGGATACTAAATATTTTTACTATAATCAGCGCCCATGCCAGGCGAACCCCAATATTAAAACACTAACCGGTGTACCTAATTTCCCGGCATACTCTTCCGGTCATTCAAATTTTAGTGGGGCAGCAGCTACCATATTAACTTATTTATTGCCAGATAGGGGCGCAAAATTTACTGACCTGGCTAACCAGGCGGCAATGTCAAGGCTGTATGGTGCCATACATTACAGGAGTGATGTTGAAGTTGGCCTTGTAACGGGCAATGAAGTTGGCCAATACGCAATAAAACGAGCACAATCAGATGGTGCAGGAAATTAAATAAAGTATAAAAAATCTGTATAAAAGCAGGTAAAGTTTCCTTAACGGGAGCTTTATTAAAAACTAAACAAATTAAACAACAATTATACCATCAAAATAAATCATGAAAACGACTTTACAAACACTTTTAGGAATTTGCTTAATTGTATTACTTACACAAACAAATGTTTTTGCACAGGGCTGCGTTGCGATAAGGAGCACGGGCGGTCTTTGTACTATGGATGAGCATCCCGACAGTTTAGCACCACAGGGCAGCTGGCTGTTTAACACAAATACCAGGTATTACAGGTCATTCCGGCATTTTGTAGGAAAACAAGAGCAGTTTCAACGTATTGCTCAGCATACTAATGTTATTAATCACTCTTTTACACAAGACTTGTCACTAACCCGCAATTTTGATAATCGCTGGTCTTTAGCGCTTGATATCCCCGTTATATCAAACAGCCGGTCTTCCTTATACGAGCATGGCGGATCACAACGCCGTTCTACTTACTCTTCAGGCGTTGGCGATATAACACTTGTTGGATTCGCCTGGTTATTTAATCCAGCAAAAGCGCATAATGGAAATATACAGGTAGGATTGGGTCTCAAATTGCCAACCGGTAATGACAACGCGCAGAGTTATTTTTATAATGTAGGACCAAACGGTTCAAAACGCCTTGGACCTGTGGATCAGTCCATACAACTTGGCGATGGTGGTACAGGTATAGTTACTGAAGTAAATGCGTATTATAACTTTACTCATAGCTTTGGCTTTTACGGAACTTTTTATTACATAATGAGTCCGCAAGATGTGAATGGAATCTCTACTGCGCGCGGTGGAACTCCGAGCGCTACTTCTGTACTTATAACCAGTGATGTGATGAGCGTACCCGATCAGATAATGTCAAGGGTGGGATTTAGCTGGGCTGTGAATAAGTTTGATTTTTCTGCGGGTGCCCGTTATGAATGTCTACCCTCACATGACCTTATTGGAGGCAGTGATGGGTTTAGAAGACCAGGTTGGATATTATCTGGAGAACCCGGTGTTAATTATCGTTTAAAAAAATTCTCTATTTATGCTTTTGTACCTGTAGCTATAATGCGCGACCGTACCCGGAGCGTTGCTGATATAAGGACAACAGAATTAACAGGAGTTTACGCACATGGCGATGCCGCTTTTGCAGACTATGTTGTGAATGTGGGGATTTCCTTAAAATTTTAATAAGTTGATTATTTGATTTAACAAAAGCCGGGCCTGAGATCCCCGGCTTTTATTTTTATGTTTGCTTAAAAATATTTACTTAAAACATGAATACTGCTGACCAAAATTTTGATGCATTACGGCTTAACCTGCCGCCAGCGCCTAAACCGCTTGGGGTATATAAACCCTGTTTAATTGATGGAAAATACTTATATGTTTCGGGTCATGGAACTGTGCAGGATGATGGTAGCCTGATCATGGGTCGTATTGGAGATACAATGACTGCTGAAGAGGGCAAACTTGCAGCAAGGCAGGTTGGTTTAGCCATTTTATCAACTATAAAAACCAATTTAGGGAGTTTAAACAAAGTGAAAAGAGTAATCAAAGTATTAGGTATGGTTAATTGCAAACCCGATTTTGAAAAACATCCTTTCATTATTAATGGCTGCAGCGAATTGTTTGCCAAGGTTTGGGGAGATGACAATGGGGTAGGTGTACGCAGCGCGGTTGGTATGGGCTCATTACCCGGAAATATCCCTGTGGAAATAGAAGCATTATTTGAGCTTTTTTAAGTAGTCCCGAAGTCGGAAAAGTCCGAAAGACCGAAAGTTTGTTTAAGGTTAAAATGTATTTATAGATGATCGATAACGATTGGTATTTAATCGAAGATATTGAAAATTTAGATTCACCTGCGTTGGTGGTTTATCCTGAAAGGGTGAAGCAAAACATCGCCATACTTAAAAGTATGATAGATGATGTGGCACGCTTACGGCCGCATGCCAAAACTTATAAAAATAAAGAGGCTACACTTTTAATGCTCGAAGCAGGTATCAGTAAATTTAAATGTGCTACCATTGCCGAAGCCGAAATGCTGGCCATGTGTAATGCCCCGGATGTTTTACTGGCTTATCAACCTGTTGGGCCAAAACTTGCAAGGTTTGTACAGCTAATTTTATCTTATCCAAAAACTAACTTTTCCTGCCTGGTTGATAACATCAGGGCAGCTACGGAAATTTCAGAAATTGCTATAGTTAATAAAATTCAAATACCTGTTTATATTGATTTGAATATTGGTCAGGACCGTACTGGCATTTCACCCGGTAATGATGCTTTGCAACTCTATATAGACTGTGATATATTGTCGGGAATTATTCCGGCAGGATTGCATGCGTATGATGGACACCTTCATGATGCCGATTTTGAAACCCGCACAAAACGTTGTAATGCTTCATTTGAGCCTGTAACCAAGCTTCAATCTGATTTGAAACAGATAGGATACCCCGAACCGGTTATTGTTGCCGGTGGTTCTCCTACATTTCCCATACATGCTAAAAGAAAAGTGATTGAATGCAGCCCCGGCACTTTTGTTTATTGGGACAGGGGGTATCAAACCATATTAAAAGAACAATCTTTTTTAACATCGGCATTAGTAATTTGTAGGGTAATATCCCTGCCTGCTGAAACAAAAATATGTTTGGACCTGGGGCATAAATCTGTATCAGCTGAAAATGAAATTAGTAAACGCGTTTATTTCCTGAACGCACCCGAACTGGTAATGATTGGCCAGAGCGAAGAACATGTGGTGGCAGACGCAGGCAAAGATCACAAATATAAAGTTGGCGATGTGCTGTATGGATTGCCTTATCATGTTTGCCCTACTGTTGCCCTGTATGAGCGCGCGATTACCATTGAAGAAAATAAAGTAAGCGGAGAATGGAAAAACATAGCCCGAGATCGTAAAATAATTATTTAAATCCACGTAGAGACGCAATATTTTGCGTCTCTATTTATACCAGAGACGCAAAATATTGTGTCTTTACATACAAAAAATCGACATTATGTTCACTATTGACGCACATTTAGACCTTAGCATGAATGCCCTTGAATGGAACCGCGATTTGCGTAAACCGGTTGCGGAAATAAATGAACGTGAAAAGGGATTAAATGATAAACCCGACCGTTCAAACGCGGTAGTTTCTTTACCTGAATTGCGAAAAGGCAATATTGGCTTAGTGGTAGCTACACAAATTGGCCGTTATGTTGCACCTGAAAACCCTTTGCCTGGCTGGCATTCGCCAGAGCAGGCATGGGCGCAAACACAGGGTCAGTTAGCCTGGTACAAGTCTATGGAAGAAGATGGTGAAATGATACAGGTTAATGACCTTCAAAGCCTCGAAAAGCATATTACACTTTGGATGGACAATGATCCCAATCTTCATAAACAAATTGGATATATTTTAAGTTTAGAAGGCGCTGATTCAATAATAACCATTGACCATTTGGAGCGTGCTTATAAATATGGTTTGAGAGCCGTTGGCCCGGCACACTATGGTCCGGGACGCTATGCAAATGGTACTGATTCTACCGGATTAATGAGCCCAAAGGGTCATGAATTATTAAAAGAGATGGAGCGTCTAAATATTATTTTAGATGCCACCCATTTATGTGATGACAGTTTTTGGGAAGCACTTGATCATTTTAACGGTCACGTATGGGCCAGCCATAACAATTGCAGAGCATTGGTTAATCATAATCGTCAGTACAGCGACGAACAGATAAAAGAACTTATAAGCCGTGGGGCTGTTATCGGTGCTGCTTTGGATGCATGGATGATGGTGCCTGACTGGGTAAGAGGAAAATCTACACCGAAAGGAATGAACTGTAACCTGGAGGTGATGATCGATCATATTGATCATGTTTGCCAGCTAGCAGGTAATGTTTTACATATTGGAATAGGATCAGACCTGGATGGCGCTTTCGGACGCGAACAATGCCCTTATGACCTTGAAACAATTGCCGACTTGCAGAAACTACCAACGTTGTTAAAAAATCGCGGGTATTCAGATACTGATATTGAAAATATGATGCATGGAAACTGGCTGCGCTTTTTGAGAAAAGCATGGAAATAGATAACCTTATTTAATAAGTTATTTTTTTACTATTTAATAACATGTTGTTAAAATAAAATCACTACCTTTAAGTTAAATAATTATAGCATTTAAGTAAAAATGCATTATACCCCTTTTTAATTTCTATAGCTCTTTTGAAGTATTAACTTTATTATAAAAAGGAGCGGATTAATAATAAATCATTGTAGCAAATCTTTAGCCTGGTATTAATTAACTTAAGACTTAAAGATTACTAACTAAGAACTTGTAATTAATTATATATAGTTCAAACCTGTTATTAATTGTCATAGGTCATGAGGAATATAATGCTATTTATCGAAAATGTAACCGATGCCGAATCCCTTGCTAAAAAGGCGTTAATTGTTGCCCGTCAGTGTAAGGCTAACTTGCAACTATGCCACATTGTAAAAAATTCCGTTAATACAAAGTTGGTAATTCATCATGAAGATGATGAATTATTTAATGAGGATAATTGCTTTGATATAGAAGAACTGGCCCGGCAGTTAAAAATTGCTGATTCTACGGAAGAAGCATTCAACCCGCAGATTGATTGCCTGGAAATAAGCACTTTTAATTCCCGCATAATTAATGAAATGGTTATCCGTCATAATATCTGGCTGATGATTATGGACGAACGACAGATAACCAGCCCTGAAGATATCATTTCAGAAAATCAAACTTTAAAGGTAATCAACAATATAAATTGCCCTTTGTTAATAATACCGCATGTTTTTGAATTAAGTTATTTTAGTAAAATAGCTTATGCTACCGACTTGCGTTATTGTGATTTAGGTGTAGTGAGATTTTTAAAGGTCTTCAATGCACAAATATTCATTACACATATAACAGCCCCGGGCCTTCCATGTTTGGAAGAACGTTATGCTCAGGAAATATTATCTGAAGAGATTTCAACTAAAGCAAATTACAGTAAAATGTTTTTAAGGAATATAAATAGTGAAGACATAAAAAATGCCCTTGCATTGGTTGTAGATTCAATTGAAGTAAAAATGCTGGCAGTCGTGAATAAAAAACATAAAACATTTGAACGATTATTTGATCATTTCCCGGCAAAAATGCTTACATATCATCATCTGCCAACGTTAATATTTCCTTATTTAAACTGGTTTAACCAGGCATCATTTTATAATTGAAAAAATTTAAAGACAGAATTTAAGAGCCAACTTATAACTCAGTGAAATCACCCATTATCCGCGAAACCCGGATATAAGGTCATACCACCATCCATAAATATGGTTGTACCGGTTATATAATCAGCCTCATCAGAAACAAGCCAGGCAGCGAGTTTGCCAATATCTTCCGGTTCGCCAATGCGGTTATAGGGAATAAGCGTTAATAGTTTTGCCAATGCTTCGGGTGTATCCCAGGCTCCTTTGTTTATAGGTGTCTGAATTGCACCCGGACCTATGCCTACCACCCTGATTTTATGGGGAGCCAATTCCTGTGCAATGGTTTTCATAAACATACTGATGCCTCCTTTACTGGTTGCATAGTTTACATGCCCTGCCCACGGAATTACCTCGTGAACACTGCTCATGCAAATTATTTTACCGGCCGCCTTACTCCGCTCCGGTACCACACCCCTGCGTATAAATTCCTTAGTGGCTTCGCGTGAACATAAAAACTGGCCGGTCAGGTTAATGCCGATCACCAAATTCCACTGATCCAAGGTCATATCAACAAATTTGGAATCCTTTTGAATGCCTGCATTATTTACCAATATATCAATTGTTCCATATTGCTGATACATTTCAGCAAACATGGCTTTTACTTCATCCTCCTTGCTGATATCCGCATGTATGGCGTATGCAATGCCTCCGGTGGCAGTAATTTCTTCAACAGTTTGTTGTGCTATTTCGTGGGCATCTACATGATTGATAACAACATGAGCCCCAGCGCTTGCCAGCGCTAAAGCAACGCCTTTACCTATACCGCTGTCGGCACCGGTTACTAATGCTGATTGTCCTTTTAATGATTGTGATGATGCCATAGGTATAATTTAAATGTTTAATATAAAGCTAATTATTTTAACTTCATTTTATTAAAAATTGTCAGTGCTTGACGTTAATATCTTTGTAAATTAATCATGATTTAATAGAATTTTAAATTTTGTTTATCTATAAAAAAAATTTACTTTTCTCGTTATTAAGTTAATAAAATTGATGGAAAGACCGGAATTTAAATTAAACGGCAGGATATGGATTGAAACGCCCGATGGGAAAGTATTGGGTCATGGTCGGGTAGAACTGTTAGAACGCATAAAAGCATCGGGTTCTATCAGGCAGGCAGCTTTGCAAATGAAAATGTCGTACAAACAGGCCTGGGACCTGATCAATCATATGAATGAAAATCTGGGTTCGCCAGTAGTGATTTCACATAGAGGGGGAAAGGGAGGAGGCAATGCTGTATTAACCGAAAACGGTTTAAAAGTAATTGAACAATTTCACTCACTGCATAATATGTTCCTGGAATTCCTTAATGCCAGCAGTAATAATATACAGCTATAAAATACGAACCTCATTTTCCTTATCATATTTATTTTTTATCCGGCCAAATTGATTTTAGTTCAGTTATCGTAAAATCTTTAATAACCATTGCTTGCTGTGATTGAATATCTAAACGATCAAAACTTTTTTTTGGAAAAAACATACTAGTCATATTACTTAAACCACCGTCAGCAAATAATTCTACGGATGAAGCATCAACAATCAGTTTAAGATTGGAATAGGTGCTGTTTGTGAACCTGGGTGCGATTATTGGTTTTGTAAATTCGGCATTAAAAGCAACGACTCCTGATTTTGTACGGTCAATAAAATATGTATTATCCTTTTTATGATAACCTATAACCAGTTTTTCTCCTATGCTGTTAGATAAAATGACAGAATAATCAATGACTTTATCGGTATTGAAGGTAATTATATATTGTTTGGGCAAACTTTTAACTCTATTCTTAAACAACTCCGAAGCATCTGTAGTAACAGCCTTTAGTTTTATGATATCCAGTTCTTTTACAGGATTTGAAGAAAGAAATATTTCTCCATTAATTTGTTTTAATGATAATTCACGGGGGATGGTCATTGCATTTCTCCATTTTCGGGTTGGCACTTGATTAGCGTATAGCCAGTTGCTCATCCATCCTATAAATATTTTTCGTTTTCCTGTATTATCCCATGTTACACCGGCATAATCATCCGGTCCGAAATCAATCCATTTGGTTTTATTATCAGCAGGTGTAAATGTTTTTCCGTTAAAATCACCTATAAAGTATTGAGTTGCTGAACCGCCATTAGGACCGCCGGGGTTAATGCTAACCAGTAATACCCAATAATTTTTATCATTTAATTTAAGCTGAAAAAGATCAGGGCATTCCCAAACACCGCCATGTGCGCCTTCCGCTTTGCCAAACTCACCCGTTTTAGTCCAGTTTTTTAGATTTGGTGATGAATAAAATGTAACCCTGTCTTTTGTAGCCAGGGTCATTATCCATTCTTTACCAGGTTCATACCATCTTACATTAGGATCCCTGAAATCTTTAATTCCCGGATTTTTTAACACGGGGTTACCCTTATACTTTATCCAGGTATTGCCTTCGTCAAGACTATAGGCCAAACTTTCGTTTTGAACATTACTGGCTCCGGCCGTTTCCAGTTTTGGGTCGTGATGTGTAAATATCGCGACAAGCGGCACTTGTCCCTTTTTACCCAAGCCAGAGGTGTTATGCTCATCAACAACAGCGCTTCCCGAAAATATATAACCCAAACTATCCGGATACAAAGCTATTGGCAATTGTTTCCAGTGTATAAGGTCTTTACTTACTGCATGGCCCCAATGCATTGGCCCCCAAACAATATCTTTGGGATAGTATTGAAAAAATAAATGGTATACTCCTTTATAATAAACCATCCCGTTAGGGTCGTTCATCCATTTTTCTTTAGGTGAAAAATGAACCTGTAACCGGTATCGCTCATGATAAGCAGGGTTGTTTTTTACCTGAGCTTTTAAAAAAAGCATACTTAACACCCAAATGGTTAGTAAAAGGAATCGTTTTAACATTTACTTGATATTTAGATTTAGTTAAATATCATAATAAAAAATCAAGAACAATTATTTTTTTACTTCGTACCCCAATCCTATATTAAATGTTAAAAATACGGCGCTTTGCTTTTGGTTTGGATTATTAGCTTCCGGCGTATAGTTATGATATAGTCTCCAATCACTTGCATAAGTGTTGAAATAATAACCGGCCCTTATACCAATAGGGATGTTACGCTGAATGGTAAAGCATTCCATTTGTTTTGGTTTCAATTTGATCACATAATCAAAGCCTGCTCCTAAATCAATGCCAAAATTTGGCTGATAAAAAGTTTTGCTGGATGTACTGTTCAATAATTCATCTGAAAAATTGGAAGTACTTTGTAGGCGGTTTTTATCCTCGATGTTCAATATAGCGGCAGATAAATTAATGCCTGCAAAAGGGTATAACCTGAAATTAGAATTTTGCGATACATTATATCCTAACCTAAAATACGCCTGGTATTGATTGTATTTAACATCGAGGTTATTTAGTGATGATTTGGCTACAGGTGTAAAACCAATCCCATCTTCCATAAGCCAGTTATGATGGATGTGGCTCATTGAGGCATCGATCCAAAGATCATATTGATTTATTGATCGAATACCGTTATTGTTGAGTACCTGGTTAAGCTGACTTATATTACCTTTACGGTAAGTGAGCTGTATTTGTGCCGCTCCGGCAAAATCATGTGCATGCATAAACCAGCTTCTGGTTTTAACGGTATCTGTTTGAGCCTTTAACGTTACAGTGCCAAGTAAGGCGGTAATTAATAATAGAGTGGAAATCAGTTTTTTCATAATGATAAATGAGTAAGATGAATAAATGAATACTTTTAAATTGAATTTAACTATTAGTATTAAATACTATACCGTAAGTTAATATAATGTTTTATTTAGCTACGTTTTTATATTGAATTAGGTTTTCCAGGAAGGAAATTATGATTTAGTGATGACTAATTAGTACCAAACCTACATTGGCAGCTTCATGCATATAAAGGTTTATAAAGAACAATACTTACAAAATATTAGTATTTTGCAGCATGAAAAGACTGTTATCACCGTTTTTTAAAATATTTTTGATTGTTTACTTCCTTACTAACACAGCCTTGACAAAACCAATGCCTCTACCTCCTGCAAAACAATTAATGCTTGTTGTTACTGATGGCTGGAACAATTTAAAAGGCACCATTTATTGCTTCGAAAAGCACCAGGATAAATGGATATTGAAGTTTAGCAATTCGGTTGTGGTTGGTAGCAAAGGAATGGGCATAGGGGATGGGCTGGTATCGCTTTCGATTAGCAATGCACCAGTTAAAAAGGAAGGTGATATGAAAGCACCTGCTGGTTTTTTTACGATTGGGACTGCATTTGGCTATGCTGATTATAAAGACGCCAAATGGATAAAAAATCCTTATGTAAAAGCTACAGATACGCTTATTTGCGTGGATGATATGCATTCAGCTCATTACAATACTTTGGTTAATAATGATCCTGCTAAAAGCGATTGGAACAGTTTTGAACATATGCACCTAAAAAAAGAATATTATAAATGGGGTTTATTTATTAACCATAATTCGCCAAATGTTAAACCGGGTGTTGGCTCTTGTATATTTATGCATATATGGGAAAATGACCATGAAGGGACAGCTGGTTGTACTGCTATGACAGAAGCCAACCTGCTTAGAATACTACATTGGATTAATGCCGGAGATAGCCCTTTGTTGGTTCAACTGCCCAAAAAGGAGTATGTAAAGATTAGGAAAGAGTTTGATTTGCCAGAAGTTGCATTCTGATATAGTTAATGTGTTTTCCATTTACACAATACTAATAAAGTACTGTTAATCTTATTGCTATACATCGCCAGATCATACATAGCCATTTAATTAAAAAAATTCAATTATTTTTCAGGTTTTCTATCATCTCCGATCCTGCTTTTTATTTTACTAAACAGCAACTCACTATTAAAGTAGTGCTGATCTTTTTGTTTCCAGAAATCCTTAAAAAACTTGTAGAGTTTCCTGTTCAACTCATCAGCTGCCAGCAATTGCTGGAATTCTTTAAATTCCTCTTCACTTATCTCGGATGATAATTGTTTGCTAAGTAGCTCTATAAATCTTTCGTTTAACATTGTGCCTGGTACATATCTTTAATAGACATAAGATCTTTAATAGACATAAGACAGCTGTCTTATGCAAAACGCTACAAGCTTTAATAAAATATGTAAAATTATGATAAACAGGCTGAAGCTATTAAGGCTTTTGGGAATAACAGATTTTATTTACCTGATTTTCATTTAGTTGCAGCAAATTCCGAAGTGTAAACATCAACTATTTAACCAGAGGTAAAATATCGGCATTTTTAATTTTGGTGATGATATTGGCAGCTATCTGCCTGCCTTGATTGTTGCCTTTTTCAATACTTTCCATATAATGTATGCCGCCGTAAAAACGAGAAATAGATGCCTCAGCAGCAGCTTGACGGAACGATTTAAATGACCGCTGACTGCTTCCGAAAGGTATTTCGGTATTATCAGTATAAGCAAAATTATCACCTAATAAATAGGTCAGCAACTCTGCCGATGCGTTGGAAATAACTGCATGCCCACTTGTGTATTCCGGAAACGGGGGAGTTTGCAAAAGGGGCTGCCATTTAATATCCATATATTTATTAATGTATGTTTCAGGGCGTATGCGATTACTTCTGTATTTCTCATCCCAGCAACTAATAAAAGCATCAGTTATTGTAACACCTTCAAGTGCTAATACCATTATTGATTTGTCAAAGTTTAAATGAGCTTGTTTACATGCTAATCCGGCTATGTTCATCCAATGCCCGCCCGGACTTATTTTCTTAAATCCGATGGCCATATGCCCTGATGTTGTAATCGCAAACGGATTACAATCCCAAAAAAGAGCCTGATCAATCTGTTCGGTAGTTAAATGTTTCGATACATCATAAACTTCTTCTGCTTGTTTGTAAAAGGTTGAGGATGGGTCTTTGCTGAATATGGCAGGCGGCACAGGGCTAAATTGATTTGCTGAGTCAATCACCATAGTTCTAATGCTATTCCAGTTGGGTTCAACAGGTTCAAAATATCCAGGAGGGGTAGGGTACCAATGACCTTCCTCTTTTAATGGTGTATATCTTTTTAACGTGCTTAGTTTATTGTAATGATCTGTTTTTGAAAAGTTGATAATGGCAATTGAAGCGATCTCTGCAACTTTTACTGACTTATCAATAACTGCTTGTTCAATCTTTGTTTTTTGCAGTAGTTGGATAAAAGCATCTTCATCATCCTTAAGCATATAGCCAGATGGCAGCAACTGTTTGGCTGTTTCCAGTATGCTATAATAAGCTGCTATTCTGTAATCATATTTTGAGCCGATAGTATCTAACCCACTATCGGATTTGTAATGATTTATAAAAGTTTGCAGCGCCGGGACATTTTTATTATTTGCAGCAACAATGTTATAAGCGCTTAACAGGCAATAAGCATAATAGCGGGCGGCTACAGGGGGGCTGGTTACATCATGTATCATTACCATTGTTATCGCATTAACGGCATGATCAGGTTGCAAATAATCAGGGAAGGCTTTCTGACCAGTTTGTGCAAAACTATGCCTGGCAGCTATTAAACAAAATACAAGAATTGCCTTTTTTAAATAGTTCATTATTCTTTATAAAATTGTAGCGGTCCGTCGTTTAAGCCTATCAGTAAATAAGAGGTCTTATTAATGTTTATTTCAAGTGCTGATTTTACATCTCCAATAATTGAAAGTCCGGATGATGGCTGAAGAACATAAGTAAATCCACCCTTACCGTCACCTTTTAACAGGCAGCCATAATTGGCATCAAAACTGCCTAATTTAAGCCTGTTATCGGAATGATTACCAAGTAAAAGAATATCTGTATGGCCATCATGATCGAAATCACCGGCAAGTATTTGAGTTACCGTTGAAAACTGTGCTTCAAGGGGTAAAGTTGTAGCTGTAAATTTCCCATTGTGATTAATAAAGAGGTTTGTTTTCATTTCGTTAGCACTCAGTTTGCCGGCTTTGCCAAGGTCTTCAGTGCTAAATATTTCATTCATAGTTGCATCGGCGTAAGCTTTATACGAATTAAATTTTTTGCGCATAGGATATATTTGTTCATTTAACTCATCACGGCTTATAAACGGATAGCTTGTACCCTTGATATAAAAATTAAAAAAGGGATCAATAGAGCCATTGTTGTCAAAATCGGCAAAATACAATTCCGCAGGTTCTTTATCTGAGGCATGTATCTGAGTATTTAAACCAAGATTTCCGGCAATTAGGTCAGGTTTACCATCTCCATTTACATCTGCGAATGCCATTTTAAACCAAAACCCTTTTTGAGGCGCATCAAAATAGTCACTCGTTTTGTCTTTAAAACCCTCTGGAGTATTGATCAATACTGTTATAGGCATCAGTTCTCCGCATATCACCAGGTCCTTACGGCCATCATTATTCATGTCAATCCATTGCGCATCCGTTACCATACCTATTTTACTGAAAGGTATACTGGCAGCTTTAAATTTCCCTTTACCGTCGTTGATCAATAAATAGCTTTCGGGCGCAAGCGGATATTTTCCGGGTATTACCCTGCCACCTACAAAAAGATCAATATCGCCATCGCCGTCAAAGTCACATGGTTTTACACATGATTTACTACTGCCGTTAAGGACGGGTAAAGCGTCAGCTGACAATATAAAATTGCCTTTACCATCATTCAGATACAGTTCATCCTGAAGATCAGGTGTATTTGGTTCATATAAGGAGTAACCGCCTTTCGCTATGTAAAGGTCGGGATAACCGTCACCATTCGCATCAAAAAAAACAGCAGCAGATGTTGTTCCAATATTTTCAGCGTTTCCTCTAAGGTTTATTTCCCGGTATCTGCCGCCGGGCTGTTGAAGATAAATTTTACCGGGGCTATTCTGCCCGCCACTAATAAACAAATCTTCCAGGCCATCATGATTTACATCAGCCTTTGCAATTACAGGCGCGGTTTTTGAATACATAAACAGCATCAGCAACTGGCGTTTAAAATCATTAATAGTTATTTCTTCAGGCTTAAAATCAATAATAGGGGCAGTGTGTGTGAATATTGGTTTAACAGCGGTTGCTAAGGTTTTATATAACGTTAAAGCGGGTTGGTATTTTATTGTTAGCAACTGGTTTGATTTAACAGACACAAGGGATTGCACAGTCTGATCGGGCCAGATAACCCGGACAGAATCAACCATTTTATTGTCGCCTAAGCCAAAGTTCAGTGTGGTGGAAACACATGATAAATATCCTCTATTGGGATTAACTTCCTGGTATTGTAAATTTCCGGGGGTATATATATAAACTTTTGCTCCAATAGCGTTGGTGTTTTTCCCTGTCCCTTTAAGTTTAACAGCAACATAATTTGTGTTATTGTTTTCACGGCTCATATTCTGGTAAATCGAGGCCGGTTGATTGACGTTATTTACAATAAGGTCAAGATCTCCGTCATTATCCAGATCGGCATAAACAGCGCCACTTGATATGCCTGGCTGGTTTAAGCCCCATTCTACCTGCTTGTTTACAAAAGTAAGATCGTGATTATTACGAAAAATATAATTAGGTATCGAAGTAGAAGGCATTGCGTTTATCAGGTCCATCAACAGAAATGGCTCACCAGCCAAAGCTTTTTTTATTTTGTAATCGCCCCAATACCGTAAAAAATCTTTATTAGTATAGTCTCTTAAATATCCGTTGCTTATAAAAATATCTTTGTAGCCATCGTTATCAAAATCCGCAATCAGGGGACACCAGCTCCAGTCGGTATTCGAAACGCCGGCTAATTGCCCAATTTCACTAAAAGTGCCATCGCCGTTGTTTAGCTGAAGCATATTGCGCATATATTGTTTATACAAGCCCTGGTTTTGCATCAATGCAAAGGACTCATAGTTTTCTTCAAGTTGTAATGATTTTTGCCTGTGGTTATCTTCCGGCAACATATCAAGTGATAATATATCTGGGAGACCGTCATTATTAAAATCGGCAATGTCAACTCCCATTGAAAAGTGGGACATATGTCTCAGCATTTCCTGTGATTTTTCAGTAAAAGTGCCGTCGTGATTATTGATATATAAATAATCTGGTTCGTTATAGTCATTGGTTACATAAATGTCGGGCCAGCCATCTTTATTTATATCGGCAATAGCTACTCCCAAGCCAAAAGTGAGTGGGTTTTGAACTATTCCTGCTTTTTTAGAAACATCGGTAAAATGGCCGTTATCATTTCTGAAAAGTTTATTGCTTGCCAGATCGTCTGTTTCGTTTTTATACCGGGCAAGTTCCATATTATCAATTTTTTTAATATTATGATTTAACAGGAACATATCCAGGTCGCCGTCACCATCATAATCAAAAAAAACTGTTTGTGTACTGTATCCGGGGTCATCAAGTCCATAATCTTTTGCTTCTTCCTTAAAGTGAGGAATGCCGTTCTTATCTAACCCCTGGTTTATAAATAATTGATTTCTCCGGGTTTCAGTATTAGTTTTACCCGAATAGCAAATGTAAATATCCAACAACCCATCGCCATTAACATCGGCCATTGTTACACCGGTTTTCCACCCGCCTGATCTGCCCTCCAGTTCAGGGCATGCTTCCTTTGTAATGTCTTTAAACTTCATATGCCCCAGGTTAAGATAAAGCATATTCTTCCTCATATTGCCTGTAAACATAATATCGGGTAATCCATCATTATTAATATCTCCTACAGCCACACCACCACCATTATAAAAATATTCGTAAGACAGCACATTCAACTCTTCCGACTCATTAATATCATTGCTAAATTTAATATTGGTTTCCTTTGGTGCTAAGAGTTTAAATAGTGGCTGCTGGGAAAAAGCAGAAAGGCTGCTAAATATAAGCAGTACAAACAAGAGGGCTTTTCTTACTTTATGGTGATAATAAAATTTATGATTGGGCATTATAAAGTATATTCTAAAAATCAATATAAGCTGACGTGCCGGTTTTACACTTTAATTGATGATTTTAATTCATCACTGCGGTTTATTATAAACGAACAAAGAGACAATAATAGTCTCTTTGTTCGTTTATGGATATTTTTTTTTATTTATCCCACCAAACCTTTGTAATAAAGGTGTCACCACCCATACTTGCAACGGCTGCCGCGTAATTAGCCGGATTAGTTGATGTTAGCGAAGCAGGGTATTCAATTCTTCTTGGAATACTTCCATTAGTAAACTGACCTGGGTATACAACCGGAACTAAAGCAGGATATCCTGATCTTTTCCAGTTATTCCATGCCTCGTTAAAATCAAAACTTGTACAAGCTTCAACAAAATACTCCATATTGATTTGCTGTAAAGCTGTAGCTGGCAGTAAAGGATGCGCAGCAACGTAAACCGCAATACTTGTTGGATCAACTACAGCTTGAGGTGTTGCATTAAGCTCCACGAGCTCCTGCATATCAGCAGCTAAAGCATTAGCATAGTGAGTAGCAGCAACTCCGGTGGCCCATCCTCTTGAAGCAGCTTCAGCAAATAGCAACTCAGTTTCGCCATAAGTTAAAATCATGTTAGCACCATTCAAGTCGTCATAAACTGAAAATCTGGGGCGTGAGTATTTACCAAGTGGCGCAGGAGCATCAGTAGAAGAAGCTGCCGGACTTGGGCCCGGGTAATTAGGCGCATGTGAAATGTCTGTTGGACCTCCATTCAAATCATAGCCATTCGGCATACCTATTTGCAAATTTGGCGTATTAATACCAGGTGCATAAGTCGAATTCGCAGCCAACCCGGTACCTGCTGAAATTTCAGCAACCGCCGGGATCCGAGGGTCATTTGTTGATTGCAAATAGCTTATCAACGTGTTTGACCAGCGTACTTGCACAAAGTCGGGGGTATTGTTGACCAATGTTTGTGCATCCGCGTTACCATTACCATTGGTATTGTCACACAGTACCTTCGCATCGTCAGCAATGCTTGCCATTGCACCACCGTTATAGGCCATTTCAGCATATTTTTGAGCCGTAGTGGGGTCAACCTTGGTTAAACGCATTGCCGCCCTTAACATTAAAGAGTAACCTAACTTTTTCCATTTAGATACATCGCCGCCATAAAATAAATCGGATGTTGGGCCGGCTTTAGATACATCCAAAGCAGCGGTAGCAGTAGCTAACTGACTTAGGATAGTAGTATAAATGGTTTGCTGTTTATCAAAAATAGGTGTATAAATCCCCGCTTTAGCCTGGTAAGCTTGTGAATAAGGGCAATCACCATAAGCATCGGTAACACGCTCTTCATAAAGCGCCAATAATATGGTACCGCAGTTATCCAGGTTAGCATATGCGGCATTACCTTTAATAACGCTTTTCATTTCATATATCAGCGTACCGGCATTATAGCATTCATTCCATGTTTGAGGCAAATAACTACCAAAACTACCACCCTGAACATATTTATCACCATTAGAATAATACCCTTCAGTACCTGCAAGCCCTTGTACCCACATGCTTTGAAATAACAATTGGGCGTAGCCTGGATTTGAAAAATTTATTTGTGATTGAGAAACGAAAAAATTTGGATTAATTAACGCTGCAGTTGTTTGATTTGGATCTGTATTAATTTTATCAAAATTCTTCGTACAGCCCGCGAAAAGAGAAGCACCCATTACCAGGCAACTATATATAAGTCTTTTTTTCATGTCTGTTAATTTTTTAATTTAAAGTTTACATTAAATCCGTAAGTCCTGAAAGCAGGTAAACTCGTACCTTCTATACCGGCATAAGACACCTGAGGTGAAAAACCGGATTCCGGATCGATATTATCACTGCGTTTCATGATAGTCCACAAATTGCGGCCAACCAGTGATATATTAATTGAACTGAACGGAGTTCTTGATAAAGTAGTTTTAGGAATAGTGTACCCAAAAGTAACCTGGCGTAACTTGATAAAGCTGCCATCCAACACGTCCAATGCTGATATTCTTTGCGCTAATGCCTGGTAGTACGTTTGAGCAGGAACAACGACGGTGTTAGGAGTGCCGGCTTCAGTTACACCCTGGCCAACAACTCCGCTTTCTCTGCCGGCAAGCGTTAACTTGTTTTCGCCACGGTAGATACTATAATAGGCGGTTGAAGACAAAATTTTATTGCCATAACGGTAATCTATCAGGAAGGAGAGGTTGAACCTTTTATAGGTAAAATTGTTATTTAAACCACCATAAATCTTTGGTACGGTACTGCCCATTGCTTTTTGCGGACCTTTTTCCGGCAAGCCACTCGCGTCAAATATGATTTGACCGTTTGCATTACGCAAATAATCACTTGCCATTACCTGAGGCCCTGGCAAGCCAACTACAAATGCCAGGTTAGCTCCATTCAGCGGACGGTCTGTTCCTAAGGTTGTAGCATTACCAGCCGCATCGGTTTTTAAAATTTTATTTTGCACATAGGTAAAGTTAAACGACGGTGTCCAGATAAAGTCTGATGTTTTAACTGGAGTTCCGTGTATTTCAACTTCAACTCCCCTGTTTTGGGTTGAGCCAGTGGCTACGTAATGTGAAGAAAACCCTGTTGACGGATCAATTGTAGCGGTGCTGATCTCGTTATTTGTTTTGCGGGCAAAGAAAGACAAATCAAAGCCAAGTCTGTCACCCCAAAATTTCATTTCCGCACCGGCTTCAATTTCATTCAGCGTATATGGTTTTAAAAACAAGTTTGGTAATGTGCTGCTAAATCCAGCTGATGGAACGCCATTAATTGAGTTGTTAATACTATAATATATAGCATCACGGGATACCCCGCCAGCGTCACCGCTGGTTTGAGCATATGATAAACGGATTTTACCGAAATCAACGCCATCCATATGGTAAAGATCAGAGAAAATAAAGCTTCCTGAAACTGATGGAGAAAATATACCCCGGTTATTACCCGGCAAAGTACTGTAGGTATCATAACGGCCTGTTGTGCTCAGTACAAGGAAATCTTTGATTGCAAAATCAGCTGTATAATAAGCAGAATTTGTTTGTAAAGGGCCGGCGCCATTTCCTGCAGCTGTTAACACACCGCTCGATCTGCTTGGTAAATTTGATAAGCTATAGAAATAAGGAATGATAAAATTAGTACCTCCGCCATTTATATACGAACCTTCCAAATCGTTTTTACGAATGTTTCCACCGACAGAGATGTCAAGATTAAGCAAGTCTTTGATAAGATCGTGCTTTGCGCCTATCAGTATATCCGTATTTTGTTCAGTAATCTGAGAATTGGTTTGAGCCATGGTACCTGCACTATTATAGCCGGTTCCCGTTGGCGTTATATCTATCCTTTTATCATTAATATCATCATAACCTAATCTTAATTGTGCATAAAGCCACTTTGTAAAGTTATATTTTGCAGACAATGAGGTTATTAAACGATTACGATATGTATTACTTGAAAATTTATAAGCTGCGAAGTAAGGATTAGTTACATAATTGTCATTAGTAAATTGCTGTTCCACCCCGTCTGGACCATAACCCGGAGATAGTATTCTTTGATCCTCATTTGGCGCTAAAAAGAGCACGTTATTAGGATTACCGGGACCATCACTCAGGCTTGCTTTGTTTTTTTCATTATCTACAATGTAATTTGCAACAACTGTGATATCTAATTTTGGAGTAACAGATTCTGTAGCATTAAAATTAAAAGATTTCCTGTCTAAACCGCTATTAGGTACAATTGAATTGTTGTTCAAGTCTGATAAAGATAAACGGTATGCTCCTGTTTCGTTACCACCTGTAAATGCAACTGTATTGGTAAAGGTATTGCCTGTTTTATAAAATGAAAGTATATTATTATTAACTGCAGAATAAGGGTGAAGCTTTCCATCAAACTGCGGCACCATTGAACCATCAAGTTTGGCGCCCCATGCAAGACTGCCGGAATTTAAGGCATCAATAGTGCTTACAGGTTTTAAGCCATTTTGGCCCTGTCCGTAAACCTGCTGAAAATCCATATTGTTTTGTGCTTTATCAAACTGGTAGTTGGTGCTGTATTCTACCCCAAAACCTGAGTTCTTTTTACCAGATTTTGTAGTAATCAATATAACGCCATTAGCTGCCCTTGAACCATATAAAGCAGATGCAGACTGGCCTTTTAACACGGTCATGCTTTCAATATCATCCGGGTTAATATTGGAAATACCATCGCCATAATCAGCGCCGCCCCATTCGCCGGATGAACCCCTGTTCGAATTATCCATCGGTACGCCGTTAATGACAAATAAGGGAGATCCGGAACCGCTTTGGGCGGTTACCCCACGCAATAATATACGAACAGATGAACCCGGGCCGCCGCTGGTGCCGCTAATACTTAAACCCGCAACACGGCCTTCTAGTGAATTTGCAACGTTAGTTTCTATTGCCTTATCTAACAGATCACCGCCAACGGTAGTAACGGAATAACCCAATTTCCGCTCATCCTTTTTAATACCAAGCGCTGTAACAACTACCTCGGTAAGGTTTTTATTGGAGGGAAGCAAATTAACGGTAATAGAGGTTTTTCCTGTTGTGGATACTTCCTGGGTTTCATAGCCGATAAATGAAAATATAAGCGCGGAATTATCAGGCGCATTGATGGAAAAAACGCCATTTGCATCAGTTACAGTACCCATTGTTGTACCCTTAATTTTAACAGATACTCCAGGTAAGGGTGATCCTTTTTCATCAAGTACGGTACCATGAATAATTGTATTACTAATTACTTCATTTTTTGTAGTAATAACAATTAAGTTATTATCAAGTTGTTTATAAGTGAAGTCTGAATTAGCCAGCAGCTGGGTAAGTACAGTAGCTACATTTTCATTTACAACGTTTATAGATACGTTCCTGGTAACAGGTATTTTACGCTCACTAAAAACAAAATGATAACTGGTTTGCTTTTGAATAGCAGAAATCACTGTTTTAAAATCAGTCGATTTTAAATTAATCGTGACTTTTTGTTGAGAGTAAACGCTTGCTATAGACTGCAGGCTAAATGCTGCTATTAAAATTAGTGTTAATTTCATTATCAATATGGACTTATATAGCCAATATTTATCCTTAACACCCTTTAGGTGTCTAAAATATTTCATACTTTTATCTAATTAAAGGTGACTGATTAAATAGCCTTATTCTGTTCCAGAGAATTTGGCATGATTAACTAACGAATGTTCATCTTTTACGGGGGTTACCATTGGTAATTCCCGTTTTTATATATATATGTCTCTTTATTTCATAGGCTTTTCAAGTTTAATTGGGTTAATAGATATAAACTGTTTCATCTTTATATTTGTAATTAAAACTTTCGATCATTTTGAGGGCGTCTAATGCTTGCATAATGCTTTCATTTTCAAATACACCGGTAAAATGATAGTCTTTAACATTCTCGTTTTTAAATTTAACTTTAACACCATACCACCGCTCCATCTGATTGGCAATCTCGTTAAAAGCCTCATCTTTGAAAATTAGTCGGTTACTTACCCATGAAGTTTCAACTATTGTAGTATCATTTGATTTGAGATAGGTAAGATTGGTTAAAGCGTAATTTGTATGTATGCTGTCAGTATGGGCAGCGGTTAAATTATTATTTGCTACACGTTTTCCGATAGTTGCACTATTTAAAATAAGCTTTTCATTTGGCTTAAGAATGATCCTGTCAGACGGTCGGTCGGCCAGGGTAACTTCAATCGTCCCTCTGATCAAGGTAGTTTCGCTCCGGCTGTCATTTGAATAAGATTTAATATTAAAGGCCGTTCCCAACACTCTCACACTCATTTTACCCGCATGTACAATAAAAGGATGTTTATGATCTTTAGCTACGTCAAAAAAAGCTTCACCATCCAAATAAACCTCACGTGTTTGACCTGTGAAAATCGGTGGATATTTCAAAGTTGTTTCAGAGTTTAGTGTAACTATCGATCCGTCGCTCAAGGTAATCCTTGACTTTACACGACTTGGTGTTTTTGCAATCTCAAGCTTTCCAAGAAGTTTTGCTTTTGAAAAATATGGATAGTAATAATAGTAATAAACAGAAAAACATATCCCCACAAGTAAAACCGCGGCAATACTCCTCCAAAATAAAGAGATTCTTTGCAAACCTCTAAGTTTAACCTCTTTTTCTTCAATATCTTCAATAATTCCAATTCTGCTTTTTATACGGCGGAACATGAGGTCGTTATTGGAATATTGCTCTTGGTCTTGTGTCCAGTAAGTTTTAAAGAAATTATATTGTTTCTTGCACTCCTCGTCGTTAATCATACATCTTAACTCATCTGCTTCATTTTCATCAATCTCATCCAAAAGCTTTTTTGTGAGTAATTCAATAAATCTATCGTTTATCATTAGTTATTTGGAATACCCGTTTAGTGTAAGGACAATAATTTATTCCCAATTGCCTACAGGCTCACAAAAAATATTTTGAATAAAAGATACACTAAAGTTAAACCTATCAAAGGTGAACTAGCCTGGGAGCTGGCAATAGATTTTGTAGCAACCCGGTGGACAGCCAAAATTATACTTAATTTTTTCATGGCCCTGAAAAGCTGGGTTTGTACCGTACGGGATGAAATGTTTAAAATTTCGGCAACTTCCTTGTACTTCATGCCATCTTCTTTAATCAGCTTAAAAATGATGCATGCCTGCTGCGGTAAAGATGCGATAGCCTGATCAAGCAAGAAATGTAGTTCTTTACGTTCAAGTTCCTTTTCCGGATCAAAAGTATTTACAAACTCAACCTCATCTGACGATTCAATTTGGACCAGGTGTATGTTCGAAAACTTTTTTAAATAGTTGAATGATTGATTTTTTACTGCTACGAATAAATAAGTTTCAGGATTCGATATATCTGCAAGGTTTTTTCGGTTCTCCCAGCATTTCACAAATATTTCGGATACAATATCCTCCGCCGCCTCCTTCTGCCTGATATAAAATATACAGAACTTTATAAGACGCGTATTTAACATATGGAACAACAGTTCAAAGGCTTTAAGATCATCCTCAAAACACACCCTTTTCCACAAGCTTAAAGTATCAGTTTTATCAATTTTCAATAAATTATCAATTAAGTATGAAAATAAAAATGGTTTTGCAATGTAACAACTTTGTAACAAAAATCAACATTTATTTTAAATTTTTCAAAAAAATAATACCAATATAACATTAATCTAAAATAATTTACAGGGTGTGTAGGCAAAATGAATAAAAAAATTGTCTATATGACATTGAAAATATATATTTTTTTGTTTGTTGGTTTATTTTAAAAGCTTTTATATAACAATCTCTATTGATTTAGTATATATTTAGAAAAAAGAGCTTAAATGTTTGTTTTTAAATGTGTTTAACCGTGTTTTTAAATGTGTTTTCAATACACTAAGCTCCTTATAAATAATTTTTATGTCTAAAATTACCGCTATTAAACTAATGAAAAAATTATTCTTTTTTTCAGTTCTGTTATTACCATTAAATAATAACTTAAAGGCTCAGCAGCATCAAATGTCTAAAAGCTATGTTGTTCCTGATGATTCTTTGGTACAGCAAAAGCTAAACAAATGGCAGGATCTTAAATTTGGTTTATTTATGCATTGGGGTACCTACAGCGAATGGGGAGTAGTAGAAAGCTGGAGCATATGTCCAGAAGATGAAGGATGGACTCAAAGAAAAGGTCCCTACGGTACTGATTACTTTAGTTATAAAAAAGCTTATGAAAACTTACAAACTACTTTTAACCCAACAAAATTCAATCCCGAAAAATGGGTAAAAGCGGCTAAAGAAGCTGGGATGAAATATGTTATTTTTACCACCAAACACCACGATGGATTTTGCATGTTTGATACTAAGCAAACAGATTATAAAATAACAAGCACAAAAACTCCTTTCTCAGTAAATCCAAGAAGTAATATAGCCAGTGAAATATTTAACGCTTTCCGTAAAGAAAACTTTATGATAGGGGCTTATTTTTCAAAGCCTGACTGGCATTCAGAATACTATTGGTGGCCTTACTTTCCGCCTAAAGACAGGAACGTCAATTATGACCCTGCTAAATATCCGGAACGCTGGCAAAAATTTAAAGATTATTCCTATAATCAGATACAAGAGTTAATGACCGGATATGGTAGCGTGGATATTCTATGGCTTGATGGGGGATGGGTACGACCTAAAAATACGATAGATACGGCTGTTGAATGGCAAAGAACTATCACTTATGATCAAAATATTGATATGCCGCGAATTGCTGCAATGGCCCGCACCAAACAGCCAGGGCTTATTGTAGTTGACCGTACTGTTGCTGGCCAATATGAAAACTATACTACACCAGAACAGCAGGTGCCAGATGCGCCATTGGATCATCCCTGGGAAAGCTGTATTACCATGGGCAACTCCTGGAGCTATGTTCCCGGCGATAGTTATAAATCAGCCAATCAAATTATTTCTTTATTAGTGAACATAGTTTCGAGGGGTGGTAATTTACTAATGAACATTGGACCGGGGCCTGATGGTGACTGGGACCCTATAGCCTATGAAAGATTAAAACAAATAGGTAACTGGATAAAGATAAACGGAGAAGGGATTTACAACTCTGTAGCTGTTGCACCTTACTCTGAAGGAAATATCTACTACACCAAATCAAAAAACACTAATACCCTTTATGCATTTATTTTATCGGGCAAGGATAAAGTTGAGTTGCCTCAAAATGTTCTATTTCATTTAAAAGGTGTTACAAAGGTTAAAAAAATAAGCTTGCTCGGTATCAACAAAAAATTAAAATGGATAGCTGCAGACGGCAGTATAAAAATAATTATTCCTGCGTATTTACAAACTAATAAAGGCCTGGCTAAGGCTGCAGTTTTTAAAATTCAATATTAATTTTTAATAAAAAATAGGAGTTCCTCATAAATAAATAATTTCATAGGTTTTTGACTTGATTTTGTAGTCTTTAATAAAGACTGTGTTCATTTTGTGTCTACAAAAAGAAAAACCCCTCTATTTTTACGTAGAGGGGTTTTGTGCGGAAGAAGGGACTCGAACCCCCACGCCTCGCGGCGCCAGATCCTAAGTCTGGTGCGGCTACCAATTACGCCACTTCCGCGTTTTTGATTTTTAAGAGGCTGCAAAGATAGATTATTTTAGGAAATTAAGAAATTAAATTAGTTGATTAAGTGAATAGGGGATTAGGTGAATGGTTTTAACTCAATCAACCTAATATAACTCAATCAACTACTCACTAATTCCTTCACTAATACCCTTAAAATACATCGGAGCCTGTAATAGATGGCTTCCATACCAGGAGAAAATCTCGCCATCAACCAGTTTAATAATGGAATCTGGTAATAAGATCTTAAATTCAGAAATATGCCTTTCTTTAAATGGATAAGGTTCTGAGGAAAGAAAAATCACATCAGGTTCGGCATTGGTTATCATAGCTGGATAAACTTCTGGATACCTATCTATATTGAAAGCGTTAGTTAACCCGCATTTTTGCATCATGCTATCAATAAAAGTGTTTTTACCGGCTACCATATAAGGTTTGCGCCATATAAAATAGGCTGCACGTAAGTTTAAAGTCGGTATTTTCAGCTCATCAAATTGCCTGGTTATAGCCTGGCTTAAACTTTTTGCCTGTGTTTCCCTGTCAACCATTTCTCCGATTTTTTCAATCATATCAATAGCGCCGGATAAATTATTGATGTCGCTTATCCAAACCGGGAAAGAGCTTGTTAATTCTTCAATCTGATTCAACTCATTTTCTTCTTTATTGGCAATGATCAGATCAGGCTTTAACGCTTTGATTTTAGCAATATTTAGTGTTTTGGTACCGCCAACTTTGGGCGTGACTTTAAATTTATCCGGCGGATAAATGCAAAATTTAGTTATGCCGATAACTTCTTTATTTAAACCTAAATAAAACAGCAATTCCGTTTGTGAGGGGACCACAGAAATAATTCTTTTAGGCACCGAAGGCAAATCAACTTCCCTGTTTAACTGATCATAATAAACCGGCATATAAATTTTAGTTGATTAGATTTAGCCGATTAAGTTAGGTATAATTTCAAAACTAAACCTAATTGATAAAACAAATCTACAACTGTAAGCATAAACTTATTCAACCACTCACCTAATCAACTTCCCGATGACTATCGGGATCAACCAATCTACTGGTTATATATCTGGTAAATACCGCTGATGCTTCTATTGGCTGAAGAGCCTACCAGTACAGTTGTTATTTTCTTTTCTAACATTAAAGTTTCGGCCTGGTTTATAAATTCATTTTCCTCAACAAACACAGGTGAAGTAGTCATCATGTCGGTAATAGAAAGTTTTGAAGTATCCGGAATGCGAATCAGTGCGCGACGTAAATCACCATCAGTAACGATCCCTTTAACGTAGCTGGCATCACCAACTATTACCATTCCCAACCGACCTTCAGACATGCGTAGCAATAACTCAGTAAATGAAGAATCTTCATTTATAAAAGGCAAGTTATCTGTCCGCATTAAGTCTTTTACGCGAATCAATAACTTACGACCAAGGCTTCCGCCGGGATGAAAGCGGGCAAAATCTTCCTGCTGAAACTGCCGTGATTCCATTAAAGCAACAGCTAATGCGTCGCCCATAACAAGCGCTGCGGTAGTCGACGAAGTAGGGGCAAGGGCCAGCGGACAAGCCTCCTGTTTTATATTTATATTAAGATGAAAATGACTGTTTTTAGCAACTGTTGAATTTGGGTTGCCTGTAATTCCGATAATTGTATTTTTATTCCACTCCAAAAATGGGATAATCTTAAGCACTTCATCAGTTTCACCTGAGTAGGATATAAGTATCACAATATCATTTGCACCGACCATCCCTAAATCGCCATGAAATGCCTCTCCCGGATGTAAAAAAAAGCTGGGTGTACCTGTGCTTGCAAGTGTTGCAGCTATTTTTTTACCTATAATTCCCGATTTGCCAATTCCTATTACAATTAGTTTACCGCTGGTATTTAGTATTGCCCGTACAACTTTATCAAACTGATCATCCAGTGAATCCGCAACATAGTGCAATGATTCAATTTCGATATTAAAAACCCTTTTAGCAATTTCTTTCATAGCCTCACCCCAACCCCTCTCCGGTAGAGAGGGGCTTTTTATTAAACAAAAATTAAAAGTCTCCCCTACCGCGGGAGATTATTCACATATTAATTTATTTTTTAAGGTGTTCATGAGGGCTTTGCCGTTTAGATGGGGCTAATTAACGGTTCAATTACCTTTTCTAAATCTTTAAGGTACACCATATTCGGCCCGTCGCTTAAAGCATGGTCAGGATCGGGGTGGGTTTCCATAAAATAGCCATTTGCACCAAAAGCCTTAGCTGCAAGTGCCATCATGGGTACAAAAGTGCGGTCGCCGCCGGTTTTGCCCCCCGCACCGCCCGGTCGCTGTACAGAATGGGTACAATCCATACAAACGGGGTATCCAAAAGCTTTCATATCATAAATATTCCTGAAATCTACCGCAAGGTTATTGTAACCATACATGTTTCCCCGCTCAGTTAAAATTACTTGCGTATTTCCTGCTTCAACCACTTTTTGAGCAGGATAAAACATGTCTTGCCCCGAAAGAAACTGTGCTTTTTTAACATTAACTATTTTGCCTGTCTTGGCGGCTGCAACCAATATGTCTGTTTGACGACATAAAAACGCAGGTATCTGCAGTATATCAACCACCTCACCAACAATTGCAGCCTGGTAACTTTCATGTATATCTGTAGTAAGTGGCAGGCCAAAGCGTTCTTTAACTTTCAGCAGCATTTCCATGCCTTTTTCTAACCCGGGACCGCGGTAAGAATGTATAGAAGTACGGTTAGCTTTATCGAAGGACGACTTAAATATTACCGGGACGTTGTACTTTTGTCCGATTTCGGCAACCTTCTCAGCAACGGTGTAAAGCAGTTCCTGGTTTTCCATTACGCATGGGCCCAATATAAAAAACGGCTTCTGCCGCATTTGTTCAAATAACATAATAAAGAGAATAAAAGGTACGAATTTACACGAATTTATGCGAATTACACTAATAGAATGAAAAGGCGCAAATTTTACGAATTAAAACTGATTGCACGAATTATTGACGATCAAGCTTGACTTTTAAAATCATAACAAATTCGTAGCCATTTACGATTCGTGAACATTCGTCTCATTCATGTAATAAGTGTTAATTTAATTCGTGTAAATTCGCCTTCATTCGTGTAATTTGTGTCTATTATGAACTATTTTGAATTTTACGGTATACCTGAATCTTTTAACCTGGATGCTGCCTTACTTAAGAAAAAATTTTATGAATTGAGCAAACAGTATCATCCGGATTTTTATGCCAATGAGGATGAATCCAAACAACAGGAAATATTGGAATTATCTACGCTTAATAATAAAGCATACCAAACCCTTTCTGATCCATATAAACGGCTTGAATATATATTAAAAACGCATGAATTGCTTTTAGAAGGCGCTAAACCACAGCTTCCGTCAGATTTTTTGATGGAAATGATGGATATTAATGAGCGCCTGATGGAGGTTGATGATGCTGAACAATTAGGGCATTTAACCGGGGAAGTGCTTGCTATTGAGGGAGATATTAATGAAAGCCTGGTCAATTTAACTGCTGACTATGAGACTTTGAATGATACCGCCAAAGAAGAACGTTTAAATGAAATAGCTGATTTATATTTTAGGCAAAAATACCTGTTGCGAATTAAAGAGAGTTTAAATACATTTGCATCCCGCTTTTGAACGACTAATCCACCGTTCATACAGGCCCAGATGGCGGAATCGGTAGACGCGTTGGTCTCAAACACCAATAACTTCACGGTTGTGCCGGTTCGACCCCGGCTCTGGGTACAAAGCCCCTGATACTTTTATCGGGGGCTTTGTTATTTTAGAATATTTTTTTTAAATTTGATATTATGAAGGTGCAATACGTTTCTGACGAAAAGGGACGGGTGACTGCAGTTCAGGTCCCAATCGAAGAATGGGACCTGATAAAAAGCAAATACCCTGATGTGGATAATATTGATACCTCATTACCACCATGGCAAAAAGACCTTATCGATGCTCGTCTTGATGATTTAAAAAATAATCCCGACCGGATCAGGCCCATCTCTGAATTATTTGAGGAGTTGGACAAGTAGACGATGGCATTAAGCTTATATTATTTTGATGTTGTAAAATCCGACATAAAAGAAACGAAAGACTGGTATAAAAAACAAAAACCAGGTTTAGAAAAAGATTTCGCACGTGAGATAAAAAATTGTATCCAACGGATACAGCAAAATCCTTTAAAATATGAGGTTAAATATAAAAATGTCAGGACCGCTTTTTCGGCTATCTTTCCTTACGCAATACATTTTTATATAAACGAGCCTAAGCAGCAGATTGTAATTATTGCAATTATCCATCAAAGCCGAAACCCAGCTTTACCATACAATCGGACCGGCAATGAGTAAACCGTAATTAAAGTTATCGAAAAGAATTTAAATATAATTTTGAACCTTCAGAATTCGGGAGAGATCATCTTTGGAGGATAGGTAGACGTGTTGGTCTCAAACACCAATAACTTCACGGTTGTGCCAGTTCGACCCCGGCTCTGGGTACAAAGCCCCTGATACTTTTATCGGGGGCTTTGTTATTTTAGGTGTTCCGTTCCAATTTGAGTGGAACGTTTGGAACACCTGGTAGCCTTACATAAATCTTAATTTCATATACAGACCGCTGCTGTCTAATGCTGACGTTGATACCAGTTCTCTATCTTAATGGCGTTAATTCGGTCAAAATGATTAACATTATCTGTAACTAGTATCAAATTGTTTTCAACTGCAGTTACTCCGATTAAAAGATCAAATTCATCATTGATGGGTTTTCCAATTTTTCGCAGCCGGACCTTTTCTTTTGCATAAAGTTTAATGGAACCAAAGATGGGGATAATTGAAAGTCCGTTTATAAAATCATCGACGGCTTTATGTGCCTTTTCAGGATTATCACTATTTTCTGCACCAAATCTTAATTCAACAACGGTAATTTCAGAAATGAAAAAATTATTACGCCCTTTCTCCCGGATTAGAGATACCAAATCAAGTTTGCCCCTAAGATAAAATACACAGATGCTGGTATCAAGGATGTATTGCATCAGAATTTAATATCTTTTTCTATGAATTTTCTTGCGCTTTTAATTTCTTTGATAATCTCTTCGGGATGCTTATTGTCCGGAAAAGCTCCAAAGGATTCAAAGAATGCCTTATCTGTTGTATCTTTTTCTTTCTTCAGCGATTTTGACAAGCGTTCTATTAGTTCCAATTTGGTAAAAGAATCCAATCCTTCAAACAGTTTAGAATAAGTGTCTATAATATTTTTGTTTGCTACTGTCATACAATCTTATATTTAAGGGATATGTAGAACACCATCCTTTACAAAAATAACAAATAAAAATTCATGACATGTGCTTTACAGGCGGATTTTGCAGAAATAATATGACTGATGCCCTGTGTGAATTGACTAGCAATGCCAGATGGCGGAATCGGCAGACGCGTTTTTATTGGCTACTTTTTTTTGGGAATAAATCTTAGTGGTATGTTTGTGGTGAGAACTTTTGACTTATGAAATTAAAGATTATTGATGATGATGGATTTATTGCACTTGTAAACGGGGCCAATTATCAAGGCTTTGTAGACGACGATTGGCAATTTGATCAATTGATGACACATTTTATAAATCAAATGAATATCGGAAATATCGTTGTTTGGCAAACCAGCAATGATGGAGGCGGGAATTGGCTTGTATCATTTCAAGAACAGTCATCCAATGCGAGTGCTTTCAGGCAATTTGACCAATTCATCAATGTAACTACAGGAGAACTTTTTTTAACCAATTATGGTGATTTGACAATGGCAGCTCAGTTTTCTGATGCGTCCATTCCTGCGGCTCATAATGCCGATCTCAAAATCGAGCTTAAAAACGGATGGTACAAGCTTACTGTAAGGCAATTGTTTGATCCCGATAATTATCTACAACATTTTGATACCGAAACCAAAGAAAATATCTCATTTGAAATTATCATTACACCTTCCACAAAACTTGTACAGCAGCAAGTAAATGGTGTATACTGGCAAGACTTTAAAGCTTGATAAATTAATCCAATGTTAATTGCATTTTATTTTTCGAACTATGGTTCGATAAAAAACGGCTTCGATATTTAAAATAGGCTAAGTCATCAAACGGTGTGGCCAAACCTTTCAGTCGTATAAAAATTGGTTCATGAGTGCAAAGTTTTCGAATACAAAGCCCACGATAAAAGTATCGGGGGCTTTGTTATTTTAAGTGTTCCGTTCCAATTTGAGTAGAACGTCTGGAACAGTAAAATTGCATAATATCTGGATATTACTTCGTTACTCGCTTTTCTTTACTGTGGTAGTAGTAGTTGTTGTTTTTGTGCCCGATACTACAGTTGGTTTCTTTTTATAAACTTTATGATAAACATGTGTTGCACCTTTATTCGCATTTGCACTATGCACAACATGGGTAGATGTTGTTGTTTGGGTGGTGCTTGTTGAGCTTGCAGGTGCAACCGGCGCCGGTTTGGTTTCGGTAGTAGTAGTTACCTCGGTTGTTGGCAGAACAGGTTTCTCAGGTTCGGGTGTTACCAGTACCACCGTCGGAGCTACCGGTGCAGGCGGAGGGGTTACCACTACAGGTGCTGGTAATTTACCGGTTACAGTGCCATCAGCGGCCCCGCTAATTGCACCTTGTGTGCCGGTGCCTTCCATTTTTATTTTTGTTACCTTACGGCCATTGACACCGGTTTTAACTTTCTTTTTAACCTCAATGCGGTTTTTGGAACTGTCGATAGTTTGGGCATGTGCAGGTTGGATTGCCCAAACCATACCAGCCATTGCTAACATTAAACTGATCTTTTTCATAATTATGTATATTGGTTATATATGCGTTAATTGTAACATAACTATTACAATATTGTTTCCCATCTTAACTAAAAACAATTAATACATCATAAACTAAAACGCTTATATGCTTCTTTTGCCCGCTCTTTAAACCCATTATATGACGCAATTAATCCTTCAGCCTTAGGTACGGAGCCTACGCTGAATTTGTTGAGTGCTTCGACACAGTAAAATACTTTGTTTTAAAGCCTGTATTTATTACAAAATGACAGATATTTTTGTTAGTCAATATTTATAAAATAAAATTTCAAAATATTCGAAAATTTAGAATGATATTTGCTAAATTCTTATTAAATAAAATTTTATTTTATTAGCTCTTTCGTTATGGCCCATACTCTTAATAATAAAAAAAGTGAAATCCTGGAATTATGGATGAAAAATCAATTAGCAGATTCCGGACTCCGGGATGACTTGATCAGCAATAAAGATCTGAGAGTACAATCAGAAGAGTTGGTTAATGCTTTGATCACAAATCTGAATGATAACAATATCAACAACAGCCAGTCGCCGGATTTTGACAAGGTGACTGAGCTACTTGGCGGCATCTCCATATCCAGGGCGAGGCAGGGGTTTAGCCCACGCGAAACCGGCAATTTTATTTTAACATTAAAAGAAGCCTTACTTGAAATTTTAAGACAGGAACCGTCTGATGTAAATGTTTTATTTGAGGAAAGTTTAAAATTGAGCAGACTGCTGGACAACTTCACCATATTAACCTTTGAAACTTTTATCAAGGGTAGGGAAGAAGTTATCCTGCGCCAAACTGACGAGATTACTGATATCTCTACTCCGGTTATTAAGGTTTGGGATGGTATTTTAGCAATGCCGATAATTGGAACACTCGATAGCGCGCGTACTCAGGTAGTGATGGAAAACCTGTTGCAAAAGATCGTGGAAACCGGCAGCAGTATTGCCATTCTGGATATTTCAGGCGTTCCCGCCGTAGATTCCCTGGTTGCACAGCACTTATTAAAAACGGTTAGCGCCACCCGGTTAATGGGGGCAGACTGTATAATTAGCGGAATAAGACCAGAAATTGCACAAACCATCGTTCACTTAGGCATTGACCTTTCTCAAATCATTACCAAAGCATCATTAGCCGGGGCTTTACAATATGCTTTTAAATCGCTGAGGCTTGAAGTAAAAAGGTCTGCTTTGGAGGTTAATGGGATCGCCAACATTCAGTAATAAATACGATGGAGAGAATACCTATTTTAAAATTGGGTGCGTTCCTGCTGGTGACCATTCAGATAGATCTTTACGACCGTTTAGCCCTTCACCTTGAAGAAGACCTGGTGGCCATGGTTGAAAAAAAATCTGTAAAAGGTGTATTGATTGATATTTCTGCTGTAGGAATCGTCGATTCTTTTATGGGGAGGATACTGGGTAATATTGGCAGTATGTGTAAATTACTGGACGCTGAAACAGTGGTAGTTGGGATGCAGCCTGCTGTAGCCATTACACTGGTAGAACTTGGATTGCCTTTAAAAGGTGTGTATACTGCTTTAAATGTAGATAAGGGAATGGAGCTATTGAGATCGAAGATCGAAATCGAGGATACAATAGGAGACGACTATGATGACGATACTTCCCCTAACTAAGGACACCATGCCGGTTTACAGGGAACAGGATGTTATACCGTACCGGAGCCGCGTTAGGGAATATGCCGTTAAAATAAAAATGGGCCTGGTAAGCCAAACCAAACTAATCACTGCCGCCAGTGAAATTGTTAGGAATATGCTCAAATATGCTAATGGTGGCGAAACTATCATTGAAATTGTATCCAGGGGAAGAGATAATGGTATCCGTTTAACGTTTGATGATAAAGGGCCTGGAATAGCTGATATTCCGAAGGCTATGAAAGATGGCTTTTCTACGGGCAGAAGCCTCGGGCTGGGGCTACCTGGTACTAAAAGACTGGTCAGTGAATTTGATATTAAAAGCGAGCCTGGATCAGGCACAACGATTACTATTATTATGTGGATAAATGGTTAACGCAACGCATATCAGTTTCGCGGCTAGTGACAGGAGTTATTTTTCAATCATTAAAAAGGACATCCATAACCTGGCAAAAGATGCAGGTTTTAGCAATAAGAAATTAGCAGACCTCGATATTATTGTATCCGAGATAGCCTCAAATTTACATAAACATGCCGTCGACGGAGAAATTCTGGTGGGCTTATTTAAAGAAAAGGAGAACCAATACATAGAACTGATCAGCATTGATAACGGTCCTGGTATGCATGAGCCACATAAAATGATTGAAGATGGCTTTTCAAGTGCTAATACCATGGGAATAGGATTAGGCAGTATAAAGCGCCTTTCAGATCAGTTTGATCTTTATTCGATGAATGATTGGGGAACAATTATATTAACACGTATTTACAACAAAACGGTTGAGCAAGGGTTGTTATTAACCCCTAAAGTTACTATCCGGCCATTGGTAGTTACTATGCCCGGACAAATTAAAAGTGGCGACGGTACTTATTATACAGTAACACCACAACATTTAAAATTATTGGTAGCTGATGGCCTTGGCCATGGAGAGGAAGCCAATTTCGCTGTTACTGAGGCGGTAAAAGCTTTTAAGGAGTGTGCTGATCCTTCCCCTTCAAGGATATTGAAATATATCCATGAAGCCATCCGTAAAACGAGAGGGATAGTTTGTTCGATCGTAGTGTTTGATTTTGAAAGTAAAAAATGGAAAATGGCAGGCGTGGGTAATATAAGTACCCGTATGTCTAATTTCCTTCGGATTAAAAATCAAATGTCTTACAACGGCACTATAGGGCATAATATGTTAAATGGAATAATTAACCACGAGACTAAGCTGGAGGATTATAACCAGGTTACTTTATGTTCTGATGGTATCAATCCCCGTTGGGATATGGCTAAGTTCACGGGTATAGGCCGCTGTGACCTGAGCATACAGGCTGCTGCGATTTACAAAGATTTTGCCGGTAAAACCGATGATATGTCAGTAGTGATCGCTAAAATCAATCAAGGATGACCCAGTTGGTACAGGTAGCCGTAGAGAATGAAATGGACCTGGCACTGGCCTATAAAAAGTCCATTAAGGCAGCTGAGTTGCTTGGGCTATCTATTTCTACACAAACATCTTTCGCTACGGCTGTTTCGGAGGTTTGCAGGGAAGTGATTGATAAAACCCATGAAGGCTCGGTAAGTATTGAAATTCATGGCAAAAAAGAGCCCTTTCAGATAGTCGCAATTATTACTTACAAAGAGACACCTAAAGTGGGAAGTCTTGAAGCCGGACTTAAATATGCCAGGAAGCTTGTGCCACAATTCAGTTCCTCCGTATTAAACGGTAAAGGTACTATCATTTTACAAATGGGTATTCCCCGTGCTTCCCTTGTAAATAGTGAAAAGATATTAGCGGTTAAAAACTACTTTGAAAATGCCGGCCCTAATACACCTTATGAAGAAGTGCGGCAACGTAACCTGCAATTGTTTCTGACTAATGAAAAATCAGAGCTGGCGCTTTGGCAGTCTGAATATTTAAATGAGCAAAAAAACGAATTTCTTTCCGTTGCCAGTCATGAACTGAGAACACCTTTAACTATATTAAAGGCATTCACCCAACTGGCTTTAAGAAGTGAATGCAGCCCTGTCACAGTAGCCTACCTGAAAAAAGTGGATGCGCAGGCCACTAAAATGCAGATGCTGATCCAACAATTAATGGATATTTCCAAGCTCGAAAACAGGGAAGCAGATTATAATAAAGAACAGACCGATTTTAATAGCTTCCTGAACGAGATCATTGAGCTTATCCCGCAACTTGTATCATCACATGAGCTTATGATTGACCTGGACGAATCAGTGATTGTTTCAATTGATAAGTTACGGATTGAACAGGTGATCCATAACATTATAGGAAATGCGGCTAAGTATTCTCCAAATAACCGGCAAATCAGGTTAAGCAGCAAATCCAATTCAAATAAGGAGGTTATTGTTTCCATTCAGGATTATGGTATAGGGATGTCCCCGACAGAACTGCATAAAATATTTGACAAATTTTACCGGGTTGAACAGGTGAGCAGGAAATACAACGGCTTAGGAATGGGTTTGTACATTTCCTCCAAAATCATTGCCGACCACGGAGGTAAAATATGGGTGGAGAGCGTGGAAGGTTCAGGCTGCACGTTTAGCTTTAGTATACCTCTCATTATCATACCTGTTAAAAAAGAGAGGATTACTGTATAAGTATGCTGAGTATTGCTGCCTTTAGAGACATTTATTATTGCAAATAACATACTCCAACACCTCAAAAATCATATAAGTATTCAGGGAAATTTGCATTTAGGACATAAAAATGGACTATATCATAAATCGTGATCAGCCCATTTATAGTTTGGAGATATGAAGGGAGCTTTTTAACTGCAGAAATTATTTTGTGTCATCTTCTATTAAACGACATGTATATTAAATTTTCCGTTATGATTTGCTTAGTGCAATACATAACATGACCAATGAAATAAACTGCAGAATATTTCTGAATGTAGTCAGCCGCAACCATTGATCAGCTCTTTGTTGAAGCGCCGGTGTAACAGGAGTTGTTGCCAGCATTTTTGAAAAAGCCAGGATTTCTTTTAAAAAATATGCTACTGTGGAAATAACAACCAGCAGAAAACAGGCAAAGGCAATGATAAAATATAAACGTATGGCGCTAAACTGCCAGTTTGTGATCGTGGCTATAATAAATGATACTATAAATAAGATTTGAACAGGCATCCAAAAAAGTTGAGCTTTTTTGCTTTGTTCGTTAATCAATGAGAACGATACAGGGGGATTGGCAAACCATTTCGGCATATTAAATGCCCTTTCATAACCGCCTGCAATAGCAATTACTCCCGCCATAATTGTTGCCGCCCAAAGAAAGAATGTATTCATAAATTTATTTTAAATTGTTAATTATTTTGTTTTTTTGATTTGTTACCCTGCTGTTGTACCTCCGTCTATAGCTAATGCTGCGCCTGTAATCATTTTTGAGTTATCAGAAGCAAGGAAAGTAATAAATGGAATAATATCATCAACTGTAGCCACCCGTCCCAAAGGCATGGAAGCTGATATTTTTTCAAACATGCCAGGTATTTTCTCAACGCCTTGCAACCATTGTTCAGTTGCCATTGCACTAATAATAAGCGCATTCACCCTTATCTGGTTTCTTGCATGCTCTAAAGCAGCAGCTTTTGTTAATCCAACCACACCGTGTTTTGCCGCGACATAAGCCGCGATACCTTGTCCCACGCCTTTAACCCCCGCAGTACTGGCTGTATTTATGATGCTGCCACCACCTGATTGCTTCATGGCCTGTATTTCATATTTCATGGCATGAAAAGTCCCGGTAAGGTTCAGCATAATGTTATTTACAAATTGCTCACCTGTCATATTTTCAATTGGCCCGAAATACAAATTATTGCCTGCGTTATTAAAAGCGACATCTATTTTACCATACAACCGGATGGTTTCTGACACGGCGTGTTCAACCTGTTGTTCTATTGTTACATCCGTTTGTATAAAGGTGGCTTCCCCGCCCCTCAAACGTATGTCAGTTTCAATTTCAGTACCTTCTTTAATGCGTCTTCCGCAAAATACTACTTTGGCATTTGCATCTGCGAAAGCCCTTGCTGCAGCAGCGCCCAATCCTGAGGTAGCTCCCGTTATAAATATCACTTTGTCTTTCATTTTTAATTTATTTGAACATCAATTTGAAACTGTGTTTATGCATTTACTGGTTCAGGCCGTTTTTTAATTAAGGTGAACCCTATGCCTATCATCCATATAAAAGACGGGAACCGGACAACTGGAAGTAAATAAGTAACCTGTGGAATAATTAAGCCGAGTACAGATAATTCTGCTATGGCAGCCAGGATAAGGCCAAACCATGCTAACCATTTGGGAGTGTAGTTGCCAAGTAAACAAGGAACGGATATCCCGGCTATCAGCAGGCCGATGGTAACAGTAAAAGCAACTCCTCCGCAGCCAAACCCTAAAATTTGTATGGCATGCAATACATTCAAATCGTTGGCTATACCTGGTTGAGCTAATACCCAACCACAAAGGCCGGAAAGCATCAATAAGATAGATGCAGCTATTCCGCCAAAGAAAGCAATGCTTACACCTGTTGCGTTTACTCCCAAAAAACTAAGCCTGCTGGTAACCGCCGCGGTAAATATGCCCAATGGAATTGCGGCCCCGAATTGAAAAATCGCGTTAGCTCCAATAGCGTCAGGAAATTGCAGGAATATTTTTTGCGCTGTTACTAATGGTCCAAATGGGCGTGGGAACTGTGCCCCGTGTGATAAAATACCGAAGAAGATCAGGCCCATAATAAACAACAGCGCATATATAGTCGCTAAAATACCTGGATGTGGCCCCCTGTGTCTATCGTACGGAAAACGGGGTGTATTACTGTTTGATAATGTCATAAAATAAATTTTAAGAATGAATAAATTATATGTTGTTAAAAAAGTCTTTTCAAGTTTGATAGGCATTATAATATCTGATCCATGTGCGATCACTCATTACATTTGGCCAGGTAATCCATATTTTCCTTTTCTCCCCAATAAGGTTTCAAAATGGAAGTTTTATCTTCTTTTGCAAATAGCACTTTAGCTTTTTCAAAATAGGGTTTAGCTTTGTTTTTGCCGCCACCCCATATCTTAGGTTTGTTAAATACAGGTATACCTCCCAGATAATAAATGCGGGGATTTTCTGGATTTATTTTTTTTGCCTTGTCAAGACTAACATTCATCAAATCGAGGTATTTTTTCCACCGGGTAGGGGGATCAACTAAAAACCTCGCAAAAGCCACATACCCGGTTAATATCAGGCTTTCATCACCGGAAGCATTAATGTTGTTAACCTTTTCAAGATATTTGTTGGCTTCATCAAGTAATTGGTCTCTGCGTTTTGCGTCTTTTCTTTTAATGATATGTACGCTTTAACATACGCGGCATAATAATTGGCTGCCCATTCTTTGTCCCATTTGGCAGCAATAAGATTGAATTTATTATTCGCATCCATCATATCAGTCATACTTGTAGCTGATTGAAGGGTTTTGTATGCCTCGTTCAACGAAGTGCTTAGGTCTTGTGCACTCACTTGTTTCACAGTAATTAAAAGAAATATAAATCCAATAATTGTTTTCATAAGCATTCTCATATTTGTCTTGTTTTATTGTTTACTATTTTTTAAAAATTCAAAAAGGTAATGTATCCACCAAGGATAATTTATTAGCTTATATTTTATTATTAATATAGTTTGCATTGCAAACTAAAAAGATAAAAAAAATAGTTAAGGCATTTCCTATGCTTTTGTTTAAAAGGATATCAATGTTATGTAACCGCTCATATTGCTCATAAATGCAAATATTTTTTGATGTCTTCTACATACTTTCCAAACGCGCTTCTTCCCTTATCAGTCAGTTTACATATAGTATGCGGATAATTTCCCTTAAATGTTTTTGTTACTTCTATATACTCTGCTTCATTCAATTTTTTTATCTGATGGCTTAAATTTCCTTGTGTTGTATTGGTTATTTCCATTAAATAATTAAAATCTGCTTGTTTCATTTTAATCAGTGCAGATACTATTGCCAGGCGTACAGGTGTATTTAAAACAGGATCTAATTCATTATACATCAATTACCGAATTATATTTTTGAATATTTAAGTAGATAACCCGGAATCAGATAGCCTACAATAACGGCTATTCCTTGTAAAAGAGGCATGTATGTATCTGTGACAAATATGCCCGCAACAGAAAAAAATAGAAATATCACTCCTCCTATAACAAGAGGTTTAAAACGTAGCGTCAATCCCGATACTAAAGTTCCTATTCCCCCTATTAATAACGTATAGGTAAAAGGCGGTTGTCCTTTTATCACATTGATAAGAACCACTAAAATGAAACTAATTCCTAATACTAACCATAATCTTTTAAGATAATAGCTTAGATAGGTTTCAAATGTATACCGCTTTTCTACATTGTAAAAAGTGATTATAATACCGGTAATCACCAATATTGGGAACGGAAGAAAATAAAATTTAAAAGAAGTGTAGGCATGCAATATAAAAAACGAAAAACTTGCTATAGCGATAAGCCATCCCCACAATAAGAAAAAAAAGCTATGCTCTTTTATATTCTCTTTTGTTTTGGCGATAACTTCCAAAATCATTTGAAAGCCCAGCGAGGGGTTGAGTTCGTTTTCTATACTTTCCATTCTTTTTTTAATATGATATCAAATGTAAATATAGTTTGCAATACAAACCATATTTATGTAAACTTTTACAAACACATTACAATGGCTTGCTATAATAATGAGCATCAGCAACACAATCACAGATTGACAATGAATAGCGATAAAGCAGATAATCCATAAAGCCCTAAACATGAAATAATGATGACAAAGTGGGCAAATAAATTAAAGATGCCTCCCATCTGTTGTTCTCCTTTTAGTTCTTGCCCTGCCAGAATGAAAAATAGTTTATTTTTTTTTAATAAATTCGAATTGTGTACTTAACTATAGATTAAGCAGTTGAAGTGTGTGAAAGTTTATTTCATTTCAAATATTGGCTCTATTTGGATTATTTATGTCAGCGAAAGGCAATATCCATCAAATTAAAGCGTCTTAACAGGTATAAAAGTGTTTGAAAGTACTTAAAACTATTTTGAACATCTGTAATAAGATATTGTCGCAGTATTTAACTTAAAGTTACAACTATGCACTATACTTTATAATACGAAGGCAAACCAGCCGCCAGTTCCAGAGCATTTATTTTTCATTTAAACCGGGTTTACTGGTGTTCAAACCAGCATATAAGCTATTTTTTTTATATGTTCCAAATACGCATTAATAACAATTTTTAACATAAACTAATAATCAAATTAATGGAAACACAAACAATGAAAGTAACAAATTTAAAACTCAAGGAGTTTTTTGTTCACCAACTAAGGGATATCTATTGGGCAGAAAAAAAACTGTTTAAAACACTGCCTAAGCTACAGGATGCAGCAACGACATCTGAGTTAAAGGATGCCTTTGGTCAACATCGCCATCAGGCACAGACTCATATTGATAGGCTGGAGCAGGTATTTGGCATGGTTAATGAAAAAATAGACTCCACTAAATGTTCAGCTATAGCCGATATTGTGGATGAGGGTGAGGATATTATTGACGAAACAAATAAAGGCACCGCTCAAAGGGATACAGGCCTCATCTTTACTGGTCAGAAAGCCGAACATTATAAAATAGCCACCTATAACGGGTTGGTTAACCTGGCTAAAAACATGGGCTTTAATAATGCAGCGGAAGTTTTAAAGCAGACATTGACCGAGGATAGGGAAGCTGACGCTAGGCTGACTCACATTGCTGAAAAAAATGTCAATTACCAGTTAAATTAGAAATAAGATAAATTAAAAACCATATTTTATTTATTAATAAACTGCAAAAACCAGTATTCTTCAATGAATACTGGTTTTTTATGTCTACGTTGTTTTGTCACAAACAATCTGTAGGTTGTTCTAAACCACCTCTACTCAGTTCTCAAACTTTTAATAGGATTAACTATCGCCACTTTTACAGACTCATAACTAACCGTTAACCAGGCAATGATCAAAGCTGCCAGGGAAGCTGTAAAAAAGACAATCCAGCCAACATTAATATGGTAAGCGAAGCTGTTTAACCAACTGTTAACAGCAAACCACGAAAGCGGTATAGCAATGGCTATCGCAATAAGCATAAGCCTGGTAAATCCTGACGATAATAGAAAAACAATGTTAAATAGGGAAGCACCCAATACCTTGCGCACGCCTATTTCCTTGGTGCGCTGTTCGGCCATGAAAGCGGATAATCCATAAAGCCCTAAACAGGAAATAAATATGGCAAAGAGGGCAAATAAATTAAAAATGCCTCCCATCTGTTGTTCTCCCTTATAAAGATTGGCCAAATCCTGGTCAAGGAAATCATATTTAAAAGGATAAGCCGGGTTGAGTTGCTGACTTATTTTAGCTAAAGCATTAATGGTTTCGGCTGTATTTCCACTTGGAGCCCTTACCACTACAAATCCACCGTATTTGTTTAAACGGAGAACAATCGGTTCAATGGCCTGTTGAATCGGCTTAAAATTAAAATCTTTTACAACTCCAATAATATTGCCTTTCATATTTCCAAACGTTAAAGATTTACCAACCACCGTGGCTGGCGTTAGTCCCATAATACCAGCCATTTTTTCATTCACTACGTAATTGTTTGAATCTGCTATAAATACCGGTGAAAAACTTCTGCCGCTTAATAGCTTCATTTTAAAAACATCGATAAAGTTCTCGTCTATGTTTAAAGAAGGAATAACAATTTGCGACCTGGGATCTTTTCCTTCCCATTGCACACCCAATGTACCGCTGATCAGGTTGGTAGGAAGATCAGAAACAATGGTGAAATCACTTGTAAGCACATTTCTTTTAAGTTCAGTTTTCAACGTCTGTTGCTTGCCATAAATGTCTCCGGTCATGGGCATGTATAACAGGTTATCCTTTGCAAAGCCAGGATTCCTGTTTTTGATGAACTTAAGCTGGTTGTAAATGGTTACAGTGCCAATCAATAGTATAATAGAGACAATAAATTGGGTCACTACCAGGCCATTACGGAATAATAAATTGCCGCCCATTGATTTCATATTTCCTTTAAGCACTTTAACAGGATTAAATCCGGACAAAAATAGGGCAGGGTAACTTCCTGAAATTAACCCTGTTATCAGTGCAATTCCAAACAGGCTTAGCCAGAACTTCGCATCCGAAAAGGGAATAATCAATTTTTTATCAGCCAGGTTATTAAACATTGGCAGAAATAAAAATACTATCGCAATCGCTAAAAACAAGGCGAAAAAAGAAATGAGCAAGGACTCGCCCAAAAATTGTACGATCAGCTGCCCGCGTATGGCCCCCGACACTTTACGCAATCCAATTTCTTTAGCTCTTCGTGCAGAACGGGCCGTTGCCAGGTTCATAAAGTTGAT
>JAQBOA010000071.1 GCA_028288305.1 Mucilaginibacter sp.
TAATCTGTTAGCTCATCGCCATCAAGCAGCATCTTTGAAACAGGCTGGTTGTTTTTATTTACGATGGTTACAAACGCTTTTACAAATTGCTGCTGTTTGTCGGGGAAAATATCGGCATACATTTTAACACGGGTTATTTTCGGCAGCGGCAGACTTGCATAGTGCTTCAATGTTTTTTCATAAATAACAGCCCTGTCATCGCCTTCACCCTTGGTGGTATAATTATTCAAATAGCTTACATTATAATAGTTGTAAGCGCCAACGGCTAAAAATCCAAGCAATAATGCAGCGGTAAAAAATCTTGTTTTGTCGTCAAAACGTTCAGCAAGTAATTGCAGCCTTTCTTTAAATGAGGTTGTAACTCCCCTGTAAAAGAATAAAGCGGAAACAATAATCAGTAACCCTCCGCAAAGCAGCCAATACAGATTAAACCAGTTTGTTGGTTTTAACATATGACCAAGGCCATCCATATCCGATACTCCATAAGAAGGAGTATAAGAATAAAGCAGTAAATTGTAATTAAAAATCGTTGCGCGTAAAAAGAATATCATCACCCAAATGAAAACCCCAATCCCATGAGCCACAAATTTATTGTTGATCAAAACATGCACCGTGTATGAAAACACTACCATTTCCAATAAGCGCGGCAATATTATAACAAACAGATATGTTAAATATACCGACGGATTAAGCTGATAAAAACCCTTAGCAATTTGAACAATAACACCAGTAATAAGCGGGATCAATGATAAACCAAATCCAAGTAAGAGCAACGTAATTAGCTTGGAGCCGTTTAACACCCAATTTGGCGGTGGTAATGAATCGTTAATGAATGCGTAGCGGGTAAGCCTGTCGCGATGCAGTGTTTCGCCAGTGTAAAATATGATGATGAAAAATATAAAAAAGGGAAATACATCGTCAAATATACCCAAAAGCATTACGGTACGCGGAAGATCGGGTACGCCATTATAATTAAAACCCATCCAAAATACAAATCCAAGAAAAACCATACCGCTTGACAGAATGATCCAGAAATAATTATCACGGAAGATGTTTAATAGTTCTATTTTGGTAAGATTAAGAAGCGTTTTTAGGTTATAGGCGCCTGCAAAGCTTGTTTCTACTTTAACTATCGCACTTCTTTTTGGCTTAGATGTTTCATCATCAATGGCAGCTTTATCCCGCTTTCCGCTAAAGAACTTTTCAAAGCTGAACCGGATATAAGTATAAATCAGAATAATTAACCCAACACTTGTCCATATAATACGGTTGAGCAAAAAGGCACCTGTAACAGGGAACAATGTAGTATTCTGCTCAATTGACGAGGAATTGTTTTTTTGTAATCGTATACCGTTCATTCCAAAAGGATCAGAAAGATTAATTACCGTCGCGTTATTGGTGTGATCGAGAAAAAACAGCGATAGGAAATAGCCTAAAAATAACAATATGCCTCCGGCATATATAATCTTCACATTTCTTGTTATCGCCACCAGGCCAAAGAACAGCGAGGATGTGAAAAATAGGTTAGGCAGCGCCATAGTAAAAAAGGGATATAGATAGTAAACCAGGTTATTCGGCCCGTACTGTTTAGGGTCTTTCCAGCCCATTGCCGGCCCTAATTTAGCGCCGATGTAAGCACCAATTATTATTGCGGAAGCAATAAATAACATACATAGAAAGGAACCGAAGTAGCGCCCCCAAAAGTACCCTGCTTTTGTTATTGGATAAGTAAGGTAGTAATCTTTGGTATTATATTCAATATCTCGATATAACGGTGTACCCATGACGGACGAACTGATTAGCATCATTAACATGGTAATAGCTGCACAGTACAGCGTGATCATATAAGGCGAATTAATATGCTCTTTTTCTCCTAAGGGCATTGAACCGGTAGCGAAAATGAGGGTCGCAAAAATTAATGCAGCAAAAAAGTATAAATACACGGCAGGTCGTCTCAACCTGTTTTGAACTTCGAACAGAAATATTTTCCAGAACATAGTTTTTAAGGTTAAAATGATTTAAATGGTATTTACATCTACACGGGTGGCAATATTGCTGAAATAGACGTCTTCCAGATTTGGGACTGCCGATACAAAACCATTTCCGGGTTCTGTTTCCTGTAAAATCCTGATATGCAGTTTTCCTGCTTTCAGTTGAGTGGATATTACCTTAAAATCGTCCTTGTAATGTCCAAGTTCTGTTTTAGCAATAGCTTTACTGTATATTTTGCCTTCCATTTCATTAACTGCGGTGTCAGGCACGCCAGCATACAATACTTCACCCTGGCAAATGATGGCAAAGTTGGAACAAAGGGTGCTTACATCTTCCACAATATGGGTTGACAGGATCACAATGGTATTTTCGCCCAGCTGACTTAGCAGGTTATAAAAACGGTTTCTTTCGGCTGGGTCCAAACCGGCAGTTGGTTCATCCACAATGATAAGCTTGGGATTACCAATCAATGCCTGAGCTATGCCAAAGCGCTGTTTCATCCCACCTGAATAAGTACCTAAGTGTTTCTTTTTGTCTTTCGATAAGTTGACCTTATCAAGCAAGGCATTCACCAAATCACGTCGTTCCGAATTGTTGCCTACTCCTTTCAATTGCGCAATATGGTCAAGCATCCGCTCCGCTGATATTTTTGGATATACACCAAACTCTTGCGGTAAATAGCCCAGCAGTTGCCTTACTTCGGTTTTTTTATTTAGCACATCAAGGTCATCTAAAAAAACGCTGCCTGAATCGGCTTCCTGCAAAGTTGCAATGGTGCGCATCAATGATGATTTGCCTGCACCATTAGGACCTAATAATCCAAACATGCCATTAGTAAGCGTTAATGACACATCTTTTATGGCCTGTACACCATTAGGGTAGGTTTTAGAAAGAGAGTTGATTGTTAATTTCATTTTTGTGAAGGATTTGAATTTTTTATTAGGTTTTGAGCGTTGCCGATTAATACCAGTTTGGCACTATCGGCTAAATGATAGGTAAGATTATGGATGAAAGCGTCATTTAATAATAATGAACTCTTGTTTCGTATATCAAGATTAACATCCTGGAATTGGTTACTCTTCTCGATAATTAGTTTTGAACCACTTTTTTTGCTTGTCCCTATTACTCCATTAATTGAATGGATTTGATTATTGGCAAGCACCACTGTACTGCCGTAATCCTGTTTTATGGTTAGGCTGTCCTGCTTAAATCCATCTATTAATACCTGGCGCATCTTCCAGTCTTCTCTTACTATAGTGTCGGTAACCTGCTGGTTATTTGACCTGTAGGTAGCATTGGTGCAAACTTCTGAAAGTTTTGGACAGGAAATTACCAGTATATAAGGGTTTGGATTATATAAGTAATTAGATTCAAAAACTGTATTAATTTGCAATCGCTTGCCTGCCTGTTTTACCTTAACATAGTTCAAAAAATTTGTATCAATACGCACACTAAATGGTCCTTGTATAAATTTTACATTTGCAGCATTTGTTGAAATTACACCAACTGCGTCAAAATCCTTAAATTTTAAAGTGGTGAAATCCCTGTAAGGGTCTTTATATCTGCCCGAAAGATATTCTGCTATAAGTAAACGGTCATAAACAAAAAGCGATAACAGGATCAGGAGAAAGGCCGCTGCTATTAATTTATTACTTGTTTTCATGGTTTTCATCTGATTTTGGTTCGTAATTATCTGCTTTGAAGCGTTCGTACCATTTTGCCAGTTCTTCCGGGTTAATATCCAGCAAATAAATATTTCTAAAAAAAACAGGCATGTCATGTTCAATAAAACGCGCCTTACGGTATGCCTTGACTTTTTCATAACCGTCAGCTGCTACGAATAAACCAAGCCCTCTTTTATTGTAGATCACTTCCTGATTTTGTAAAAATTCGTAGGAGCGCATAACGGTATTTGGATTAACTTCAAGTTCAACGGCCAGGTCACGGACTGATGGTATCTTTTGTTCCGCGGGCCATTTGCCAAGCAATATGTTATCGCTTACAAAAGCGGCAATTTGCAGGTATATCGCTTCGTTATCTCTAAACTCCATTTTACAAATAATTAAACTTGCTTTTCCTTTAAGCGATAGTAGGCAGCCAGCCAAAAAACAATAACTAAAACAACTATGAGGCACATTGCGTAATCCCCTTGATTTCGTCCGAGGTTTATTGCTTTTTCCCGGCTATTTTCCATAAATCTAAGCATACCAAAAGGCATGGTTGGTAATACGCTCCTACCCAATAGTAAACCAAGTATTATTTTATTACATAATATTAAAATTGCCAGGCCAATAAAAAAAGCAAATGCAGTTTTAATAAAATGTAGTTTTTTAAAGAAGATAGCGCCGTAAAAGGCAATAGATTGCAATAGCGCGAACACTAAAAACATTGTAAAACCAGCCTCATTAACGTTATCAAACACATTAAATAGCTGTGGCGTTTGTTCAGGAATGGGTTTCAGATAAACCAGGAACATGAGGATCAGGTAAAAACTTCCGGTAAAAACAACTACAAATATCACAACTGAATATAACCATGCCACAAGGAATTTTTCAAAATGGGATGCCGGTAAAGTAAGGAAGCCCATAGCCTTTTTATTGTCCCCCAGATCAGCAAATATGGTACTGGTAAATATGGTACCTGCCAATAAAAAAATGCTCATAAAAAGGGCAGACTGCATGCCAATGTCCATAAAGCCGCCGGGTATCAGATAAGTAATAAAGCTGCCGCCCAATAGCATTACACCAACCAATACAGTTAACGACATGAGGTAGCTTTTATAATGTTCGACTGTGTGTTTTATAAACAGTTTGCTAAAGCGGCCAAGGTTAAATATATTGTTCATTTGATGATGATTTTAAAATTTCCAGAAGCGATCTGTTACCACTTATAATGGCATTGAAAAGCAGTTCAAGGTCTACTTTGCTGAATTTTCCACTTGTATTTTGTAGAATTGCATTTTTACCGCGCATGCTTTCTTCTTCATATAAAACCGGCATATTTGTTGTATCTGCGAAAACCCCAAAAGTTAGTTTTTCTGTTATTTCGTCAACCGCTTGGTTAACAACAATTTCGCGCTCATGCAGCACCAGCAGGGTATCAATTAAACTATCCAGATCCCTTACCTGGTGAGTTGAGATCACTATACAGCGGTCATCAGTTAAAACCGAAGCGATCAGTTTGCGGAATTGTACCTTCGAGGGAATATCGAGGCCGTTTGTGGGTTCGTCCATAATCAGCAGGCTGGTATTGGTTGCCAGGCCAAAAGCTATCATTGCCTTTTTTTGCTGGCCAAATGATTGTTTATCCATTACAGCATCCAGCTCCACATCCAGCACTTTTAAATAATGATAAAAATCACTTTTACTGAATTTGGGATAAAATCCGGCAGTATTGCTGACAAATTGAACGGGTGTTAGAGCAGGTACAAACAGTTCTTCGGCTATAAAATAAATATCTTCCAATACCGAAACCGGGCGATTGGCAACATTGATGCCATTAAATAAACAATTTCCTTTTTCAGGAAATGCCAGACCTGTTATATTCTTGAGCAAAGTTGATTTCCCTGCACCATTCTTTCCTAGCAGGCCATAAATATGGCCTTTATTTAAAAACAAGTTAAGGCCTTTAAAAAGTAATGGTTTATGCTTATATCCAAAACTTAGATTACTGATCTGAATCATACCTCTATAGTGTATTAGTATAATAGTACACTACAAATGTAACGGTGTTTATTTATATTCCAAATTTTTTTGTTAATATTTTATACTTCATTATTTTAAATCGGCATTTCTATCTATTATTAAATAACAATATTCTTTCCCTCAAAAGATAGGTATATTCACTTATCCTAATTTAAGCCGCTTTTTAGTTTGTAATTTCTTCTTTAACATATAATTGATAAAGCTTACTGCATATAAAAATATTTCATTTTCTTATAGTACCATTTGTTTTTTCATGCGACTATTGGCAAAATGAAAGTTTTATTTAGGAAGATTTCAAATAACAGCCAATTATGTCTCATTTAAATTATAATATCATGAAAAAGATTTTAGCAATTGCCGCAATTTTTATGTTTTCTTTTCAAACGCTTGCTTTTTGTCAAAGTGATAATAGCGTATCAGCGAACGCAGTTTCAAAGCTTAAGGCATTAATTAATGATCATATTATTGAAAAGGCTTACCTGCAATTTGACAGGCCTTATGCCTATTACGTGGCCGGAGAAATCGTTTACTTTAAAGCCTATGTTACTATGGGCGAGCGTCATGAACCATCGGGACTGAGCGGAATATTACATGTTGACCTCATCGGGAAAAATGATGTTTCAATGCAGTCTATTTCGCTTCTGCTTAATAATGGCACTGCCTGGGGCGACTTTAAATTACCGGATACGCTGCAAAAGGGCAGCTACCGGATAAGGGCTTATACGGAGTGGATGCGGAATGAAAAGAATCCCAATTTTTTTGAACAGTATATTTCAGTTAGCTCATTAAATAACGTTAACCGGATGGCCGAAGCTGTAAAACAATCAGCTCAACCTAATCTGCAGTTCTTTCCCGAAGGTGGTAACCTGATAACAGACATTCGCTCAAAAATAGCTTTTAAAGCCATTGGAACCGACGGTTTAGGAATAAATGTTAAAGGCATTGTTATTGATAATGATAAAAAAGAAGTTGCAAAAATAACTTCAGCACACCTTGGTATGGGAATGTTTGACTTTATTCCGGAAGAAGGTAAATCTTATAAAGCTAAAGTAGTATTTGCTGACGGTACACAAAGTACAGTTGATCTTCCCGCTGTTGAATCAAAAGGAATTACGCTATCAGTAAATAATGATGATCCTAATAAAGTTTCAATTGAAATTAAGGCTAACAGGGCTTATTATAAAGAAAATATTAGTAAGGAATTGAATTTGCTGATCTATTGGGCTGGCTCGATACGTACAGTTACCACAAAACTTGATAATGAAGTGCTTGGCCTTGATTTGCCATCAAATATTTTCCGGACAGGAATTTTACAGGTTACATTATTATCACAAACTGGTGAACCATTGAGCGAACGACTGGCATTTATTCAGAACCAGGACCTGCTGAATCTGAATATCACAAGTAATAAACAGGCTTATAACAAACGCGAAAATGTTCAGTTAAACTTTAACGCTAAAAACAAGGATGGTAACGCGGTAAACGGATCATTCTCAGTATCGGTAATTGATGAAAGCAAAATTTTAGTTGATGAAAATGCAGAAAATACCATACTGTCGTACCTATTGCTCACGTCAGACTTAAAAGGTCACATTGAAAAGCCTAATTATTATTTTGCAGATGTAACCAAAGATACCCGAAAGGATCTTGATGCCTTGATGCTGACTCAGGGTTTCCGGCGTTTTGTATGGAAGGAATTATTAAATGATAATACTAATACTGCGGCAACTTTCAATCCGGAAAAAAGTATTGACATTTCAGGAGAACTTAAAACTAAGAGCGGTATACCAATTGGCAATTGTAAAATCACATTAATAGCTGCTGATGGTGGTCCGGTTTTAACAGGCGAAACGGATACCCAGGGAAAGTTTCGTTTTTCGAATGTGGTTTTTTTGAGCGATACCAGGTTTATTTTAAAAACTCAGTCTTCATCGGGTAAAAACGCAGTACTTACTTTCGACAATCCAGCAGTTGGACCGGCAATAACTCCCGGAAGCTCAATTATTTCAAAGTATAATGCAAATGCTGATATACTGGCATCCCTCCAAAATAATCAGCAACCTGGAGTTTTAACAGCGAGTAACGGATCGAAAAATATATATTTAAAAAATGATAAAGTGATAGGCCCCAAACGGTCTTATAGCTACAGGTCATCTAATTTAGGAGGGCCCGGACATGCGGACCAGGTTATATTAGGAGATCAAATAGCAAATTCACCAACAATTTCGGCTGCAATTAACGGACTTGCTCATGGCTTATTATTTAATTCCGGAGTTCCTTCTTTAGCAACAGGAATGACCATATCTGGTCAGGGTGGAGGAACACAGGGCTTAGTACCAATGCTTGTAATTGTTGATGGTACAAACATGGGAAGAGGTGTTAATATTGACAATTTTAATCCTGGTTCTGTAGAAGCTGTTGAAATTTTAAAAGGTGCAAATGCAGCTATTTATGGCGTTGAAGGCGGACAGGGAGTAATGGTTATTACTACAAGGCAAGGTGTATTAAATGATCAAATAGTGAGTAAAGAAATGTCGCCAGGCATTTTTTCATTTGAACCTAAAGGTTTTTATAAAGCACGTGAATTTTATTCACCGCGTTATGAGGCAAATCAACCATCAGGTAATTTGCCTGATCAGCGCACAACTATTTTCTGGAAACCTGACGTAAGCACTGATGCTGATGGAAACGCATCATTTAATTTTTTCAACGCCGATGGTACCGGAACATACAGGGTAGAAATTGAAGGGTTTGATACAAAAGGCAATTTAGGCAGGCAGGTGTACCGATATAAAGTACAGTAAATGTTAACCTAATTGAGCCTGCGAGGCAAAAAAGAGAAAAGTTTATAGCCTACCTAATTTGGAATAATAGTTTCTAATATTATTCCAAATTAGGTAGTGATTTTAATGCAGTTGTTCTTATATTTATTTAATCTTTATCTTAAGCGTTAAATAAACCTAATGACTGCTTACACCAAATTTACCGACGAGCAATTGGTTGCCTTATTAAAAACAGGCAGTCAGCAGGCTTTTACGGAAATTTATGACCGGTATGCAGCAAACCTTGCGGGCTTTGCTGGTTCAAAATTATACAACCTTGACGATGCCAAAGATATTCTGCATGACCTGTTTGTTAAACTTTGGGAAAACCGAGGCCAGATTCACATTAATTCCAATTTACAATCCTATCTTTTTGCTATGGTGAGGCATCGTATAGTTGACAAAATCCGGAAAAATATAACGCGCGAAGAATATGCTTTTATGCTCCAATCTTTAACCACGGCTAATCAGTACAGTGTTGATAAACAGGTTGAAGCAAAAGAACTTCGGCAAATCATTGAAAACTCACTTGTACAGTTGCCGGCCAGGGTTAAAGAAATTTTTAAATTAAGCAGAGAAGAAGGCTTAAGCAATAGAGAGATCGCTGAAAAACTTGATCTGTCCGAACAAACTATCAAAAACCAAATATCAGTTGCATTAAAACATCTGCGTAAGTCATTGGTTACTATAATCGTTTTTATTTTTATGCTTTGGTAGTTGTGACAGCTCGTACTTTGTGTTCGAAAATATTTTATTTCCTTAATAGTACTATTTTACCGTTCATCCGACTATTGAACAAAACAGATTAAATGAGCAAGGTTGATATTGAAGAAATGTTAGATCGCTACTTAAAGGGGGAAGCATCGCCGGAAGAAATTGAACGGATAGAAACATGGTTAAATAACTATCGGCATCCTGCTTCTGAGTGGCAGCAAATGGAACAAACAAGCAGGGAACAGTGGCTGGACGGTTTGTTCAATGAAATTCAGGAAAGCGCCGGCATTAATAATCCGAAAGTAGCTACCATGCAGCCGCAAATTTTATGGCGTAATATAGCCGCTGTGGCCGCTGTAATCGCATTATTTTTTGCGGTTTACCTTGAGTGGCCGGCCGAACAAAACAAGGTAGCGCCTGTAAAATTAACGGAGCTGATTGTACCGGTTAATCAAAGAAGCCAGATTAGTTTGGCTGATGGAAGCGAAATACAGGTAAATTCGGGTTCCGAATTAAAATATCCAAAAGTATTTAATGGAAAAACGAGGGAAGTTTATTTATCCGGCGAAGCATATTTCGATATTAAGCACGATGCCTCAAGGCCATTTATTATACACACCGGCAAAGTAATTACTACGGTTTTGGGAACTGCTTTTAACATTAAAGAGGATAACCAACTGCACGCCGTAATAGTTACAGTGACACGAGGAAAGGTAAGTGTTGCTAATGGTAACGAACCGCTTGGAACCATCACGCTTAACCAGCAGATCAGTTTTAATGTGATTAACCATCACTATATTCAAAAAAATGTGGATGCCAAGCAAGTGATAGCCTGGCAGCAAAGCGATCTTCATTTTGCTGATATCACTTTTGCCGATGCGGTTGAACAATTACACCAGCGGTTTAAAGTTAAGATCAGCTTTGCCAACGAAAAAGTAAAAAATTGCCGGTTTACAGGTACGGCGCTGAAAGCAGAAAAGCTGGATAATGTGTTGAAAGTTATATGTGCGTTCAACAATGCCACATATCAAACTAAAGCCGATGGCAGCATTATTATTGATGGCCCCGGATGCAATTAGCAACAGAAATGTAATTCGTTAATTATCAAATTAATGCGCCTCAATTCCGCAACATCAATTATATTAGCAGTTATTTTCCAGTTATTGTTTGCTATAACGGGGAAGGGGCAAAGTATTGATACTGCAAAAGTGACGCTCGGCCTGAAAAATGAAAGCCTGTCAACGGCCATAAAAAAAATAGAACAGCAGTCGTCTTTCCGGTTCTTTTACCGCGATGCGGATATCAGGCCGTTTTCACATCTAAATTTAGTGCCCGGCACACGCACTGTTAAACAAACTCTGGAGTTTTTACTGCAAAATACTTCTCTGTCCTTTCGGCAGATTGAGGGTAATATTTTGCTGAAGCGAAAAGGCCGGCAGGCATCCTATGAAATAAAGGGAAGGGTCTTAAAGGGCCTGGATAAAGAGCCCATGTCAAACGCCAGCGTATTTTTAAGCAATACCACTATAGGAAATAAAACAGCTGGGGATGGCGCCTTTACTTTGCGTGAGGTAAAACCCGGCAAGTATATTTTAGTGACCTCCATTGTTGGTTTTGAAACATACAGCCAAACTATTACAGTAAGCGACGCCAATATAACTTTGCCTGATATAGAACCCTTTCCGGCAACTATTGTTTTAGACGAAGTAAGCATACATCCAAAAACTACTGCAAACTGGGAAAGAAATTATAATTGGTTTAAAGATGAATTTTTAGGCCGGTCGGAGATTGCCAAAGAATGTAAGATACTAAACCCCGATGTACTTGATCTTGATTATGATGAAACAAAAAGTAGCCTCACTGCGTCATCTTCTGATTTTTTAGACATTGAAAACGAAGCATTAGGCTACAAGATAAAATATTTGTTAACAAACTTTACGTTGGTTAACCGGCTCTCGGCAAATTATTATCTTGATTACAGGGGTGCTGTTTTTTTTGAAGAAATGATAGGAACACCTGCGCAGGAAAAACACTGGCAAAAACGCCGTTACCAGGTTTATGAAGGTTCAATTATGCATTTTTTACGTTCGGCAATAAATAACCGGATTGATGAAGAAGGGTTTCGCATACAACAGTTTTCAATTTATAGCAATCCTGACCGCCCATCAGACAGTTTGATCAATGCCAAAATTAAAAAGTTCAAACTACTAAATAATGCGCGGCCTGACTCATTGGCGCTTTGGGTTAAGAAATCCAAATTGCCCAAAACATTTCAAACGTTAATGCCCTTCACATTAAATGAGCAGGATATTATAAAAACGACAAAGCAGCCAGGCCAATACTCATTTGGTTGTGAAAACGACGGGCTGTACATAGCCTATAGTAAAACTCATCATTACCATATAAATTATCAGCTTAAATATTTAGATAACTCCGGTAATACAGAAAACACTTTGATAAACTTTAACGCACCATGTGCTTTTTTTAACAGCAGTGGCGTAATATCCAATCCTAATTCTTTGCTGTTTTACGGTGCATGTGCAAAAAAACGGGTCGCCGAACTTTTGCCGGCAGATTATGAAACCCCGGAAAGCGAAGGCCGGTTATTGTTTTTTTTAAGATAAACACAAACCAATATTACCATTAACCATGGTGCCCAATATTAAACTACTTGCAAAAACAATGGTGCAATAGCACCGGATAAGATTAAAAAAACAAATTGAATTTTTTGTTATGGCGGGTGTAATTTTGTTAAAAAAGGCTGCGAAAATATAAACCAGGTTGGCTATGAATATTTCCTCAGTAATACGAATACGATGTACAGCTTATGTCCATAAAAAGAAATACAAACAGATTGCTAATAATTTTTTTGATCATAATAATGTGGATGAGACCGGCACTTACAAGCTGGTGGTAGAGGGTTATTGACAGCGAAGGCAATTTAGGCAGGCAAGTGTACCGGTATAAGGTAGAGTAATTTCTAAAAAAGCCTTCCTAAAATAATTTTAAATATACTTCTGTCTGTACCTGTGGTAAATCCATGGCCATACCCGGCATTAAATTCCCAGTTAGGATCGAAGTTAAGATCAGTTGCAATAAATAACTGCTGCTGCTGTTGTTCAAAAGGATCATAATGAAAAAATGGCCCTGTACTGCCATAGTATTCTAAGCCCAAAGCAACAACTTTGGTAATATCGTAGCTTCCTTTTAAGTTGGGCGAAAAAATAAAGCCCTTATTAACATCCGGTCCGGCAAAACTACGATCGAGAGTTGGATTTAATGATATATATGTTTTTCCCCACTTTTTATCAATGATCGGCCTGATCTCGAGCGTTGAAGTATTGGCAGAATAAGCAGCCTTTTGGAAACCAAATTCAGCTGATAAACTTACACCCACAGGCCATTTCCAGGTTTCGGGTATTGCTACGCGCGGACGTATATGCGAACCCACAAAATTAGTACGCCCCTCATCGCCAATGGTACTGAAAAAATAGAAACCTGTTTCAAACCATGGTGTCCAGCCATGGGTTATCTCAATAGTTTCATGAAATACGTGATTAGTGTATAAAACGCCATCAATAACAGTTTTACTGCCATCTAATGTAAAATTACTATGCAATTCGACCATAGTATGCCCGGTGGCAACGGTTTCAGAGCCGTATACTTGTATTTCGTAATTATCCTGTGCTTTAAGGCTATTACATAAAATCAAAAATGAAATGTGTAATAAAAATGCCTTACTATTATACATGGCTTTCGGTAAGCTATAAATGTAATGTCCTAATTTGACAAAATTCTGAAGAACGGACCATGCAACAGATATGTTACATTAGAAAATCACGCCAAATAATTGAATAGTTTATGTAACCAAAAAGCTATTTAGTAATCAGGTAAACTTGATCCAATACCTTATACCTAGTTGTTTTGTTTACAAAGGAGGGAAGGATGTTTTCGTGCGGATAATTAACAAATGAGCGTATAATGTTAAAAGCCACATGGTTTTTTTTAAGATAATCGATGGATTTTTGGTCAACATAAAAAACCGGAATACCTTTAGTTTTAAAGTTTTTAAATTGTTCTATAGGAACCAGGCCAACTTGCCTTTTGCAATAAAACTGGAAAATGTTATTCTCAGCATTTAAAGAATAGATTGGGTAACTGTCGAATGGTTTTTGATTAATATACTCGGCTGCCGTAATTTGGCCTTTATAGGGCACAATTTCATTAAAAAAAATCGTGTTTAAATAAAACCCGGCAAAGAGAGCTACTGAGCAATTTAAAAAAAAGACTTTTTTATGCGCTTCTTCTATTATAATTGAAATCAATAAAATCATTAATCCCAATAAAACACAATCGACAGCGAAAAACAGGTCGTTTACCGGTTTTAATAATAAATTAAGCAGTACAATAACCAATGGTAGCAGGATAACAAATACCCATTGTCCTATCAACCTGAACTTCGCTTCAACTTTATTTAATTGTTTACAACAAAAAGGTGCTGTAATTATAGCAAACAGCGGGAAAATGGCATTGGTGTAAAAGGGTAATTGGAAACGTGATAACGAAAAAAGCAGTAATAGCAATATTCCTCCGCTTAAAGTATAGTACTCGGCTAACTCCCTCCTGCGGTATATATCTCTAATGTTTTTAAAAACTGAATAATAGAATAACAGGCACCAGGGCGCAAATGCCCAAAGCAGGGTATGGAGGTAAAAAAAAATGCTGCCAGATGCTTTGCGGCTAATAGGCCCATTGTTTACAAAACGGCCAAACTGGCTATCCCACAAAAACCATTTTATACCCGAAACATGGTGTACCCCAAAAACTGTTTTTTCGGGGTGAAGGTCAAACTGTATATATAAAGCGTAAAATTCTGGTAAAGTGAAGATAAATGTTAGCAGCAATAACAATAACCATTTACCTTTAAAAAGAATGTTTAATTTATTTTTAAAAAAAAGTTGTCCAAGCAAACAACCGTAAATGGCTATTATTACAAAAATCCCTTTAGTCATTATGGCACATGCGGTAAACAATGCAGCCAGTAACATGTCTGTAAGAGTAAAACGTTCCTCAAGGCGTGAAATATGATAAATGCTGCCCATAAGCAGTCCCATAAGGTAAGGTTCAGCCCGTACATCGGTGTTTGATAACAGTACATGCTGTGCTGTCATTACTATTAATACAGCTATAGCTGCTACTTCCGGACCATAATATTTCCGGGCAAAAAGAAAGGTATAAACCAGGCTGATGAGAAAAAATACGAGTGCAGGTAAGCGATAGGCCCATACACTTATGCCAAACAGCTTAAAGCTTAAAAATATGGCCCAAAAGGTAAAGTGAGGCTTATCAAGCCAATCGGTGTTATACGTAAATAGTTGAAAAAATTCCCGTTTATAAACAAGGTGTTTAGCTATCGAAGCATACAAGCCAGGATCGTCAGTAAAAAAATCAACATTGATACCTGAAAAATTTACACCAAGCGCCAATACAAATAGCAAAAGATATAATATTTTATTTGTATCCTTCATAAATTTAGGGGATCGCTAAGAGTTAATTTAGCTTTCAAATATATGGCTTATACAATGAATCATCGGCATAAGGTAAGGATAAAGGGAATTTATTTTATATGGCTCAAACATGGTTATCAAATCGCAAATATTAAACTATGCCTGATTTTAATAAAAAAAACCCCATGCCTTCTCTCAAGACATGAGGCCAAAATCACAACAATTGTTTAACCTTTCGGTCAATTCCTAATTGCAATGTGACTGTAATCAATAAACGTCAAAATGTTGAATTTGTTATTACAAACGAGATAACAACCTAATAATAATGTTAATCCTATGTAATAAAAACGAATTAATTAAGTCATATGTAAAATGAAAATTTTCATTTTATCTTTATGCACAAATAAAATTATAACCAAAAACTTAAAACTATGAGAAAATTATTTCAATTAAAGGCATTATCATTTTTTGTATGTGCCTTTTTATTATCATCAATGGCAATTGCCCAAAAATCAATACCAAGTCCGCGCGATAGCGTAAGTGGTACTGTAGCAGGCGCTCATATTAAAATATGGTACGGCAGTCCGTCAGTAAAAGGTCGTAAAATATTTGGTGGTCTTGAACCTTATGGCAAAGTATACAGAGCAGGAGCAAATGAGGCCACTACCTTTACTACTGATAAAAATATTATGGTTGAAGGTAAATCGCTGCCAGCAGGCACATATGCTTTTTTTGTTATTCCGGCAGAAAAAGGCCCATGGACTGTTATATTTAACAAAACTGCAAAACAATGGGGTGCATTTAAATACGATGAAAGCAAGGATCAGCTTCGTGTAATGGTTACTCCTAAAGAAATTCCCTTGCAAGAAAGAATGGTTTACGTTATTACCCCACATGGTTTTAGCATGAATTGGGATAAAACAAGCGTGCCTGTTTCTATTAAATAATACGCTATATCACTCCTTAATACAATTTGAAGCCTCCGTTTCCGGAGGCTTTTTTCGTTAACTGTTATGTTTAATGGATTTGCCTATTGTTAGTAACCGGCGCTCTGTTAATAATTTCCGGACTTATTGAAGCACTCTGTCAGCAAACTTAACATAGTGTTTATGATTTCATTTAATAGTAATTCTATATTTATTTATTAAAAAACAACACGAATGAAAAGAATTACGACACACTCATTTTTAATTGTTTGCTTCGTGATAAGCTTAACAACAACGGGAAATTTAAATGGGAAATGGACAGGTGTTTTAAAAACTGACCAGGGCAGAGAATATCCTTTATTTTATAATTTTAAGATCGACGGCGATCAATTAACCGGAACTGCAAAAACACCAAAAGGGGATATGCCCATTACCAACGGTAAAATAAATGGCGATGATTTTGTCTTTAGTGTTATAATAGGTAAGATGGAAATTGATCACATCGGTAAATTTTACGGTGATTCTGTAGGAGTGGATATAAGCCTTGGCGAAGCAAAATCTCATACAACGCTTAAAAGGGAGCAATAAACTATAATTATTAATTTATATTTACAGTACCAATTATTTGAATTCTTACACCTAATTAAAAATTATAGAATTATGAAAAGAAAAATTCTCACAATTGCCCTGTTGGCAGGCTGTTTTTTTGTTTGTTTAGTAATATTTGCGGATCTGAATGGTAAATTTTCAGGCGTATTAAATGCCCCCGACGGTAATCAATACCCGCTTACTTATAATTTTAAAGTTGATGGCAATAAGCTAACCGGAACTCTCGAAACTCCACAAGGTGTAGTATCAATAGACAGCGGTAAAGTAAGTGGCAACAATGTGGCATTTAGCGTAACTGTTGAAGGAGCAGCATATGCACATAAAGGCATATATTATGACAAGGCCGATTCAATAGGCATGGATGTTGATTTTGCAGGCACTAAAACACATGCCACACTCAAAAGAGCTCAGTAAGATTATAATAAATTAATTATACTCTTGTAACACTGCACTATCTCCAGGCATCTCATATAAAAATTAAAATTATGAAAAAAAAGATTTTTACAACCGCAGCATTGGTATGCTTATTTATTGCAGGCTTTGCAATAGCTACCGGATTATTAACAGGTAAATGGACAGGTACCCTCAAAACACCTGATGGCAATGAGATTCCGCTCACTTATGTTTTAAAGGCAGACAGTGGTAAATTAACCGGTACAGCAGCAACACCTGAAGGTGAAATTCCGATAACTGACGGAAAATTAGTAAGCAGTACTGATTTCACATTTAATGTTTCTGTTAATGGGGCAGATTATAAACATGCCGGCAAGTTTTATCAGGATGCTGATTCCGTTGGCATGGATATAGATTTCAATGGACAAAAATTACATACTACGCTAAAACGCGCCAAATAAACAATACGTATTCTCTCAAAAAGATATAAAAAACCTTGCCTTTCGGCGAGGTTTTTTTGTTTTATCCTTTTCTTTTAAGAATATCTTTTTAAAACCAGCAGCCTTTCTTTAAGTCCTTTCATTTTAAGAGATTAGATGACATTTTAAATCTATTTAGAAGATTTATAAATAAAACATTTTTAATGTACTATCAGTTCATATCATTGCATCGTTTTAACTTTGCCCGATATGCTACGTCGATTTTTAGCTTACTTACTTATTGTCGCATTAGTTTCTGCCAGTTTTTCGCGCCTGTTTATTTATGCAGGTTTTGAATTGAACAGAAATTATATCGCCACTAAACTTTGCGAAAATCGCGATAAGCCCTGGCTGCACTGTAATGGGAAGTGCTATTTTATAAAAAAGATAAAACAGGCTGAAGAAAAGGAGAAAAGCGGAGAACGTCAAACTCAAAAAAATCTCTTTCAGGAAGCTTTATTTATCAAAAAGCCCGGCATCCGGTTTTATTCAAATGTATTGCAAGTAATGCAGGTTCCAAATCATCGCATTGCTTTGCCGGTTATTGACCGTCCCATCTTTCAGCCTCCCCAATTAGGCTAAACTCCTTATTATTTGCCTGATTTTTTAAGCCGTTAAAAGCTTACTGGTTATTTCACAGTAATAGCCGCAGTACATTATTGGCAAATAACACTTTTTACTACTTCATTATCTATTTACTAACCTGATAGGTTGTTTAATAAACACCTGTCATAATAAAAATATTATTTAATATGCATCTTTTTAAAAAGATAGCGTGCACGGCTATTCTGTTTGTATCAGGTATAATCTTTTGTTACGCACAAAAAATATATAAAGGAAAAGTTATTGATGAGCTAACGCTTCAACCAATAGAATATGCCAGCGTTCGTGCTATTGCATCCAAAAAAACGGCTGCTACCGACCGGTTTGGGAATTTCCAATTATCCCTCCACGCAGATACCGCTACATTGCAAATTTCGTATATCGGTTATGGCGTTAAGTTAATTAAAGCAACAAGTACAACTAAACGTATCACGATTTCACTAAGTCGCGGAGCTATTGACCTTAAAGAGGTTCAAATTTCACCCAACCTGAATAATGGATCGTTTCACACACTAAGCGCATTGGACTTAAATCTTCGTCCTGTTAATTCATCACAGGATTTAATGAGACTGGTACCCGGTTTATTTATTGCCCAGCACATGGGCGGCGGTAAGGCCGAGCAAATATTTGTCAGAGGATTTGATGCTGATCATGGAACCGATATTAACGTTTCTGTTGATGGTATGCCGGTGAACATGGTATCGCATATTCACGGCCAGGGTTATGCCGACCTGCATTTTTTAATCCCGGAAACCGTATCCACTTTTGATTATGGCAAAGGACCATATTATACAGAGAAAGGCGATTTTACTACTGCCGGTTATTTAAATTTTACAACTAAAGATGCTTTGGATAAAAGCATGGTTAGTTTAGAGGTGGGGCAGTTTAATACTTTCCGGGGCATGGCAATGCTAAACCTGCTGGATTCTACAGCCCGGAAACATGGTGAAAACTTGTACATAGCGGGTGAATATAATTATACAGACGGGCCCTTTACCTTTGCCGAACACTACAAGCGGTTTAATGTTTTTGGCAAGTACACCAAACAATTGAACGCCAATAATAAACTTTCTTTAAGCGCATCTGCCTTTACAACAACATGGAGGGCATCAGGTGAAATACCTGAACGGGCCGTTGCTGCAAATACCACTGCAATAGATGCGAACGGTAACCCTGTCCGTATTCCCGAATACGCAAACCCAATTGGCCGTTTCGGAACTATTGATAGTTTACAAGGCGGTAAAACCAGCCGTTTCAACTTTATTGCCAAATTGAACACCGACCTTGACAATAACCTAAGCCTGGAGAATGAAGCGTACTATACGCATTATAATTTCCTAATTCATGTAAACTCTACCTTTTTTGCCGATACAGCAGGTGGCGAACGGCAGCAAAATCAGGACAGGGATATGTTTGGTTACAATGGTAAATTAAGTAAACATAGTTATTTGGGAAATGCAATTCTTACCTCATCAATAGGTTTAGGTACCCGTTTTGACAGGACTTACGGAAGCGAACGCAGCTTTGTAACACAGCAATACCAGTTTGTTAAATACTTTGAGTTAGGTAACATCAAACAAAACAATAGCAATGTTTACCTGGACGAAACCCTGCAGACCGGTAAATGGCTGTTTAACGCCGGTGCAAGGCTTGATTACTTTAACTTTAATTACCATGACACCACCAAAACAAAAGTCATTGTAAGCCCTAAGATCAATATCCAATATACCGCCAATGATGAAATTCAATTTTACTTAAAAACAGGCAAAGGTTTCCATTCAAATAGTGCCATTACTGTTATCAGCAATAATAATTTTGAAACCTTGCCGGCAGCTTACGGGGCCGACCTGGGATTAAACTGGAAACCCATTCCTCATCTTTATATTAATGCTGCTCTTTGGTATTTATGTCTGCAACAGGAGTTTGTTTATACTGATGATGGCAATATTGTTCCCGGAGGAAAAACTACCCGTGAGGGAATTGATCTTTCGGCAAGGTACCAGTTGGCTCAGTGGCTTTTTGCGGATTTAAATATAAACCTTGCCAGGCCGCGCCTTGCAGACAGCGCTGCCGGACATGGTTATCTCCCACTTGCACCAACTTTTACCAGTACAGGTGGTCTTGATTTTAAATTCGATAATGGTATTAACGGCGGTTTAAGTTACC
>JAQBOA010000012.1 GCA_028288305.1 Mucilaginibacter sp.
CCTTCCGGATCTTTATAATTTTTAATGAACTCCACAATTTCAGCGGCTTCATCATAAGTAAGTGCATCGATACCGTTATATTCCCATTCGTTCATATCTTCATCAAAAATTATTTCCCCCATTCCTACTACCCCATCGGTTAATGTGAATACCCCGGTAGCGTAAAAATCGCCGCCGGCCAAAGGCTCGTTATCCGGCGTTATGGTAATGTGGCGTGGTCCGTCAACGGTGTTGATATCATAACTTACCTGCTTTATCATATTAGTAACTTGTAATTCAAATTTATGTTAATATCAACATATTGTAAAATAAGAAAATGATGCGTTATTTAAGATGATTTGCAGTTTGTTATTTTTAATATTAATGAGGTAAGTTTCCAGAAAACAAAAAGAGGGTAAAAATCAATATTTACCCTCTTCAAAAAAGAATCTTTATCTAAACAATTATTATTTAACCCGGAAGAGATGGTCAATTCTGGCAACTGTCGACAGTTGGTTTAACTCTTTGCGAATCTCATCATATTCAGCTTTATTTTGGTCTCTTTTATTATTCCTTAACTCGAGATTTTTATAATAATCGGTAATAGATTTATCAGGAAGTATGAGCATATAAGTATTGGTGGGATAACCATCTACGCATTTGAATAATACAAAATTATATTTAATGCCATGTGACACATCCATTTTCATTCGCTTTGAAATTGCAGCTTCAAATTCCTTTGTCTTATCAAAAGTAACGGTGATAAATTGCATTTTTCTGAAATCAAAATTTGCAATTTTATAGCCCGGCTCGTAACTGCTGAGGGAATCTATGCGCATCCAATTAGAGCGGGTTGTTGGTCCGTTTACGTTTTGCATATTTTCTTTATAGATAGCTGGCTGCTTCACATTAAAGGCGTCATTTGTTTTTATCCTTCTTCCCATAAAATCGCCAAAGTTTTTGGAGCCTTTAAACATTACACTACCGTAAATGCGGCCCGATTCGGAGGTATGGGCGATACGATCGTTTTCTATTCCACTATCGGCCTTAAGCCAGAACGACCTTACAATAGGGTAATTTTTTTCAAAAATACTTTGATCATGCACCCTATACTCGTTCAAAGCCATCCATAGCGTGGTATCGTTTTGTGCCCGGGCTGTATGGCCTGTCAGCAAAAAAAGTCCAAATAAAAGGCATAAAAGACCTAAATGTTGCTTTTTCATAATTTAAGTGGTTAAAGTGGTTAAAGTTTATTAAACATAAATATAATTTATTAAAAATCAAATAATTATAATTATTTGATTTTTAAATTAACTAATAATTAAACATAGCTAAAACCGTAATATTTCTGTTACAATTATTAACTTTTCAGAAACCACTATGCGCTATTTGGCCATATTAACCAGCGACAACTAAATTTTTTTTGCTTTATTTATTGCTATATTGAATTATGATAAGGTCAAAAAAACTTTGTTTCAATTGCATTTCTGTGTAAAATGCTGCAACAATAATAATAAGTTTGTAGGCGGTTCCTTTTGTTTAAAGTTCATTGGTATTATTTGTTCATTAGCGGAGTGTTTTATATATGACAACTGATTTAATGAAGCCGACCAATGAACTAATGAACAAGTGAACTACTGAACTAACAAAATGAAATTAACTATATACGGGGCTGCCCGCCAGGTAACCGGAAGCATGCATTTGCTGGAGGTTGGCAAATTTAAAATACTAGTAGATTGTGGACTGGACTATGAAAAAGACCGTAACATACAGGCAAATGAGAACTTTCCTTTTGATCCTGCTGAAATTGATGTAGTGGTATTAACACATGCCCACATCGACCATTCAGGTAATTTACCTACTCTTATACGGTTAGGATTTGGAGGACAAATACTATGCACACCTCCAACCGCCGATCTTACTGAATTATTGCTGCTTGATTCAGTGAGCATATTTATGCGCAAAGCTCAAAAAGGAAATAAACGTGGTAAAGGTAAATTTAACACCGGGGCACAACCATTATATCTGCAAAAGCATGTTATGGATACGGTTGAACAGTTTGTAACTATTGGTTTTAACAGACCTTTTCGCATTAACGGCGATGTTGAGCTTACATTTATTCCTGTAGGGCATTTATTGGGTGCCGCTGCCGCCATATTTAAAATAAACGATGATGGGGTTGAAAAATCTATTGCCTTTACAGGGGATATAGGCCGTAAAAACTACCCAGTGCTGGATGATCCGCAGGAGATACCTTCTGTTGATTATTTGGTTTGTGAATCAACGTACGGAGGCAGGCTTCATACCAAAGATAAAACTGTTGAACAAGCTTTGGTAGAAACTATTGAAAAGGCATGTATAAAAGAACAGGGCCGGTTAATAATTCCGGCTTTCAGTATCGGGCGTACCCAGTCATTGGTTTATTCTTTAAATAAGATATTTACCAGCAATTTATTACCGGCTGTGAAAGTGTTTGTGGATAGTCCGCTGGCTACGCGGTCCACGGAAGTTTTCCGTAAATACCACAACCTGGTAAATAAGGAGGCCCAGGAATTTTACCAAAAACGTGGTGATGAATTTGAGTTTGATAATTTGACCTATGTTGAAACATTGAAAGACAGCCGGCAGGTATCCAATTACTTTGAGCCTTGCATCATCATTTCATCAGCCGGTATGCTGGATGGCGGCCGTATACAGGATCACCTGTTTTATAATATTCAGAATTATTATTGTACGATACTTTTTATCGGCTACTGTGCTAAAGGTACATTAGGTCACCGCTTATTGCGCGGCGATCCTATTGTTCATATTAAAGACCGTGACCTGGCCGTTTATGCTACCATTAAACAAACCGATGTATTAAGTGCCCACGGTGACCACGAAGACCTGATGAATACCGTGAAACAAATGGATAAAACAAAGCTTAAAAACATCTTCCTGGTACATGGTGAAGACACAAGTTTACAGGCTTTTGCTGATGGGTTGGAAGAAGAAGGATATACGGTTACTATTCCTGAAAAAGGGCTAAAATACGAATTGAATTAACACTAATTTTCACGAATTTAATCGAATTACACTAACTAGTTTGTTAGGGTTAGTGTAATTCGTTCTTATTCGTGAAAATTCGTGTCTATCTATTTCTTAAAGTGGTCAATAATCAAATTCGCCAGCTCCAACCCTATTCTTTCCTGAGCCTCATTGGTTGATGCGCCAATGTGTGGTGTTAATGAAATTTTAGGATGGGTAAGAATATCAACTCTTGGAGTTGGTTCATTATCAAAAACGTCAAGCGCAGCAAACGAAATTTTACCGCTGTCTAAAGCGATAATTAAAGCGTCTTCGTCAATTAATCCACCGCGTGAACAATTAACAACTCCTGCTCCTTTTTTCATTTGTTCAAACTCAGTTGCACCGATAATGGGCTTATCAACAAAAGGAGTATGAATAGTTATAAAATCAGCTTGTTTTATAATTTCCTGCTGGGTCGCAGTTTTTACTTTAATCTTAACTGTTGTGCCTCCGCCTAAAACAACTTCCACTTCAGGATTAAATGGATAAAGATCGTAAGCCATAACATCCATGCCAATGCCTAAAGCAATTTTAGCTACTTCACGGCCGATCCGTCCAAAACCTAAAATTCCTAATGTTTTTCCGCGCAGCTCAATACCTTTAGCATAAGCTTTCTTTAAGTCATTAAACTTTGTAGCACCTTCAACAGGCATTTTACGGTTACTATCCTGCAAAAAACGAACACCGGTAAATAAGTGTGCAAATACTAATTCGGCTACCGATAAGGATGAAGATGCCGGCGTATTATAAACTGCTACACCTTTTTCCTTTGCATATTCAACATCAATATTATCCATACCTACCCCACCCCGGCCTATCAATTTAAGGTTTGGACAAGCGTCTATTAACGCTTTACGAACTTTTGTGGCACTACGTACAGTAATTGCGTCGTAGTTTTTAAGTTTAACAGGCAATTCGTCCTGTGGTATGTTATTGGTATCAATAATGAAACCGGCATCTTCTAAAAGTTTTTTACCTGCCGGATCTATACCATCATTAGCTAATATCTTTATCATCTCTTTAGTCATTATGTCATTATGTCATTGGTCATTAGTCATTGGGCATTACCATTGCAAAAAACGGTTTAATGACTAATGACGCAATGACCAATGACTAATTAAATTATTTATTTTTTTCTGCAAATTCGCGCATAGTGTCAATAAGTACATATACGCTTGTGATTGGCAATGCATTATAAATTGAAGCCCGGAAACCGCCAACACTCCTGTGGCCTTTAATGCCTACAATACCTTTATCGTCACATAGTTTAAGAAATGGTTTTTCATGTTCCGGATTTTCGGTCACGAAACAAACATTCATATGTGAGCGGTCTTCAACTGCACAAACCGGTTTAAATATTGGGTTACGGTCAATTTCTTCGTACAAAACACTGGCTTTTTGAATATTTTCTATTTCAATAGCTGCCACGCCTCCCTTTGATTTTAACCAGTTAAGGGTTAACATTGAAACATAAATGGCAAAAACAGGTGGTGTATTATACATTGAGCCACCTTCAATTTGTGTTTGATAGTTAAACATTGCAGGTATTTTGCGCCCGGTTTTGCCTAAAATATCGTCTTTAACAATTACCAGCGTTACACCTGCAGGACCCATATTCTTCTGTGCACCAGCATAAATTAAGCCAAAATCAGCAACATTGAATTTACGACTGAATATATCTGATGACATATCGCAAACCATCGGAATTGGCGACTTTGGAAAGCTTTGTAACTGTGTACCGTAAATGGTATTGTTTGATGTTATATGAAAATATGAAGCATCAGTAGGTATCTTATAATCTTTAGGAATGTAAGTGAAATTACTTTCTTTGGATGTTGCAACTACTGCTGTTTCTCCAAAAAATTTTGCTTCTTTCAAGGCTTTGTTCGCCCATACACCAGTTTCAAGGTAAGCTGCTTTGCCACCCTCGGGTAATAAATTATAGGGTGCTAAAGCAAATTGAGTACTTGCTCCTCCCTGTAAAAACAATACCGAGTAACCTTCAGGTACTTCTAATAATTCTTTTACCAGTTTCACTGCTTCGTCCAAAACGCCTTCAAACTCAGATGAGCGATGTGAAATTTCCAAAATGGAAAGACCGATACCGCCAAAATCAATAACTGCTGCTGCCGCCTGCTTTAAAACCTCGTGAGGTAAAATGCCAGGTCCTGCGCCAAAATTATGTTTCATTTTTGTTTATAATTGAATTGTTAAGTTATAATTAATTAACAACTTTTTATTTTGATGGGCCGAAGTTAATTAATTTGACAAATTATATAAGGATTATTTGCTTTTTTTGAAAAATCATACAATTAGCAGACAAATGCACCTTAGAATTTTAAATATTAAAAAAATCAAGTGCTTTTATTGATACGCTTATATAATTACGATCGCGACTTGCTATAAGGATTTTTTAGGTTTGCAATAGCTGCTGAAGGATCAGGCGACGAAAAAACCGAACTGCCAGCAACCAAAACATTAGCCCCTGCTTCAATAAGTTTCGCCGCATTATAAGCATCAACACCACCGTCAACTTCAATAAACAGATTGGGGTTAAGCCTGTTACTTAATTCCTTAATATCCTTTAATTTTTTATAAGTATGTTCGATAAAACGCTGCCCGCCAAAACCCGGGTTGACTGACATAATTAAAACCTGGTCTAAATCGGCAATAATATCTTCCAATAATAAAACAGGCGTGTGCGGGTTAAGTGCCACAGCTGCGCGACAACCTAATTCCTTAATATATTGTATGGTGCGATGCAAATTAGAGCATACCTCATAATGAACAATTATACCCGATGCTCCAGCGTCTTTAAAGTTTTTTAAATAACGATCGGGCTCAACAATCATTAAATGTACATCCAACGGCTTTTTAGCATGCTTGTTTATTGCATTGACAACCGGGAAACCAAAAGAAATATTAGGAACAAACATGCCATCCATTATATCCACATGTATCCAATCTGCTTCGCTTTTATTGATCATTTCAATGTCGCGTTGCAGGTTGGCAAAATCAGCTGCTAAAACAGATGGAGCTATGAGGTGGTTCATAGGGCAAAGATAGTTTTTTTTAGTCTGAAAGTCGGGAAAGTCCGAAAGTCTGGAAGTAAAAATAAGTTTAAAAAGACTTATAATTTTGGACTTAAATCTTTTATGTTAACAACTCTTTAGGCTTTGTTTCGGCTTTCCGACTTCCTCCTACTCGGCTCTCAAACTGGTTACGGGATTCATCAACGCTGCTTTTATAGCACGGAAGCTTACAGTTACAACAGTGATAATAATTGCCAGTAAACCCGCTACAGCAAATACCCACCAGCTTATACTGGTACGGTAAGCAAAATCTTGCAGCCATTTGTTCATGGCCCACCACGCTATGGGGAAAGCTATAACCGCAGCTATTACAACAAGTTTCAAAAAATCCCCGGATAACATTCCTATTATGCTGCTTACGCTTGCTCCTAAAACTTTACGGATACCAATCTCTTTGGTGCGTTGCTCGGCTGCATAAGTAACCAAACCAAACAGTCCCAGGCAGGCTATGAGGATGGCGAAAAAAGCAAAGGACACGAATATCTTACCTGTGTTTTGTTCGGAGCGATAAAGATGGTCAAAGTCGTCATCCATAAACGAATAAGTAAACGGCTGGTCGGCCATATTAGCATCGGCGTTATGGTACAGGGTTTGAATTTGGGATACAAGAAAAGGGATGTTTTTGGTTTCTATCCGGAAGGCCATGCCGCCCCTGTCAAGGTTTAACTGAAATACCAGGGGAGCTATTTTGCTACGTAACGAGCTTGAATTAAAATCTTTTACCACGCCAATAATATGATAGGGATGCTTTGAACCTTTATACAAATTTTTATTTAATGGATTACCATATCCCAACATTTTAGCCGCGGTTTCATTAATAATGATTGCGGACGAATCGGTAAGCATTTCTTTTGAAAAATTGCGCCCAGCTGCCATTTGCATACCTAGTGCAGGTATATAATCTTCATCAACATCCCAGGTCTCAAGGGCAGTTGATTGGCCGGGGCTCATGCCGGCATCCTTGCCATAAACCTCTGTATCATTATTTGGGGTTGTTGGCAGGTATGACGACATAGTACCTAATTTAACACCCGCTAATTTAAGTACCTCCTCTTTAAAAGATTTGGCATGAAGATAAAGCGATGCGGTATTTTGCAGCACCAAAACCTGCTCACGGTTGTAACCCAATTTTTTATTGCGGATATAATTTAATTGGCTATAAATTACCAACGTGCCCACAATTAGTATAATTACCGTTGAGAACTGGAATACCACCAAACTATTACGGAGGATACTGTTTTTAAACCCTGCAGATAATTTGCCTTTTAATACTTGTATAGGCTGGAATGCCGACATGAAAAATGCAGGATAAGTCCCGGCAAGCAAACCTAAAAATACAGCGATAGCCAACAGGCATGGCAGTAACCAAATAGTTGAAAACAAATCAAGCGTTATTTGCTTACCTGATAACTGGTTAAAATATGGCAACATCAATACAGCTAAAACAAGAGCAATAATAAGGGCAATAAAACTGGTGAGGGTTGATTCTATTAAAAACTGGTAAATTAATGTACCCCGGTTTGAACCTAATACTTTACGGACACCTACCTCTTTTGAACGCCCGGCAGAACGGGCCGTTGAAAGATTCATGAAGTTAACACAGGCAATAAGCAGTATAAAAATGGCAATAACAATAAATATATACACATACTCGGCATTGCCGGATGGCTCCTGCTCGTTTGTCAAAGTGGAATATAAATGAATTTTAGTTAAAGGGATGGTAACAAACCTGAAGTGGTCTCCTTTTTGATCTAAATCGGCAATAGAAGTGTGAATAAATTGCCTCAAATCTGCTTCAGCATATTTTTTTGTAGCCTCTTTCAGGTAATGGTTTAAATCTTTTTGCGTTATTCCGGGTCGCAAAAGCATATAGGTAATATAATTTTCACTTAACCATCCCCCCGAATTGATCCCGGGTATTTCGTTTATAGATTTAATAAAACTAAAATGAATATGAGATTGCACAGGCGTATTTTTTATTACGCCCGTAATTTTGTAATTGCTTGTATTATTTAAGTACAGCGTTTTACCTATAACATCAGTACTTTTAAAATACTTTTTTGCTATGTTTTCAGATATTACAAGGGAATAAGGCTGTGATAATGCAGTTTTAGGATCACCGGCAATCATCGGCAGGGTAAACACATTAAACAAGGCATCATCAGCATAAAAACTATTAAGTTCAACCAAGGTTTGGCTGTCTTTCTTCACCAATATTTTACCGTTGTTTTTTATACGTGCAGCATACTCTATACCAGGATAGTCCTTCAACATATTTGTGGCCATTGATCCCGGGGTTTCACGGGCCTCAAATAAACTGCCATTTACTTTAAAGTCAGAATTTACACGATAAATGCGATCAGCCTTTAAATTGTATTTGTCGTAGCTCAATTCATCAATCACGAATAGGGTAATTAGCAGGCAAACCGCTAAACCTATTGCCAGGCCGCATATATTGATAGCCGAAAAACTCTTGTTTCTTAAAAGATTCCTGAAAGCGATTTTAAAGTAGTTTTGAAACATATATTATTGGTTATTCTGTTGATACATTTACCGTCCAAGATAATGCCATCAAAATAAGTCACTAAATTATAATTACTTATGTATTAGAAAGAATTATTAACCGTACGATCTTGATACAGTGCATGTACGTCTTTGAACGAAAACATAAAGAACTTGAGGTTAGGGATGTGAATCCTGTAAAAAGCCTGAGAACGGAGTAGAAGAAGTGAACAGTTTGCAGTAAACAGTTAGCAGCTACCTAAATACCGAAAACCGGTGTATTTTTTTTATACTTTTCCTACTTTCGGACTTTACTGACTTTCAGACTTACGTCGATCTATCTGAGTTTTACCCAGTCATCTTTCATACCTTTTTCTTGCAGATAACTATATAATTCTTCAGCGTCCTTGCCGCCTACTTTTGCATGATGCAATAGTGTAAATCCATGTGGCCCTTTGGCTGTTATCAAACTTGGATAGGTTTCTAAAATAGGCTTAACCAAATCGGTTTTACCAAGCATCGTTAAAACATAAATTGTTACCCTTGAACCTGCTTCCAATAAATAATTCGCTATTTCTTTGTTTCCTACATGGCCGGCTCCCTCTATCGCTGCTTCAAAATCACCATTACCCCAATCGAATTTACTATAGATTAAATTAGGATTATCCTTAAGCATAGACTTAACTTTTGGAAAATCACCATGCCCGGCTATAACAAACTCTTTCACAATCGGTATGGGAAATGGAGGCGGTTCCTGTTGAACTGCATCTTGAGTAATTAAATTGTTTCCTGCAAATAATTTGTTCCCCGCTAAAGTTAATGCTGCACCAACCCCGGCGGTATTTAAAAATGATTTTCTGTTCATAGCTTAAAAATATATAAGCATTTTCCAGGAAAATAATTAATTATTTGAGAGGTATCATTTTCTTGATTAAGATCATAAATCTGCATTTGACCCTTTAAAATTGGCAGATTCAATTGGAAAGTTCAATTAAATTCAACGGAGATTTTGTTTATTTATTCCTTCCGTAAAGATTTCTCATTAATGATAGTTTTTTGAAATTGATCTTTAAAATTCCTGCTTAATGGTATACGAATTTCATTTATGATAATTTCTGATCCCTTTATTTGATCAATATGGTTTCTTGAAACAATAAACGACTTATGAACTTTCAAAAATTGATTTGGAGGCAATTGTCCCTCTATTCCTTTAAGGGTGTGATACGTAATATATCTTTTTTCAATAGTATGTATAAAAACATAATTATTTGCAGCTTCAATATATAGGATTTTCGAGAAAAGAATTTTCTCGTACTTGCCATTGCATTTAACATATAAAAAATCATTATTCTCCTTTTCGGATACATCATGATTTTTTAAAAGAATCCATTCCTTTGCTTTATTAACGGCTATTTCTAATCTTTCCAATGAAATTGGTTTAAGTAAATAATCCATTACTCCTAATTCAAAACCATTAATTGCGTACTGCTGATAAGCTGTTGTTATAATTACCAAGGGTTTAACACGAACAAGTTTTAAGAAATCTAAACCATTCAATTCAGGCATATCAATATCAAGAAATATTAAATCTACTGGTTTGTCCTTATTATTCAAGAATTGAAGAGCCTGGAATGCATTTTCAGCCAGGCCAACAATATGGAGAAAATTAAACTCCTTAATATCCTCTGCAAGTCCATTTCTGGCAATTGGTTCATCATCCACAATTAAACAATTCAAATTCATTCAATGTTGATTTTTAATTCCAATTTAAATATTTCATCAGTGTTATCAATATTCAGAGCATGTTTCTCCGGATAAATCAAATCCAATCGCTTTCGTACATTAACCAAACCTATCCCGGTTTTACTAACTTGCCCTGGTTGATCAAAAGTGTTAATAGTTTCAAAATAAAACCATCCATTTACAACATTACAATGTATATCGATACTGTTCTTTTTATACGGGTTGAGAGATACATGTTTGAAGCAGTTTTCTACTATTGGCATTAAAATGAAGGGGGCAATAAAAAAACTCTTAATGGTTTTTAAACCATCATAAGTAATAGTTAAATCTTTGCTTACCCTTTCTTTCTGCAGCTCAATATAATCTGTTATGAATTTAAGTTCCTTTTCTAATTTAACTTCAGCTTCATTGCACTCATAAAGCTGATACCTGAGCAAAGACGAAAATTGTTCAACCATTAACCTTGCAGGGCCGTTAATACGATCTATCTTGTAATAAATGGTATTGAGTGCATTGAACAAAAAATGGGGATTAATCTGATTTTTTAACATTTCTAATTCAGCCAGGCTCCTTTCTTTTTCTAACGTTGCCACATGCCTGGCACTCAGGATACGATCAAACGAAAGCCTTATAGCAAAGCCTCCAAGAGCAATGAATGATATTAAAAAATACGATCCGAGTACAAGATCTGACCAAAACCAATAGTAATAATGCTCCTTATACCTGGATATATTTTTATCGTAATCATTAATAGAATATCCAACCAGCTTTAGTTGAGACAAAATGATTAATGAGCCTGTTATAGCAATAACTAAAATAAAATTAAACGTAAACAGCCAATAATATCCTTTATAAAATAATCTGGGTAAGAGTAACTCAACAGTTATAATTAAGGCAACAAAACTAAATGAAAGATCAATTAGGGTAGAAAATAATGCCAGAACAGGACTAGGCAGTCCCCCCAGCTTAAATAAATACCAAACAAAGCCATAAGCTAAAGCAAACAAAAGATAATAAATTCGCCGGTTATAGTAATAGTTATTAAACATTAAAGGAAAATAAACTAAAACTAACACAAAAACCTGTTACAAGATGTTATTTTATGTGTAACGCGGAATTTTCTATGTGAAATTATTTTTAACGACGGTATTTATATTGCAAAGAATTGGAATAACGCTAAAGGAGAAGTATTTATCATTATTTTCTTTCGGACATCGGACTTTACTGACTTTCCGGACTCAAACAATCAATCACAATTCATCAGCAGGTCATAATACTTTTGCATTAAAACAGTATCATAATTAACTAAGGAGCTGTAAGCCTCTGATACGAGTTCATTAAGAATAGAAGAGCCAAGCTGACCTGCACCGTTGGGTATGGAATCGTAGTACTTTATTAATTCTTTAACCCTGATGATCTGGTACAGCAACAACTGGACTAAATCGGCCTGAGAGCCTGATTGTATCCCAGAAGAGTCATTATTGATAAAATCTAAAGGATCATTAGTAGAAGTCATTTTTCAATAGAAATAACGCTTTTAGGATATGTATCAGCTAACTCTTAACTATCAGTAACTTAAAAAAAGTACTTTTTGTTTTTAAATTTTTCACAAAAAAACAAAAAAAATGAATTAAAACAATAAAACCCTCAAAAAGAGGGTCTTAATTGGTTGATTGAGTGAGTAGCTGATTATATTGAATCATAATGGTTCTCTGTTAACTCTTATAACATTTATAATCTTTATAAATTCCTAACTCAATCAACTTCCCGATAGCTATAGGGATACAACTTAATCAACCACAAACTAATTCTTAGTGCTTTCAGGACGTGGCAAAAGAGCTTTTCTGGAAAGTTTTAGTTTTCCCTGCTTGTCAATATCCAGCAACTTTACTCTTACCTCATCACCTATCTCAAAAATGCCATCCATGGTTTCTAACCTGCGATGATCTATTTCTGATATATGGAGTAAGCCATCTTTACCTGGCATAATTTCTACAAATGCACCGAAAGGCATAATTGACCTTACCTTGCCCTCGTATATTTCACCAACTTCGGGTTTTGAAGCAATGGCTTTAATACGTGAAACAGCTTTATCAATCGATTCCTTGTTATCAGCAAATATTTGAACAACACCCTGGTTACCAACTTCTTCTATTGATATGGTGGCGCCGGTTTCCCGTTGCATTTCCTGAATGATCTTTCCGCCTGGTCCAATTACCGCTCCAATAAATTCTTTATCAATTCTGATAGTAATGATACGTGGTGCATGTGGTTTATAGTCTTCACGCGGCTTTTCAATGGTTTTCTTCATTTCATTTAAGATATGAAGACGGCCTTCTTTTGCCTGGTGTAAAGCTTTGCTTAACACCTCATATGATAAACCATTTATCTTTAAATCCATCTGGCAGGCAACAATACCGTTTTCAGTACCTGTTACCTTAAAGTCCATATCCCCTAAGTGATCTTCATCACCCAAAATATCAGATAAGATTGCGTATTTAGTACCCATTTCATTAGTGATCAAACCCATTGCAATACCTGATACAGGAGATTTAATTTTAATACCTGCATCCATCAGCGCTAATGTACCTGCGCAAACTGTTGCCATTGATGATGAACCGTTTGATTCCAATATATCAGAAACTACACGGATAGTATATGGATTTTCTTCGTCTGAAGGTAAAACTTGTTTTAATGAACGCATGGCCAAATTACCATGGCCAATTTCACGGCGGCCTGCGCCGCGGTTAGGACGAACTTCACCAGTTGAGAAACCAGGGAAATTATAATGTAAAAGGAATTTTTGATAGCCGTTAATAAACGCCCCATCAATCATTTGCTCATCATCCTTGGCGCCTAATGTAACAGTAGTTAATGCTTGTGTTTCACCGCGTGTAAATACCGCCGAACCATGTGCAGATGGTAAATAACCTACTTCGCTCCATATCGGGCGTATCTGGGTGGTTGTACGGCCATCCAAACGTTTACCTTCATCTAATACCAGGTTACGGATAGCATCATACTCCACATCATGGTAGTATTTTTTAGCTAAAAACTTAGTAACTTCATCTATCTCACCCAAAGTGGCAATATAAGCATCACGAACTTCCTTGAATTTAATTGAACGCTCGTCTTTTCCTGATGCAGACGAAGCTATAGCATATACCTGCTCATATGTAGCAGCATATATTGCTTTCTTCAAATCTTCATTGCTGTTTTCGTGACTGTAAACACGTTTTACCGTTTTACCAACCATTTCAGCTAATTCTATCTGAGCTAAACACTGAATTTTAATAGCGGTATGCGCAAATTTAATGGCCTCGACTAATTCTTCTTCCTGTATTTCCTTCGATTCGCCTTCAACCATGTTAATGTCGTGCTCAGAACCGGCTACTATAAACTCTAAAGTAGCACGCTCTAACTGGCTTAACGATGGATTAATAATTAACTGCCCATCAATTTTGGCAACGCGTACCTCTGAAATTGGACCGTTAAATGGAATATCAGAAACCGCTAAGGCGGCTGATGCTGCTAAACCTGCAAGGCAATCAGGCATAATATCTTTATCAGCAGAAATAAGTGAAATCATCACTTGTGTATCGGCATGATAATCCTCCGGGAACATCGGTCGTAATGCTCTGTCTACCAAACGGGAAATTAAAACTTCGTAGTCTGATAAACGTGCTTCGCGGCGTAAAAAACCACCGGGGATACGGCCTGTGGCAGCATATTTTTCCTGGTAATCAACCGAAAGGGGTAAAAAATCAACTCCTTCTTTTGCTTCAAGCGATGATACTACAGTAGCAAGCAACATTGTATCACCCATTTTAATCACTACAGAGCCGTCTGCCTGTTTGGCCAGTTTACCGGTTTCGATCTCAATGGTGCGGCCGTCACCTAAATCAATAACCTTTTTAATTAATTTGTAACTCATCTTTTTTTCGTTGTGATGCGCTTTTCATCTTTAGAACGCACCGGTTTTATTTTTGTGTGTATATTTTTCAAATGTAAAAAGCCATCTCCTTGATTTGAGATGGCTTTTAAAAAAACTTTGGAAAGTATTACTTAATGATATCCCTAAGCTGTAAGGCTTTTATGATGGCACGGTATCTTTCAATATCTTTTTTAAAGAGGTAAGCAAGCAATGCCCTGCGTTTACCTACTAATTTTTGCAGTGATAACTGGGTTGAAAAATCGTGTTTGTTGTTTTTCAAATGCCCGGTTAAATGTGCTATACGGTAAGTAAATAAGGCTACCTGACCTTCGGCTGTACCTGTGTCGGCGGCACTTTTACCATGTTTTGCAAAGATCTCTGCCTTTGCTTCTGAACTTAAATACATTACTTGAATAATATTAAAGCGTAAATAATTTTGTTAATTGTGGGTGCAAAGGTAGTGTAAAAACTTTAAATTAAAAAGTGAAAATTCAAAAGTAAAATCTAATATCTATTTCCTAATATTATATCCTACTACACCACTTACAATTTTGAATTTTTACTTTTGAATTTTTACTTTAACAAAATGAACCCACCCTCCTACTCCACCTTTGAAACCGAATTCCGTGTACGGCCTGACGATATTGATATGTTCCACCATGTACATAACAGCAAATACTTTGATTATGTGCTGGCCGCCCGTTACGACCAGATGGAACGCTGCTATGGCATGGCTATGGAAAAGTTTTTAGAACGCGGCTTCGGCTGGGTTGTGCGTACTGCTTATGTTGACTATAAACGGGCTCTTACAATATCCGATTATTTTATTGTTAAAACAGGCATAGAAACTATAAACGAAAAAGGGTGTCGGGTAAAGTTTTCAATCACCAATAAAGGCACCGGAAAATTATGCTGCGACGGCTGGTTTGATTATACCATGATAGACATAGAAACCGGAAGGAGCGCCAAAGTACCGCAGGATATTATTGAACAGTACCTTATTTAGTCATGACCAAACTTTCTGTCACAACCCCGTTACCCACTCCTATTTGTAAAACATCATTTATTTACAGTAATTTGGACTCTTAACTGACATTCATATTTATTATACCCACCATGAATAAATTTCTATTTACGGCGCTTGCTTTTTCATTGGCGGTAACCGCAAATGCCCAGCAGCCAACCGCTTTAACTGCTAAGGATTACGAACATGCCGAAAGCTTTATGAGCTATAATACCGAGCCGCTTGTTGATCACGGCAGCGTACATCCTAACTGGCTGCCAGGCGATAAGTTTTGGTTTCGTGATTTAAATGCAAAAGGTAGTGAGTTTATATTGGTCGACCCTATAAAGAAATCAAAATCAGCAGTGTTTGATCAGCAAAAACTGGCGACAGCGCTATCTGCGGCTACAGGTAATAAATATGAGGGTTTGATGCTGCCCTTTCAAACGTTTACTTTTTCTGCTGATGGAAAATCAATCATCTTTAAGGTGAATGATAAACAATGGAAATGTGACTTACAAACTTACAACTTAAATGTTGACACCAACAGGTTAACAGATGCCAGTTCACGTCAGCTTGGTCGCAGAGGCCGGAGCGGTAACGAAGTATTATCCCCAGACGGAAAAAAGGCAGCATTTATCAAGGATTATAATTTGTGGGTGCGTGATGTAAACACAAAAAAGGAAACACAGTTAACTACAGATGGCGTTAAGAATTTCGGCTATGCCACAGATAATGCCGGTTGGACGCACAGTGATGCACCGATTTTGTTATGGTCGCCTGATTCTAAAAAAATTGCCACCAACAAACAGGATGAGCGTAATGTAAGCGACATGTATCTTGTTACCACCAATGTTGGAAAACCAACCCTGAAAGCCTGGAAATACCCTTTACCGGGCGATAAAGAAATTGCCATGATTAAACGGGTTATCATCAATGTAGATGAGCCTAAAGTTATTGAACTGCAAATACCGCCGGATGCACACCGGTCAACTTTCCAGGATGATATCTCCATGGAAGATTTGAATTGGAGTGATGATGCATCTCAACTGGCCTTTATTTCTACCTCCCGCGATCATAAAAATGAAAAGGTTCGCATTGCCGATGCCACAACAGGCGTCGTGCGCGAAGTTTTTGAAGAAACAGCACCTACTCAATATGAATCAGGCTGGGGAAATGCAAATTGGAAATACCTGCCAAAAACAAACGAAATTATCTGGTTCTCTGAACATGACAATTGGGGCCATCTTTATTTATATAACGCCTTAACCGGGAAATTGAAAAATCAAATTACTAAAGGGGAATGGGTAGTAACCAAATTGGTTAATGTGGATGAAAAAAGCCGGACATTGTACTTTATGGTTGATGGTCGCGAACCTGAAAACCCTTATTTCAGCCAGCTTTATAAAGTTGGTTTTGATGGTAAACATTTAACTTTATTAACACCGGAGGCTGGAAATCATACCGTTACGTTGTCGCCGTCAAAAGCATATTTTATTGATAGCTATTCCAAACCCGATGTTCCTCCTGTTACCGTTTTGCGGGACATGAATGGAAAGCTCATAACTGAATTGGAGAAAACTGATATTTCCAGGCTTACAGCTTCAGGTTGGAAACCTGTCACCCCGTTTTCGGTTAAAGCCAATGATGGAAAGACAGATATTTACGGGATCATGTATACTCCTACCAACCTCAATCCTAATAAAAAATATCCTATTATAGATTATATATATCCGGGCCCGCAGGGAGGAAGCGTTGGCAGTTGGTCGTTCGCAGCTTCAAGGGGTGATAACCAGGCACTTGCTGAATTAGGATTTATTGTAGTTCAGATTGAAGGCACAAGTAATCCATTGCGTTCTAAAAGTTTTCATGATATGAGCTACGGCAACATGGCTGAAAACACGCTAGCCGACCAAATAACCGGCATCCGTCAGCTTTCTCAAAAATACGCTTATATTGATACCAACCGGATTGGCATTTGGGGCCATTCAGGAGGGGGTTTTGCTACGGCGACAGCTATGTTCCGTTATCCTGATTTCTTTAAGGTGGGTATTTCAGAATCAGGTAACCATGATAACCGCAATTATGAAGACGATTGGGGCGAACGCTATGACGGCCTTGCAAGCCAATCCAATTATGATGCACAGGCTAATCAAAACTATGCCAAAAACCTGAAAGGCAAATTGATGTTAGCTCATGGTTTGATGGATGATAATGTTCCGCCAGAAAACACCTTGTTAGTTGTAGAGGCATTGGAAAAAGCTAATAAAGATTACGACCTAGTAGTATTTCCAAACAGTCCGCATGGTTATGGCCAATATTCTCCCTATATGACGCGTCGGCGCTGGGATTATTTTGTGAAAAATTTATTAGGTGCCGAAACGCCAAAAGAATACCAGTTAAAAACAAAAACTGATCCCCGGAAATAAAAGTCATTGCTCATTAGTCATTGGTCATTTTTTTAGTAATAAACAAGTATCTTAGACACTTGACTAATGACTAATGACTAATGACTAATGACTAAGCCGGCCTCATCCTCATTCCTAATATCACATTAAAAATACCGGTTATGATAAATGCTATAGCTGTCCAAAGGATAATGGTCATAGCACCAAATAGTGGGTTAAATAGTACCAGCAGTCCAAACAGTATAGTAAGTATCCCGCCAAGGGTCAACACCCAGGATCTACCAAATAAACTTGAAAAACTAATTAAAGATATACCACGGAATAAAAACCAGATGCCAACAATAATTCGCAGCAGATCCACACTTGCCGCAATATGGCCCATCAGGATGATACCCAGTATTATATCAATAATACCCAAAAACAAATGCCATCCCCGGTTAGCGGCACCATGGTCGCGTATTGCATGCATGAGTTCGGCAACACCTGTCAGCAAAATAATGAGACCAAACATAAAGCCAAGGGCAATAAAGCTTGTTAATGGCGAAGCTATCATATAAATTCCTACAAGGATGAATAATATTCCCCTCAGTAAAAACACCCACCAATGGCGCAGGCTGCGAGCAACTGTGATTTCCATAAGCCTCTTTATTACAAGTAACTTACAGGCAAAGGAAAAGTTTTATTAAATTACAAATAGTGGATTTTAAATTGATAGCTTAACCATCTCATTCCATGGTAATTAATATTGTAACAACATAATTTCATAATTATAATTCACCTTTTATTTCCAGAATAATGGAGTTGTTGTTGTACCTCTTAAAGTGCAATCCACACAAATTGGTGTGCTATATAAATAACCAATTGGATTCCCTCTTTTATCAAATTTTTTAATAGTTGGTATGTATACATAAGGTGGATTAATTAAAATACCTTGTACATCACCACTAAACAAAACTGTATCCTGCTCACAATCGTAAGGATAAATTGGCTGTGTATCCGGTGGTATTACATTATTTGAAATAAATATTCTTTTTGATTGAACATTGGTAGCCGCTATGTAACCTATAACCACCTCATTAGCATTGGTAACGTTATGTATATTCCCTTTTAGCTGTGATGGTTGCGCATCAAAAATACTCCCAAGCTGTTCAGTATTTTTTTTCAGGTTTTGATAAAATGTATATTCATCGGCGGTCAAAGCATATTGCTTTACCAATATAGAGTATTTGTTTTCAAATTTTTCAGACGTTATGGGAATTTTTGTTAATGGATTTTGATATACTACATCCTTGGTTAACTTCGCTGTGGAACCTAAAACAATGTTTGAAGATGCATCATTTCCGAAACAATGATAAACTGCCTGTGCATCAGTACGGTCAGCAAGAATATTGTTGTTTTTATCAAGAACAATATCACTAAAATACTTTGAGTGGAACATCCATGTTTCATCATAATTCCAGCGGTAGTAACGGGTGTTGTTAGTCGGGTCATGAGTATTCACATATAACTGAACTCCATTATTTTGTACCTGGTAACCTACACTGTCTATTGGTGGAGTTGACTTAACAGGCACAAAATCTGATAAATACTGGTTTCCTTCGGTGATATTGATGCTAAGGCGGTATTTTTGTGAGGCTGAAAGATTTAAAGAAGCTGCACTATAATGACCATTGCCGTTAATGTCGGTCAATTGATAAATTTGACTCTGATCGCTTTCCACAATAACTGCAGCTCCTATTACCGGGTTTAATGTTGTTACAGCATTTAGATTAACGGTTTTGCTTATTGTTATAATAGTTGAGTCATTACCTGAATTAATTACTCCTTCAACTACCAGGTAGCTGTTAGACGAAGTTATCGCGGGCGGATTATAGGGTTTTTTGCAACACAACAAGGCCAGCACTAATAAATAGCTTGCTTTACGAAGGTTTAACATAAATTAGAAAAATAGATATTCGGTTTAAGATTTATAAATAAAATCAAATTGGTCAATTATCCAAATATAAGCGAATGCTTTGATTTTAATGGTTATCTTAAAACAAATCTGGCAATCAGGCAAATAAGAAAAGTGTTCCAAATCAGGGAAGTAAAAAAACTTCCAGTTAATATTATTGTTATTTCCAATTATTGTCTGTTAATATACTTCCGGTTCATGTGATCCTAAAAATCAAGTATTTCAATTCGATCAAGCTCTGTATGTTTATAATCTTTTTGACATAATTTGTTTAAATGTCTGAATTATTTACCTTTGTTTTATAATTTAGATATCAATACTTAATGTCTGCCAGCAACCCTTTAAAAGAAGATGTCATCCAGGAACAGATCCTGCAAGCTGCTAAACGGCTGTTTCAGGCGCATGGCCTTCATAAGGTAACGATGGACGATGTAGCTAAAGCAATTGGTAAAGGCCGAAGTTCTCTTTACTATTACTATAAAAGTAAAGATGAAATATTTGACGCTGTAATGGATATAGAGTTCAAGGAAATGCTTAATGCAATTGCGCAGGCAATAAATCAAGAATCAACTGTTGAGCAAAAGATAAACGCTTTCTGCGTCACTAAGCTGAAGGTGCTGCGGGAAAAACGGGCGTTTTACAACACATTAGATGCTGGTATGGATGCTGATGAGATGTCTCACTTTAACAAAACTAAGGTCATTCATCACAACCTTATTATGAAACAAGAAGGTGCTTTGCTTGAGCAGATATTGACCGGTGGAATTGAAAAGGGTGAACTACACGCAATGAATCAGAAGGATCTGGATATGCTGATTTTTGTATTGCTGAGCAGTTTGCATGGCTTAAAACGCGAAATGGTTATGGCAAATAATTTTGAAGAGATTGAGCCTGCGGTTAATGCTTTAACCCATATGGTTATGCACGGATTAAGGAAATAAAAAAATTTGACTTATTTTCGACAAAATGACAAAAAACGTCGAAATGATTATAATCGTTATATCATGAAGACAGACAAAACAAGCAATACATTCCGTGCATTCCGTAACCGTAATTACGCTTTATTTTTTAGCGGGCAATCTGTATCACAAATCGGCACCTGGATGCAGCGGACAGCCGTAAGCTGGGTCATTTATTCGCTTACGCATTCTGCATTTATGCTTGGCCTTGCCGTGTTTGCACAGCAATTTCCTTCATTTTTGCTTTCCTTGTTTGGGGGGATTGTTTCCGACCGGTACAGCCGATATAAAATATTGTTGGTTACACAAACGGCATCCATGATACAGGCAATATTATTAGCTGTATTAATTTTAACCAATCATTATGTGATCTGGGAGATACTGACGCTGAGCGTTGTGTTAGGCATTATCAATGCCTTTGATATGCCCGCACGCCAGCCTATGGTACACGATATGGTAAATAACAAGGAAGACCTACCCAATGCTCTTGCGCTCAATTCTGCCATGGTAAATATCGCCAGGCTGGTAGGGCCTGCGTTATCAGGTATTGTTTTGCAGGTGTTCGGTGCCGGAATTTGCTTTTCATTAAATGCGGTGAGCTTTTTAGCGGTGATTACTTCGTTGTTGCTCATGAAATTTCCAAAGTTCAATCCTCCTGCGGTAAAGAAGAAGGTTGTCCATGAGTTTGCCGAAGGCTTTGCATACCTGAAGCAAACACACATTATAGGGTTGATTATGCTGATGCTTGCTTTTTTAAGCTTACTGGTTTTACCCTATGATACGATGATGCCCATTTTTGCCAAGGTCATCTTTAAGGGTAATGCGGCTACTTTCGGATACATCAGCAGCTTTGTAGGTTTAGGTGCTATTTTGGGTAGTTTATTTATGGCTTCTGTAAAAAACGTGAGTAAGCTTAAAGTTATTTTACTCACGGGCATCGCCATTTTGGGTGTAGGATTGATCTTCTTTTCCCGTATCAGTTATTTTCCCGTTGCAATGCCGTTTGCAGTTATTATAGGTATTGGTTCAATGACGCCTATGACAGCCTGTATTACGATCATACAAATGGAGGCAGCTTCGAATATGAGGGGAAGGGTAATGAGTTATGTTGCGATGGCTTATTTTGGGATGCTGCCTTTGGGGAGTTTACTCATTGGAACTATTTCTCAAAAACTAACCGCGCCATTAACTATGCTTTGCCAGGGAATCATGGCACTAATAATTGTTGGTGTATTTTCAAAGTATCTGTTAATAAAGCCATATAAAAACGAGCCGGTTAAGAATGCAGAAAATAAAGAAATGCAAAATATTTGATCAAATAATAATTCATTTAATTTTTTAAACCCTCTTCATTATGGAATGGTATCATTATTTCAGCGGCTTTTGGGCCGGTATGTTTTTAGCAAACTTTGTACCTCATTTTATTAAAGGCATTGCAGGCGATGCCTTTCCTACACCCTTTGCCAACCCACCTGGTAAAGGCCTGTCGTCACCAATGGTTAATGTATTATGGGCACTGTTTAACTTAATGGTGGGTTATTTACTTTTCAGGTTTGCTAAGATTTCCCCGGATGACAATTTATCGCTGATCCTATTTTTTATAGGCGTTGCCTGTATGAGTTTGATGTTGGCAAAAAACTTTGTAAACAAGGAAAAACTTTAAATCTTTAATTAAAAAAACAAAAAATATGGAACAAAACACGCAAAACACCGCCCTTTTGGTAATGGACATGCAAACCAGAGTACTTGCCATGCTTCCAAATACTACAGCGCTTATCAGCAATGTTGCAAAAGCTATAGCAAATGCCCGTGACAAGAAGATACCTGTCATTTATGTAACGGTAGGCTTCAGACCGGGAGCTCCGGAAATAAATATGAATAATAAAAGCTTCGCGGGTTTCAAGGAAAGATTTGCTGATACAGATATGGGTGAGTTTATGAAAGTTCACCCGGATTTAGCTCCGCAAGGAGGCGAGGTAACCACGATCAAACGTCGTGTAAGTGCGTTTGCAGGAAGCGATATCGAAGTGATTTTAAGGGCGTACGGCATTCAGCACATGGTGCTTACCGGCGTTGCTACCAGTGGAGTAGTATTATCAACTGTACGCGAGGCATCTGACAAAGATTACCGCATTACTGTATTGTCTGATTGCTGCGCTGATGGCGACGAAGAAGTACATCAGGTGCTCACAACCAAAGTTTTCCCCCGTCAGGTAGATGTACTTACGGTGGATGAGTGGAATAAAATATAAAATCAATTACCGTTTTGTACACTTTTAGCCCGTAATTCATGATAATAACTGGTTTGACAAAAATAAAAAGGCCTGCATTCTTTGATTTGCAGGCTTTAATAAGTTTTATAAGGCATATCGGATACTTTCCAAAGGCAGCAATTCATTACAGAGAAAGGCGAAAAGGAAGATGGGCGTTCTCTTTTCAGATGGCTTTTATATTCAGCTAGGCTTTTCCCGGTCATTTGTTTGAAAGTCCGGTTAAAAGTAGTTTTGGAATGAATCCCGATTCAAATGCAATACCCAACAGGGTTAGTCGGTCATAAGCAGGGTCCTGTGCGCCTCCTGAATGAATTAGAGCATTTTTAGTACAACCATACTGTGTGAATGCGAGCCATTTGTTAAAGAATTCGACCACCCCTTATGGGCGATAGATACCTGATGTTGACTGGGTTCTCCGACAGAAAGATCTACCTGACAGTAGATAAGCGGACACTTAGGCGCGATGCAGAAAAAATGTTGCGGTCGTTGATAGCTTCAAATTGTGGTAGCCTTGTGAATCAATGGTATTAGCTGCGATCTGGTTACAGCTTTCTTCGAAAAACTGCTGCGTTCAATATGCCGCCTTCGTTATTTAAATATATTGAAAAAATTGCCGATAGGGATAGTATAAGCAAAAAGAAAAAGAACGTTGGAATGTTAACGCCGCTGTCTTTTAAAAATAGTTGATTTGATCAGTACCTGGTCGAGATATTGAATGGTAAGGAAACCGAATATACCCAAAACAAATACCCACTTATATTCTCCAGCTATATTTAAAAATCCGCTGCCCAACTGTGGCTTTAATAGTAAAAACAGGCCATAGATAAATGCGATAACAACTGAAACAACCGCTATTAATATTAAATACGACCGCAGTTCGCTGTTCTGCCTGGTTTCGGCCTGTACTTTGCGTATAACCTTGGCCGAAAAGTCATAAGGCAAACCTTCAGCAGGCTCCCTACTGAGCAGATCAAATAAGAGGTGATAGGCCTTCGCATCAACGGCAGGCAGGTCGTCGCTTTTATGTCCATTTTCTTCCAGCCAGTTTTGTATTTCTTCGTCATTCATCTTCTTCATATCAGTTCCCCTTTAAGGTATATTTCAATCTTTTCCTTTAATAATTTTCGCGCCCTGAAAAGGTAATTTTTTATCGTCCCTTCAGGCATTCCGGTAATTTCGCCGATCTCTTCATAGGAGAATTCGCTGAGGTGATAAAGTGTAATTACGATGCGATATTTTTCGGGCAATTGTAAAACCAGCTGTTCGATATATTTTGCCGCATCTTTTTTGGTCAGCAGCAGTTCTGGGTTATCGTTGGTAAAATGGTAATTCTCCATATCCTCCGGGTAATTGATTAATACTTCCTTTTTATACTTTTTTATATAATTGATGCCGGTAAAATAGGCTATCCGTGCTATCCAGGTAGAAAGTTTTGATTGAAAGCCAAACCTGAAAAGGCTATTATACACCTTAATAAAAACTTCCTGGCAAATATCCGCCACATCTTCCGGCTTACGTACCAGGCGGTTTACCACAACATAAACCAAGCGTTCATATTGTTTCACCAAAGACTCAAATGCGCCCATATCGCCATTCAAAATTTTGGTGACCACCTGCTTTTCATTAAACATATACCATTAGTCAGCACTTATGAATGAAAGGTTGCAGAAAATAATTAAAAAAAAATGCAACCCAAATCCTGCCGCAGTTGACTACTGTGTAAATTTTATTCAAATTTAAATTAATATGAATCAGCAAAACACAGCTTTCTTTGCAGTGATTGGCCTTGCCGTCACCATCGCATGGGTTATCATATCATGGTATAACTATCGCCTTAAAAAACGCATTATCGATTCCGGCCCCATAAACGATGAAGCGCTTGGCTTTGTCAAAAAACTATCCGGTTCAGGTACCGAGGCGCTCAAATGGGGTTGCATCATCTTTTCGGCAGGGCTGGGTTTGGTAGTGATCAATTTTATCAAATATGATTACGGGTCATCATTACCCTATGGCATCGAGGCCATGTTCATTGCGGCAGGTTTCCTGGTTTATTACTTCGCCGTAAAAAAACAGCAGTAGTCTTAATTCCGCAGCCGGCTTAAGTTGTCTTTAAGCTGGCATGATCATTCATTTTGTAGAAATCAAAAGTATTTTTTACTTAAGGGGAAGATTATTGCCCTTTCAAGCCTTTATTATCATGAAAAAGTTACACACCTATCTTATTTACCTTGTGCTTAACGCGACAGTTTTCAGTCAGCATGCATCCGCTCAAAACAAAACAACAGTGGGATCAATAATCGGAAATATTATCGATAGTACTACAAAAGAACCGGCTGGATTCGCAACTATCACCCTTAAAACGGGGAAAGACAGCCTGGTAAAAACTGCCATCAGCAAAGCCGACGGCAGTTTTAAGTTTGAAAACGTAAAGCTGGCTGCATACCACTTGGTTATCCTTTCAACAGGTTATGCTAAGAAGGCGGTTAATGTCAACTTAACCAATACCACCGAAATAAATTTAGGTACTATACCATTAACCCGCCAGACCAAAAGCCTGAAGGAAGTACAGGTAACAGCCGACCGGCCCATCGTTCAGCAAAAGACCGACCGCATCATTTACGATATGCAGGCCGACCCAGAAAGCAAAGTAACCAGTGTTTTGAGTATGATCCACAAGATACCCTTCCTTTCTGTTGACGCGGATGATAACGTGCTAATGAAAGGCAATACCAGCTTTAAAGTGCTGATCAACGGCAAGGAATCGGGTATGTTCACCAATAACCTGAAGGAGATATTAAAGAGTATGCCCGCTTCGAGCGTAGTCAGGATTGAAGTGATCACCATTCCGCCGGCAAAATACGATGCCGAAGGATTGGCAGGTATCATCAATATCATCACCAACCGCAAAGTAGCGGGGGGATATAAGGGCAATGTTAATCTCAATGAAGGATTCCCGAATGGCGGCCCCGGCGCGGGCGGCTCGATCACCGCGCAGAATGGCAAATTCGGCATCAATGCGTTTGGCGGCGGAAGTACCTACACTAACCCGCCGACAAATTACAAAACCAGGCGCACCACTACCGGGCCGCATGCTTCCCTGTTACAGCAGACTGGCTATAACAGCGGCAATGGTAAAAACGGGTACTTTGGCACAGATCTGAGCTATGAGATCGATTCGCTGCATTTACTTTCAGGCGATTTTAACATCAGCGGCAATAAGAAAAATGGTTTTACCTATCAAAACTCCATCCTTAAAGCGGCTGACGGCACCTCGTTGCAAGGCTATGACCTGGATAATAATAACCATTCCAGCGGCAGCGGCTTCGATGCCGCATTGAATTACCAATTGGGTTTTAAGTCGGATAAAAACACGCTGCTGACGTTTTCCTACCGCTATTCGCAGACCAGCAGCCATAGCTTTACTAATATCAGTTTCAGCAACCCGTCCGGCTATGCCACGCCGGATTATCAGCAGCCCGATAACGAACACTCGCGTGAGCAAACTGTCCAGGTCGATTATACGCAGCCCATCCATAAAGTAACAATGGAAGCCGGGGTAAAAGCCATTTTCCGTAACAGCAGGAGCGATTTTGAATACCTGTCGCTTGATAGCGCCAGCAACCAATTTGAGAACGATGTGGCGATGGGTAATACCTTCAATTATGCGCAGGACGTATTCGGGGCCTATAACTTGTATCAGTTCAACCTTAAAAAGTATAATTTCAGCGCCGGTCTGCGTGCGGAAGAAACTTATGTAAAAGCCAATTTTATCTCCACCGGCACCTTTGTCGACAAGACCTGTTTTAATATATTGCCGTCGCTTGCGATCAGCCGTCCATTTGCCGGTAACAGCAGCCTGAACTTCGGCTATACGCAGCGTATCCTACGGCCGAGTATCAACCGCCTTAATCCCTTTGTCGACCGCTCTAATCCTGATTTTATCACCGCCGGCAACCCCAATTTGCGACCCGTGGTCATGAACGATCTGCAACTGGGCTACAGCACCACTGCAGGTAAAAATATAACCCTATTTGCGGCTGCCGACTATACCTTTTTTAATGACCTGGAATTGCCAGTCATTTTGTTCGACCCCGCGACGCAGATCACCACGACCACTTATGAAAACAACGGCAAGGGCGGCGGTGTAGGTTTTAATATCATCCTGAATTATTCGCCGGCTAAGTTTTATAGCCTCAGCATTAACGGCAGTGCCCTGCAGTTTTTTGTCAACGGCACCGGCAATATAGCCGCCAACCGTATGCACATCCTGGCAGGCCACGTTTCCCTATCCAACAGCTTTAAATTTGACGGCGGCTGGAGCGGCAATCTGAATGCGGATTACCAGAGCCGTTCGCCGCATTCCATACAAGGAGTTTCGAATGCTTTTTTAAGCACCTCAGTGATCGTAAATAAAGAACTGGTCAAAAACAAACTCTATGTTTCGGGTGCAATGAATAACCCTTTCACCAAATTCCGCAACAACGTGGTCACCACCACCTCGCCGGATTTTTTGCAGGTCGATGAAAATCAAAAATATTTCAGGTATGCTACCTTCAGCCTGAATTATAAATTCGGAAGGCTAAAGAATGATATCAAAAAGAGCCGTAAAGATATTAAAAACGATGACGTGGGCAGCGGAGCCTTTTGAGTGACAATTAGCAATTAAAGGAGGAATAGAAAGAGTCTGATCCAAATTAATTGATTATACGTCTTCCTTTATAGAACATCCGCAGGTTGGGCTCGAACCAACGAATATTCGATTAGAAAATATCCATCAAAACAAAGTTTCTTTATTTTTTGAAACTTGGTATGAAAATAAATGAAAAACGTTCGCAAGTGTTTCGGTACTTGCGAACGTTTGCGGAGAGTTAGGGATTCGAACCCCAGGAACCTTTAACAGTTCAACAGTTTTCAAGACTGCCGCAATCGACCACTCTGCCAACTCTCCGGGCGCAAAAGTACAAAACCGTGCCGAATTGCCAAATTTGATGTTAAGTTTTTTTTAACAAATTTATATCACTGATACATAGGGATTTAAATAGCGCAAGCCCAGTTTTATGAAGAAAAGGACATCATTAAAAGATTTTTAATTACTTTTAATAAGCCAGGATTAACCCGGTTTAAACAATTAAGAAATCATTTTGGAATTAGACTATTATTAATAGTTAATCCAAAATGTTCCTTAATGAGATAGCAAAACTATCTTGGGCCCTGTTCAATTTCTTTACTTTTAATCTTTGTGGTAAGATAAAAGTCAAATCAATAATTTATCAAATCGTATTTTTTGTCAACCTGTCCTATAAATCTTCGTTTATATATCTGTTGATCTAATGAATGGAGTACAGCATGCTAATAGGCATTCATTTCGCCTTTTATTATATTAATGACCGTCATGAAAACGATTCTTAAATCAAGCATAGAAGACCAGTGCTCCATATACCAAATATCATGTTCAACCCGCTTTTCCATTAAATGATGTTCCCTTGTTTCACCTCTGTAACCCTTAACCTGGGCCCAGCCTGTAATACCCGATTTTAAAAATTGACGAACCATATACTGATCAATAATTGCACGATATTCTTCAGTATGATCAATCATATGTGGTCTTGGTCCTACTACGCTCATATTGCCAAGTAAAACATTAAGAAACTGAGGAAGCTCATCAATGCTTGTTTTGCGCATAAAACGCCCAATAGGTGTAATCCGGTCGTCATTGCGCCTGGCTTGTTTACTTTCAGATTTATTATCCACTCTCATGCTCCTGAATTTATAGCACCAAAAGGGTTTATTATCTCTACCGCTTCTTTTTTGTTTAAATATAACCGGTCCCGGACTTTGTAATTTAATAATTAATGTTAAAATGGGATATAACCAGCTAAGGATAAAAATGATAACAAGCGAACTGAATATGACGTCGAAAAAACGTTTTTTGAAGCGATTTCCCATATCTTCAAGTGGCTCCTTGCGTACACTTAATATCGGAAATCCACCCATATGTTCCATATAAAAAGGAGCCGCGGCATAATCCAGATCAGGAACAAATTTTAAACGGACACATTGTTTTTCAGCCTCTTTTAAAAGAAACCCTACATCTTTCATTCTCTCTGGCGTAAGAGATACATATACTTCTTTAACGTTTGAGTTTGCAGCAGTTTTGAACTGTTCTGCGGCAGCGCCCAAAAGCTCACCATCTTCATTTACATAATAATTTTCTTCTCCCAAAAAACCTACAAAATTAAAACTGCTTTGTTGCTCAAGATAAGCGGCAAGTTTTAAACCGCCTCTATTCATTCCTAAAACGGCAACCATTTTGCGGGTATCAAAATTGCGCTTAAATAGTCCTTCAAGTGCGGTTCCGGTAAAACGGCTCAGCAAAAAGCCAATAACCACTAACGCATAAAATAAAATCAGAAAATTTTTTGGAAAATCAGCATGATCAGTACTTAACAGGTATGACATAAAAAAAAAGCTATGTAAAACTAAACTTTTCCAGGTAGCGCGGTAAATAGATTCAATTTTGTAAATGGTATCCTCACTATATAGTCGAAATATACTTGTACTTAAAAGCCAGATAATACTGGCAGTAAAAATATTGTTCCTGTAAATAGCCAGATCAGTTATTCCAAAATATTTGTTTGACAAATAAAAGCCAAGATATAGGCAGATATTAATTAAAATCAAGTCACTTACAGCAAGTATAAAACGTAATATGTAAAAGTAAGGAGTTTGCATATATTAATAAACAAGTATAAAATTGTTGTGAATTGTAATAAACAACTATTATACCATGTGACTGATAAGCCACTAAAAGCTGTGGAATGCTTGTTTAATTAAAAATGAATATTTATTCGAGCAACATAAATCTCATAATGGGGAAAGATTTCTCATTATTGTATTATAAAAATATCTTAACGAAATTTTTGTTCTTTAGTATTTCAAGAACTTTCGGTGTAAATAATTTATTTGTGCTTTAACTGAGGAAAATATTGGTTTATCCTAAAAAAATGGATAATCTATCAGGCCTGGAGATTATAGAAAGGGGTTGGAGATTAAAAATATTATATTAAGCTAGTTCTAATATAATTAACTTGATATTCTATCCTTTGTTTGAATTTTTAAAATATCAAATGATAGCAATTTTTTTACAGGCTATTCAACTTATTATTTAAAAAATTAAATAAACAAGGTAAAAAAGTGAGCAGACGATTAAATTACCAATTACAAAGCCTGCTAAAAGGGTATATACAGATAATGATTTTGTGGTAAATTGATCACCTTCCTGTATATAGTGTGCAGATATGTTACTATGTATCTCTCTCATGTGATTTTATACGAATCAAATTGTATAAGGTTACATTATGAAACGAATGGATATGCAATAAAATGAATTCATTAAAGAAAAGTTGTCTAAAAATATTGCCTGAATTTTTAAAGTAATATTTTATGTGATTAATAGATTATCACAAATAAATACCCTTAATAAAATAGAAATAGATGTATTATATATAATATTAGGTTTAAAACACTAATTTAATGAATGGAAAGCATTAAACATCAGAATGTTAGTAAAATCTTAAATGTTAATAAAGTTTTTTAATTTATTAGGCCACGCTAGTTGTTGTCAGTTATCTTTTTTCGAAAACTGTTAAACATAGGTTCCACAACCTTTATATTACGTTTTGAAAAGTCGATACTGGCATTTAATTCAAAGCCGATTAATATAATAAGTGAGTTTAAATACAACCAGAGCATCAGTATAATTAATGTCCCGATTGATCCGTAAATTTTATTATATGAGGAGAAATTGTTGATATAATAACTAAAGCCCAGCGAAGTTAGTACTGCAAGGATGGTAGCTATTATAGAGCCGGTAGATAAAAATTTCCATTTCTGTTTATTGGCGGGTCCGTAACGGTATAATAAGGAAATGGACACAAAAAATATGGTGATTATCACTATCCACCTGGAAAATTTTATTAAATAAATCCAAAAGTGGCTTTTACTGTCAATATGATGTTGTATAATACTGATCATTGCTTCTCCGGCTGTTAAAATAGTAATAGCAACTAAAAGAGAGATACTGATAACTATAGTAAGTGAAAGTGCAATCCGGCGTCTTTTTAACCAGCTTCTTTTTTCAACAACTAATGATGATTTGTTAAACGCCTGCATTAAATTACTTATACCATTGGTTGCAAAGTATAGTGCTGATATAAAGCCCAATGATAATAATTTACCATTGTGATGCTTTACTATATCCTCAATGGTCGTTTGGAAAGCTATATAGGCATTATAGGGTAAAATGGTTGAGATTATATTGAGCAACTGCCCCTGGAAATTTTTTATAGGGATATAAGGAATAAGAGTAAACAAAAATATAGTTGCAGGGAAAAATGCCAGCATAAAGTTAAACGATAGTGAAGATGCGCGGTTTAATAATGTTCTTTCTTGAATTTCGTGAAAAAAAAAGGCAATAACCTGGTGTAAGGAAAGTGGATAAAAGCCAGGTATTACATAGGACTTAGACCACGCAGAAATTTTTTGATAAAATTTAACCCGGGATAAAAAACGATGTATCCATTTCATTTGAGCCAAAATTACTCAAAAAACGGCTTTAATTTGTCAAGAAAATCACTTGATGGAAGACAAGGGCGATTGGTTTGCATATTTATAAATACCAGCAAAGTTTCTCCAATATTGATAAGCTCTTCTTTTTCGTTAAAAAGCTCGTACCTGAAATGGATCCGAATACCGGGCATCTTATCCATAATAACTTTAACGGTAATCTCTTCATCATACAATGCTGGCTTTAGGTACTTGCATTTCATTTCTAAAACAGGCATTTTAATACCCGATTCTTCCATACCACTATAAGTGAGACCCAAACTGCGGAGCATTTCTACACGACCTACTTCATAAAATTCAGCATAATTACCATAATACATATAACCCATCTGGTCGGTTTCGCCATAACGTACCCTTATTTTGGTAGAATGCTCGAACATTATTTTTTAATATTTCTGTCGTTAAGGGCCTCTTGAAACCTGCGGGCATTTGCAATATGATCAGCGAGATTTGAGGCAAAATTATGATAACCTGAGAAATCTTCCTTTGCGCACATGTATATATAATCACTTTTTTTATAGTCTAAAACTGCATTAACTGCATTAATAGAAGGCATCATAATTGGTCCCGGAGGTAAACCTGTATGCAGATAAGTGTTGTACGGTGAATCAAAAGTCAGGTATTTGGAAAGTACTCTTTTTATAGTGAAATCATTTTTTGCAAAAATAACTGTAGGGTCAGCTTCGAGTTTCATACCCTTTTTAAGGCGGTTTAAATACAGACCGGCTATGGTTGGCATTTCGTCATCGTGCAAGGCTTCGGCATCAACAATTGATGCTAAAATAGAAACCTGGATAGGACTTAAGTTAATTGCTTCTGCTTTTTGTGTTCTTTCCGGCGTCCAAAATTTCTGATAATTGATATACATGCGCTTAAAAAACTTTTCGGGCGATGTATTCCAGTATAATTGATAAGAGTTGGGCAAAAACATGGTATAAACATTATCAGTTGTAAAACCATAGTTTTGAACAAAGCTTGCTGAATCCAATAAATGAATTATAACCGTTGAATCCGGCTCTATTTTTTTTGATACAAAACCTGCAAACTGTTCTTTAAGCCTTAAATTATGAAAAGAAATAGTAACCGGCTCCTGGTTTCCGGAGGCAAGTAAATTAATTAGCTTGCGGTTGCTCATACCGGCGTGTAGACGGTATCTTCCCGACTTTACCCGGTTTACATAATTCATATTCTGGGCAGACCATAAAAAGGTGGTAGAATCCTTTAAAATACCCTCTTCCCTGATGGTTTTGTAAACATCATTAAAATTTGCACCGGTATGTATATACAGATATTCTTGTTTATCAGTAACATTCGGTCCAAAATATTTAAGATAATAATTAACTCCGGTAATAGCCAGAGATACGATCAAAATGAGCACCAATATTATAATGAACTTTTTAAACGTGCCGCCTGATGAAGCTTTTTTTTTAGCCATTGTAAAATTTTTATTTTTTTAATTTTTGAACGGCTAGCAGTCCACCCGTTAAATTTCTAACCTGCTGATAGCCACTTTGCATTAATATTGACCGGGCGGCTTCACTTCTTAAACCAACTCTGCAAATAACAATAACTTCATCAGTTTTGTTATAACTTAACTGGCTCATTCTGTTATCTAATTTTGATAAGGGAATGTTTAAGCCGCCAATATTATAAGTATAATATTCTATTTCTTCACGAATATCCAGCAAATTTAAATTTTCTCCTTCATTAAGCCGGGTAAGCAGTTCGTGTGCCTCAATTGGTTTCATCTGGCTTTTTACCTTGTGAAACAGTAAGGTTAATGCGTGTACCATTGCTGACCTTAGTTAAAGAATCCGTTTTTATCGGCGATTGTGCAACCACAACAAGATTTGCTGAATCGGTTATAGCGCCTTGATAGGTGATAATCCCTAAAGTTAAACCTCCGTTTTTAATAACAAATTTTGCAGCATCCAAATCCTGGTTTACCAGGTCGGGAATTTCAACTTCACTGGCTCCTTCCCCATTTCCCAAAATAAGGTCAATCTTTGAACCTTTTGGGATCTTTGTACCTGCTTTGATGGATTGTCCGCCAAATTGCACACCCAGTATGCGGTCACGGGCTATATCGGATTTATATATAGTGTCGCCAACCTTTAAACCATAATTCGAAATAATTGCAATAGCCTCCCTGTAGGTATATGGTTCAAGGTCGGGCAAAGCTATGTTTGGTGCCAGCCTGGTAACAACAGTTAAATAAATTGTACGGTTCTCTTTTACATTTGTTCCAGGATCGGGGTCCTGTTCAATTACCGAACCGGGTGGCTGATCAAGCACATAAACGGAATCTATTTTGTATTCAAAACCCTGGTCTTTGAGTAAGCTCATAGCTTTTTCAACAGACAGGCCTTTTAATTGTGGAACCGGTATTCCCGATCCGTGTCTTGTATAAAAATTTAATGTAAAAAAAACGATCATTACAACAACGAATACTGAACCAACGATCAACAGCAAAGTATTAAGAAATTGTTTAGTTTTTAAATAAGCCCAGAATTTATTCATTTGTAATAGGGTATCCTTAGTCAATTAAAATCAAACATAGCTGAAAAATTTCGGATTTCGAATGTTCAATTTTGGATTTGGTAATAAATTACTAAACGGATGGGTCAGTGCTTTAAGTGTAATACTTGAAAATATTGAATATAATAATAAACACCTTTAGTAGAAATTCTAAAAATTCCCAACTTTAAATATGAAGTTAAATTAAAAAATCCGAAATCGAACATCCGAAATCCGAAATCAAAAAACCTATATTTGACCAATATGACAGCTAAAAACATTGCCCTGGTGGCTGGTGGCTTTACCGGCGAATATGAAGTATCAATTAACGGCGCTAAAAATATTGCCGCTAACTTAAACCCGGATAAATACAAGGTTTATACCATTTTAATTAACCGCGACCGGTGGTATTATGAAGCTGAAAATGGCTCTGTTGATGTAGACAAAAATGATTTCAGCATTACCCTTAACGGAAAAAAAATAAAATTTGATTGCGCTTTTATTAACGTACATGGTACGCCTGGCGAAGATGGCAAGCTGCAGGGTTACTTTGATATATTAGGCATCCCTTATAATACTTGCGATGCCACTACTTCAGCTATTACCATGAGCAAAACTTTTACAAAAATTATTGTAGCTGGCATTCATGGCTTGCATACTGCCCGTTCCATGCGGTTATTTGAGAGGGACATGCACGATGTCGCAATTATTGCTGCAACTTTAAAATTCCCGCTTTTTATTAAACCGAATAATGGCGGCAGCAGTGTAGGCATGAGCAAGGTTTACAATGCCGCAGGTTTGCCCGATGCTTTGAAAAAAGCTTTTGACGAAGATCATGAAGTTATAGTGGAGGAGTTTATTAAGGGCCGGGAGTTTAGCATAGGTATTGCCCGATTGCATGGTAAAATAAAAGTATTGCCTGCTACCGAGATCATTAGCTCGAAGGATTTTTTTGATTACGAAGCCAAATATACAGCAGGTGTATCTGAAGAAATAACACCGGCTGATTTGCCACAAACAAAAAAAGAAGAAATTGCTGAAATTGTAACAGAAGTTTACCTGCGTTTAAACTGCAAAGGAATGGTGAGAATTGATTTTATTTTATTGGAAGGGACAAATGATTTTTATTTTATCGAGGTTAATACCACACCAGGCCAATCGGCAGCGAGCCTGATACCACAGCAAGTAAGGGCAGCAGGTTTAGATTTGATGGAGTTTTATGGAGAGCTTATTGAAGGTGCGGTGTGATTAACATCAATTAGATAATTGGCTCAAGCTTCCATTTTGATAAATATCATTTGAGTTTTTTAGCTATGGTATAAAAACTCCATTTTTTAACGCTATTTCTTTTATTGTTTATCTGATAGCTTGAGTTAATTGTATAAAATCATGGTAAAGATCCTTTTAACCACTTGTATATCGTTATTGTTTACAGCTTCTTTTGGTCAAAACAAATTGACAGATGATACAATTGATGTAAATAATCACATAATTAAAGTCACTCTGTTGGGTACTGGAGACCCGCAACCGATAATGGAACGGTTTGGGCCCAGTATTCTCATTCAAGCCGGCACCCAAACATTATTATTTGATACAGGTCGCGGTTGTTTGCAAAGACTACACCAAATCAATTTAGGCTATGATAAAATTGATGCTTTATTTTTCACACACCTTCACTCAGACCACATCGTAGGTTTACCAGACTTATGGCTCACAGGATGGCTTTTGTCAAAACGCAATGTTCCATTAGCAGTTTTCGGTCCCCAAGGCACTATTGAAATGATCAACTTTTTAAGAAAGGCCTATTCCTTTGATATTAAAATTAGAACAGAGGATGACAAGGCACCAATTGACGGGAGTAAGCTAATATCCAATGATATAAGAGAAGGGGTAATTTATGAAAAAAACGGTGTAAAAGTGACAGCGTTTTTAGTGGATCATTTTCCTGTTGTTCCGGCTTTTGGTTATCGGATTGAATATGGGGGGTACTCGGTTGTGCTTTCGGGCGATACACGCTACTCAGAGAACCTTATTAAATATGCGAAACAAACAGATTTGCTGGTTCATGAAGTTGTAATTGCCCCTGATCCACTAAGTAAAACTGACCCCAAATATTCCATATTTGCTCATCATACCACCCCCGAACAAGCAAGCAAAATTTTTAATATTGTAAAGCCCAGGCTTGCAGTTTATTCTCATATTGTCCGGCTTTACGGACATACCAATCAAGAACTACTTGAACGTACAAAAGTCGATTATCCGGGACAACTGGTACTAGGAGAAGACTTAATGACTATTTATGTGGGCAAAATTATTACTATTAAAGCCTGGCAGTAAAACAATTCATCGAGAATGGCCTTAGCCAGGCAAATGCCAGTCTGATCCCACAACAGGTAAGGGCCGCAGGTTTAAATTTGATGGAATTTTATGGAGAATTGATTGAAGGGGCTTGTTAGTCATTGGTCATTGGGTCATTGATCTTGTAATTGATTATGTACTCAAAGCACGATGATAGGTTTTTTTTATAATTAAGGCATTTCAATGCTATTCGACCAAATTAGATTCATTTTTTGATCGCTTAAGTTATATTTCGTACCGAAAAAGTTATCCCAGTAAAACTTAAAATCTTTCATTTTGATAACTCTTTGTATAATCATACCGATTTCAAATTTGGGTTTAATTAAACCTTTATCTTTTTTGCTTACATACACATATAATTCTTTACTTTTATGTGGAGGGATTTCAAATATTGTAATAAAGTTAGAGTCGCAAGCTCCACAATTTTCAAGCATAAACGGGGGATAAACTTTTAGTTCATTATTATCTATATCCCATATTTCGGAGCTGCATGTCCAGTCAATGTACTTTAACGTATCTTTTGACCTGTTTTGCAATAGGACGTTTATTTTATAAATTTTGATTTTGGTATTTAATGTACCTAAACCATTACAACGATTTTCAGCTATTTTACCTAAACTTACTATCAATTCATAGTTTTGTTTATCTTTTATCGTCAGCCTATTTAGGTCAGTAGTTGATTGTTTTTTGGCAATAAGTTTGGTTGTGCTATTTTGATTATTGGATAAAGGGTTTTTCTGCATAACTCCTATACAAAATGCAACCAATAAAATTGTAATGCTAAGGTTTACTTTCATAGTGAAATGAAACTATATTATTAAATAGGTTCTACAAAATAACAATTAAATGCCTGGTAATTATTATAAATAATTAAGGTTTTTTTTCGATTTCATCGTAACAATTATGCTGATGTTGACATTTTTTATCGACTTTCTTTAATTTATCCTACATTTATCTTCATCAAAAACCAAATAAATAGCCCCAATTATTGAACTAACTTAATATGAGAATTTCATTCATAACTCTAATACTTGCTTGCCTCTTCTTTCAAGCTAATGCCCAACTTACAACTGCTAAACTATTCGGTGATCA
>JAQBOA010000017.1 GCA_028288305.1 Mucilaginibacter sp.
TTCAACCCAAACAAAATGAAAGAAATAGCAGATTGGTTAGAGCCTTATCGCAAAATGTGGGAGGGCAGGCTTACAGCAATTGAGGGTTTGCTGAATGAAATGCAAGCAAAAAAAACAGATAAAGAAAAATAATTTAGTAACAATTTAAATTTAAATAAAATGACAAAGCAAATGTATCCTTGCTTATGGTTTGATGGTCAAGCCAGAGCTGCAGCAGATTTCTACTGCACAATTTTTCCTAATTCAAAAATAATCAATGATTCAGGAATGGTTGTAAATTTTGAACTCAATGGAGAATTCTTTATGGGCTTGAACGGGGGCAATAACTTTAAATTTAACGAAGCCGTTTCGTTTGTTATTCCTTGTAAAGATCAGGAAGAAATTGATCACTATTGGTACAAACTCATTGCAGACGGAGGCCAGGAAAGCCAGTGTGGTTGGTGCAAAGATAAGTTCGGATTATCCTGGCAAGTAGTCCCAACCATATTAGGTGAATTAATGTCAAATCCTGAAAAGGGGCAACGTGTTGTACAGGCATTTATGAAAATGAGAAAATTTGATATTGAAGCATTACAAAATGCCTGAGATTATGAAAAAGAAATAAAATCATTCATCAATCACTTAAATTATATCATTAAAACAAGCATGGCTAAGCAAATAGAAGTTACGAAAATATTTAACGCCCCGGTTGAAATGGTTTGGAAAGTTTGGGTAGACCCTGAACTTGTAAAGCGTTGGTGGGGCCCAAAACATTTTATATCGCCTATGGCAAAAATTGATTTTCGGGAAGGCGGTAAATCATTGGTAAGTATGAAAGCTCCGAAAGAAATGGGTGGTCAGGAATGGTATTCAGTTTGGGAGTATGTAAAAATTATTCCTTTACAAACAATTGAGTTTATTCAAACCTTATCTGACAAAGACGGCAATAAAACTGACCCCACGAAAGTAGGCATGCCGTCTGACTTTCCTATGGACATTAAAACCGTTGTAACTTTCAGAGAAGTTGCAAATGGTAAAACAGAAATGACTGTTATAGAATACGCCGATTTTGGTACGATAAGCAACTTTGCACAAATTGGTTTGGAACAAAGCCTTGACAAGATGTCTGCTATTTTTAATCGCTAGCATTAAAAAGGCAAATCTCGGACTATTTTGTAGAAGACTTGAAACGATTAGCTTTCTTATCTTTCCGTATCAATTAATAAAGTTCATTCCCTTCTCCGGCAATTGGTTCCAGTGGCTCGAAATCAACTTAAAAAATTGAAATCCGCCGAGGAGAACATAAAAGATATATTTCCGTTATTGATATTACGTTTATAACCATACGGCAGAATTAATGAGCAAGGTATTTACAATAACAAAGGGACTGGAAAATATGGGCGCATTACGCACAGGCGGCCAGGGTTCTGTGTATAAAGGCCGCAGGATGGGGCCTATCATCAGTGCCGTAAAAATATTGCCTACACCTATTCAATCCGAAGATGCAGGCGACAAAAATTACCGGAACTTTATCAATGAAGTTGAAAAGCTTAAAAAGGTAAATGAACAACCAAACCCTAATGTTGTAAAAATATTAAATTCAGGTATTACCGAAAGCGGCTCGTTCCCGTTTATAGAAATGGAATTTATTGAAGGTCCTGACCTGGGAGAATTGTTAACCGAGCCCCACGAAAAAATATTTACGATAAAAGAGGTTATAAAACTGGCGGATCAGCTGGCTTGCGCCTTATCGCATTGCCATAAAGTAGGGGTTAAGCATGGGGACATCAAAAGCAATAACATTAAATTCAATGCGCACACGGCTAATTACGTGTTACTGGATTTCGGTTTATCCATCATGTCAGACGAGCAGCGCCGCAGCAGTATGCGCCATGCAGGGGCCATTGAGTTCATGGCTCCTGAGCAAAACGAAGGCCAGATGCTGTTTCAGACAGATATTTACAGTTATGGCGTAATTCTATATGAATTGCTTGCCGGGCGGGTGCCTTTTCCGCTGAAGGATAACGGTGAAACTGCCAGGAACACGGTAATGATAGCCCATATGGAGTCTCCCGTTCCTGACATATTAGCATTTCGGCAGCAAAACTTACCGGCAAGCTGGTCGGAGGAAATTCAAGTACGGGAAATGCAGGTGCCGGCCTGGTTGCTAAAGCTCATCTATAAATGCCTGGAAAAGTTACCAGAAAACAGGTATACTGACGGCGTTGCACTGCAGGAGGCCATAGTACAGGATAGTATTGCGGATATGAATAATGCCCGCTCCATTGTAATGGAAAAAGAGCTTGAAAAAGTTGATGATCCAGTAGCAGCTGCTCTACCTGCCCGTGACGAAATGGTGCACATGTCCAAACCGGTATTTGCCGGACTAATGCTGTTATTGCTGGGATTTATGGGTTTTACGGCCTATTCCCTGCTCCATCATCCATCCCCGGAGCCCCCGGTAAATACTTATGTCAAACCGGCTGATTCGGTTAAGAACTCCGACAGTAGCACATTAAACAATGCTAAAAGTACGGTCCCTTATCCCCGTAGAAAGCGGGCGGCTGATTCGGCGATACAGACAACTATACAGGATGAAATTGAAAAAGCCAGGGAGAACAGTCAGAAAGGTGACAGCACAACTGTCGATAGCACAGCAAGTCAATAATATCAATAAAAGTTACAACTAATTATTATTAGGTACTGCTTAAAACATCTATACCTTTTGAAACGTTTGTTATAAAGCTTTCAACAGGCTGTAACGCGGCCATAACGATTATTTACATGGATTCAAAAACAACTATTTGGCAACGTATGGGGATACAGGACTGGTTTTTAACCAGTGAAAACTCGTCCAAAATTAAAAGTCAGCACCATCTTACGCCCGACGAGGTGTATAATTATGTCATAGATAAGTTTAACGATTCCATCCGTGAGTTGTCTTTTGCCGACCGGATCGTTTTTTATCATGAATATATTATAAGTTTTAATCCGGAAGATTACCAGGAATTTATGCATAACAAACAAGGTATTTTTGGCCTTATTGTTAACGAAACAGTAAAAAAGTTCTATGAACTATTAAAACAATACCGCTTGTCGGGTAAAACAGTAGTACCATCAAGTTCAAAATGGGTGTTCAGGTTAGTATCGCATCCGGATTATGCCAGTGGCGATATCGGATTCATCGGCAAGCTTTTGCCGGGAAGTACAAAAAAAGAAGAAAATTTAAGGGTAACATTCATTCCCCGGCAAACAGGGATTGCACAAACATTTGATGTGAGCCAGGAGTTGTTAAAAGGTTTTAATTACTACAGCGAGGGCTATTATGAACTGCCTTACATCGAAGACCTGGAATATGAAGAAGAAGGCCCTGCTGATAACCGCAAAAAGATCTTTGCGCGTTTTGAAACAATTTTGCCCGAAAAACAATTTGCCGGGAAAAAGGTAGAATATATCATGAAGGACAGCGAGATCATTGTTTCGGGTGGAGATGAAACCCGTGAAGATCCCAATATCTTTAAAATCCCAACGGAATGGGTAAACTCGCCGCACCTCCAGATAAGGTATAATAAATCAGATGGTAAGTTTTACCTGGCCTCATATGGCGAACGTACCATTTTAAATGAGCACCAGGTGCCCAAAAGTGATGTCAACTCACCCTCGTGGTTAGAACTGCCTGTGAATTCAAAGATTTTATTAAACGGAATTGTTGGGGTCAACCTGTTTAAATCATAATGATATGTCACAGGTTTTATCAGCAATTTTATTAATTATTGTAATTGGGTTACTTATCATTCATTTTTTTGACATTAAAAATTCACAACATCCTAATGGCTGATCAGTTTTTCGGGTTCACAGACGCCGGCAAAGACCGGAAGGATAATGAAGATACATTTATTGCACAGCCAACAGAGAACAGCAAGTTTATTATAGCCTGCGTAATAGATGGCGTAGGTGGTTATTCCGGTGGAGAAATTGCAGCATCAGTTACCCGTAAAGCCATTTTGCAAAGACTTGATAATCCTTCCGGTGAAATCATCCCGCTGCTCGTCGATTGCTTTAATAGGGCCAATGAAAAGATATTTGAAGAAAAAAAGCAAACCAACCAACACAGCCGCATGGCCTGCGTGGCTACACTTGTTTTGGCTGATAATGAAAACAACCAGTTTTACTATGCCCATGTAGGCGATACACGGCTATATTTATTGCGTGATGGCTCGCTGGTAAAAATTTCACATGACCAATCTTTCGTTGGCTATCTGGAGGATTCGGGCCGTTTAACTGAGCACGCTGCTATGAACCATCCAAAGCGTAATGAGATCAACAAAGCATTGGGCTTTGTAGCAGACCTGGAGAAAGATGATGCATATATAGAAACAGGCCAGTCGCCTTTTTTACCCGGCGACATGCTTTTGCTTTGCAGCGATGGCTTAACTGACATGGTGAACAAGACGGAAATTACGGATATCATCACCACGACCCATACACTGGAGGATAAATGCAGGAAATTGATAGATGTTGCCAATCTGCATGGGGGTAAAGACAATATTACCGTCGTACTGGTACAAAATGATAAGCAGGCATCAGCACATGATGCCACCATGCCCGTATCCGGTCAAAAGCATCTTGACGGAAGCCCTGTTATCGAGGATCATACGCTGCCTTTAACTACAACCCACTTACAGGCGGCATCAGCCGGAAAAAGTAACAGGGGCCTTGTTGCCATATTAACCGCATTGATGTTAATTTTTGCCGGAACTACGATTTGGCTTTATATAAAAAAAAAAGACGCCATACTCGTACCCATACAAAAACCAGCTTTAGCTACTAAAGCAACCCGCAATAAGCAGGAACTTAAATTACAAAATGCCATTGATCACATTCAGGGGCATACCCTGATCATTGCAGATACGGCTTATAAAAGCCCGATATTGATCAGCCAGGCGCTGGCCATTCATCAGGACAGCTTGCTGATTAAAGCACGAGGGAGAATGGAATTGAAAAGTGACCCGCTGTACAAAGGAGCTGCTTTTGACCTTGCCGCGCAATGCAAAAATATCGTATTGGATAGTTTGATTATCAGCGATTTCAATGTCGGCATACTTGCCTTCAATGCTACTGTGTTATTAAAAAATACCAGGTTCATTAACTGTATGGCGACGCTTCAAAATTCATTTACCGTACCCGGTGAAAAATACATTAATGGCAAAATATCTGCTGCGGTATTTAAAGCTGATTCGTTACCCGTAACCAATGAGAAAAAATAATGGATCAGGAAACAATACCGGCTGGCAGACCAAAAGAACGGGTATTTTTACTGATCGTAACGGTAGTGCTAAGCTTATTGTTTTTGCGCTTATTTCTTGCAGAACAACGAAATTTTACTGAAGTAGATAAACGTTTGGGCGATGGTACCATGGTAAATTTAAATACCGGACATGCCGCAAAAAACATACGCTTACTGTTAGAAAAAGGATATTATTTTGAGGATAAGCGTGACATATATTTAATTGAAAGTGTACTTGCGGACAGGATCACCGCTGCGGGTAAGTTTGAAAATATAGGCGAACTCAACAAGCGAAAATATAATGTTAATGCAGAAGAAGCCATAAATAAAGGCGGCAAATCCTTCCGGCAAAGGGTAGCTGTATCCCGGTCGCTATTGGGCTATACAGGTGATGATTCGCTGCGTTTTATACAGGAAATGACCAAGCCGCCTGTATTGCTTTCAGTTACGGATGCCGGTTTTTCGGGTAATTCCATATCCGGTAAAGTGCTGAATGAAAAAACTCCTGTGGCTGGCGCATTGGTACGTTTGCAGATGATCTTGCCCCAGGACAGTACCTATACTGACGAAGAGGCTGACCAGGTAAAAAACAAAGTTGAACAGAGCCCACAATATAAAAAGGTATTTATAGCAGATGATCAAGGTCAACTACGGCTTCAATCCTTAACCGCATTCGCACGTACAGATGAGCATGGGCAGTATGCCTTTAAAAATTTACCCGCTGATAAAGCGTTCAGTGTTTTACCCTTGCAACCTGGCTATCAGTTTGGTCGGTCATTAGGTACTGAGCGCCTGGATAATGACGAGGTGTTTAATTTCTATCGGTCACCGCATACTATCAGGCTATTGTCAACCCGTGATTTTAATATCCTGAAAAAAGAAAAATCATTGATTATACGCACCCCGGCGGCGTTTAACTTATGGTTTTGGATTATAGCAGCCAGTTTTATAAGCTGTTTTTTAATAACACATTTATTATTGAGTTGGAAATTTCCAACTGCCGACCAATTAATATTACCTGTTGTTATGATACTGACAGGGCTGTCTTTTTTAACGCTTTTAAGTTTACAGGACCCTTTGCGTGATCGTTTTTTAGCAAAAGATTCGCTGGTTTATTTAGGGATAGGCTTTGCAGCAATGATCATTATGCTGCTGCTTAATCTTCGCCTTTTTACTGTCGACTCTGTGGTATATCGGTTATTGTTGTTTAAAAACAACCGTAAAGCAGCAAACGGCTGGCCTTGGATCATAGTAGCTATTACTTTGCTTGCCCTGACCATTCGTTTCGGATCCGGGCCTGAAGGAAGCGGAGTTAAAGTAAATTTATTTGGCTTTCAACCCAGCGAGATCGTAAAATATCTGGTGATCATATTTTTAGCCGGATTTTTCGCAACAAATGAGAAATTTATCAGCGAATATGCCACCTGGCGCAAAAGGTGGTCCTTCTTTTCGTTTGCAGTTATTGCTATTGGTATAACCCTGTTTCTTTTCCTGATGCTGGGTGATCTGGGACCAGCCATGGTTATTTGTTTTACGTTTATTATACTTTTTTCTTTTTCGCGGGGCGATTTTGTCTTTATGGCCCTCGCGGTAGTATTCTATGTGCTCATCACCTGGATATTTAACAATCTCTGGCTGTCGGCGCTGCTTACTATAATGATGCTAATAGTTGCCGTCGTGTTTATACGTAAATCATTAAGCGAATCGGCTATTATGGCCCTGATCATTATTGCAGGGTTTTTAACGATAGATAAAATACCACACCTGGATCAGCTAATCCCAGGCCCGGTACAACGTTTAACAGACCGCAAAGCGATATGGCAGGATGCCTGGGACAATGAAGTATATGGCGGCGATCAGGTGGCTAATGGGCTGTGGGCCATGGCGAGCGGTGGCATAGCCGGGCAGGGCGTGGGCCAGGGATTTGCCAAAACAATCCCCGAAGCGCATACCGACATGATCCTGCCGTCGATCGGCGAAGAATTTGGCTGGACCGGCATTATAGGCATATTCCTGCTGTTTCTAATCTATCTGCACCGGGCAATCCTTATAGGACGAAGAACAGGTACCCCGTTCCTGTTTTATTTATGCGCCGGCATAGGCATCAGTACTTTTGTACAGTTTTTGCTCATTACGGGAGGTTCAACCGGGGCCCTGCCGCTGTCGGGCGTGTCTTTACCATTTGAAAGTTACGGTGGTTCTTCATTGGTAGCAAATTTTTTGGCGGCCGGGTTTTTATTATCCGCTTCAACCATAAAGGGAACAGCCGTGCAAATGAGTTTTATAACCAGGCAACAAGACAGAAACCTTGTACCTGCACTGCTAATGGCATGTATCGGAATTTTGTTACTTATAGTAAACATATCGCGTTATTTTTTTAATAATTCAAGGTGGATCGTTAAGCCTTCACTGGTAGCCGACAGGAGCGGGGCACGTATGTTTAGTTATAACCCGCGCATTACTATTTTGATGAATAAATTACAGGCGGGAACACTTTATGACCGGGATGGACGAATTCTGGCAACTAGTAACCCCGACCTGATCAAAAAGCAAAAGAGTTTATTAAACGCATCCGGGTTGGAGCGATATAATCTTGACTCAGCTATGCATAAGCGTTTAACCCGTTATTATCCATTTGAAGAACAAATGTTTTTTTGGGTTGGAGATGCAAACACGGCCGTGTTTAATGGCAGTACAAACGGTTATTTTGCCGAATATGAACACGCAGCAGAATTGCGTGGTTTTAAAATGCCCGTTACCAATTATAATACCCATGCCAGTCATTACCAGGAAGACAGGTTTTTACCCCGCGGTGTTAAAGAAATGACGGTTAGCAAAAAAGACTACTCCCCTCTGGTATCCTTGCTTATTGCTGGCATAGACAGCAAGGCGGTAAATGCCTTTAAGCAACGCAACCGTGATGTACAATTAACCGTGGATGCGCAACTGCAAACGGACATACAAAAATCAATAGCCTCCGATACCTCCCTGAATGATAACCGGGTATCCGTGGTGATTATGCTTCCGTCCACGGGCGATGTATTGGCTTCGGCTGTATATCCCTTACCGACGGTTCATAATTGGGACCAGCTTACGATGCCGGTTAACGAGCAAAACAAACTATCGCAATGGCTAACGACCAGTGACCTGGGCTTTACTTATGCTACCCAGCCCGGATCGACTGCAAAGGTGCTTACTGCAATGGCCGCATTTAATAAACTTGGCTTAGCCGCTGCAGATAAAAAATTCACGGTAAGCGCATATGAACGCATCCGTACTAAAGGCATTGAACCCGATGAAACCGGCGTAATTACCCTGGAAAGAGCCGTTGCCAAATCAAATAATGTTTATTTTATAAAATTAGCCAACGAGGAACACCTCCAGGAAGATATGGCCACACTCTATTTAAAAACCGGTATGTTTTTGCATGGTGTAGGCGGCTATTTTTATAACAAGCAGCCTGGCAATACAGCACAGGAAGAAAAATGGCGTGAATTATGGCGCAAAACAGAATTTAACACCAAACCACGATATGATCCAAATAACATAAGGCGCACAAGGGCCAAAGGAATTTCAGGAATGGCATGGGGCCAAGGCGAATTAATTGCTACACCTGCGGCAGTTGCAAGGTTGGTATCAGGAGTAGCTAATAACGGCCGCTTAGTGGCTAACCGTTTTGTTTTAAAATTAAGCGATGTTGCACAGCCGGTCAAAGAAAGCATTAAGTTAACTGGCGATGCACAATACACCGCCTTGATCACCCGGTATATGATTGAGCAAAGCGCACCGAAGACGCCGGTTTTGGGGATAAGCGTGGCCGGTAAAACAGGAACTCCGGAGCGCATTTGGAAACAGCAAAACATAAATGACGGTTGGTATGTTTTTTTTGCACCAACAGCCAAGGGTACGGGGAGCATTGTTGTTTGTGTCAGAATAGAATCAACAAAAGGCTCTTCAGATGCGGTAAGGTTAGCCGGTCAGCATGTGATTCCTTTTTTACTAAAAAAGGGATATATAAAAAGCATAGTTCCTGAGCCTGAGGAGACAAAACCAAGTTCAAATTGAATGACCATGTTTAACTTATTTAAAAAAAACAGCAATAGACCTAATGATGTAAAAAGTTTGCGCCACGCCTTATTGCATGCGGTTAAGGAACAATTACAAAAAGCCGAGGGCGGTGAAGGACGCAATATCAAAGGAATAAATTTATATATAGCAGCAGATGCACGTGACAAACAGATGTATGAAGCCGCTGTTTACCTGGAAGAACCAGACAAGTTTAAAGAAGAGATTCAAAGGATTGCAGATGACTTTGCCCTGGAGCTGCCTGCAAACTGGACCCTGGAATTAAATTTTAATACCGAGCGCCCGGCGGAAGCCAGTCTATTAAAAGATATGGACATGGCTATTTTTATCCGGACAAAAGATCATATACTGCAAAAGGAAGGGGAGGGCTACCTTCGTATACTTTCAGGAGAAGCCGAAAAAAAAGAATATCATTTTACTTCAAAGGATGGTATAATCAACATCGGACGGGAAAGGAGTATCCAGGTCGACGAGGGTTTTTTTAGGTACAATCACATCGCCTTTCCGGGTAACAGCGATCAGGAACCCAACCGATATATCAGCCGCCAGCATGCCCATATTGAATGGAATAATGAAAAAGGGAGCTTCATGATCTTTGCAGATGAAGGTGGAGTCCCTCCCGGAAATAAAATTAAAATACGTTCAGCTGGTAATGAAAGTCTGATCAAACTCAATTCAACGCATATCGGCCATCAGTTAAGCGAGGGTGATCAGATCATTTTAGGAGAATCGGCAGTGGTGGAGTTTAGTTATAAGGCTAGCAATGAATAGATGAGTAAAGTATTTACCATTACAGAAGGTTTAGAAAACATGGGTGCGTTGCGGACCGGTGGCCAGGGGTCTGTGTATAAAGCGCGCAGAATGGGACCTATACTAAGGGCGGTAAAACTTTTACCCACGCCCATACATAGCGAAAGTGCAGATGATAAAAATTACCGCCACTTTTTAAACGAGGTAGAAAAACTAAAAAAGGTAAACCAGGTACCCAACCCCAATGTTGTAAAAATTTTAAATTATGGCATTACCGAAAGCGGCTCATTGCCCTTTATTGAAATGGAGTTTATTGAAGGGCCTGATCTGTGTGAATTGTTGACAGCACCGCATCATAAAATATTCACGGTCAAAGAAGTCATCAAATTGGCCGATCAACTTGCCGGGGCTTTGAGTCATTGCCACCGGGTGGGTGTAATGCATGGTGATATAAAAAGCAATAATGTAAAGTTTAATGTGAATTCCGGCAATTATGTGCTGTTAGATTTTGGTTTGTCGGTCATGTCTGACGAACAGCGGCGCAGCAGTATGCGAAATGCAGGTGCCATAGAGTTTATGGCGCCGGAGCAAAATGAAGGCAGAATGCTATTTCAAACAGATATTTATAGTTATGGAGTAGTGTTATATGAATTATTAGCCGGCAGGGTACCATTTCCATTACAGGACGATGGCGAAACAGCCCGGAATACGGTAATGATATCGCACTTGGAGGCCCCGGTACCTGATCTTTTGAAGTTAAGAAAAGAAAACCTGCCCGCAAGCTGGTCCGAAGATCAGCAAACGCGCGAAATGCAGGTGCCGGACTGGCTGCTGGCGGTTGTATACAAATGCCTGGAAAAATTACCGGAGAACCGTTACAGCGATGGGATTGCACTGCAGGACAGTGTACAAATCAGCATTACCGGTAACCCCGACAACACTTTAATAGTATTAAAAACCGAAAACGAACAGCTTCAAACTCAGCTCATGCATTACCAGGCAGAAACAGCACGTTCAAAAAAATCAGCTATCAGTATTACCAAACCACTATTTTTTGGCTTGTTATTGTCGGTTATTCTTCTTATTGCACTTTGCGGATATGCTTTTCTTACAAGAAAAAAGGTGTATCAGACTATTCAATATTCAAAATTACCGCCGGTGCCTCTACTATTTTTACCTAACATCCATCATATTTTACCAGATACCCATCATAAAAATCCCCCGCCGGCTGCGAAAAAGGTAACGGACACTATTGTAAAAGCGGATAATATTAAAACCAAAGCAAGCTATACTACAAAAGGAAAAAGCTTATTGCATCCCCTTAAAAAGAAACGCCATAAAAAGAAGTTTCTCGGCATTTTTTAATTCATTTTCTTCATATCCCTGCCCTTATATATGATGGTTACACCAGGGAGATATTTACAAAGGTTAAGACTTACAAGTCATATGCCAGTTCCTTCTTCAGCGCCGGGACACCCAGTTGACCCGGGTTATGATAACATAGCAAAATCTTTATTGGAATCTAATATATTTCTGTTACCGTCATCACCGGCAATTATGTTGTTGCACTTTACATGTAAAGTGCAACAACGTAACATGGCACGACTTCGAGGATTTACGCTTATCAATTTTCGGTTTATAAAGCCCGATAACGGCTGCAAAGATGTTTTAAAGAAAACATCTTTGCTAATGAGTTAAAAATCCATTCTTTTAAAAAAATTGTCCATTTTAAAAACGTCGCTATTCCGTTACGTTTATCCTGCCAATAAAGCTAAAAAAAGCATACCATTTTCCTGGATTAACCTTGCAGCCGCGATCCGGAAAGGATTTAATTGCTATTCGAAGCCTTTTGCGAACCAATTTAAGTACAAAATCAAACCAATTTAAACCATTCAATTATGTACAAATTTACTTTTTCGTTATTTCGAGCCTTTTTCATCCTGCTCATTGTCGGGTGGGGGTGTTTTTCCAGGGGTTATGCACAGCAAGCCAATGTCGTTACCGGTGTGGTAACCACCAAAGATGATGGCTTACCCTTACCCGGGGTAACCGTCACTATTAAAAACACACAGACAGGTATGGCAACGGATGGTAACGGTAAGTTTTCTATTAAAGCACCTATTGGCTCCATTCTTTTGTTTAATGCGGTAGGTTATAGCAGCTTCGAAGCAAATGTAACCGGACCTGTTTTAAATGTTGTACTTGAACCAAAACCAAGCAACCTGAATGAAGTGGTCGTCATTGGATATGGAACCGTAAAGAAAAAAGACCTTACCGGGGCCATTGCCAATATCAAGGGTTCAGATATTAAGTCCCAGGGGGTAAGTGATATCACCAAAGCCTTGCAGGGAAAATTACCTGGGGTAACCATAGAGTCTGCCGGCGGAAATCCCGGATCCGGCACAAGGATATTGATACGAGGCGTAGGAACATTGGGTAATGCGGACCCACTATATATTGTAGATGGTGTCCAGGTAGCCAATATAAACAACTTGAGCCAAAACGAAATCCAATCCATCGACATTTTGAAAGACGCCTCCGCGGCTGCGATCTATGGCTCAAGGGCGGCGAATGGTGTAGTCCTGGTCACCACTAAATCCGGCAAAAGCGGGCAAACCGTAATCCAGGCCGATGCCAATTATGGTGTTCAGCAAATTGCTCACAAAGTTTCTGTACTTAATGCAGAACAGTGGGCCACCGTAAGTAACGCCGCCCATGACGCTGCAGGGCTCGCCCGCTTGGACATTGCTGCAACCCCTTCATCCTTAGGCGCCGGAACAAATTGGCAGGACGCTATTTACAAGGCGGCGCCCATTCAGCAATATGATCTCCTGGTCAGCGGCGGAAATCAATCCGGCAATTACAGTATCTCCGGAAGTTACGACAACCAGGACGGGATTGTGAAAGTTACCGGCTATAACCGGTATAACCTGCGGGCAAAATCGGAAACCTCTAAGGGCCCCTTTAAAATTGGCGAAACCATTATTTTAACCAGGGAAAAAACGATTTCTATGCCCGGCGGATGGGGCGGACAGGGCGGTGATCCTGTTGGATCTGCTGCTAAAATGATACCCGTTTTTCAAATTTACGACCCCACCGCTTTAGGCGGATATGCCGGCGCAACCGGACCTGTGGTCAATGTTGCAAATCCCGTGGCACAGTTGAACCTGGAAGACATCAACAGGATATCTTCCAATGTTTTGGCAAATGTCTACGGACAAGCCACCCTTCTGCCCGGCCTGACCTATAAACTCAACTTTGGATATACCAGTAATTTTGGGACGAATACAGACTATTATAAAAGATATGTAGTCGGGACACTGTTCACCCATCCCACCAATGACATCAGTATCAGTAAAGACCAAAATGACCTGCTTCTGGTGGAAAATACCCTGAATTATATTAAGACCTTTGGGAAGCACAGTCTGCAGGCACTGGCAGGATACACTTATCAAAAATCAAATTATACCTATTTGTTATCCGCAAGAACAGATCTGCCAGACGGACTGCAGAATATTGATGCCGGTGCAGGTACTTCTACCACCAGCGGGAACAGTATAGAAAGTACGCTGGTATCGTCCCTTGCCCGTATCATCTATTCTTATGATAACCGGTATTTACTAACCGCGAGTATCCGTAGGGATGGTTCTTCCAGATTTGGCGCCAGCAACAAATACGGAAACTTCCCTTCTATTGCATTAGGATGGAATTTATCCAATGAAAAGTTTTTTGAACCAGCAAAAAATATTTTATCAACCTTTAAATTACGGGCAAGCTACGGCGTATTAGGGAACCAGGAAATCGGGGATTATCAATATAGCGCCGCAGTTGCTTCCAATATTAATTATGTAACCGGCACCAGCCAGCAAAAATGGTTCGGCGCCATCCAAACATCTTTTGCAGATCCCAATATCAAATGGGAAAGTACGCAGACTACGAATGTTGGTTTTGATGCAGGTTTGATCCAGGACAAATTAAATATCACGGCCGACTACTTTGTTAAAATTACTGATGATGTTTTGCTTAATGTTCCTATTCCAGGCTCAGCCGGTTCTACAAGTAATCCGGTTGTAAATGCTGGTAAATTACGTAATAATGGTATAGAGATTGGTGCAAGCTATTCGGATCAGGCAGGGAAATTGAAATATACTGTTTTTGGTACCTTCAGTGCTGTAAAAAACAAAGTGTTGGCCCTGGGAACAGGTACGCAGCAAATTTTTGGCGGTCAGCCTACGCATCATGGCGCGTCAAGTACCCTTACAGAAGCAGGCGGCCCAATTACTGGTTTCTATCTGATAAAAGATATCGGAATTTTTCAATCACAGGCCGAGATCAATGCCTATAAAGATAAAAACGGTAACCCGATCCAGCCAAACGCACAACCAGGGGATATTAAATACCTTGATGCCAACGGCGATGGACAGATCAATGCCCAGGATAAAGTTTATATGGGAAGCCCTTTTCCAAATTTTGAATACGGTTTCGGATTTAATGCTTCCCTGTACAACTTTGACATCAATGCGTTTTTTCAGGGAACACAGGGCAATAAGATCTATAATGGTTTAAGACAGGACCTGGAAAGTATGAGCCTGGAATTTAACTATTCAACCACTACCTTAAATGCCTGGACTCCCACGCATACAAACACTACTGTTCCCCGTGCTGTAAGTAATGATCCAAACTTTAACGACCAGACTTCTTCAAGATTTTTAGAAGACGGAAGTTATTTAAGAATGAAGACCCTCCAGGTCGGATATACGATCCAGGACAATCTTAAGAGAAGACTTAAGATCAGTTCTTTGAGGTTATATGTCAGTGCGGATAATGTATTTACTATCACCAAATACACCGGTTTCAACGCGGACATTGGCCGCACGGGAAGCATTTTTGACCGGGGCGTTGATTTTGGACATGTGGCCTATCCCCTTGCCAGGACCGTAAGTGTTGGTTTACAATTGGGATTATAACGAATGGTATATCAATTAAAAATAAAAATTATGAAAAAGATTATTTTATTCCTTTTTACGGTACTTGCAATAACCAGCTGTAAAAAAAGTGTCCTCAACGAGGTCAATCCCAACCAGATTACCACCGCAACCTTTTGGAACAAAGAAGCCGATGTTCAAAGCGCCTTAGCGGCAACCTACGGTTTACTAAGAGATGTGAACGGTGGTTACTGGGGCGTTCGTGGAATTGAACTCTCTAATGGAAGAGGCGATGACTTTTTTATCCGGAACGATGTGGCTGACCTTTACCGCTTATCCACTTTTACCAATACACCTGACAATGGGCCGATAAATGATTTGTGGAATACCAGTTACCGCGCTATTTTCCGGGCCAACCAGATTCTGGAAAATGTCGGTAAAGTTCCCGGATTAAGCGACCAGCTGAAAGCCGCCTACACCTCAGAAGCAAAATTTCTAAGGGGTTTGAATTATTTTATCCTGGTGACTAATTTCGGCGCCGTGCCGCTCCACTTAAAAGTGCCAGTAAGCAAAGATGATTATTTTATGGCCAAATCACCGGAGGCCGAGGTGTGGAAACAAACCATACAGGATTTTACGGATGCCGCAGCTAATTTACCCTTAAGTTATCCTGCCCAATTTGTCGGAAGAGCCACCAGGGGCGCCGCTATAGCTTTCTTAGGTAAAGCCCAGCTTTATACCAAAGATTATGCCGGTGCGGAAACGACCTTAAAACAATTGACCGCATCGCCGTTTAATTATTCATTGATGCCCAATTACGGCGATAATTTTATCGCCGCTAAAAAGAACAATGCAGAATCTGTATTTGAAATCCAATTGGCGGATGTGGGCGGTACGAATCCATGGGCCGGAGAAAATGCCAGTGAAGCCATCGGCGTGACCACGGCCCAGGAGTTTGCTCCAGCCGAGGTGGCCGGCTGGTTTGAGGTTAGCCCTACGGATAAACTATTCAATGAATTTAAGAAAGAACAAACGACGACCAATGATTTTGACCCCAGGATGTATGCCACGCTCATTTGGGATTACCCGGGTGCCACTTTTTATAATAAGCCCTTCAGCGGCTTTAAATTATTGTTTGGTTACAGTTCGATGTTTAAAAAATATCAGAATTATACCCAGGACGGAGAAATAACAGGAGCAAGCGGTGCATCTGATTATACCTCAAGCAATAACGAACGGGCTTTAAGATTTGCAGACATATTACTCCTGTTAGGGGAAGCTTTAACCATGGAGAATAAAACTACCGAGGCTTTTCCCTACGTGAAACAGATCAGGGACCGTGCGCAATTGCCGGCAATTGCTATCCCTGCCAGCCAGGATTTCATGATGGCTGAAATACGCCACCAGCGCATGATAGAGTTTGCGCGTGAAAACCAGCGCTTTTATGATCTCAAAAGATGGGGTTTGCTCCAACAGGAATTAACCAACAGCGATAAAGTTGGAAAGCAGTTTTATGTGCCTGGGAAACATGACTACTGGCCGATTCCGCAATCTGAAATCAATGCCAATAGTAAAATGGTGCAAAATACTAACTGGTAATTAACAGCCATCATACTTCAAAAAAGCACATCCGGCTAACGGGTGTGCTTTTTTAACATCCGGCATGTTAGACTTTAAACTTTTTTATGCTGGTTCTTATAATAAGCCGGAGATAAACCCATTAATTTTTTAAATAAGCGGGAAAAGTAATAAGGATCATCAAAGCCCAGTTCAGCACATATCTCTTTGATATTCCGGTCACTGAAATACAAATACTGGCAGGATTTCTGAATTTTTAACTGGTTGAAATACTGGTGGGGCGACCGCCCGGTTTTAGCAAGAAACAAGCGACAGTAATGTGACACAGAAAGATGCTGGCGTTCAGCCAGTTCCTCCAATGTAAAAGACCGGTTAAGATTTTTTTTCATAAAATTAATAGAATCTGTAATCACATTCTTTTCCTGCAATGTCGGATCTATTTCTTTCTGAAAAATAAATGAAGAAATGAAGTTCATGATTTTAATATTGATGATCTCAATTTCCCTTATATCAAAGCTGTTTTCAAGTAATTCATAAATTTCATTAAAGGAAACGATCCGCTGTTCTTCATAGGGAATGCTTTCGCATTCCAACTTTTTTTGTTCATAGTGTCTTTGATACAGCAGATCGGCATGCTCTCCGATAAAATGCACCCAATAAATGCTCCATGGATTGCGGATACTGCTGCGATAATGATGAGCTACATTTTTAGGGATGATGAAATAGGTATTAGGTTTTAATTCGATTTCTTTTCCCTGGATAGTTATATAACCCATTCCTTCCACACAATATAAAAGTATATATTGAGCACTCCCCATTTTCCGCTCCCGGTCATGATTCACAGCCTTGGGATAATAGCCTATGGCAGTCAGGTAAAACCGTTTAATCAATTCATTTTTCACTACGGACTTTTTAATATCCGGGGGTAACACAATCATCCGCTGGCCTACGAACCCTTCCTTTATTTTTTTGTAGGTATTATTAAACATTATGGTTATTTTGTCTGAAAGTAAAGGTAAAAGGTAAATAAAATATAACCCTGTAATGCTATAAATATCCATCAATTTGATAAGTTTATCTATCTTATGATCAAATGGAACAGCAAGAAAAAACACTTAAGTAACGGAACAATTCCGTCTAATGCATTGATTTATAATTACTGATCACAATTTTTCAGCCGCTTGTTTCAAGTTGATCAGTCCATACACAGGACGATTAAACCGCCCTTTAAATCAGTAATTTTATTTGGTATTAAAATCCATCTTATTCCATTTATTGTCCATTGATAATTCCTCCTGCATGTCCTAATTTCATCCTGTCAATTATCTAATGATGGAAGAAGAGTAAATTCATTTCAAAAGATTTTTAGATGCTTGTTGATTTAGTTGATTAAAGGCCCTGCAGGTGAGAAGGCGGGGCTTTTTATAAGCAATAATGTTGATCAAAAACCAATGGTAAACCATAAAAACGCCTATATTCATTGTAGGCAAACCTAAATATGAACAAGATGCAACAAAAGAAAAGAACAAAAATCACCGACGGATTAAGGAAACCTATCCAATTACTTTTTCTTGTGATCATGCTGTTTATCCCGGCAGCGATAATTGCGCAAAGCAGGGGAAGTCAGCTTAACCAGGACACAATCAACCTGCATGGAATATGGTTATTCCAGGTGGATCCCTCAGACGAAGGGATTGCAAATAAGTGGTTTAACAGCAAGCTCAAAGACCAGATAAAATTACCCGGTTCTATGACGACCAATGGAAAGGGAGATGAGATTACCGTTCATACACCCTGGACCGGCGGTATTGAGGATTCCTCCTGGTTTCATAAACCGGATTACGCTGCTTATCGTGTACCAGGTAAAATCAAAATACCTTTTTGGCTCCAGCCTGATAAATATTACAAAGGGGTCGCCTGGTATCAGAAAACGGTAAACGTACCTTCATCATGGAAAAATAGGTCGGTTGAATTCTTTATTGAACGGGCGCACTGGGAAACAACAGTTTATATCGACGACAAACGTGCAGGCATGCAAAATAGCCTTGCCACACCCCATTTATACACGATCGAAGGGTTAAAGCCGGGAATTCACCGGATAACTGTGCGGATCGATAATCGGGTCAACGCCATCAACGTAGGGGAGAACTCCCACAGTATCAGTGATCATACCCAGGGGAACTGGAACGGTATGGTTGGCCGACTCTATCTTACTGCACAACCGGAAACTTATATTGATAACGTACAACTCTTTCCGGATATAGCACATAAGCAGGTAATTGCCCGGGTAGCCATTAAAAGTGTAATTGCCGGATCAACCGCCGCAGCGCTTCAACTACAGGCCTTTTCAGAGGGTAAAAGTAATGAACTCCTTCAGCCTGTCTCAAAAACTGTCCGGTTTAACGGAAAAGATACGATTGAATTGATTTATCCGATGGGCAGGCATCCGCTTTTATGGAGCGAGTTTCATCCCGCAGTCTACCACATGCGGGTTACTTTATCCACAAGGAAAACCAGCAATGCAAGAAATATCATTTTTGGGATGCGTAGTTTTTCTGAAAAAGGCACCCAGTTCACCATCAATGGTCACCCCACGTTTTTAAGAGGAACGCTGGATTGCGCGGCATTTCCGCTTACCGGCTTTCCGCCGACGGATGTGCCATCATGGATGCAGATATTCAAAACCTGCAAGGCTTATGGGTTAAATCATATCCGCTTTCATTCCTGGTGTCCCCCGGAAGCAGCTTTTGAAGCAGCAGACCGTATAGGGATGTATTTCCAGATCGAATGCTCCTCATGGGCCAACCAGGGCGCGACGATAGGCGATGGCACACCCCTGGATCAGTATATTTATGACGAAAGCAAGCGCATCAGCGATACCTATGGAAATCACCCGTCATTCTGCATGCTTGCCTATGGTAATGAACCGGCAGGTAAACACCTAACCGAATACCTTACCTCGTTTGTCAAGTATTGGAAAGCAAGGGACAACCGGAGGTTATATACGACCGGGTCTGGATGGCCGGTAATTTCAGAATCAAATTATAACAGCACACCTGATCCGCGTATACAGCATTGGGGAGAGGGGTTGAAAAGCGTGATCAACGGCCGGCCTCCGTCTACGGATTACGATTGGTCTGGAATTATTGCCAAGTGGCAGCATCCCACCGTAAGTCATGAGATTGGACAATGGTGTGTTTACCCGGATTTTAAAGAGATCAGTAAATACACCGGCATATTTAAAGCACGAAATTTTGAGATATTTAAAGATCGGCTGGATAAAAACGGATTGGCCGCATATGAGGAGAGCTTTTTGATCTCATCCGGTAAATTACAAACCTTATGTTACAAAGCAGATATTGAAGCGGCATTGAGGACAAAGGGTTTCGGCGGTTTCCAGCTTTTAGGTTTAGAGGATTTCCCTGGTCAGGGTACCGCCCTGGTGGGTGTGCTTAGTGCATTTTATCAGCCAAAAGCCTATGTTACCGCTGCTCAGTACAATCATTTCTGCAATGCGGTTGTTCCACTGGCAAGATTTCCGAAAATGGTTTTCCTGAACAACGAAACATTGGATGTTCCGGTTGAAATTGCCCAATTCTCCGGGCAGCCACTTATCTATGTTTCGCCGCAGTGGAAGATCACAGATGCATCCGGCAAGACACTGGTTAGCGGTCATTTTAACAAGAAGACGATCCCTGAAGGAAATGGAATCCCATTGGGTTCTATTAAACAAGCACTGTCGGCCATCAGCACCCCGGAAGCGCTTAAGTTAACCATCCAGGTTGGAAATTATCAAAATTCATGGGACTTTTTTGTATATCCCGCTGAACAGCCCATATCCGCAAAGGATTTGATTATTACAGATCACCTGAACCCTGAGCTTATCGGGAAATTGAACCAGGGCTCGAAAATCCTGCTGACCTTAAAGAAGGGAAGCCTGAAAAAGGAGTATGGGGGGAATGTGGCCATTGGCTTTTCCAGTATTTTCTGGAATACAGCCTGGACAAATGGGCAGCCACCTGAGACTTTAGGGATTCAATGTAACCCCAAACACCCTTCACTAAAATATTTTCCAACGGAGGGTTTTTCCGGCTGGCAATGGTGGGATGCCATGACTAACAGTTCACCTGTGATGCTTGACAGCGTGAAAAAAGGCATGAAACCATTGGTAAGGGTGATTGATGACTGGGTTAAAGCAAGATCGTTGTCATTGATTTTTGAATGTAAGGTAGGAAAAGGGAAATTGATAGTCTCAGGAATTGATTTGCTGACAGATAACAACAATAGGCCTGAAGCCATGCAATTGCTGTATAGCTTAGAAAAATATATGGACAGTTCCGATTTCAGTCCAGCAGACGAAGTGGATATCAATAAGATCAGTTTGTTAACCCAATGAAATTATGTTCCTTAATAAATAAATCTATTACCAATTTTAAATAAGAGAAAATGTCCACAGTTAAGTTAATTCCGGCATTCAAATTTAACAACAGCTATATTTTAGGTATTTCTTTTATATCCGCACTCGGAGGCTATCTGTTTGGATTTGATTTTGCAGTCATCAGCGGCGCCTTGCCTTTCCTGAGAACTGCATTTCAATTGTCTTCCTGGTGGGAAGGCTTTTTAACCGGTTCTCTTGCCTTAGGCTGTATAGCAGGATGCCTGATTGCCGGTAAGATAGCGGACAGGTACGGGCGTAAGCCCGGATTGATTGCATCAGCCGTTATCTTTGCCATTTCTTCATTGGGAATGGCACTTTCTCCTCATTTATGGGAGTTTATCACTATGCGTTTTTGCGCGGGGATAGGCGTCGGCATGGCATCCATGCTGAGCCCGCTTTATATAGCCGAAGTTTCTCCTGCCCATGTGAGGGGAAGAAATGTGGCCATCAATCAACTGACCATCGTTCTCGGAATTTTGATCACTAACCTTGTAAATTACCTGATTGCAGGTCAGGGTCCGGATGTTTGGCGATGGATGTTTGGCCTGGGCGTAATACCGTCTTCCTTATTTTTACTAGGTGTAGTATTTTTACCTGAAAGCCCAAGGTGGCTGCTGAAAGCCGGGCATACAGAAAAGGCCGCTGAAATTCTTTCAAAGATCGGATCGCCGGAGTTTGTTGAGGAATCTCTGCGGGAGATCGGCAAAACGGTTCACCAGAAAGGAACAGCATCGTATAGCGCTGTTTTTGCCAAAGCCGTCAGGCCTGCTGTTGTCGTCGGGATAACGCTGGCCGTCTTTCAACAGCTGTGCGGCATTAATGTTGTTTTTAATTATACCTCAACCATTTTTAAATCCGTAGGCGCTAACCTGGACACTCAATTGTTTGAAACGGTAGCAATAGGTATAGTTAATACACTTTTTACCTTGCTGGCGATGTGGAAGGTGGATCAATGGGGACGGCGGCCTTTGATGCTGACCGGGTCACTGGGTTTGGCTATAGTGTATGTGGTATTGGCTTTTTTACTCCAGCAGCAAGCCAATACCAGTATAATTTCCCTGTTTGTTTTATTGGCCATCGGCTTATACGCCAGTTCCTTGGCACCGGTGACCTGGGTGATTATCTCCGAAATTTTCCCGAACAATATTCGCGGAGTGGCCTCATCGGTAGCGATCGTTAGCCTCTGGACCGCCTATTTTATATTGGTATTTACTTTCCCGGTACTGGCTGAATATTTAGGCACTTATGGGCCATTTTATTTATATGCCGGAATTTGCCTGGTGGGGTTTTTATTTATAAAGGCGAAAGTAAAAGAGACCAAAGGGCAAACATTGGAACAATTGGAGCATAGTTTTATTGAACATTAAACGGAATAGTCATTTGATATGAAAGTAAATATTTGGCAGGAACAGGTTATTTTACCTACTTACCGGACAGGAGCTCCAGATAAGAACCCTATGTTTTTTGAGAACAGGGTTTACCAGGGGAGCAGCGGGGTGGTATATCCCAACCCTGTGATTGAAAAGATTGAAGATGAAAAGGTTGACAAGGAATACACTGCACTTTTTTTGGAAAACAGCTATTTAAAAATAATGATCCTGCCGGAAATAGGAGGAAGGGTGCATATGGCTTATGATAAGATTGCCGAACGGCACTTTATCTATTATAACCAGGTGATCAAACCGGCTTTAGTAGGACTTTGCGGGCCCTGGATATCAGGGGGCATTGAATTTAACTGGCCGCAGCACCATAGGCCGAGCACTTTTGAGACCATCGATTTTACCATGGAAGAAAACCAGGACGGCAGTAAAACGATATGGGTTAGCGAAGTGGAGAAAATGTTTCATACCAAAGGCATGGCCGGCTTTACTTTGTATCCCGACAAGGCTTACCTGGAAATTAAAGCGCAATTGTATAACCGCACCAATTTGCCGCAGACCTTTTTGTGGTGGTCTAATCCTGCCGTAAGCGTAAACGATCATTATCAATCTGTTTTCCCCCCCGACGTTAATGCGGTATTTGATCACGGCAAAAGAGATGTTTCTGCTTTCCCGATTGCTACGGGCACTTATTATAAAGTTGATTATTCGCCGGGAACGGATATCTCCAGGTATAAGAATATACCCGTGCCCACTTCCTATATGGCTGTTGACTCCAAATATAATTTTATCGGCGGATACGAGCATGATACGAAAGCAGGCATGCTCCATGTAGCAGACCGTCATATCTCACCCGGTAAGAAGCAATGGACCTGGGGAAACAGTGATTTCGGTTTAGCCTGGGACAGAAATTTAACAGACGATGACGGCCCCTATATTGAACTGATGACCGGGATCTATACCGATAACCAGCCGGATTTTTCATGGATCATGCCTTTCGAGGAAAAATCATTTACGCAGTATTTTTTACCTTACCGGGAGATCGGAATAGTAAAAAATGCCAGCAAGGATATTGCAGTGGGCCTGGAAAATACGGATGACCACATCCAGCTCAAAGTATTTGTGACTTCTGCCCGGTCATATTTAAGAATTGTACTTAAATGTGGTAATCAGCTTTTACTGGATGAGGTCACCGCTGCTGCTCCGGAAAATAGCTACCATAAAGAAATCCCTGCTGCCGGCGTTGATACAGGTGCTTTAACGCTGGTTGTTTTTGACGGAGGGGATAAGGAACAGATCAGATACGAAACAGTTGCGGGTGAAAAAAAAGAAATGCCTTCCCCGGCGAAACCTGCCTTGCAGCCGGATGAGATCGAAAACACAGAACAGCTTTTCTTAACCGGGCAGCACCTGGAACAATATCGGCACGCGACTTACAGCCCCCTTCCTTATTATGAAGAGGCCTTAAAAAGAGACCCTAACGATATCCGTAATAATAATGCGCTGGGCGGTTGGTATCTGCGGAGAGGACAATTTGTCAAAAGCGAACAATTTTTCAGGAAGGCCATCGCGACATCAGTTCGAAGAAATCCCAACCCGTATGACGGGGAACCGTACTATAACCTTGGGCTCTCCTTAAATTATCAGGGTAAAACCGATGCAGCCTACGATGCATTTTTTAAAGCAGCCTGGAGCAGCGCATGGCAGGATGGTGCCTACTTTTCAATCGCTCAGATTGATGTGCAAAAAAAGGATTATCCCTTAGCTCTTGAACATATCAACTGGTCGCTGGACCGTAACAGCAGAAATGGAAAAGCGTATTTCGTGAAGGTTCATATCCTCCGTAAATTGAAACTATGGAGCGAAGCGATTGATCTGGCGCAGGAGGCCTTGCAAAGAGACCGTTTTAATATCAGCGTCCTGTTCGAGCTGTATTTCTGTTACCTGGAATTAAATGAGGACGCCGGAGCCGAAAGCATCATTGATCAGTTGCTGAAATTGTCCAGGGGAAATTCGCATACCCTCCTGGAATATGCGATAGAATATGCCGGTTTAGGTCTTTACGGGGATGCCATCGAGCTTTTGCTTTATGCAACTAGCGCAGATAAGGCCGACCCGATGGTTAATTACTATATTGGATACTACTGGCATAATGCGGAAAACGAGGAAATGAGCCTGTCTTATATCCAGAAAGCCAATAATGCCGATCCGGGTTGTTGCTTCCCTAACCGCTTAGAGGATATTGCTGTTCTGCAATATGCACAAAACGCCCATGCGCAAGGTGGAAAGGCCGCCTATTATCTTGGAAATTTATGGTATGATAAGAAACAGTATCCCGAGGCTATTGCCTGTTGGGAAAAAGCAAGCCACCTGGATAATTCCTTGCCTACCGTCTTCCGTAACCTGGCCATTGCCGCCTTTAATAAGCAAAATGATCCTAAAAGAGCCCTGCATCTTTTTGAAAGGGCATTCCAATTAAACACCACTGATGCAAGGGTGCTGATGGAACTTGACCAGTTATACAAACGTGTTAACCGTGCCCCTGCCACCAGGCTATCCTGCCTGGAAAGTTATCAGTCAACAGCTATTAAGCGTGATGATCTGTATCTTGAAATCGTAGCGCTGCACAATTTTATGGGTAATCCGGCAATGGCCTACAAAATGCTGATGGCCCGGAAATTTCATCCCTGGGAAGGAGGGGAAGGCAAAGTTTCAGAGCAATATGTCTATAGCCTTACCGAGCTGGCAAAAGCCTGTATCCTGAACAATGATTTTAAGGACGCTATTGTCAAACTGGATCAGGCCCAAAACTATCCCCACAATTTAGGAGAAGGGAAACTTTACGGGGCAAAGGAAAATGACCTCTTTTACTGGCTTGGATGCGCCCATAAAGGTTTAGGTGGGCTGGAAAAAGCCAATTTCTTCTGGGAAAAAGCTACCCAGGGGCTATCTGAGCCAAGTGCTGCTATGTTTTACAATGACCAGCAACCTGATCAAATATTTTACCAGGGACTTGCATGGGAAAAATTAGGCAAACCGGATTACGCAAAAAAAATATTTAACAACCTGGTCACCTATGCAGGCGAACATGAAAATGATGAGATCCGCCTGGATTATTTTGCGGTTTCCTTGCCGGATCTGTTGATCTTTAAAGATGATTTACAAAAGCGTAATAGCATACATTGCAAGTATATAGCCGGCCTGGGATTTTTGGGGCTTAAGAATGATATCAAAGCCGAAAAATCCTTTAATGCGATATTAAAAGAAGATACCATGCATTTCGGAGCAAAAACTCATTTACAGTTATTGCATAGCCAAATGTTCATGCTGGATTTGAAGTAATCATTGGAGACCTGATATCATTTTATTCAACTGCGTACAATGTCAGAGCTGAAAAAAATTTGAGCTGTTTTTGTTGCTTGAAATAATAGGCATTTACATAACCAGCGGTTACTGCCGATGCTACTATTGGAATTCCGGGCATTTTGTTGGCTCCTTTCCCTAACCTTGTTTCATTTTGCAAGATTAGGGACCAATTTTCTGGCTTCATAACGATATAAGGAGCTATCTGCAGCAATCCATAATTCTACCGTACCCATCAATGCGCAGTAATGGAAGATTGTGGATTTATTTTCAAAAAACACACACTAGGATCATGTAAAATGCTAACTTTTGACCCATTTTATATACATACACTGCCAGCAAAAAATACCCCGGTTCGGATAAAAGATACTGCCCTAAAGGCAGGAGTGTCTACCGGCACGATAGACAGAAGTGACCCCAAAGGTACAGATGTCGAACTCTTTTGTGGAGGATGTAAAGAAAATAGTAGCGTTAAAATTCCAAATCAAATCCCGGCTGAGTTAGTGATATGATCATTTCGTCTTAACAGATATCTGGAGAGAACAACGAGGATCAGGTTATGATTTTTTTAATAAATTGTCGATTATGGCAGACATCTTCTTTTCAAAATCATCAGAATATCCATCCACAACACTTGCTATCTTTCCATCTTGATCGATGAAGTAAAAAGTAGGAGCCGCGGTCATATGATATAATTTGGCCACATCACCACCATTAGGATACATTTGATTTTTTATACGTTGAACTTTTTTAAATGCCGTGACTAATTTCTTACTATCTCTATCACTAATACTTAGTATTACAAAGTTTTTATTCTTATATTTTTCATGAAGTTTATCCAACGGTGCTAAAGTATTCGTACAAGGGACGCAGCCAACAAAGAAAAAATCCATCAATACAATTTTACCTTTCAATTGTGATAATGACGTTTTTTTACCATCAGTATCATATAAGGCCCAATCAGGCGCGATCTTACCTGGTGCCAATAAAGCAGTTTCCTCTTTAGGTTTTTCTTTAGGCGGATGAAATCCTTCGGGCATGGCAAAGGAAGCTGGGTTGATATTATCCTGATCAATCTTATAATTGAAATAGCTTTCTTCTGTATAATAGTTTGTGACTTCTTTTCCAAAATCAGCAGTCCTTGATCTGGTCAATTTGCCAACAGGCAAACCCGTTACCTTGTCAATAAATAGATGTATTCGTACATACAAATGATCTTTGTTAAAAATGGTATCTTTAGTATTAAAAATTAAATGATAACTATTTATTGAATTAAAAGTAGTATCACTTGATTGTACAATTTTGGAGGGGTTTTTCTTTAAAAAGGTTTTTATCCAATTTAATTCACCGGGCAATGACCCTCCAAAAATAAGTGCTTGTACTTTTCTTGTATTATAAGTACTGTCTGTAGGATTTAATGATATTAGGTTTGTTCCATTGTATAGGTCTGTCGCCGGAAGTTTCATATCACCGTATTTAAGCTCATGTCTAAAAAAATAACCAATTTCTTTATCTTCAGGTATCTTTAATAAAACAAATTTTTGGTCATATATTAAGGTATCACTAAATACCTCTTTCTGTTTATAAACATATTGATAGCTAAAGTTTTTATAGCTTTCAAGTTTATCAATAGTGTTTTGAAGTATAGCAACTTGCGCGTTTACATCTAAACCAGTTAAAATAAACGCCAGGCAAATAAATAGCTTAATTAGTTCCTTATAGGTCATGATAATTGGTTTGTGGTAATGTTATCACTAAATTAAACAGGATAATTAAATACAAATGTTAAATAACGTTAAAGCTACCTAAATGTACTGCCAGCTACGTACTGACAACTGTGTATACATCAACACAAAAGCCCTCCAACAACGCTGAAAGGCTTTTTGTGACCCCGCTGAGGCTCGAACTCAGGACCCACAGATTAAGAGTCTGTTGCTCTACCAACTGAGCTACGGAGTCGTGTTTTATTAAGGGCTGCAAATATGCGATTTTTTTTGAAAAAAGTCAGTAAAGTCAGTAAAGTCCGAAAGTTTTAATGAGTCCACGTATTTGATGCTCGGAAATATCAGTCTTTCGGACTTTACTGACTTTTCCGACTTTCGGACTCTTTACGCTAACGCGTATAATTCCTCTCGCTGCTTCTGCACAGTATCACTGTTAATATACTCATCATAGCTCATCAATTTGTCGATGGTGCCTCCTGGAGTAAGTTCAATAATCCGGTTGGCAACAGTTTGTACAAGTTCATGGTCACGCGAGGTAAACAGGACGGTTCCCCTGAAATCTTTCATACCGTTGTTCAGGGCGGTGATTGACTCCAGGTCAAGGTGGTTTGTTGGTTCATCAAACATGAGCAAGTTGGCCTGTTGCAGCATCATGCGACTAAACATGCAGCGCATTTTTTCGCCTCCTGATAGTACATTGCTTTTCTTCAAAACTTCCTCGCCCGAAAAAAGCATGCGACCCAAAAAACCGCGTATAAACTGGTCATCCTTTTCGCCCGGGGAATATTCACGTAACCAATCGATCAGGTTGTCATTTTTTCCTTTAAAATATTCAGAATTATCGATAGGAATATCTGCAGGGTTTATGGTTACGCCCCATTTAAACTCACCTTTATAGTCCTTATCACGCCCTGTTAAAATATTGTATAAAGCGGTGGTTGCTAAACTGTTTTGAGAGAGAATGGCAATTTTATCGCCTTTATTTACCATAAACCTGACGTTACTAAATAAAAGCTCACCATTTAGTGATTTGCTTAGATTTTCAATCTGTAATATCTGATCGCCTGCTTCGCGTCCCTGATTATTAAATATAATGCCTGGATATTTACGGTTTGACGGCTGTATTTCGTCAAGATTTATTTTATCCAGTGCTTTTTTGCGGCTGGTTGCTTGTTTTGATTTTGAAGCATTTGCACTAAAGCGACGGATAAATTCCTGCAACTCTTTCACACGGTCCTCAGTCTTTTTATTCTGATCTGACCGTTGTTTTAAAGCCAGCTGACTTGATTCGTACCAGAAAGTATAGTTACCGGTATAGATAGTCATTTTAGCAAAATCAATATCTACCACATGGGTACAAACTGTATCGAGGAAGTGCCTGTCGTGCGATACCACCAGGACAATAGCCTCGTATGATGCTAAAAAGTCTTCCAGCCAGCTTACGGTATGTATATCAAGGTCGTTGGTAGGCTCATCCAGCAATAATATATCAGGTTTGCCAAAAAGGGCCTGTGCTAATAAAACTCGTACCTTTTGGGTATTATCAAGGTCTTTTACTAATTGATAGTGAAATTCTTCTTTAATACCCAGGTTGCTCAATAGGGTGGCGGCATTGCTTTCTGCATTCCAGCCATCCATTTCGGCAAATTGGTTTTCCAATTCGCCTGCCCGCTCACCATCAGCATCATTAAAATCCTCTTTCAGGTAAATGGCATCCTTTTCCTTCATTACAGCATACATTTCTTTATGCCCCATCATTACAGTTTCAATTACTGTAAACTCATCAAAAGCATAGTGGTTTTGGCTTAATACAGCCATGCGTTCGCCGGGCGTAAAACTTACCGAGCCGCTTGTTGGGTCAATATCGCCTGAAAGTATTTTTAAAAATGTAGATTTACCAGCACCGTTGGCTCCAATGATGCCGTAACAATTGCCGTTTGTAAATTTTAGGTTAACGTCTTCAAATAGTGTACGTTTACCATAGCGTAAAGATAAATTGGATACCGTGATCATTTCTGCCCCTCTAATTTGCTGCAAAAGTATGGCAAATATTTTTAGTAATTAATACTGCCTGCATTTAGTGTATATTAATCCTGAAATTTTTACTTAACAAATACCAATGCCAAAAAGTAAATGTTGAAATTTTAATAAAGCGAACCGCTAACTAATCCCGATTGCTATCGGGACTGCTAACTTCTTATTGTCCCCACTCAGCAGGATTTTCGCGCCATTTTTTTAGTAGTTCAACATCTTTATCTGCTATAGATTGATTGGCGCTGGCAAATTTTATTAGAGCGTTATAATTTGATAAAGATACATATGGACAATTTGCGCGTCGGAAATTATCGATAGCCAAATCAAAGCCATAACTAAATATTGCTGCAAGGCCAGCCACGTCATAACCTGCACTGCGTAGCGCTTCAACCGCCTCCAGGCTGCTTTTACCGGTTGATATGGTATCTTCAATCACAACCACTCGTCTTCCTACTAATATATCGCCTTCAATTAAATTGCCTGTTCCATGCTCTTTAGGTTTTGCCCGGACATAAATAAACGGCAAACCTAAATCCTGTGCCACCAAAACACCTTGTGGTATACCCGCTGTTGCCACACCTGCTATACAACCAACAGGCCCATATATATCCTGAATTAACAAAGTTAGTTGCTGTCTTATATAAGTGCGGATAGTAGGATGGGAAAGTGTTTTACGATTATCGCAATAAATAGGAGATTTCCAACCCGAAGACCATGTAAATGGATTATTTGGTTGTAATTTTATTGCTTTAATTTGCAGCAGGAATTCGGCAACCCGCTGTTCTATCTCAAATTTATCAAACATGGCTCAAAAATACAGAATTTATATTAACGAAAAAGTTATTCTTCTAACAGATTCAGAACCTAAAAAAAAAGAAAGTTATGTAAATATAGATGTTGAGGTGTTTGATCTCAAAATAATTTATACATGGGTTATAGCCCATCATAGCAAACTGTTTTATGTGTTGTGCAATGATGCTAAAGCTTTTTTGAAATCAGTTGCCAAAAGTGTAACATTGATAGAAGCAGCCGGCGGCCTGGTTAAAAATGAAAACGGAGAATATTTATTTATTTATCGTCACGATAAATGGGATCTTCCGAAGGGTAAAATAGAGAAAGAAGAGCGTACTAAGTTAGCCGCGGTACGTGAAGTAGAAGAGGAGTGCGGTATAAAAGTGAGTAGCCTGGATGAAAAGATTTGTAAAACTTATCACGTATACATAAGCCGGGGAGAGGTTGTATTAAAAAAAACACATTGGTTTAAGATGAGGTGTAAAAGTCAGATTAAATTAAAACCGCAAAAAGAGGAGGGGATAACAGATGCACGCTGGTTTAATAAAAAGCATATCGAACCTATTATAGAAAACACCTTTCCCTCAATTATGGATGTACTGGTGAAGGAGGAACTTGTAGGGGAAGTCATTAGTCATTAGGTCATTGGTCATTGATGCAGTCATTATTTAGTCATTGTGTCATTGGTCATTAAATCTCAGCTATTTCGCTTTTACCAATGACTAATGACCAATGACTAAAGATAGGCTAACGCCTCTTTTGGAATAAACTGACTCACGTCTCCGTTATAACGCATAATTTCGCGCACTATGGTTGAGCTGATGGATGAATATCCAGGCTTGCTTACTATAAAAATGCTCTCAATTTCCGGTTCGAGCGAATGGTTCATTTGGGCTATCGCTTTTTCATATTCAAAATCCGACACAGTACGAATACCACGAATCATGTAATTTGCGCCAATGCTTTTACAAAAATTTACTGTCAGCCCTTCATAAGCTACAATATGGATGCGTGTATCTGTTTCAAAAACGGCGCGCAGCATTTGTTCTCTTTTTTCAACACTTAACAAACCAACTTTTGAAGTGTTAACACCGATGCCAATGTAAACTTTATCGAACAAGCCAACTGATCGTTTTACAATATCGACATGGGCTTTGGTTACCGGATCAAATGAACCTGGAAAAAGAGCGATCTTCATTTATTTCAATTAATTAGCTACCAAAAGTAGTAATCATTTAATAAAAACCCTGCTTTAGCCTACTATTATATTCAAGTTTATAATAAATCTTTAAACCAGGTTCTTCGGTTAATTTACACCATCATCCGCTCTTTTAGAAAACAACTTTATATCAGTTGGGACGAAGTAGTTAGAAAGATTTTTTTATTTTATAACTAATAAATTACATTAAACGTATAATAATTAAATTAAAAATGGGTTTAGTAAAATTATTAAATAATGTTAAATGAAAAAAACTGAGTTAAATAAATTGATACTTAAGGCAATGCAAGAATCAAAAGAAATGGAAGTGTCAATAGGGATAATGTTGACTATTAATCAACTTAAAAGAGATAAACTAATTACAGATTTGGAAATGATCAGGCTTAACTGATTTTCTTTTTAATGGTACGCGCTGGCTATTAAAATGTAGATTTTGTTTTCAATTTACCAGGTTATTTATTTGAGCGTACTGTAATAGCATAATGGTTTTACCGTCTTTAATTTCACCTGTTTTTATCATTTGTAATGCTTTGGAAAATGGCATTTCTATCACTTCAATGTTTTCATTCTCTTCCAAAATACCGCCTCCATTACTTACTTTTATATCGCTTGAGTATTCAGCAATAAAAAAATATAATATTTCAGTTACTGAGCCGGGAGACATATAAGCTTCGAATACTTTTTTAACAGACGAAACCCTGTAACCGGTCTCTTCTTCGGTTTCTCTTTTAATGCAATCTTCCGGATTATCTTTATCAAGTAAGCCAGCACAGCATTCAATTAAATAACCGTCATCATTGCCATTTATGTAGGTTGGCATCCTGAACTGGCGAGTTAGTATCACAGTTTGACTGTGTTTATTAAAAAGAAGAATCGTTGCCCCGTTTCCGCGATCGTATGCTTCACGGCTTTGTGTTATAGCAGAGCCATCAGCGTTAATGCCTTTATAGGTGATTTTTTTTAATGTATACCAATTATCAGATAGTATCTCTGTTTGAATGATATTTATATTTTTCAAAATATTTTTTGATTGTTTTTGATCAATTATGATTATTTTTGAACAAATTAAATCATTTAAAATGAATTATCCAAAAAGAAAGCAAATAATACTGGATAAACTAAATACGCTGGGAGAAGTTGACATTAAAGAAATAGCTGCAATGCTGGAAATTTCAGAGATAACCATAAGGCGCGATTTAAACCGGCTTGCCGGTGATGGTTTGCTTTATCGTACCCATGGAGGGGCTATGAAAGTTAATCCACTTGAAATACCACATGATTTTGTTAATAAGGCTGCCAAAAATATTGAAGCAAAAGATAAGATATGCCGTGCTGCAGCTGCTCTTATTAATAACGGGGATATAATTTTTATGGACTGCGGCAGTACGGTTTTCAGGTTGTGCCAGTTTATTAAAAATAAAAAAATTAAAGTGATAACAAACTCCATCCCTGTTGTTTATGAGCTGCAAAATAGCCTGGTTTCTTTAAATATAATAGGAGGGGAGTTTGACCAGGAAAGACAGGCTGTACATGGTAAAATGGCTAATGAGCACATTGCCCGTTACAAGGCAAATAAAGCATTTTTAGGTGTTGATGGCATTTCCATCAATGGATTATTTGCCAATTCGGAATTGGAAGCAGGTATAACACTAGCCTTTTCCAAACATAGTGCAAAAACATTCCTTTTATGTGATAACAGTAAAATTGGCAAAGAAAGTTATTTAAAATTCGCAGACCTTAAAACTATTGATACGATAATTACTGATTCGCGATCTGAAGAGCTTATGCATTTTGAAAAGCAAGGAATTGAGATATTAAAGATTTAATCGTGCCTCTATTCTGGTTGTTTTAATAAATCAAAATTCAATGCCGTTTAGTTTAGCAAAAGACTGGCTATTGGTTGATTGGCAATTAATCAGGGAAAAGAGTTCCATATTAACACATAAACATTAACACATAAACGAAATCAACCATTAACTAAACAACATTGAACCATAATAAAAAATTACATTTTCATAGTATCTTTCATCATACCTTTTTTCATTGGCATTTTTGTCACTTTGCCATCCATCATAACACATTGACCATCTTTTAACATCATCGTTTTACCGTTTTTCATCTTTACGGTACCGTCAGTCATAACCATGGTGCCATTCGTCATGGTCATGGTGTGTGTCATTGGCATGCTCTTACCATGCATCATGGTCATCATTTTACCATCCATCATCATAACAGAATTACCCATTTTATGCATGGATTTGTGAGACATTTTGTGCATAGATGAATCAGACATCTTTGTTTGGGCCATAACGCTGCAACTTAATGCAACTGCTGTTAAGGCAATAAGAATTTTTTTCATGGTTTTTGTTTAATTGGTTATAATAAATAAATACGCTAATATCATGCCATGAGTAAGTTTTGAGGTCTAAGCTTTATAAAGCTGAACATTTAAATATAGGGTCACTAATTTAAAAATGGCATTTCCGGCGGTAAAAAGAATATTAACAAGAAGCCCTAAAAAACGAAAACGACGAATGTCCATATTTCCGTTGCTCAATAAATGCCGGATGATTGCTTAAATTTTGAAGGGATTGATGTTCAACTATTAGCAAACCGCCTGGCGCAAGTATGTTTTTTTCAAATATTATTTTGGGTATTTCAGGTATGCGGTTAAGATCATAAGGAGGATCGGCAAAAATTAAATCGAATTGTTCTGTTTCATGCTGCAGGTATTTAAAAACATCATCCTTAAAAACTTTTATATCGTTTAATCCGTGTTGCCGTGCGGTATCCTTAAGGTAATGAACGCAATGTATGCTACGGTCAACTGAAATCACTTGTTCGGCCCCCCGCGAGGCAAATTCAAGAGAAATATTTCCTGTGCCGCTAAATAAATCAAGTACCCGGAGACCCTCAAATTCTATTTGGTTTTGCAATATATTGAACAGGGCCTCTTTTGCCAGGTCGGTTGTAGGCCGTACAGGCAAGTTTTTTGGTGGGTTAAGCCTTAATCCTTTTAATGCTCCTCCGATGATCCGCATAGTGATAAAGCGGCGAGCGCCATAAATTTGTGTGCAGGAATTTGTCCGGGCAGTTCCAATACCTCAATAGTGTTCAATTCAACATTTGGAAAAAAATCAGCCAGGCGGTTCATATTTTTATCGCCTTTGTTGATGTCACCACTCAAAATAAGGGTAATCTCGTTGGGTTTTAGGTTAAGCTCTTCAGTTACAAATGAGGTAAAATAAGCCAGGTCATTCTCGTTTTTAAATTCAAAAGTATTGTAAAATCGTAGCTTATTTAGAGAGAAATATAAAAATTGAACAGTATCCTTAATGATATCAATGTATAGGTTAGTAGCTGGCGGACTACTTTTGGCTATTGCATTTATCCAGCCTTTTGCCATGTAAACCGTGTTTTGAAGTCCAAATTTTTCCACTGCCGACATCAAATCTGCGTCAGTTTTGTAGATGATATTGTTCTGATCGTCTAATGTTTGGGCAAAAACTTTTTCACGGGCTTTTACATCCAAAAAGCGGGCGATATCGGCAACATGATCTTCTTTGAATAAACTTTTTGGTACAAGTGTTAGGCCTGTTGCAGGCAAGCCAATAATAACTTTTTTATAGGTGGAGGATAACAAATCGCTTAATTGATTAGGATCAGCAAGCTCATTTAAAGAACAATTTTGGGCAGAAACCAGTAACCGGTTTTTATAAACAACAGCATAACTAAATGAAGTTGCTTCCAACTGCAATAATAAAATATAACTATAAGCCTGATACAGGTTAAAATTATTATCCTGGTAATTATTATTGAGATCGCCCATGTGAATTTGCAAAAGTAATACTTTTGAAAGATATATTATTAAGTTAAAATCAGGAAGAAAATTACTGTTAATACAAATAATATTGTTAGAATAAGTTCGAACAATTATCTTCATCAAAATTATTATCACAAGATACCTGCAAATTCTAATGAAAAAGATACATGATCATACCAGACGGACGATATTACTATGGATTGATGTTTTTTATCCTCTTTTCAAAAAATGGTTTTCTTTACAAACTTTTAGGTATGCGGCATGTGGTGGTGCAAATACATTACTGGATATTTTGCTTTTTTCAGTTAGTTACAATTTTATTTTGAAAAAACATCAGGTGTATCTTTGTTTCGTTACCATAAGTCCTCACGTCACAGCCATGTTTATGGCGCTAAGCGTATCTTTACCTACAGGATTCTATCTTAACCGTTATGTTGTTTTTCAATACGCCGATTTAAATAGAAGGAGCCAATTAGCAAGATACATTCTGGTTGTTTCAATCTGTATAAGCTTAAATTATGTTTTTCTTAAACTTTTTGTAGATATATTGGGTTGGTATCCAACACCATCTAAAATTTTTATAACAGCAATTATTATAGTTATAAGTTATACAATTCAAACTTTTTATTTTTTTCGTCCTAAGCCCAATATTAATTAGGGGTTGACAGAGTTAGTTAATGGTTGATTAAGTTACATTAATTGTTTAAAATTACCTTATTTACCATTCATGTAATTTCCTTATTAACCAAACAGCGTGTTAACAGATCACATTCAAAAAGCATTCCCACACCAACCTACTCCTCAGCAACTGGAACTGTTCAGCAAGCTGCACAACTTTTTGGTGAGTGATAATGGTGATGAATGTTTTATTTTGAAAGGTTATGCCGGTACGGGTAAAACTACTGTTTTAGGTGCGCTGGTAAAAGCTTTGCGTAATTATAATTTCAAATATGTTTTGTTAGCGCCAACCGGACGTGCTGCCAAGGTAATTACAGCTTATTCAGGCCGCAAGGCTTTTACCATTCACAAGCGTATCTATCGTAAAAAGACAGCATTTAACGTGGATGAGGGTTTTCTGCTTGGCGATAACCTGGCCGATAATACCTTGTTTATTGTTGATGAAGCATCGATGATCTCTGACGAAATCGGCGTTAATCACCGTGCATCATTACTTTACGACCTGGTTAACTTTGTGTACAACACTAAAAATTGTAAACTGATGTTGATAGGGGATACAGCGCAATTACCACCTGTAGGGCTGGATGACAGTCCGGCGCTGGATGTGGCTTTGATGAAAGAAAAATTTGGACTGGATGTTTTTAGCTTTGAATTGACTGATGTGCTGCGCCAGCAAAAGGATTCGGGCATTTTGTTTAATGCCACCCGTGTGCGGGATATTATACGCCAGGAAAAAACAAATATTCCTAAAATAGTTACCAAAGGTTATAAGGATATATTCCGTATAGGTGGCGAAATGTTGGAAGAAGGACTTAATTATGCTTATAATAAATACGGGAACGATAATACGTTAATTATTTGCCGCTCCAATAAAAACGCCAATGCCTATAACAGGCAAATACGTGGCCGGATATTATACCGCGAGGAAGAACTAACCGGCGGGGATCAGGTAATGGTGGTGAAAAATAATTATTTCTGGCTTAATGAGCAGGAGGAGGGAAGCACAGGTTTTATTGCCAACGGCGATATTGCCCGCATAAAAAAAGTACGGAGACTGGAAGATATGTATGGTTTCCGTTTTGCCGATGTGCAGCTGGAGTTTATTGATTATGCAGAAGATCCGGTTTTAGATTGCAAAATTATGTTGGATACCCTTTATTCAGAAGCGCCGGCTTTGCTGCCCGAAGATCAGAAAAGGTTCTATCTTGAGGTGATGAAGGATTACGATCATATCCCAAATAAACGCGCTAAATGGAACGAACTGAAGCTGAACCCCTATTATAATGCGCTGCAAATAAAGTTTGCCTATGCTATAACTTGTCATAAAGCTCAGGGTGGCCAATGGGGCGCTGTTTTTGTCGATCAGGGTTATTTAACTGATGAAATGGTGAACACCGATTTTTTACGCTGGTTTTACACGGCATGTACCCGCGCCACAAGCGAATTGTTCCTGGTGAATTTTAATGAAAAGTTTTTTGCAGGAAGTGGTTAATACATATTTTTTTTTATAGGCCTAAACATACTTGATGTCTTTAATGGCTAACTAACACATATGTAGATTAATATTGTTATAAACTAAAAATCAAAACCATTACTCTACGGAGCTATATCAATGAAATCAAGGCTATTCATTTATGTTTCCTTAGCGGTAGATATACTTATTGCTGTTTCAAAATTTATCGCAGCAGCCGTAACCGGCAGTTCTTCTATGATCTCCGAAGGGATACACTCAGTAATTGATGCCATCAGCCAATTGTTATTGATATGGGGAATAAAAACAAGTAAAAGAAAGCCGGATTTGAGCCGTCCTTATGGTTATGGAAAAGAATTATATTTCTGGTCGTTCGTTGTATCACTTGTTATTTTTGTTGTAGGCGGGTGTATTTCTTTTTATGAAGGTTTGTTGCGGTTTAACCGGCCGGAGTTTGAGGGAAATCAAAACTGGAATTATGGTATTTTAGCAATAGCATTCCTGTTTAACACTGTTTCATTGTTCACGGCTTTAAAAGCTTTTAATAAAGATCGCGGACAAACTTTATTTTGGAAAGCAGTAACACAAAGTAAAGACCCATCAACATTTATTGTGCTTTTAGGTGATGTAGGAGATTTGCTGGGTTTAATTGTTGCCTTTTTTGGTGTTTACCTGGGGCGGTTATTTCATGATCCTTATTATGATGGTATGGCTTCAATGATCATTAGTGTGATCCTGATTGCCATTTCTTTACTGCTGTTGCGCGAAAGCAAAAGCCTGCTGATGGGGGAAACTACCAGCAGAAAAATCCTGCGTAAAATTGTAACACTTACCGAAGCTGACCAGGCTGTAATAAAAGTGAAAAAACATTTCTCCATGTACATGGGGCCGGATGAAGTATTATTGCAGTTAAATACAGTTTTTAAAGATGATCTTACTACCCACCAAATTACCGATGCTATTGAAAGGATTACAAAAACGATTCAGACCGAATTTCCACTAATTAAGCAAATCTATATTGAGCCAGTAGCCAGGTAATGAGGTTAAAAACTTACCTATATTGAAAAAGAAATATTAGGTGAGTTTGCTATCAAAATATTAATAAAAATAAGCATTGGTATAAATGCTTGCGCTTAATTGATCGGTAGCCGTTGTTGCTGCAGATAAACCATGAAACCATATAGTATAAACAGAACCACTGCTTATGTTAACATTTGAAAGTGTCGCCAATACCGTACCGGACCCCGCCTGGAGAACTTGAAAAACATAATTTTTATTTGCCTGAACAGGTATAAAAGACGAGTAGCCTTTATAGCTTTTATTGGAAACCAATGTTGAGCCACCTTGTACTGCTAAATCAACAGCCGGAGCATCAGGACTAAGATTTACAAAGCGGATACTTGCGTTTCCGGAAGCAGGTTGGTTTATAGTATCTGTCAGTAAAACAATTTCGGGCTGGGGCGCCTTATTTGCCAGGAAAAGGGAATAATTTGTATTTTGGTTTAATTGAATAGTACTTGAAAAGAGTTTGTTCATACTGCCTGTGCTATAAAAATTAGCGGTTCTTGACCCTGCGTAGGCCCTGAAATAATCAAAATGATCTCCATAATTAATAGCATTCAGGTTAATCTTATTGTTGTTAAGATAAAAATCTAATTGCGGTTCATCAGGGGAAGCTTGTATAAAAGTTACCAATGCCTCCGGAGGATAATAGTTGTTATTATTGGTTTTTAAACAGGATGACAGAAATACGGATAGCAAGCATACCGGTATAATTTTTTCTATCCATCTTTTTGACGTGTTTTTAGAAGTTTTCATATTCATTTAATACTTGGATGTAACTTATAAACAAATACGATTTTGAATTGGAATTTGCTACACCTTTAAAATGAATTTTATGTTTTTTAGTAAAAAAGAAAAGGAGGAGTTCGATACTTGGTTTGCTATTTATTACATAACCAGCTATAGCATAATAACTTTGGCAGAATATTTTTTAAACAAATTCAACAATAAATAGTATTAATAAGTAACAATATTATTCAATTAACTACTCTGAAAGCACGTTAACAATATTGTTACCTTTTTTACATTTTGTTTTTGTCACTTTTACAAAATGAAAAATATTTAATAAAGTCTGATTGTATATTTTGATGTAAAATTACGTCTTGGGGTTATTATTTATTAGTAATTATCTTATTTAAATGTCAAATATTTTTTTTAATATAGGTAATATCCGTATTCCTTTGCTTATTGCTGGTTTGTTTTGTTACTCATTTGGCAGTTATGCACAAAATAATAATTCAAAAAGTGTAGCGACTCCGGTAGCTGTACCTGATACCAGTAAAACAAATTTACTTTTGCCCGTTACTGTAAACGGTTCCAGTCAATATTTAACCCTTCAGCAATGCATTGATTATGCTTTACAACATCAACCGGGAGTAAATATTGCACTAATAAACATTAATGTAGCTAAAACAACAAATGCAATAAATTTAGCAGGATTATTGCCCCAGGTTAATTCGTCAGGTAATTTAATACATAATATTCAGGTGGCCAGTACAGTAACAAGTGCTAATTATGTTCCTTATACAAATACTTTTATTCCGGGTGTAGCAGTAAGCCAGGCAATTTTTAATCCCAGTCTTTTATATGCATATAAAAGTGCTCCTTTATATGTTAAACAGGCACAGCAAGTTACCGACAGTACAAAAATATTTCTTGTTGACGCAGTAAGTAAATCATTCTATAATTTGCTGCTTACCCTTGAGCAGATTAATGTTTTGAAAGGTGATACTGCTGAGTTCGGCAAAAGTTTAAGGGATGCTTATCATCAATACAAAGGCGGTATTGTTGATGAAACTGATTATGAGCAGGCTCAAATTACATTAAATAACACAATTGCCCAATTAAAGCAGGCCAATGAAAATGTTGCTCCGCAATATGCTACTTTAAAACAATTTATGGGTTTTCCGCCCGAGCAACAATTCAATGTTGTTTTCGATACTTTACAAATGATGAAAAGTATTCATATTGATACTACACAACAACTGCAATATGAAAAACGAATTGAGTATCAGTTGTTAAATACTAACAAAAATTTACAATCGCAGCTTGTTGACTATTACCGGTATTCCTGGTTGCCCACCCTTTCCGGAATTTACAGCTATAACCGCACCTTTAAAAGTACAACATTTGGTACACTGTTCGAAACTTCATTTCCAAGTTCATATGTAGGATTGTCATTCACTATACCCATTTTTACAGGATTTTCAAGAATTAATAATTTGCATAGAGCAAAGCTACAGCAACAAATTCTTAACTGGAGCCAAACAGATCTGAAATCACAGATATATACACAATACGCAACGGCTTTAGCCAATTACAAAAGCAATTATTATAATTTACAATTACTGCAAAAAAATGTGGCATTGTCAAGACGGGTTTACTTTGTTGTTGAGCTTCAATATAAACAAGGAATTGTACCTTATTTAAATGTAATTACTGCCCAAGCAAATTTAATAACATCAGAAATAAACTATATAAATACTTTGTTCCAGGTATTGTCATACAAAATTGATCTGGAAAAAGCTATGGGAAATATTTCTTATTAATACTTAAAATAACCAGCCTCAATGAATAAAATAATATTAAATACCATTTTTATAAGCTGTCTTATATTTGCTGCTTGTAAAAAAAAGCAGCCGCCATCTAATCCCGAGGTACCTGTTAACTTATTAAAGGTAAACGAACAACGTGTATTGTATTATGATAAATATCCCTCAACAACAGCGGCACTAAGCCAGGTTAACTTGCTTCCGCAAATAACAGGTGCTATTACAGGCATATTTTTTAAAGAGGGCTCCCATGTTGAAAAAGGACAAAAATTATATGAAATAGATAAACGCATTTATCAGGCTGCTTATGACCAGGCGGTAGCTAATTTAAAAGTATCGCAGGGTACTTTGGTGCAGTCTCAACAAGATGCCGACCGCTACGAATATCTGAATAAATATAATGCAGTGGCTAAACAGCTGTATGATCATGCAATAATCACCCTCGAGAATGCAAAAAATACCGTTAAAGCTTTGGAGCAGGCTGTAAGAACTGCGAAAACCAATTTAAATTACGCTGTTGTTTATGCACCGTTTACAGGTACTATAGGCTTTAGCATGGTAAAGCTTGGCGATGTGGTAAATCCGGGTGCAACTATTTTAACTACAATTTCAACAGACAACCCAATGGCCGTTGATTTTATAATAAATGAAAAGAATTTACCTTTTTTTGAAAGGTTACAAATCAATAAACAGAATAATGTTGATTCGTTGTTTACTATATTGATGCCTGATAATTCCCTTTATCCTTATACCGGAAAAATATCAGTGATTGACCGTGCTGTTGATTCACAGACCGGCTCAATCAAGGTAAGGCTTGTATTTGCAAACCCTCAAGGCTTTTTAAGAGTGGGAATGAGCTGTGTTGTAAGGGTACATAACCAGGATACACAACCGCAATTGGTTTTACCAAGCAAAGCCGTTGTTGAACAAATGGGCGAATATTTTGTGTTTGTGGCAAAAGACTCAGTTATTAATAACCCCCAAGCTAAGTCAGATACAGGAAAAAGAAAAAATGTACTTATTGTGGCGCAAAAAAAGGTACAGATTGGTCAAACTATCGGACCCAATCAGGTTATAAAAAGCGGAATTAATGCAGGGGACCGAATAGTGACCGATGGGGTACAATCTCTCCATGATGGTTCGCAAATAACTACTGCTAATAAAGTAGCTCCGGGTGGCGGGGGAAAACGTGGCCAATAGGTCGAAAGTCTTAAGTAAAAAAAGGGACTTAAAACTTTAAAAAGATGATGAACAAAGTATGATTGCTAATACCTTTATTAAAAGACCCGTAACTGCTATAGTTATATCTATTGTGTTGGTAATTACCGGTACTGTGTGTATATTACTGTTACCCATAGATCAATACCCTGATATTACGCCCCCTGTAGTACAGGTTAACGGGCAGTTTACCGGCGCCGACGCTCAAACTGTTGAGCAAACCGTAGCTACCCCTATTGAAGAACAGGTGAATGGCACCCCCGGCATGGAGTATATGCAAAGCAATAGCACCAATAACGGGCAAATGACATTAAATGTTACCTTTAAAATAGGGACAAATATTGATGTGGCCGCGCTTGACGTACAGAATCGCGTAAGCATTGCTACTCCTTTATTGCCGGCAGTGGTTAGCCGGCTGGGTCTTACCGTACGTGCTGTTAACCCGAGTATGCTGATGATGGTAGCTATATATGCGCCAAAAGATTCGCATAATATTACTTTCCTTGATAATTATACCAATATTTTTATTCAGGATGCGCTGTTGCGTGTGCCGGGTGTTGGTAGTATAAACAGGTTTACTGATGATTTCAGTATGCGTATATGGATGAATCCTCAAAAGTTGGCATCCTACAGTTTACAACCTTCGGATGTAATTGCAGCCTTGAATGCCCAAAACGTACAGGTTGCAGCAGGAACCGCAGGTGTACCACCGCAATCATCAAGTCAGACTTACGAATTAGGTATCCTGGTTAACGGAAGGTTAAGCAAGGTGCAGGAATTCGAAAATATTATTGTTAAAAATAATCCTGCCACAGGCGAACTGGTATATCTTAAAGATGTAGCCAGGGTTGAATTAGGAAAATTTACCTTTTCAAGTAACTCTTTCGTTGATGGCCACAGGGCATCATACCTGCAAATTTACCAGGCGCCAGGAAGTAACGCTCTTGAAACTGCCAACGGCGTATATGCCCAATTAGCCAAACTAAGACAAACCTTCCCTTCGGATGTAGAGTATAGCGTTCCTTTTGAATCGGTTACTGTAGTAAAGGTTTCGATGCAGGATGTTGTAGTCACGTTATTAAAAACATTGGGGCTGGTAGCCGTTGTCGTTTTCCTATTTTTGCAAACCTGGCGTTCAACCTTAATCCCGGTGCTTGCTATTCCGGTATCTATATTCGGTACTTTTTGCTTTTTTATCCCTTTAGGGTTTACTATCAATACGCTTACCATGTTTGGCTTTGTACTGGCAATAGGTATTGTGGTTGATGATGCTATCATTGTGGTTGAGGCGGTACAGCATTATATAGACCATGATAAAATGTCGGCTAAAGAGGCTACCTACCAGGCGATGAAGGATATATCAGCGCCTGTAGTTGCAATAGCGCTTATACTTGCAGCCGTTTTTGTGCCTGTGGGATTTATACCCGGTATAGTAGGCCGTTTATACCAGCAGTTTGCCATCACTATTGCCATATCAGTGATGATATCAGCATTTATAGCGCTGTCATTAACACCGGCACTTTGTACACTGCTGTTAAAACCAACAGATCCAAACAGAAAACCAAACCTGCTGGATAGATGGTTTGTTAAATTTAATGCATGGTTCGACAGAATAACTGCCAGCTATACCAATGGAGTAAAAAAGAGTATTAAAGCATCAAGGCTGGTAATAATATTACTGGTATGTATTTGTGCAGGCTCATACTTTTTATTCGAATCAAAGCCAACAGGCTTTATCCCGTCGGAAGACGATGGTAACTTATACGTTACTTTTCAATTACCTCCCGCTTCTTCCACTACCCAATCAGTTGATGTAATGTCGAAATTGATGAAGGTAATAGCATCTACACCCGGTGTTGCACATTATGCCGCATTATCAGGATTAAATGTTGTGACTAATGCAAGTAACTCAAATAATGGCACCATATACATTCAGCTAAAACCCTGGGACGAACGAAATTCTACTGAACAGCAAGTGCCCGGCATTATTGGTGTAATGCAAAAACGTATTGCAGATGCAGGTATAAAGAATGCGAATGTTGAAGTTATACAACCATCGCCATTACCCGGAGTTGGCTCAACCGTTGGTTTTAGCATGCAGATAGAACAACGTAGTACCACAGACGACATACATGCCTTTGAAAATGTAGTAAACAAGTTTGTTGCCGAAGCCAATAAAAATCCGGCAATAACAAAGTCGTTCAGCTTTTTTACCGCCCATACGCCAAATTTTAACTTAACTGTTGACCGTGAGAAGTGCGAAAAGCTTGGAGTAAACATTTCAGATGTATTTACAACCATTCAGGCTTATATGGGTAGCTTGTATATCAACGATTTTACTACTTATAACCGTACTTTCCACGTGGTTGTGCAGGCTGATACCGCATTCCGCAGGAATATTGCAGAAATGAACAAATATTATGTACGTAATTCAGCAGGTACAATGGTTCCGCTTGGTACCCTTATTAGCTACTCCCCAACTGAAGCGGCTCCGGTTATATCGCACTTTAATATATTCCGTACAGCTGAAATAGATGGTTCTTCAGCTACAGGGCACAGCAGCAGCGATGCGTTAACAGCCTTGCAGGAAATTGCTAACAGGATATTGCCTGAAGGTTATACTTACGAATTTTCTGGTTTAAGCTATGAAGAAATTAAAGCTGGGTCGACCACTATTTATATCTTCCTGTTCTCTATTACATTCGTTTTTTTATTCCTTGCAGCCTTATACGAAAGCTGGTCTGTACCATTTTCCGTATTGCTAGCCGTACCGATCGGAGCTTTCGGGGCCATATTAGCCCTTTTCCTGGTGCCAAGTCTTACAGACAACGTTTATGCGCAAATAGGCTTAATAACGCTTATAGGGCTTGCAGCCAAAAACGCCATCCTGATTGTTGAATTTGCAAAAGTGCGTGTTGACAGGGGGGAAGAGCTGATTAAATCCACACTCGATGCTGTCAGTCTTCGTTTAAGGCCGATCATCATGACCTCGCTGGCTTTTATATTAGGCGTATTGCCGCTTGTTTTGGCAACAGGTGCAGGAGCGATAGCCAGAAGGACCATTGGATTTACCGTGCTTGGCGGCATGCTGGCTGCTTCATCAATTGCTATATTTATTGTTCCGGTACTTTATGTTGTTATTACACGTGTATCATACGGTAAAGAAAAACTGGACTATCTTAAATCTCATCATGAAGAATTGATGGAAAAAGCCAGGAAAGTTGAAGCACAGAATATTGATGCTGAATTAGAATTTGAGATCCAAAAATCACGTGATTTAGATAAATCTGATCATATATGATTGCGAATACATTTATTAAGAGGCCGGTTACTGCAATCGTTATATCTTTGGTATTAATGATTTCAGGGATCATTTGTCTTTTCAACCTTGCAGTTGACCAGTATCCTAATATATCGCCTCCAAGTGTGGGGGTTAATGCAAGTTATACAGGCGCTGATGCCCAAACCGTTGAACAAACCGTTGCTATTCCAATTGAAGAACAAGTAAACGGTACTCCAGGTATGGAATACATGCAAAGTTCCAGTACCAATAACGGCGCCGTTAGTGTAAGAGTGACTTTTAATATCGGAGTTAATCCCCAGATAGCTGCTCTTAATGTGCAAAACCGTGTAGGTATAGCTGCACCTTTGTTGCCTGCTGTGGTAAGTAAATTAGGCGCTACCGTTCGTGCAAGTAATCCTGATCAATTGTTGCTTATTGCTGTGTATTCGCCGAAAGGTACACATGGTATTACTTTTCTCGATAACTATACCAGTACCTTTATTCAAGATGCCATATTGCGGGTACCCGGTGTAGGCGATGTAACTGCACGTACAGATCAATTTAGTATGCGGATATGGATGAATCCGGATAAAATGGCGTCGTACAGTTTAACCCCGTCAGATGTAGTTGCTGCCCTTAATGCACAGAATGTTTATGTAGCAGCAGGTTCAGCAGGCGCTCCTCCGCAAAACTCATCACAATCTTTTGAAACGGGAATACTTGTAAATGGAATGCTGAATAAAGCTTCCCAATATGATAAAATTATTGTTAAGACAATTCCTGCAACCGGAGAACTAGTATATCTTAAAGATGTGGCAAGGGTAGAATTGGGAAAGTTCACCTTCTCAAGCAACGCATTTGTCGATGGACACAGGGCTTCGACCATACAGGTTTATCAATCACCTGGAAGCAATGCACTTCAAACAGCCGAAAATGTATATGCAAAGCTGGCACAATTGAAAAAATCTTTCCCATCAGATGTTGATTACATAATTCCTTTTGAATCGATAACTATTATTAAAGTATCTATGCAAGAGGTAGTGGGAACATTGCTGAAAGCCCTTGCATTGGTTGCGATAGTTGTGTTTATTTTCCTGCAAAACTGGCGGTCTACTATTATTCCTATTTTAGCAATACCTGTATCTATTTTAGCTACTTTTTGCCTTTTTATACCCTTAGGTTTCACTATAAATACGCTAACCATGTTTGGCTTTGTGCTGGCAATAGGTATAGTGGTTGATGATGCAATTATTGTGGTAGAGGCGGTACAGCATTATATTGACGAACAGCATATGTCGCCTAAAGAAGCAACTTATAATGCAATGAAAGAAATTTCGGCTCCGGTTGTTGCAATAGCACTCATTCTCGCTTCGGTGTTTGTACCTGTTGGCTTTATACCCGGTATAGTAGGCCGGCTTTACCAGCAATTTGCAATTACCATAGCTATTTCGGTTATGTTTTCGGCATTTATTGCTTTATCGCTAACACCTGCACTTTGCACATTGCTGTTAAGACCCTCTCACCATGTTACCGGTAAATCAAACTGGTTAGATAAGTTTTTTGATTATTTTAACCGCATTTTTGAAAAAGTTACACTCAAATATTCAAATGGTGTAAAAAGGAGCATTAAGGGTTCAAAATTTGTTGTTATCATATTAGTGTGCATTTGTGCCGGTACATACCTGTTATTTAAAAGCAAGCCGTCGGGATTTGTGCCTCCGGAAGATGGCGGTCGCCTCTTCGTTACTTTTCAATTACCTGATGCTTCATCAACAACACAGTCTGTTGAGGTGATGAAAAAGCTGATGAAAATAGTGGCCACAACACCCGGAATATTGCATTATACGGCAATATCTGGGTTTAACATACTTGGCGGGGCGGGTTCAAATACAGGATCGATGTTTTGTATGCTCACTCCCTGGGATGAACGTACTACACCGGCTACCACAGTGCAGGGCATAATGAATGCCATTAAAAAAAACGTTGCCAAAGCTGGTATTAAAAATGCAAATGTGGTGACTATTCAACCTCCTCCAATAAGAGGGATAGGACTCGCCGCAGGTTATAGCATGCAAATTGAACAAGGTAATTCAACCGACGATATACACACCTTTGAAAAAAATGTTCAGAAATTTGTTGCTGCTGCAAAAAAAATTCCTGCAACATCAACTGCATTCTGCTATTTTTCGGCACATACCCCAAGTTTTAATCTTACAGTTGACAGAGAAAAATGTGAAAAATTGGGTGTTAATGTTTCAGATGTATTTTCAACTATGCAGGCTTATATGGGTAGCTTGTTTGTAAATAACTTTACCTTATATAACCGTACTTATCACGTTGTAGTACAAGCCGATACTACCTACAGGGCGCTAATAGGCAATATGAATAAATACTATGTGCGCAATAGTGCAGGGAATATGGTGCCCCTGAGTACGGTGATCACTTATAAACCTGACATTGCTGCTCCGCTTATAACTCACTTTAATATTTTTCGTTCGGCCGAGGTTGATGGCTCAATACCCGAAGGATATAGCAGCGGTCAGTCCCTCACTGCATTAAAAACTTTAGCTTCAAATTCATTGCCCCGGGGCTATACCTATGAATTTTCCGGGCTCAGTTACGAGGAAATAAAAGCCGGTTCCACAACAGTGTATATCTTTATGTTTTCCATCATTTTTGTTTTTCTTTTTCTTGCAGCATTGTATGAAAGCTGGTCAGTTCCTTTTTCGGTAATGCTGGCGGTACCTATAAGTGCTTTTGGAGCTATAGTTGCACTTTTTTGTATGCCGACCATTACCAATAACGTATACGCGCAGATAGGGCTAATCACTTTAATCGGTTTGTCTGCCAAAAATGCAATCCTCATAGTTGAATTTGCTAAGCTAAGGGTTGACCGCGGCGAAGAACTTATAAAATCAACAATCGAAGCCGTTCGTTTACGTTTCAGGCCAATCATCATGACCTCAATGGCATTTATTCTGGGAGTATTGCCTCTTGTTTTTGCAACAGGTGCCGGTGCTGAATCGAGGAATACCATTGGAATAACCGTTTTAGGTGGAATGATCGCATCTTCAACTATTTCAATATTTATTGTACCTGTGCTTTTTGTATTATTCACCCGTTTTTCATACGGAAAAAAGCAATTAAAGTGGTTGCAGGCCCATCATGAAGAACTGATGGAAAAGGCTAAAAGAGTGGAAGAACAAAATATTGATCCTGAATTAGAATATGAAATTTCTTTAGCTAATGCCCAAAATAAAGAGGACAGGGAAAAACATGGCTTATAAAATAGAAAAATGGTTTATAAAATAAAAGTTAGACAATAATTACTTAATTATTGTTTCACTCGCAAGAAATTAGGTAATTACTTATTCGTGATCAATTGGTCTAAAAATCAGACAATTACAAAACTTCTTTCTCAAAACTCCATATATAAGCAAAATTATTTGGTTGCGGAATTAAATACTGCACAATAAAATTGTTGTTTAAAAGTTTAATATTTTAAGTAAAAAGCTCTCAGTTTCTAATACCAAGCTTCCTATAGCTTTTAATTTCAAATTATTTCCATTTAATTTATTAATCTATAATTAAATATAAATCATTGATTAATTTTATTAATTGTAAAACATATTTTTATTTGATGAGTTAATATTTTATTAATAGTGGCCTCTTATTTTTGTCGCAACTAATTTACATAATATACAAGTTAATATTATAAATCATGTTTGAAACCATATTTCAAAATACATCTAATATTGTTATTACATCGGATGGTGGTTACATACCTAATGATCCTAATGAAGAGTATACGTTACTCGCAGAACTTAACAATACCGAAGCTGATTATCCGAAGGAAAAGAGCCTAATAGACTTGTTCGAAGAACAGGTAGCAAAAAGCCCGGATGCCATAGCGATCGTATTTGAAGGAAAACAGTTAAGCTATAGCGAGCTGAACAAGCGATCAAACCAGCTGGCGCATTATTTACAGAAACAAGGGGTAAAAGCGGAAACGCTGGTACCGGTCTGCCTGGAGCGCAGCCTGGAGATGATGGTGGGGATACTGGGTATCCTGAAAGCAGGCGGGGCATATGTACCCATCGACCCGGAATATCCGCAGGAGCGGATCAGCTATATGCTGGAAGACACAGGCGCAGCTATTATACTCAGTACCAGGGCCAGCAAAGAAAAGCTAAGCACGTCAGCAAGCGTGATCGCACTGGACACCGACTGGGATCAGATAGCAAAAGAAGAAGACAGCAATCCAAAGACAACTATAACACCAGGGCAGTTAGCTTACGTGATCTATACTTCAGGCTCCACAGGCAAACCCAAAGGGGTAATGAATGAGCACGGGGGGGTAGTCAACCGTTTAAGCTGGG
>JAQBOA010000039.1 GCA_028288305.1 Mucilaginibacter sp.
CACCGGGGATAGTTTCAATTAAAAGAGAAACAAGTAATGGTGAAAATAATTTGCAGTTTTCGGTAGCACTAAATAAAGGTGGATTGCATAAGGGTGATACTCTGCAAAAAGTTTTTACTATCATGGCATCTGGTGATATAGATAAAACCCCGGTTAATTTAGTGGTGAATACTTCACAACAAGGTCGTGAATTTGATGGGCTTGGTGGCAATTTTCGTCTGCAAAATCCAAAACTTGACCCTCAGGTAATTGATTACTGCCTTAAAAACCTGCGTGTAGCATGGGGAAGAGTTGAGATGCCATGGCGCTTTTGGCAACCCAATAAAGATATTGATCCCATCGCAACTGCTGATTCCGGCAAATTGCATCCTGCAGTTAAAAAAGCAATGGAAATGGCGCATCGTTTAGATAGCATGGGTACGCCGATTATACTTTCCGCATGGTTCCCGCCCAACTGGGCTGCCGAGGGAAAAGTTAACTTTCGTCCGGTTAATGGTATCTGGGGCAACCCGTTAAATAAGGATAACATGGATGCCATCTATAAATCCATTGCTGGTTATATCCAGTATCTTAAAAACAAGTACGGGGTTGAAATAAAACTGTTTTCTTTTAATGAATCAGACCTCGGTATTAATGTGCGCGTATCGGCACAGGAGCACGACGATTTTATAAAGGGATGCGGCGCTTATTTTGCAGCTCATGGTCTTAAAACGAAAATGCTGCTGGGTGATAATTCTGATGCTACTACTTATAAATTTATTTACCCTGCAATGGATGATCCGGATGCAAGGCAATACATCGGCGCAATTTCTTTTCATTCATGGCGTGGATGGGATACAGAAATATTGCAAAAATGGGCGGATGCAGCCGCCAAGTTAAATTTACCGTTAATTGTCGGTGAAGGCAGCATTGACGCTGCTGCCTGGAACTATCCTGATATTTTCCAGGAACAAACCTATGCCTTGAAGGAAATAAACTTATATACCCGTTTGCTTGCAATCTGTCAGCCGGTATCCATATTACAATGGCAATTAACTTCTGATTATTCTCCGCTAATTGGCGGTGGAATTTTTGGAAATAACGAGCCGCTTCATCCTGGCCAAAGATTTTGGAACCTGAAGCAACTGTCTGCGACCCCAAAAGGGTTGTTTGCTATGCCGATAACCTGCGACAGGCCCGATATAACCGCTGCCGCTTTAGGCGATAACAATAAAGGTATTTATGCTGTTCACCTGGTTAACAATGGTACAACGCGAAAGATCACTTTAACAGGTTTATCCGCTACTGTTGAGTTATTGCGCATTTATACAACCAGCAAAAACCAGGATATGAAAGAAAATAAACCTATAAATGTGACCAACGGATCGGCTAAATTTAAGTTGCCCGCAACCAGTTATGTGACTTTAATCAGCGAATAATTTTAGCTTTGCAGCGATGAAGAATGATCCCTTAAGCATTCCCCTTTTTGAAATGCGGCTGGAAGAAATACACCGTGCTGATCCAGGGCTGCGGTATGAAATTTCTATACGCGATTTTATCGCGCTGTTTCCTGTACGTTATAAAAATGGTATGCCGGTAAAACCCGATCACCCGGCAACTTATGGGGTTGACAGAGAAGTGTTTCTTAAAGTACTGGTAGCGTTTAGCCAGTGTTTTAACTGAATAGAGCTAATGAGAATCAAGAATCAAAGAACTTCTTATCCTGACTCTTGTATCTTGACTCTTGATTCTGATTTGCATTATGGATTTGCTGCAGTTACATCCTGCGCAAGCCTTGCGTCATCAGGTGTTTTTTCAAGATCTTTATCGAGCGTATAAAGTGCATCATCATTGGCATTTTCGCCACCGGCAATTTTTATTTTCGATAATAGATCTATGGCCAGCGTTTCTTCTTCTGTTTGCTCTTTTACAAACCATTGCATAAAATTCCAGGTTGCCCAATCTTTTTCTGCCATGCTCATGTTTACAATACTATAAATTGAGGCAGTATTTTGCACCTCTGATTTAAATATTTTTTCAAAGCAATCGTTTACACTTACAGGTTCTGCGCCTGGGGCGGGAATTGCAGTCACAACAACTTTTGCACCTCTTTTTAAAATGTATTCCAATATTTTCATCATATGATTGCGTTCTTCTCCGGCATGGCGGAAAAGAAAATTGGCAATACCATCATATCCCTTTTCGCTTGCCCACGATGCATACGCAAGATATATCTGTGCGTTAAGCGCTTCATTTGTCATTTGATCGTTTAATGCCTTTGCAAGTGTATTTGATAACCTGTTAGTTTCCATAGATAGTTTAATTAGAAATCAATCTAATAAATACAGGAATGCCTAATTTGTTTTATTATTGGCGCGAAAAATTTCCATTAGATATAGTATACACAATCTTATCTTACCTATTACAGGATTTTTTTGAAACAGGAATACCCGTTAACTTATACCATCGTTAAGAGGGTTTTCAAGTTAACGGTATTTTTAAGCAGGAGTTCTTATTTTAATTGGGAAGCGCCTATTTATAAGCTGATATATGACTAGTTTTTATAGTCAGCATAAATGATTTTCCAACACTGATTTTTATGCTTTTATTAAGCAGCATTTCCTTAATAACCTCGTCAGACTTTAGTGCCTCATAAAGGTCCCGGGCAACCGCCGATCCGCTTATATTATTGGTCACCTTGCCATTTTCCATGGTTATATTAAAGGTATATCCGGATTTCCCGCGATCGCCAGCCGATTCAAAGTCTGTTATATTCAGTTTAAATTGCTGTTCTTCTACAAGGCTCTTTTTTAAGTGCAGACGAATAACCGGAATGTATCTTTTCCAGGTTGTTAAATATTTTCTCTCTTCCATTTAAGTTTATAAAGGTAGGATAAAATCCATATGAATTTATAAATAGATGATATTGATGTACATTCCTTGTTATGAGGCAAATATGTGTTTTCTTTTAATAAAATTAGCTTATTATCCTTTTTGAAAACTCTTTATAACGTCGATTGTCTCAATATGGTAATTAAATTGGCACAATTACCCCTTTTTTGTGAAAGCTAAATATGATTAATTTTGTTTAGTCAATATAGGATAACAATCAACCAATTCAACTCACTCGATTTTAAATTAAGAAGAATATGTTTGGACAGACAAATGCATTCTGCAGTTTTTCGGTAAACGACCTGCAAAAGGCAAAAGAGTTTTATAATCAAACCCTTGGAATAGAAATTTCTGAGGGTATGATGGGAATATTAACGCTTCACATAAGCGGAGGGGGAAAAATTATTATTTATCCGAAACCAAATCATGAACCTGCTTCTTTTACAGTGCTTAACTTCCCTGTATCGGATGTTGAAAAAACCGTTGATAAGCTTACCAGCCTGGGCATAACCTTCGAGCAATACGAAGGTGAAATCAAAACAAATGAAAAAGGAATTGCAAGTGGCAACGGTCCTAAAATTGCCTGGTTTAAGGATCCGGCAGGTAATATTTTATCTGTACTGGAGGAAATGTGAATACTGTTTTGCCTTAATCAGATAGCGGTAATGTAAACCAAAACGTACTGCCCTGTCCTACTACGCTGTCTACACCAATTTCGCCACCATGTTTTTTAACTATTTCCGAACTAATGTACAGCCCAAGACCCAGGCCTGAAAATTGAAAACCGCCGGAATCAACACGGTAATAACGGTCAAACAAATGAGGCAGCTTTTCTGGGGGGATGCCGGGACCTTTGTCATTTACTGATATTTTTGCCATATTGGAAAGTCTCTCAATATTAATCCTTATTTGTTTTGATGCTGGTGCGTATTTAATGGCATTATTTATAAGATTAGTTATCACCTGGTCAGTTCGCTCCATGTCTGCATATATCTTTAATTCAGTATCACCTTCAGTAATAATCTCATACTCTCTGGTAAGCCGTATGCCATAACAGCAATCATCAATAATTTTCGATATTATGAAGAATGTTTTGTTAAGGTGCAATTGGCCTTCATTAAATTTACTCGCGTTTAGCAGGTCGGTAATAAGCAAGCTCACTTTATTCAAACTCTTATTAGCCTGCTCAATCAGGTTAGGCATCATCTTAGGTGAAGGTTCGTCCTTCATCCGGTTTAAAAGCTGCAAAGAAGCTTTTAAACTGGTTACCGGAGTACGTAGCTCATGGCTGGCCACACTGATAAATTCATCCTTAAGTTCGGTTATCTTACGACGGTTGGTCACATCCATAAATGTACTTACACCAGCAATTATACTCCCATTATCAAATATGGGAGCGGCATTAATTGAAATATAAATCCGTTCGCCGTTATTGGGTTGGATAGCAATTTCGGAGTCATAAACAGGTTTACCACTTGTCATCATAACGGTTATGGGATGCTCTTCAAAAGGAAGTGGTGAACCATTTAATCGCAAAAAATGCCAATTATTATCGTTGTAACCGCAGTTTAACAACTCCGACTCATTTCTCCCTAATATTTTTTGAGCCAAGGGGTTAATATAAGTTAATTTATAACTGTCATCAACAATAATAACACCTTCAGCCATAGTTTCCAATATTTGAGCAAGATGCTGTTCATTATGGCGAAGGGTTTCCTGAATTTTATGTGAATGCGCTAAAGCTTGTTTAAGTTGTTTTTCACTTTCTTCAAAGTTTTTCCGGTAAGTAAAATCATCCAATACTGTAAAACCATAAGTTTTACCATTCTCGCTATACAAAACAGTGGTTACGTTAACCCAAACAATTGCTCCGTCTTTTTTTTTAAGGCAGGCTTCCAGTTTAAAAAAAGGTAATTGCCTGCTCCATAAACCTTCCTGCAAATTGTGCCAGTGTCCTTTGTATTCCTCACAAGCATAGTCAAGTATCTTGGTTCCCTCTATTTCCTCAGCTGCAAAACCAAGTAGTTCAGTTACCGCTTTGTTAACTTTTAAAATGGTTAAATCGGCTGCAATAATTTTGCTGGCAGCGCTTGTTAATTGGAATATCCTGTTAAACTTGTCATCACATTCCTCAAACCTCTTTTTATAGTTTTCCTTATCCATCTCCATAAAAGCAGTATTAAAGTATCGATATTACATAGTTATAAACATATTTAACCTGTAGCATGTTTATCAAAAATTAAAAAAAATGCTTTTTAATATAACTAAGCAGCTTTTTTGACTTTTAAGATTGTTTAAGAATAAGTTTTTATAAATAGTATAAGTATATACTTAACACTATACTTCTTTAAAACCATCAATTTTTGACATTAAAAAATTTAACCGTTATTTGAGGCATTAAGTTTATTATGAAATACTTTTTAAGCTGCGACTGGGGCACTTCATCATTCAGGATCAGGCTCATTGATGAAAAAAATGGCAAAGTGTTAAGCGAAGAAAAATCAAACCGGGGTATTGCTGCTACTTTTAATTTATGGAATGAGTCGGATGATCCAAATAAAGAAAAAAAGGCATCTTTTTATCTAAATATTGTTCAGCAGCACATAAAAAGAATAGAAGAAAAAATCAATTATTCCCTTAATGGAGTTAAGGTTATTATCTCGGGAATGGCTTCTTCTTCTATCGGTTTTATTGATATTCCATATAGTTCTGTTCCCCTTTCGGTAGATGGTTCTGGTATTCAGACAGCCTTTATTGCTGCCGATAATAGTTTTGAGCATGATGTTTTAGTCATTTCAGGTGTAAAAACGGATAACGATGTAATGCGTGGTGAAGAAACGCAGCTAATTGGTTGTGTTGATCCATCGGTTTTGATTAAAAACGAACTGTATATTTTCCCCGGTACGCATTCAAAACATATACAAGTTAAAAACAACCAGTTATTAGGTTTTAAAACTTATATGACCGGAGAACTTTTTGAACTGTTATCTCAAAAAAGTATATTGAAAAGTGCAGTGGAAATTAACCAGGAATTGGAAAGCATTATAGATTTAGGCAGTTTTATAAAGGGAGTAAGAGAAGCGATGTCGTCAAACATCCTAAACACTATGTTTAAAGTAAGGGCAAATCAACTGTTTAAATTAACTACTAACCAGGAAAATTTTAATTATTTAAGCGGGCTGTTAATCGGGACTGAGCTGAAGGATTTAAACATGTTGAATGCTGATGCTATAAATTTAGTATGCGGCTCAAATTTGCGATTATATTATGCTGCAGCACTACGTGAAATTGGAATTTCAAATATCAACTCGTTCCCGCCTGCGTGGGTTGATGAAGCAGCAGTAAGAGGCCATTATAAGATTGGCAAGCAATTAAAAATATTAACATGAACACATCATTTTCATTTGATCTCTTCAATAAAATGCCCATCATCGGTATTATGCGTAATATCCTTGATGAGCATATCGAAATTATCGCAAAAAAATATTTGGAGGCCGGTTTAACATGCTTAGAGATCACCATGAACTCTGAGAATGCTGAGAAAAACATATCGGCTTTGGTTAAGTTGTACGGGGATAAACTAAATATTGGCGCCGGAACAGTTTGCAGTATGAACGATCTGGAAAAAGCAATAACTGCCAAGGCGCAATTTATTGTTACGCCCATTATAAATGAGGAAGTGATAAAAACGTGCGTTAATGAAAAAATTCCCATATTTCCCGGAGCTTATACACCTTCTGAAATATACAAAGCCTGGTCATTGGGGGCACAGATGATAAAATTATTCCCGGCAAGTGATTTAAAACCCAATTATATAAAAGAAGTTTTGGCACCCCTAAATCATATACAACTGCTGCCAACCGGAGGAATGACCTTAGAGAACTTTACAAACTATTTATCAATGGGTGCAAAAGGTGTTGGTATTGGCAGCCAGCTTTTCCCGAAAGATATTATTGAACAACAGAAATGGGATATTCTTAGCGGAGTATATTCACAGTTTGTAAAAAGATATAATGAATATAAGACGGAATTATGTGTAACTGAAAAATAAACGTCCGTAAGCCTCACCTAAATCCTCTCCTAAGGAGAGGACTTTTGTTTTTTTATCTTTTAAGCTCCCTGTCCTTTGGAGAGGGTTGGGGTGAGGCGAAAAAATGGTTTATGCGAAACTCACGTTAATTTAACGCTTGCCCAACAAACATTAACGTTTTGGTATGAGGCACTATAATATGGAATTCGCGCATGCCATATTCCCGGTCAAATGGCGCCTTTACCTCGATACCTTCAAGCTTGTCTTTAATGTTATCCCATAAATTATCAATATCATCCACTTCGAGGTAAAATTCCATCTCGCCAATGTCTGTGCCTGCATTCAATATATGGATGAGGTGGTTATCTTTATAAATAATAACATAGTTATTTTCGTCTCTTGCTATTTTAAAATTGAAAAGCTCCACAAAAAAACGCACGGTTTCCTTGATGTTATAAGAAGGTACCATTGGACTTAAATACAATGCTTTATACATACTTTTCAATTAAAAAAATGTAAAAATATTTAATGTAATGGTTGTTATTCATTCGCCAATTTGAGAATTTGTCTCACACGCTCAATATCAGTAAATTCATTGCTGTATTCGTCGCCATAATTATTGCCCATAATAATGCGGTCATTTTTATAAATCATTTTACTTGGCACCCGTACTTTCGCAGATGAATGTATCTCCGTTGCCCCTGTGAAATGTACAAGATCGGTAACATTATTTTCATTTATCCCGCTTCCGGGCATAATAATAATACGACCTGCCGCTTTTTTAATCAAATTAGCAATTACTCTTGCACCTTCAATAGCAGTGCTTTTGCCGCCAGAAGTTAAAATACGTTCGCAACCTATTTCAATAATATCTTCCAAAGCCTGGTCCATATCTGTACACATATCAAACGCCCGATGAAAAGTAACACCTACCCCCCACTGTTTGGCCATTTGTACCAATTCAGAGCAGCGTTTTTTATCTATAGTTCCGTCGGCATTTAACATTCCTATTACAATTCCGTCGCAACCGGCTTCTATGCAATATCTTATATCTGCACTCATTATTTCATACTCCAGGTCGGTATATAAAAAATCACCGCCGCGCGCTCGTATCAAAACATATAATTTTATATGCAGCAGCTTGCGGGCCAATAATATTTCTCCGTGCGAAGGCGTTGTTCCGCCCTCATATAAATTTTCACAAAGTTCAATGCGGACAGCGCCTCCATCTTGCGCTGCCAAAGCTGAAGTAACTGAGTTGGCACAAACTTCAAGTAATACAGAACGGCTCATATTTTATTCAAAAAGATAGATAGAACAAATTTAAGATCACAATTATATTGCCTTTTATGAAAGTCAAAAACATAAACGTAATTAATAGTTAACAAAAAATACGAATAAAGTTTACGGAAATATTAAAAGAATTAGGAGTGGTCTCAATAAAAGCTTTTTCCAGGTATCAGCAAATCTTGCGTTTTTGAATTACATACTGCAAAAGAAAACCCAGGTTGTATAGCATAAGCTCCGTATTCCCCCTTTTTATTTATCGCCAAAAAACCCACCTGTATGTCTTTAGCAGTTTGCGGTTTCTTTTTTATTATACGGTTTACGGCTTCTTTACAGGCATCTTCTGGCGAATAGCCATGTCGCATCAATTCAACAACCAGGAAACTGCCTACATTGCGTATCACTTCTTCGCCAACACCAGTTGAAGTGGCTCCGCCAACTTCGTTATCAACATATAAGCCGGCACCAATAATAGGACTATCGCCAACACGACCATGGAGTTTAAAGGCCATGCCGCTGGTAGTGCATGCACCAGACAGATTTCCTTTGGCATCAATTGCCAGCATGCCTATAGTATCGTGGTTATACTTGCTCCCTGGAGTGTGCTGTTTGTTTTCAATATTCTTTACTGGTGAATATTTTGCGGTTTTTAGCCACTCTTTCCATGCTTTTTCTGATTCAGGTGTAAGTAATGTTTCTTTTTTAAAGCCCTGTTCAACCGCAAACTGGGTAGCACCATCGCCAACCAGCATTACATGCGGGGTTTTTTCCATCACCCTACGGGCAACGGAAATTGGATGGGCAATATATTCAATAGCTGCCACTGAACCACAATTACCAAACTCGTCCATAATACAGGCATCAAGGGTAACGTGGCCATCTCTGTCCGGGTAACCTGCCCTGCCAACCGTATGATTATTCATATCTGCTTCAGGAATTCTTACACCTGCCTCAACCGCATCCAATGCCCTGCCGCCTTTTACAAGTGTTTTCCAGGCTTCCTGATTGGCAATAATACCAAAATCCCAGGTTGAAATAACAATCGGAAACCCTGCTTCTGGATCTAAAATACTGGATTTGGCAAATACTGATTTAGATAATGCTGCCATGGAAACTCCGGCAGCCGATATTTTTATAAACTTACGGCGGTTGTACATATCCGCTAATATAAGGTTTAGACAAATGACTTTACATTATTGTCACTTTATTGATACAAAAGGCAGAAGAAAGAGTCAAGATGCAAGAACCAAGAATCAGGAGTTAAGACCAGAATTCCAAATTTTTGATTCTTGGTTCTTGCATCTTGACTCTTTCTTAAAATCTTACTCAAAGTCTTGTTGACAATTAAAACAATGCCAATTTTTCCCGGTATGAAAAGGATTTATTAAATTGGAAATTGAACCCAAAAGATTAGACCATTCACCTTCTTCTTTTTTTTCAGCAATATTACGCACGTTTGTTGAAGCACAATAGGGACATACAACATACGTGTTAGTTTCATCATCAATTTCAAAATGATCCTGTTCATGCAGGTCTCCTTCAGTAGCCAAAATTTCACGGCATCTTTGTAAATCGCGTTCAAAAATTTTAATTTTAATACCTCCTACCGCCTGGTTATAAAGCGGATTGGCACCAATTGTATTTTCATCAGTAATAAAACAGGGAATACCATTGGCCTCAAGCTTGCTGCGGACAATATGGGCCAACATTGAATCATAATACGATTCGAACGTTATAATTTTATCATCTTTTGTCATTGGAGGTGAATTAAAATATTTTAACTAAGATAAATGTTTTTGTTTAATTTGGTGGTATGAACCGTATTGATAGGGTATCGGCTATTTTAATTCAATTACAATCGCGCCGGGTAGTAAAAGCAATTGATATTGCTGAGCGGTTTAATATTAGTTTACGCACAGTTTACCGTGACGTAAAAACGTTGGAAGAGGCCGGCATACCTATAATTGGAGAAGCCGGTGTTGGATACTCCATTATGGAAGGTTACCGTTTACCCCCCGTAATGTTTACCCGTGAAGAGGCTACAGCTTTTTTAACTGCCGAAAAATTTGTTGAAAAACTTACTGACACTTCAATTACGGAGCACCATAAATCGGCTATGTATAAGATAAGGGCGATATTAAGAACGTCCGAAAAAAATTTGCTGGAAGAAATAGACAATAGTATTGAAGTACTAAAAAATCAAAGCCAGTTAAGGGTAGATAATAAAGGTCATATTCAAACAATTTTAAAAAGTATAGCTCAGAAGAATGTTTTAACTATTGATTATTTTGCTAATCACAGCCAGCAACATACCAAAAGAGACATAGAGCCTATTGGCATTTTTTATAAAGATAGCTATTGGCACCTGATAGCTTTTTGTCGGTTACGAAAAGACTACCGCGATTTCAGGATTGACCGCATTAACTGCGTTTTGTTAACCGATAAGTTTTTTAATAATAAACATCCTACTTTAAAGGCCTATATAGCACAAACAGCAAAAGAGCAGGAATTGGATATGGTAGTGATGAGGATTGAAAATGAAATATATAGCCACCTGGAATATCAAAAGTATTACAGCGGATTTGTATCCGAGAAAACAATCGGCAACCAAATTGAAATGACTTTTCTTACTAATTCCTTAGAAGGCTTTGCCCGCTGGTTTATGATGTTTGGCGATAAGGCAGAGATTATTACTCCTGATAGTTTAAAAGAACGTATTGCTGTTTTATCCTCGGCCATAACACAAAAAAATCTTGCTTTATCAAATTCCTACTGACATAGGGTTGTCATTCCTTTGTTTTTATTTTGTGTGAACAAGGTTAAGTTGGAAAGGTTGTAAGAGTTATAAATGTTGTAAGATACACTATTTCAGCCTCTGAAACCTCTACAACAATTTCAACATATTTTAACTTATTCAACTACAATATGGAAACACTAACATTAAACACAAAAATTACTTTTGATGCACCCATTTCAAAAGTTTGGCAGGGGCTTACTGATCCGGCTATAGTTAAGCAATATTTTTTTGGCACCAATTTAAAAGCTGACTGGAAAGTTGGCGGTCGCATAACTTTTAGCGGCGAATGGGATGGAAAGACCTATGTAGACGGGGGTACTATCCTTGAACTTGATCCTCCTAAATTATTGAAATATACTTATTGGAGCAGTATGTCCGGTACTGAAGATAAGCCTGAGAACTATAACAATATCACCTATGAGCTGATTGAAAATAATGGTGTAACGACATTGATCATTACCCAGGAGGGTGTTAAAAACAAGGAGGCTATGGAGCATTCTGAACAAAATTGGCAATCTGTTTTTGATGGATTGAAAAAGATACTTAAAGAAAATTAACACGAATTAATTCGAATTTTCACTAATCCGCCTTAATTCATGTGATTCGAAATAATTCGTGCAAATTAGTGTGTATCTATGATAACTAAAACCGAAATAATTGAGATAAATGAAATTTTAATTGCCGGGATATCTGTGAGGACAACCAACCAAAACGGACAATCCCAAAAAGATATTGGTGGGTTATGGACGAGATTTTTGAATGAAAATTTGTTACATCAAATTCATAACAGAACTTCGGATGATATTTACTGTGCATGCACTGATTATGACGCAGACCATACCGGGTTTTATACAGCCATCTTAGGTTGTAAGGTAAATTCTTTAATGCAAATTCCTAATGACTTTGTTAGTCTTATGACTGTTCCAGATAAATACAAGGTTTATTTTTTAATAGGTAAATTTCCTGAAAATGTCGCTGAAGCCTGGAGGTTCATTTGGGACAATGCTACTGACAGAAAATATACTGCTGATTTTGATCTGTACAGCGCTAATGCAAAAAGCTTTGAGGAAACGGAAGCGAAAATTTATCTGGCTGTTAACTAAAATCTTTCAAAGCTCAATCTTTTACCGGGATTACCTTCAACTAAATTTTCGCTGTCCCATACAACGTTCCCCGAAACAATAGTTTTAACTATTTTAGATTTGAAAGTTATCCCTTCAAAGGGGCTCCACTTACATTTATATAAGATATTGTCTTTTTTTACTTTCCAGGGGTTATTAAGGTCTGCCAGTACCAGATCGGCCCAGTAACCTTCCCTGATAAAGCCCCGTTTTTCAATTTGAAAACATGTAGCCACATTATGTGCCATTTTTCCGGCAATCTGTTCCAAAGTAATTTTGCCCTGGTGATATAACTCCAGCATTGCAGACAAAGCATGCTGTACCAATGGCCCGCCGGAAGGAGCCTGCAAATAAGGCTGTGATTTTTCCTCCAAAGTGTGCGGGGCATGGTCTGTCGCTATCACATCAATGCGGCCATCCAATACTGCTTTTAAAATGCCATCCCTGTCTTCCTGAGTTTTTACAGCGGGGTTCCATTTTATCAGGTTACCTTTAGTTTTATAATCTTTGTCAGTAAACCACAGATGATGAATACAGGCTTCGGCAGTGATCTTTTTGTCTCTTAAGGGTATTGAATTATCAAAAAGATGCGTCTCCTTTTCTGTTGATATATGAAGGATATGCAGGCGGGCACGGTGTTTTTTTGCAAGGCCAACTGCCATGGATGATGAAAGGTAACAGGCTTCCTCACTTCGTATCTTAGGATGTAATTCAACAGGTATATTTTCACCAAGCAACGTTTTATAATAATTAAGGTTGCGCCTGATGGTGGCCTCGTCTTCACAATGCGTAGCAATAAGCATGGGCGATTGTGCGAAAAGATTTTCCAAAGTTTTAGGATTATCTACCAGCATATTGCCGGTTGACGATCCCATGAAAACTTTTATTCCGCAAACATTCCTGGTATCTGTTTTTAAAACCTCATCCAAATTATCGTTAGAAGCGCCCATGTAAAACGAATAATTGGCGAGTGAGGTTTTGGAGGCTATCTGGTACTTTTCTTCCAATAGTTGCTGGGTTAAAGTGTTCGGTACCGTATTTGGCATCTCCATAAATGAAGTAATACCACCAGCCACAGCAGCTCTTGATTCCGAGTAAATGGTTGCTTTGTGGGTTAATCCCGGTTCACGAAAATGCACCTGATCATCAATACAGCCGGGGAAAAGGTGCAATCCTTCGGCATTTATCTCTTTATCTGCAATTGCGTTAATGTTCGGATCAATGCGGTCTATAAAACCATCCTTAACAAATACATCAGCAGTAAATTGTTTATTCTCATTAACTATAGTAGCAGATTTGATCAGAACAGAACTCATATGACAAAGATAGTTTTTTGGAGTCAAAAGTCCGAAAGTTGGGAAAGTCCAAAAGACCGAAGAAAAAAGACTTACGAAGTTTTAAAACTTTGTAAGTCTGATCGGTCGAATTAATTTTTTTGTTTTTTACTACTATAAAAAAATGGGTGTTTTCACGGGGTATTTATCAATTTATTTAACTATAAATTAGTAAATAAATTTCTTTTCGTCCGGGATAAGTTCAGGCAGGCGGTTGCGTCAGGTATGAGGCATCGTAAATAAAGATAAAGTATTATAATAAAAGGTAAACTATTAATTTAAATTATATATTAATTATAAATTAATCATATATTGCAGAACTATTCCTAAAAAAAGCTTATTGGTACTTCTAAAAACCCTTAACTAATAAGCATATTCCTAATACACCACTATTTCACTGTTTTTATTGTGCACAGCGGTCATCATTTAGTCAGGCAGTGTCGATTGGTTATGAAACCGGCACGCCCCTTATGCTAATTTATGGCTTTAGGCAGCAATAATATATGAAAATGCTTTGTGCGGATAAAAATTATTAAATCCGGAAACTAACATTATGAACGAAAATAAAAATGATACAGGTTCCTTTTTCAATCAAGAAAGCAAACGTGGTGAGATGGGCTTACGCAGTACCGGGAAGAAAATGGACGAAGAAAAAAAAATAGTAAACAAAGAATTTGTTTATCAAAATGAAGAAAAAGAAAAGCGGGCATCAGAATTAATCGTAGCAAACAAAGAGCTTGCTTATCAAAATGAAGAAAAAGAAAAGCGGGCATCAGAATTAATCGTAGCAAACAAAGAGCTTGCTTATCAAAACGAAGAGAAGGAAAAGCGGGCATCAGAATTAATTGTAGCTAACAAAGAGCTTGCCTATCAAAATGAAGAAAAAGAAAAACGGGCGGCAGAGTTGATCACTGCAAACATTGAACTTATTTTTCAAAATGAAGAGAAAGAAAAGCGGGCATCAGAATTAATCGTAGCTAACAAAGAGCTTGCTTATCAAAACGAAGAAAAAGAAAAACGGGCGGCAGAATTGATCATTGCAAACATTGAACTTATTTTTCAAAACAAAGAGAAAGAAAAGCGGGCATTAGAATTAATCGTAGCTAACAAAGAGCTTGTTTATCAAAACGAGGAAAAAGGAAAACGGGCGGCAGAGTTGATTATTGCAAATATTGAACTTGTTTTTCGAAATGAAGAGAAAGAGAAGCATGCTGAAGAGCTGCTCGTGGCTATCAGGGGACTTAAAAACGCTGAAGATGAAATTCGCAAACTTAATGCAGCTGATATCCGAAAGCTAAACGAGGAATTAGAACAAAAAGTGCTTGAGCGTACTTCGGAACTGGAATCTGCAATCAAAGAAATGGAATCATTTTCCTATTCCATTTCGCATGATTTACGAGCTCCTTTGAGAGCGGTGGATGCTTATTCGAAAATAATTGAAGAAAGTTACGGTGAACTTTTTGATGATGAAGGGAAAAGACTGCTTTCAGTTGTCCAGCGAAACGCTAAAAAAATGGGGGCATTAATAGATGACCTGCTCGCATTTTCAAGGTTAGGAAGAAAGGAAATCCACAAATCGAATATAAATATGAAGCAGCTTGCGGAAAACGTTGCGGACGAGCTGAATATATTTATGCCCAATAAAGCCCAAATTATAATAAATGCCATAGAACCCATACTGGCCGACAGTACTTTAATGCACCAGGTATGGATGAATTTATTGTCAAATGCAATAAAGTATTCCATTTATACAGAGCAGCCCGTAATAGAAATTAACTGTGAGAAAAAAAACGAAAAGATTGTTTATTCAATATCAGATAATGGCGCGGGGTTCGATATGCAATACGTACATAAACTGTTCGGTGTATTTCAACGGCTTCATGCCGCTAACGAATTTGAGGGGACGGGAGTGGGATTGGCCTTAGTGCACAGAATTATTACTAAGCATGGGGGTGAAATATGGGCAAACGGCGAAATTGGAAAAGGCGCCACATTTTATTTCAGCTTGCCAAAAAAAGCAACCAAATTGATAACCGAATATGGAAAATAGAGAAATTGAAATCCTGCTTGTTGAAGACAGCATGGACGACGCGGAGTTAACTATAAGGGCATTACGCAATAATAATGTAACCACAAATATTGTCCATTTAATGGATGGTGCTGCCGCCCTCGATTTCCTGTTTGGAACTGGAAAATATACGGGCAGAAACATTGAAAACAGGCCAAAAGTAATCTTGCTCGACCTGAAAATGCCAAAGGTGAGCGGGCTCGAAGTTTTGGAAAAACTAAGGTCGGATGAACTTCTAAAAAAAATACCGGTGGTAGTGCTTACTTCATCAAAGGAACACCCCGATGTAGAAAAAGCTTATCAGCTTGGCGCCAATAGTTATATAGTTAAGCCGGTTGACTTTGAAAGTTTTCGCAAAATAGTAAGCGAATTGGGAATATATTGGCTGCTTTATAATCAGCCTTCAACATAAATAATCCTTATCATAAATAATTACAATCATGAAACAGAAAATAAAAATCCTACACCTTGAAGACACAGAAACTGATGCTGAATTGATAGCAAGGGAATTGAGAAAAGAAAAAATTGACGCTGAGATAGATGTCGTTTATGATAAAAGTGGTTTTAAAAAAGCGCTAAAGGATTTCAATTACGATGTAATTCTTTCCGATCACTCATTGGCTTCTTTTAATTCGTTTGAAGCGCTAAGTATGGTAAAAAAAGCGGGTATCACTGTTCCATTTATTTTGGTTACGGCAGTTATGAACGATGAATTTGCTGCAAAGGTAATGAGGGAGGGCGCTTCCGATTATATCCTAAAGGACCGTTTACGCCGGTTACCTGGCGCCATTATCAACTCAATTGACAAACAGCTTTTAGAAGTTGAAAAAGAGGTGGCTTCCGAGCGGTTATTTTTCCATATCGAAAATACGCCATTGGGTTTTATTGAATGGGATAATAAGTGGCAGCTAACATCGATATCAAAACGTGCAAAAGAAATATTCGGATGGGGGCCTGAAGATTATAATGAGGACAACGGCACCGAATATATGAAGGTTTATGAGGACGATCTTTTGGCAGTAACTGAAATGGCCGATAGTTTATTAACCGGTAATGTGGACAGGAACACAATTCAATCCCGGTATTATTCCAAAAATGGAAATATAATATGGTGCGAATGGTTTAACTCTGTATTGAAAGATAAAGATGGAAACGTTATCACCATTATGTCGTTGGTTCAGGATATTACCGAAAGTAAAACCTTTGAAGCACGCATGGCCTATAACGATTCAAGATTACAAGAGGCGCAAGCTATTGCACATGTTGCCAGTTGGGAAATTGATGTTTTAAATAATACAGAAGTATGGTCTGATGAGATGTACCGGATATTGGGCGTTAAGCAAACTTTTGAACCTTCTTCAAAGTCATTTTCTTCCTTTATCCATCCGGATGACTTAGACAGCAGCAACAGCGCATTCAGAACACTCAACAGTGCTTCATTAGAGTTCAGGGTAATACGAAAGTATGATGGTGCAACGAGGTATGTTCACGCTGAATGGAGATATGAATTTGATAAAAAGGACAAGCCCAGCAGAATTTATGGCATTATTCAGGATATTACCGAAAGAAAGGTTGCTGAAATAGAGCGCAGCAAAATTGTTAATGATCTTACTTTAAAGAATAGGGACCTTGAACAATTCAGCTATATTATTTCTCATAATCTCAGATCGCCTGTGGCAAATATTATAGGTTTGTTAAGTGTTATGAATCAACCCGAATTAACAGACAGTGAAAAAGAAATAATCGGCAGAGGAATTAATGAATCTGTTACCAGGCTGGATGATATAGTAAAAGATCTTAATCATATTTTAGAGATCAAGAAAGAAATCGACAATACAAACGAAACTATTCGTTTTTCTGAATTGGTTGATGATATAAAAATGAGTATAATGAATTTGTTAGAGTCAGATATAGTAATATCGTATGATTTTTCTGAAATTAATGGGTTTTTTACGTTAAAATCGTTTTTTTATAGCATATTTTACAACCTTATTTCGAACAGCATAAAATATCGCCGCCCACAAACCCGCACTTTAATTGAAATTAAAAGCCGCTTAATAGAAAATAAACTGGAATTAACATTTGCTGATAATGGAATGGGAATTAACCTTAATAAAAGCGGTGACCAGGTTTTTAGTTTATACAAACGTTTCCATACCAATATTGAAGGAAAAGGAATGGGCTTATTTATGGTAAAAACACAGGTTGAAACGCTTGGAGGAAAAATAACTATTCAAAGCGAGGAAAATGTGGGTACTGAATTTAAAATAGAGTTTGATCTGTAGGAGTCCGAAAGTCGGGAAAGTCCGAAAGACCGAAAGAAAAACAGACTTACGAAGTTTTAAAAAAATTTCGTAAGTCTGTTCTGTCCAACTAATGCCTAATGATTTCCGGCTCTCACTTCCGCCCCCAGTAATAATTCAATCCGAACGATATATTATTATTTAAGCCAAGGTTGAAGGTGTGGTTTTTAGTTTGATAATCTAAACTATAGCCAATATTGCCAAAGCCAAGGTTAACACCAAGTTGAGGTGCAGGAAAAAATACAAAATTAGGAATGGCGCCAATATTTAGCGAGCCGTATTTTAAGTAAGTTGTGTTGTTTAATGAACTTATACCCATTTGCGGGAAAAAGCCAAATTTATCGGTGATCATACAGTAATACCTTACATTTATATCAACCCCAACAACGCTTGTATTATAATTATTGCTGTAAACATAATTATTAGCTGAGTTGGTATACGAATAATAATAAGATGTTTCAGTTCCTGAATTATGCTGATAAGTTGGCTGAAAGCCGATTGACCATTTTTTGCCTAAAAAGTAGCCAAATTCAGGGCTTAAACTGAAAGCACTAACTTTTGTTGTATAGTAATTTGTGTAACCTGTGGAATAATTAAAGGTATTTTCTGAACCATAGCTATTGTAGCTATAGCTTAAACTGCCGCCTATATAAAATTCACCTTTATTTGTTTGAGCCGATGCCGAACCTATAAGAATAAAAAATAGCAGAGAGTAAAATAGTAATTTTTGTTTCATATGTTAAAGTTTGGTCGCAATGTAAGTGGTTAAATTGATAATCATTTAATAAATAGATAAACAGTCATTATGTGTAGACTAAGGGAACGCGAGCCGGTAAAATGCGGATGATGGACGTTGATAACCGGAATAAATAGATTTACTAAATTTTAGTATTCCTTAACTTTTACCTTTCATCTCAAAGATGCTTTTCTCCTCCAACCGCAAAAAAAAAGCCACCCGCCCAAAGGCAGGTGGCCACAATTAGTTATTTAATACCCCTATTAAAATAACTGATGCAAAGTAAAAAAATATTTTTTGGCCTGCAAATAGTAGCATTAAAAATTTTAACAAATTTGTTACAATTATATTTTTTAAGGATAATTGATTATGCTGTTAATATTAAAAGCAAATATTATTCATGAATTAACAAATTAAAAAGCATAATTATTTTTAATTTGCTAATAAATTTTAATTACATGTTTAAATCAATTATCCTGTCTGCCTTTTCCTGTTTTATTTTATTACAGGTGCAGGCTCAAAACCTTTATATGCCGCGTGATATACAGCAGGCGTTTAAAAAAGAAACCCGCTCGCCAGATGGCAAGCCGGGTAAAAACTACTGGCAAAATCATGGACGTTACACCATTTCGATTACGGCCTTACCACCCGACCGTAATATAAAAGGCACCGAACAGATCATCTATTTTAATAACAGCCCTGATACTTTAAAAAGGCTGAACATGAAACTGATATTAAATATACACAGGCCGGGCGCAGCCCGTTTTGGTAATGCAGGCGCTGATTATTTAACACCGGGTGTTCAAATAGATACTTTTCTGGTAAACGGAACTAAAAAGAACTGGGATAACGAAGCGGCCTCAGCAACCAATCAAATGGTAGCTTTAACCCAGCCGTTGCTTCCACATGATTCTGTAAAACTTAATATCAGCTGGCATTTCCAGGTATCCAAACAAAGCGGCCGGGAAGGCATGATTGATTCTACTACCTATTACCTGGCTTATTTTTATCCGAGGGTTTCGGTTTATGATGATTATAATGGCTGGGACACCTTACCTTTCCTTGATGCGCAGGAATTTTATAACGATTTTAACGATTATACACTCCATATAACTGTGCCTAAAAATTATATAGTTTGGGCAACGGGCACACTGCAAAATCCCGGGCAGGTTTTACAGCCTGAATACGCAAAAAGATTAGAACAATCCTTTACGAGCGATTCAACCATACACATTGCTAGTACTGAAGATCTGGCAAAAAAAAGTATCACAGCTCAAAATGATTTAAACACCTGGACATGGAAAGCGGACAATATATCTGATATGGCTGTCGGCTTAAGTGACCATTATGATTGGGATGCAGCCAGTACAATTGTTGATGATGCTACACAACGCCGTGCCAGCATGCAGTCGGCTTTCGCTGATAGTTCCAATGATTTTCATCATGCTGTGCAAGCAGGCCGCAACTCTTTAAGTTGGTTATCACATAACTGGCCTGGTGTACCATATCCTTTTCCTAAAATGACCTCTTTTCAGGGCTTTGCAGATATGGAATACCCCATGATGGTAAATGACAGCCACTTTGCTGATGTTCGCTTTGCGCAATTCGTACAGGACCATGAGATAGCTCATACCTACTTTCCATTTTATATGGGTATAAATGAAAGCCGTTATGCATTTATGGACGAGGGCTGGGCAACAACATTTGAGTTATTGATAGGCACTTCAGAAGTTGGAAAGGAAAAAGCCGAAAATTTATACAAGCAATTCAGGATTAACCGATGGATACATGACGCCTCTACAGTCGAAGATTTGCCGATAATTACCCCATCCAGCGAACAGAGGGGCGGATATGGCAATAATTCCTACGGAAAACCATCATTAAGCTATCTAGCTTTAAAAAATATGCTGGGAGATGAACTGTTTAAAAAAGCTTTACATACCTATATGGATAACTGGCATGGGAAACATCCAATTCCGTGGGATTATTTTAACTCCATGAGCGCCGGATCTGGCAAAAACTTAAACTGGTTTTTTAACAATTGGTTTTTTACTAATTACTATATAGACCTGAATCTGCAAAAAGCAGAAAAAGTAAAGGGAGGATATAGTTTTTCTATTGAAAATATTGGCGGCTTTGCCATTCCTTTTAGTGTTAAACTAACTTATGCTGATGGCAGCACCGCAAGTTTCCATCAAACACCAAGTGTATGGCAAAACAATCAAAAACAAATATCAATAACTGTTAAAACCAGTAAAGCTATTAAATCGGCAGTACTTGATGGGGGAATATTTATGGATGCGGATGAAAGTAACAACAAGTGGACTGAAAAATAGACGCAAAACTATTATATCACACAAACTAAAAAAATAAACCCGTTTATACAAACGGGTTTATTTTTTCACAAGGCTTAGTTTATATATTATACATAAGCAGTTTTATGAATTTTGAACTGAATTATTCCAGTCGTTAGCAGTTGCTTTAACTCTTGACTTAGCTTGTTCACCGGCATCCTTAATTTTTGATTTAGCAGAATTCATAGCCTCGTCATTATAATCGGAAGCCTCGTTAGCAACGCCGCTTATCTTTGACTTTGCCTGATCGTATATATTATTTCCGAATTCTTTTATATCATTTGTAGCTGATTGGGCCTTACTTTTAGCGGACTCCACCAGATCATTAATATAATCGGCAATACCTTCTCTAACGGTTTCACCTTTTTCGGGCGCTAACAATAATCCTAAAGCAGCCCCCGCCGCTGCTCCTATTAATAGTGCAGCTATAACTCTTGATTGATCTTTCATGTCTTTTTTTGATTTTTGTAGATACACTAAAAGTACAATAACAATGCCAAAGCCAAGCCCCCTCTAAATCTCCCCCCGTAGGGGAGACTTTTTTGATTTCGTTTTTTAAACTGAATTTTCTGTAAAATAACTTTTAAAGTCTCCCCTCCCAGGGGAGATTTAGAGGGGGCCAATTTTAGGGGCAAAAAAAAGGCATCCACCTTTCGGGGATGCCTGTACGCTTAATGATTATATTATACTTAAATAACCTTTACATTTACCGCATTTAAGCCTTTTCTTCCATTCTCTACTTCAAACTCCACTTTATCATTTTCACGGATTTCATCGATTAGACCTGTTGAATGAACAAATACGTCCTGGCCACCATTGTTTGGTGTAATAAATCCAAAACCTTTTGTTTCATTAAAAAATTTTACTGTTCCTTCTTTTTGCATTATTTTATTTATTAAAGTTGGCAAGATAGGTATAAAATTCAATAAAACAAGTATAATCTTTTAATTACAAGTAAAAATAGTCTGAGGGTTAATTAGTTAAATCTATAAAATTAAAATAAATATTTGTTGAATCCCCTCATATGTACTTACATTAGTTTTAAATTCCTGAAACCAATTAACAAAAAAGCCCATCAGCAATGCTAAACGGGCTTGCTAAATAGAAATTAATCGCACAAATCACTCCATCGCACCGCCATTAATTATTTAGCCAAATTTTAAAAATCTTATAGAATTTATTAGGAAAAAGAACCTGATGAGAAAAGCTTCTTTATATAATTACGTTTCATTATAGCCTTTGGTTGTATTGCACTATAATTTTAATAAACATTACTTTTGCCGAAAATTTAAGCTGTTATAAAAAGCAGGTAATATAACTTATAAAGATGAAGGCCTTTATTTTCGACCTTAATGGCACCATGATTAATGATATGCCCTATCATACCAAAGCATGGCAATACCTTTTAAACAACGACCTTGGCGGCGACTTTACCTGGGATGAAATAAAACCACAGATGTATGGAAAAAACCCTGAAGTATTGGTGCGAATATTCGGTCCCAACCGTTTTACGATGGATGAAATGAACCGGCTATCGTACGAAAAGGAAAAAAGATACCAGGAGGAATATTTACCTTATTTAGAACTTTTGCCAGGATTGCATGATTTTTTAGAAAATGCTTATCAAAAAGGCATTCCAATGGCCATCGGTTCGGCAGCTATCCCATTTAATATTGACTTTGTGCTGGATAACTTAAATATCCGGAAATACTTTAAAGTGATTGTTAGTGCTGACGATGTGGAATTAAGCAAACCACATCCTGAAACTTTTTTGAAAGCCGCGCAGCTTTTAAATGTTTCCCCATCAGATTGCCTGGTATTTGAAGATGTACCCAAAGGTGCAGAAGCAGCTGCCAATGCAGGTATGCAGGCGGTGATTATTACTACAACCCACGAGCCGGATGAATTTAAACATCTGCCAAACATCATCCAATTTGCAGAGAACTTTAATGATGAGGTGGTGAAGGGATTAATCTGATGTGCTGATGTGCGGATGTGCAGATTACAAATGTGCATATTGATTTTTAACTCGTTTAATTAGCGTATTCACGCATTTGCACATCTGCACATTTGTAATTCGCACATCAATTGAAGCTCCGTTCGCTCCATTGCAATTCCTTTTTTAGCTGGTGCAGGCGGGTTTCCTTATCTATCAGTACATATTCAATACCGGCCATTTCAGCAAAATCTTCAAGTTGGGCAGATGTCAAGTTTTGGCTAAAGCAGGTATGATGGGCGCCCCCTGCTAATATCCATGCCGCACAGCCTGTTTTTAAATCAGGATATGGTTTCCATAACACACGGGCAACCGGCAGTTTAGGCAAATCATGCGGCGGGACAATTGCTTCAACCTCGTTTACCAGCAGCCTGAAACGGTTGCCCATATCAATTACCGAAGCATTTAAAGCAGCGCCGGCTTTTACATTAAATACCAGGCGAACAGGGTCGGCCTTGCCGCCAATGCCTAATGGGTGTATCTCACATTTAGGCTTGCCATCAGCTATCGACTCACAAATCTCCAGCATATGTGATCCAAGTACCATTTGGTTTTGAGGATCAAAATGATAGGTATAATCTTCCATAAAGGAGTTGCCGCCATTTAATCCGCTGCCCATAACCTTCATGGCACGTACCAGGGCTGCTGTTTTCCAATCTCCTTCTGCTGCAAAGCCATAGTCTTGCGCCATTAAACGCTGGGCAGCAATACCGGGTAATTGCACCAGGCCATGCAAATCTTCAAACGTATCCGTGAAACCTTTGTAATTGCCGTCCTGTAAAAAGGCTTTTAAACCAAGTTCAATTTTAGCGGCTTCGCGCATGGAACTGTAATGCGCACCTCCTTTGTGCAAGGATGGAACTACCGCATATTTTTCTTCATATTCAGCAATCAGTTTGTCCGTTTCATCATCACTAATTTCATTGATCACTTTTACTAGGTCGCCAACCCCATGTGTATTTACAGAATAACCAAATTTTAATTCGGCTTCTACTTTATCACCTTCAGTAACTGCCACAAAGCGCATATTATCGCCAAAGCGGACAAACTTTGCGCCCTGCCAGTCGTGCCAGCCTGCTGCAACCCGGCTCCAGGCATTAATTTGGCCTACTACTTCCACATCTTCCCAATGCCCTACAACTACCTTGCGGTTTAAACGCATCCTCGACATGATAAAACCAAACTCCCTGTCGCCGTGAGCACTTTGGTTCAGGTTCATAAAATCCATATCAATACTGTCCCAGGGTATGTCACGATTAAATTGGGTATGCAGGTGCATTAATGGTTTTTGCAAAATCTTTAACCCACCGATCCACATTTTTGCAGGCGAAAAAGTATGCATCCAGGCAATAATACCAATACAGTTTTTTGTAGTATTAGCTTCCTGGCAAACGCTGTAAATTTCTTCTGCCGATTTTACGGTAGGTTTATATATCACCTTAACAGGTATTTTCTTATCCTCATTAAACGACTTTGCTATTTGCTGGGAGTGTTCAGCAACTTTTCTTAAAGTTTCTTCGCCATATAAATGCTGGCTGCCGGTAACAAACCAGATTTCGTATGCCTTTAGATCTATCATTTTATAATTAGTGAATATTGATTTAGTGAATTATTGAATTTTAGATAATGCGACAATGACCAATGACATAATGACCAATGACCACCTACTGCCCATAATAAGAATCCGGTCCGTGCTTACGCTCAAAATGTTTTTTAATAAGCGAATCTTTCAGCCGCGCTGCTTTTGGGTTAATTTGTTCTGTTAATAGTGCCATTTGAGCGATTGACTCCAATACAGCGCTGTTATAAACCGCTTTTTCGGCAGTTTTGCCCCAGGTAAATGGCGCATGGTTACCAACCAATATCATTTCAACTTCCTTATAGCTCAGATTTTTTTCTTTTAAACAATTTAATATCTGATAGCCGGTTTGATATTCGTAATCGCCTTGTATCATATCATCATGCATTGGCGGGGCGCAAGGTATGTCAACCGTTTTATGGTCGGCGTGAGTAGTGCCATAAATAGGAATATCCCGCTGAGCCTGCGCCCAGGCCGTAGCATAGATGGAATGCGTATGGCAAATACCACCAATATCTTCACATTCCTTATAAAGTACAGCATGGGTTTTAGTGTCTGACGAGGGCCGCAGTTTTCCTTTTATCACTTTTCCATCAAAATCAACGATCACCATTTTATCAGGTGATAATTCATTATAAGGTACACCGCTTGGCTTTATGGCAAACGCGCCTAAATACTTGTCGGAGGCACTAACATTACCAAATGTAAAAATCACCAGGTTTAATTTAGGCAACTCCATATTGGCTTTATAGGCAAGTTCCTGAATTTGTTCGTATCTGTTCATTTAATCAATTTTTGAATGGCTTTCAACAAATCTTCCTAATTCTGCATATTGTAAATACCTTTCTTGATACAGTTCAGCGTGGAGTTTGTTTGGATAATATTCAATATCAAAACCACCACCCATGGTTTCCATGGCAATTTCAACTTTCGGATAAATACCGGCAGCTGTTGCTGCAAACATAGCAGCACCTAAAGCGCAGGTATGTTCAAACTGGTGTATGCGGATAGGCATTTGCAAAACATCAGCCATCATTTGCATGATGTATGGCGATTTTTTCGCTACCCCACCTATCCCAATCAAACCTTTTACAGGTACGCTTTCATTGTTAAACCTATCAACAATACTTTTAGCGCCAAAACAGGTACTTTCTGCCAGAGCCCTAAAAACGCGAGGCGCATCGCTGCCCAAACTTAAACCAGTAATAGCGCTTTTAAGTAATTGATTTGCATCCGGCGTGCGGCGGCCGTTTAGCCAATCGACCGATAGTTCAGCGTTTTTATCCAATGGCAATAAAGTTGCTTGCTTGCTAAGTTCGGGAATTATTTTTCCCTCCAGTTCATTTTTCAACTTCTCAGCTGTTGCTTCATCAATTACTGATGATTGCGTAAGCAACTCATTTAATGGCCATGAAAGCAGATTTTTAAACCAGGCATATGTATCGCCAAAAGCGGATTGCCCAGCCTCGAGGCCCATCATGCCTGGTATCACTGAGCCGTCTACCTGCCCGCAGATACCTTTGATTAATTTGCCCCGAATGTCTGCATTGGGAGCTACCAGCATATCGCAGGTAGATGTACCCATTACCTTGCTTAAGTGGTAGGGTTCAATTTGACCACCTACAGCGCCCATGTGTGCATCAAAGGCGCCAACACCTATTATCACATCTGTGCTTAATCCCAAACGCATGGCCCATTCTTCACTAAGTGTGCCTGCGCTTTGGTCTGATGTAAAAGTGTTTTTATATAATCTTTCAGTAAATCCTTTTAAAACCGGGTCCAGCGATGAGAAAAATTCATCAGGCGGTAAACCTCCGTATTCTTCCGCCCACAATGCCTTATGGCCTGCAGAGCAACGTCCGCGTTTCATATCCCTTATATGCTTACCTCCGCTTAATAAAAAAGGAACCCAATCACAATGTTCAACCCATGAGTAGCAGGCATTCCTAACTTCTTCATCAGCTTTTAAAACATGCAGCAGCTTGGCCCAAAACCATTCGGATGAGTAAATACCGCCAACATATTGCAGGTAATTAATATCAAATTTAGCTGCATGCTGATTTATATCGGCGGCTTCTTTTACAGCAGTATGGTCCTTCCATAAAACAAACATGGCATTTGGGTTATTCTCAAACCCGGGCGCCAGCGCCAGTGGAACACCCTGCTCATTAACAGCAACCGGTGTTGAACCTGTAGCATCAACTGATATGGCTTTTATTGTTGCAACAACCGATGTGCCGCCCGCCATTTTTATACAGTTTTTTATAGTTTGTACCATGCCTTCAATATAATCAAGCGGGTGCTGCCTAAACTGGTTTTGCGAGGCATTACAATACAGCCCATCCCGCCAGCGTGGGTAGTGAAAAATGGAAGATGCTAATTCCTTACCATTAAAGGTATCAACAATTACTGAACGTACCGAATCAGTACCATAGTCAACACCAATAACAAATTGGTCTTTATTCATTTAG
>JAQBOA010000106.1 GCA_028288305.1 Mucilaginibacter sp.
AATAAAAACTTATTTATTTTTATAGACAAAATTACTTTTCAGTTATTAATTTATTGTCATTTAATTTAACAGAAAATGGAAAATCAACCAAATGTAAAACTAACCGGAAGCTATAAACCAGCAAAGCAAGGTGAAAAGCAACGTGAGCTTAACAAAGATGAAGTTATTGAAGTAACTGTTAGACTGCGCCGGAAGAAGGAACTGCCGAATGAATCGTTGACCGGACAATTTTTGACGAGGGAAACTTATGAAATTGAGTATGGTTCTTCCCAGGAAGATGCAGACAAGGTAGAAGCCTTTGCACATGAGCATCTTTTAACAACGGTTGAGGTTAATCTTGCCAGGCGAAGTATTATCTTTAAAGGAAAGATCAGCGATTTTGAAAAGGCGTTTAATGTAAATGTGAACGGATATGAAAATAATTCAGGCGATTTCAGAAAATTGACTGGTGAAATTAATGTTCCGGCTGATCTTAAAGATATAATTAAAGGTGTTTTCGGTTTAGACAATACGCCAATTGCCAGGCCTATGTTCCAGGTTATAAAAAAGAATGGAGGAATTGTTTCACATGCTACAGCGCCGCAGGCATTTACCGCTAATCAGCTTGCTGGGATTTATGGTTTTCCCACCGGGATAACAGGCAATGGTCAATGCATAGCTATTATTGAGTTAGGCGGCGGCTTTCAAACAACTGATATAACAAATTATTTTAACGGCCTTGGTATTACTCCGCCGGCAGTAAAAGCCATATCTGTTGATGGTGGAACAAACAGCCCTTCAACTCCTGATAGTGCCGATGGCGAAGTAATGCTGGATATTGAAGTTGCAGGAGCTGTAGCACCAGGGGCCCAAATAGCAGTTTATTTTTCGCCAAATACCGACCAGGGATTTTTGGATGCCATTACTACTGCTTTACATGATACAAAAAATAAGCCATCCGTTATTTCTATTAGCTGGGGCGCTGCAGAAGTTAACTGGACACAACAGGCAATGGACAACTTTAATGAGTCATTTAAAACAGCCGCGGCTCTTGGTGTTACCATTTGTGCTGCATCAGGCGACAGCGGATCAAGAGATGGTGAAACAGATGGGAAGGTACATGTTGATTTTCCTGCTTCAAGCCCTTATGTGCTCGCTTGCGGGGGAACAAAGCTTGAAGTAAATAATAATCAAATTTCATTAGAAACCGTATGGCACGAATCCAGTGATTCTGCATCAGGTGGAGGGGTTAGCAGTTATTTTCCATTACCTGATTATCAGCTTAATGCTAATGTCCCAATGGAAATTGATACAAAGTTTAAGGGTAGGGGAGTGCCTGACGTAGCGGGAGATGCTGATCCTAATACGGGCTATAAAGTATTGGTTGACGGTCAGGAAATGGTAATAGGAGGTACAAGCGCTGTAGCCCCGTTAATGGCCGGACTGATCGCTTTGATAAATAAACAGAATGGCAAACCGGCGGGTTTTATTCATCCTCAACTGTATGCTAATCCTGGTTTATGTCGCGATATAGCTATCGGAGATAATAAGACCACTTCTAAAAATACTGGTTATACTGCAGGGCCGGGCTGGGATGCCTGCACCGGGTTTGGTGTATTATCGAAACTTCAGGTATTAGCCTAAGAGGCTATATAAAAACGACGAAACTGTCGTTGTGGGTACGAAGTATGTAATGGCAGTGGAATTTCTCCATTGCCATTACTGCGTTTAAAACAGCAGTTTATTTTGACTTCTTTTCACTAAGACTTGCGTAAAAAAATGTTGCGCCTACAAACATCAGGCCTATACCGATAAAAATAGGCCATTTAGATATCATTTCGCCGCTATGGGAGATAGTTATTTCATCAGAATCTACAGGGTTAACTTCAGATTTGAAATAAATAGCCAAGCCTACTGTAATTATTAATCCAAGTATAAAAAGTAATATGCTAATTTTTTTCATGATAATTTATGTTGACAACAATGGTTGTTCAATTCGTGACAAAGTTATCATTTATCCTCAATTTTCAAATCAACTCGTTTTCAAATTATCAAATTAAATATTGAATCCCTATCTTCAAATTTTCAAACTTAAATTATGGAAAGAAGAGAATTTATAAAACAGAGTTCAATTGCTGCGGCAGGATTAGCGTTATTACCAACAGAAAACCTTTTTGCATCAAATAAAGAAAAAGTAAGGCTGGGTTATATTGGAGTTGGATTGCGTGGTCGTGATCATATTGCAGAGGGTTTGCTGCGTGACGATGTGGAGATTGTGGCAATTTGTGATACTCAGGAAAGTTCATTAAAATATTGCAGGGAGCAGTTTACAAAAGCAGGAAAACCATTACCACAAGAATTTACTGGTGGTGTTGATGCTTATAAAAAGTTACTGGATAAAAAAGATATTGATGCGGTAATTATTGCCACTCCCTGGCAGTTTCATCATCAGCAAGCTATTGATGCCATGAAAGCCCGCAAATATGTGGGCTGTGAAGTGGTAGCCGGTTTAAGTATACAAGATCACTGGGATTTGGTTAATACCTCAGAGCAAACCGGAATGCCTTATATGACTATGGAAAATGTTTGTTACCGGCGGGATGTAATGGCGGTTTTAAATATGGTGCGCCAGGGATTATTTGGCGAACTACTTCATTTCGAAGGTGGTTATCAGCATAACCTGCGCGGGGTATTGTTTAATGATGGTAAACATTTTTACGGGCATGGGGTTGAATTTGGACCAAGTGCTTTAAGCGAGGCACAATGGCGTACACAATTTAATATTGACAGGAATGCAGATATTTATCCTACCCACGGTGTTGGTCCGTTAATGCAATATGCTGATATAAACAAGGGTAACCGTTTTACCAACCTTGTTTCGTTTAGTTCAAAAGCAAGAGGGCTGGCGGCGTATGTTGAGGAATTATCACCCGGAAATAAAAATGCTAAGATCAATTACAAAAACGGCGATGTAACTACCACTATGATCAATTGTGCCAATGGCGAAACCGTTTTGCTTTCGCATGATACGCACCTGCCGCGGCCGTATTCACTTGGTTTCAGGGTACAGGGCACTAAAGGGATATGGATGGATGTTGCCAAAAGCGTTTATATTGAGCACCAATCCAAAAAGGATGATGAATGGGATGCTGTTGATGAGTGGTTTAAAAAATATGATCATCCCTTATGGAAAAAATACGAAGATAAAGCTGAAGGAGCAGGGCATGGCGGTATGGACTGGTTTGTTTTTAATGGTTTTGTACAAGCGATAAAGCAAGGTAAACAAACACCCATTGATGTTTATGATTCTGTAACAATGAGTGTGATCACTCCGTTATCTGAAAAATCAATTGCGGAAGGCAATACCCCGCAACAGTTCCCGGATTTTACAAAAGGTAAATGGAAAGACCGGAAAAATACCTTTGCACTGAATGACAGCGGTTCATAAAACTTTTTTATAAACTAAATTGTATTTTATAAATATTCGTAACCTATAAGTTAAAAGCACGTATATATGGCAAGTATCTTTTACTATTATAGTATATGCGCTCTGAAATACATCCCGAAATTATAGAAATTATAAATACTATTGACCCTGACGTTTTTTTTCATTACAATATTATCTTTCAGAATGCAAATAGACTATTAAATTATATTGAAGATATTAACCTGGAAAGAACCGGTAAATTTGAACTAACACCTGATGAAAGTCTTTATTTATTGTGGAATGTGGAAGAGTGGGATTTCCATATGGAGTGTTTAAAAAATGGCAGAATACTTTTTACCTTCCGTAAAAGCGGTTACGGAAAAACGTTCGGGTCATTCACTATTGACGAATTTATACCCTTGTTAGAAAGATACTTATTGATGGAATTTAGTTAATCCTTTTTTCAGCTACTCAATAGCTAAAAAGGGATTAGCATTAAGCCATTCCAGAATTGCATTCACCGTATCCTGGTAAAATACTTTATATGTTTCTTCAGTTACATAGCCAATATGCGGCGTTGCAAGTACGTTATCCATTTTCCTGAAAGGATGGTCGGCTGGCAATGGCTCGGTATCAAACACATCAAGCGCTGCTCCGGCTATCTTTTTTTGCAGTAAGATTTCAATCAAAGCTTCCTCATCTACCAAAGGACCTCTTGACGTATTGATGAAAAAAGCCGTAGGTTTCATTAACTTAAGGTCATCTTTTGTAATGATCCCTCTTGATCTGTCGCTTAAAATTAGATGGATGGTTACAAAATCTGATTCTCTTAACAAGGTTGCCTTACTTACCAGCCTTGCGCCGGCTTTTACAGCTTTTTCTTCAGTCAGGTTTTGGCTCCAGGCGATGGTATTCATTTTAAAGACTTTTGCATATTCCGCTATTTTACTTCCGATATTACCCAGACCGATTATTCCTATTGTTTTTCCTTTAAGATCTGTACCAATAGTAGTTTGCCAGCCTCCAATCTTTATGTTATTACATTCCTGCGGAATATACCGGGCAATAGCCATAATCAGCGCCCAGGTGAGTTCCGGCGCCCCGCTTGTTACATACCCGGTTGGTTTTATTTCTATACCCAATTCTTCAGCTGTTTTGATATCAATAGACGCATTTCGTTTGCCGGTAGAAACAATCAGTTTCAAGTTCCTTAATTTGATTAATATTGATCTTTTAAGCGGCGTTCTTTCCCGCATCACACAAACAACATGGAAAGGGAGAAGCCGTTCAATAACTTCTGTTTCATTTACAATGTGGTCATTAAAAACTGTTATTTCAGCCCGGTCATTTAGTATGCTCCAGTCTGCCATTAAAAGGGCAGCATGCTGGTAATCATCAAGCACAGCAATTTTTATTTTATCACTCATAATTAATCATTGAGATTGCGAATATTATACTTACTGATGAATAATTGATTTGTTAGTAAGTGTGTAATTATGCAAAAGTAAAAAAGACAGCAAACTAAATCCGTATGTTGTTCTTTTTTAAATGTTTGAAAAGAATATATAGAAGGATGATGCCCAAAACAATGAGCGTTCCGATAAAATAAGCTGCAGATAAACTATCACTAACTCCTTTTATTTTCATAAAAACAGCCAAAACGGTGATGTTGATGTCCATTAACAAAGAAAAAACCAATATAACGGGAGTTAACAAATATCCTAATGGATTTCTTTTAAGTAAAAAAAACGAGGTAATAGTCATCCCCGGAAGAAGAAGGGAAATATCAAGTACATGTATGGGGTTAGTAACCATACCGGTTCCAACCAACGATTTTGGTATTTTATGCGCTATTAATGCCGGGATTATATCACTTAGCCAAAGAAAGTAAAAAAGAACAGCAATAATAATTAAGATGGTGCCCAGCAATTTAACCGGCATCTGGTTGTCAAACCAGCTTCTTACAACGCTGATAGATTGAGAGGTGATAAACCAAACAAATGAATAAACAGATAAACCGAATGTAAAACAGTAAACAAGGAAAAGATAGTTGAAATGAACCGCGAAACAATAAATAGCATAACTATAAATGAGGAATAAAATGGCCCCGCCGAATATAAAAAAAGCAATTTTTTTGTTTAGATAAGCTAACATGCCCGATATAACTAATACCGGGATGATTATAAAAAGATCAACTATATCTTGCCCGATCCCTTGAACCCTCCAATTTTCAGTTTCATTGATATAGGTTTCCTTCATAAAAATTCCGAAAACTGCACTGGTCGCAACAAGCATTGCCAACGGAAAAGTTAGATAAAGGAATGTCTTATTTTTATGAGCAGTCATTGGGTTCTTTACTTTTTAGCAATTGGCTGCCTTATAATGGTTTTTAATTTCTCAGGTGCTGTTATCAACTCCTTTACTTTTTTGAGCAGAGCTTCTCCATTTATGGAGAATGATTCTTTAGTTGCCATAGTACTCGTTGTTTTAAGTTTTATGAAAATTAAGTTAATGATTTTTTGTAAGTGCCATCAATTTTCCACAAATAGCTTTTATCGTCTTTCCGAATAATAAAATATGCGGCAATTGATACGGTGATGGAAAATGGAAAAGCCGAGCCCACACCCAAAGGGGCAATAGCCAGTAAGAAAAGAATTACGCCGACACAGGCCATTTTCACCCAAATGCCATTAAGCAGCATGCCTAACGCAATTAAAGCCTGACCTATAGCAATAATGGTTACTGTAACCTGGATATGGTTTTTAAACCAGCCATTAATAAAATCTTTATAAATGCCGATGGAAAAACGTGCATAATCCAAATACACTTGAGGATGCTGTTGGCCGGTGGTATAATTAATCCAACAGGCCCATCCAAAAAGCACAAAGAAAACTAACCTGGCATGCTTTGGCTTTTTAACTGCAGCCCATAAGAGTAAAAGTCCCGCTATGTTGCTTGCGCAATATGCGATTAATAAAAAATAGGAATCGTCATAATTCATAATATTCTTTTTGTATCGGCATTGTCTTTAACTGTCTGAACATTTTAGCGGCTTTAATCATAGCAAGTGAAAATGTTATTGCCCAGACTGAACCTATAAAATAAAAGAACGGATTAAAATATGCAGGTATAAAAATGATGATCAGTGATCCGTTTAATAACATCCAGGTGTATAAACCTTTGTACGTATCGCGAAAAGCGAATGCCGCAAATAAGGTAGAAAGGCTCATGAAAAAATATCCAAGGCAGTCTATCGCAAACATGAATGTTCCTTGTTTAAAAGCAAGTACATGGCTTTCATTTATTTCGCCTTTTAGTAATGCGGGCACCATAACCGTTAACTGTGTAAAATAATTCATTGTTGCAAAAGCACAGTAAATAACAGCGAAACATAATCCTATGGCGGTCCATATTCTTTCCTGGTCAGATGCCATAAAATGGAGGCTTATCATAACGATAAGAAAAGCAGGGGCGAGGAAAAGTGAAGGCAAAAACACCCAAAACAATTCGTGCGGATGCTGTAAAAAATGGGTCCATGAAAGTAGTTGTGCAATATCGTACCCAGCCGCAAATATAAATGCAAATACAGCGGACCAGAAACCGATTTTATTTATTGATATGTTATTCATTGTTTTATCGGGTTATTTTCTCCAGGGAAGATTTAAGCAAATTGTTACTATATTTTCTGCAAACATGCCAGGCATTGCTTAGCCAATAAAAACAAGGATAGAGCACCCCGTTTAGCTCTACATTTCCGGTATCCATGGTGAGGTAACATTTGGTTACTTTAAAACTTTTAACTACCGCTTTTACTTTGTTGAAAGAAATTTTAAATCGTTTTTTTTTCTTTAAAGACTGATTTGATTTTTCTTTACCTGTAACAGTTTTCGCAAACAAATCGATTTGTTTAGCCCATCCGGCAATCCATAAATCAATTAACAATGATCTGTCTGAAATAATCAGTTTTGCGGATGCTAAATGGTGAAACCGTATACTGCATAAACCCGTGCTGGTGTTTATTTCTAAATAAAAAGGCGCGAAAAGGACATAGCTGACAACCGCTATAGTTATTAGTAAAAAAATCAGCAGCCATTCCATCTTTATTTTGATTACAGATCAAATCTAAAGACTGGTAAATAGCTACAAAATGATGGTTGTCAGCTTATTTGGTGATTCTTGTCAAATCGAAGTGTTGCTTTTAATACTACTGCCTCTGTTGATCTGTTAGAAACGGATCACGTCTGTATCGGGAGGTGTATAACCCAACAAACGGCACATCGACATAATTTGTCCCTTATGATGAAACTCATGAGTGATGACGTGGGTGAAAAGTTGCAAAGGAGTGGCGCTTACCTGCCTGTTGCGCGAAAGTGTATTATATAAGGGTAAATCCAGCTGCTCCTTAAAATTCTCAATGAAGAAGGCCATCGTATTATCAACTTCTGTATAAACAGGGCGGATAAGGTTAATGTTAGTAAAGTTCTCATCATTTAACAAGTCAAAGGGTTTCTTTAGTGCGAAGTATGAAAGCCAGTGAAAATAAGTATTGGCGTTATGCATAAGTAAATAGCGGACCGCCCTGTTTTCAAAAGCAGGAACAGGTGTGTTTAGATCAGTACCAACTTGCGTGTCGATAAAATTAAAAACTACTTCTCTTGAGCCTTGAATCAAGGCATATTGTTTTTGAAGAATCATTGTTGTCAGGTAAAAAGATAATCGGATAACAAAAACTAGCCCTTTTTTGCTCTTAATCTTAAGTTATTATGCCAAATAGTCTGCTTAAAGGTATAATATTTTCCACATAGCCGTTTATTGATCAGTTAAATAAAATATTAATGTACCACCATAGAAACGTCTGAAAATGTTGACTTTACTTGCTCTATAATTTTCTTTAACTAGTTGTTTATCAAAATAAAAGAGTAGATTGGTATCCTTCTTAGGCTAACCAATTATTACAACACTTAAATTTAAAACTCATGAAAAAAGTATTTAGGGTGCTTGGTTATTTTTTGCTGGCAGTAATTATGATCGCTGCCGGAATACTTATATATATAAAGACGGCATTGCCCAATGTAGGCGCAGCACCGGTTCTCAAAGTGAAAAATTCATTAGCGAACATTGAGCGTGGAAGATACCTCGCAAACAACGTATCAGTTTGTATGGATTGCCATTCAACCCGTGACTGGAGTAAGTTTCTGGCACCTGTAACCGAAGGAACGACTGGAAGAGGCGGGGAGCGGTTTGACAAGAAAGAGGGATTTCCGGGCATATATTACTCGAAGAATATTACCCCGGCAGGTATTAGCCGTTATACAGACGGTGAGCTATTCCGTTTAATCACCACAGGGGTCACAAAAGAAGGAAGAGCGATGTTTCCTGTTATGCCCTATCATTACTACGGCCAAATGGATCCTGAAGACATTAAATGCATTATTGCTTATATACGGACGCTTTCCCCAATCGATAATAATGTTGTCGAGTCTGTTTCCGATTTCCCCATGAATTTTATTATCAATACTATCCCACAAAAAGCAAGTCCCCACAAATTGCCGGCGAAATCGGACCAGTTTACCTATGGCGCTTATATGGCCAATGCCAGCGCATGCATAGAATGCCATTCGCCTGTTAACAAAGGCCAGATCATAACTGAGCTTTCCTTCAGTGGGGGAAGAGAGTTTACTTTACCCGATGGTTCTGTTGTTCGCTCAGCTAACTTGACGCCGGATAAAGAAACCGGTATTGGCGGATGGAATGAAGATCAGTTTATCAACAGATTTAAAATGTATTCGGATACAAGTTATCATCCACAACATATTAAACCCGGTGAATTCAATAGTATAATGCCCTGGTTAATGTACAGCAAAATGAATAAAGTGGACCTGGCTGCCATCTATGCATATCTGAGGCGGGTAAAATCAATTAAAAACAACGTAGTTAAGTTTACACCGACTTTAAATCCAATAGCGATTAAATAATTTTAACAGTATCTTGTGAGACGAGTGTCGTGATAAGCATGATACAGGAACGCCCCGTTGGCAAGAAATATATAAACATTCTTCTACGTTCGGTAGGGATGCTTTGTGCCGGTGCGGAAATCTGATTTAGCACATGTTTTACAGCTTCACCCCCCTCAAAAACTCCGCAATACCCATTTGTTTTTTACCTTCCAATTGTACTTCTGTCAGGCTGATAAAGCCATCCATAGCGGCAAATTTTAAATGAGTCTTATTATCAGTTAAAAAGCCGCCGGGTAATATTCCTGGTTCTGTTAATTCATATCCGGCTCTGAATATTTTAAGGATCTTGCCGTTTAATGTAGTGTACGCAGTAGGTACAGGGCTCAATCCACGTATTTTATTGTAAATGGTTTCTGCCGGCTGGTTCCAGTCAATAAGGCAATCTTCTTTAAAAATTTTAGGGGCGTGCTTCAGTTCAACCCCTTCCAGCAACTGTGATTGCGGATGTTCATTATACCTGCCGCTTTCAACACCTTTAACAGTCTTTACAAGCAAACCGGCTCCTTTGTTCATTAAGCGGTCATGAAGTTCGCCGGCGGTTTCATGGCCGGTAAGCGTTACTTTTTCCGTAAATAGTATATCGCCTGTATCTATTTCGTGTCTCAGAAAAAAGGTGGTAACGCCGCTTTCTTTTTCGCCGTTGATTATGGCCCAGTTTATAGGGGCTGCCCCGCGATATTGCGGCAACAAAGAAGCATGCAAGTTGATGGTGCCTTTTGGCGGCATATTCCAAACCAGTTCGGGCAACATCCTGAATGCAACAACAACCTGGAGGTCGGCCTGTAATGATTTTAATTCTTCTAAAAATTCCGGGTTTTTTAATTTTTCAGGTTGTAATACTTTGAGGCCGTTACTTACAGCATATTGTTTTACGGCTGATTCATTCAATTTTTGCCCCCGGCCGGCCGGTTTATCTGGCGCGGTTACAACAGCCACAATATCGCAGCCCGCTGTTATTAAAGCATCTAATGATGCTACAGCAAACTGTGGGGTACCCATAAATACAATTCTCATAGCTAATCGCTGATTTTAACTGATTTTATTGATTACACTGATTTTTTAGACTTTCTCATGGTCTAGTTATCGCAAAATAAATCCGAAATCGAAAATCCGAATTCCGAAATCAATTAAGGATATAATAAATACTTTTTACGTATAGTTTTATAATTACTTAAAGCCGGCTCCCAGCTTGCACGTATCTCTTTCTCGCTTTTACCTGCTTCAATTTGTTTTTTTAACTCATTGTTTCCGGCAAGTTTTGTTAAATAAGCTTTAAAAAAGTGTTCTTTATCAGGAAACGCTTTATATAACTCTATCAGCCAGGTTAAATTGATCCTGCCACTGGTACGTATATAATTTGTATCATAATCTTTAAGGTTTATTCCATAACAAAGGTTATCTTTTTGCGGCGGGTCTTCGCTCATACCCGGAATCCTTACCGGTTTAAATGAATAGCTATATTTCCCTTTTAAATCCGGATGTCCTATTTGCAGAAATGGAAACATGGTACCCCGGCCAAGACTCAGTGTTGTGCCTTCAAATAAGCATACTGAAGGATAAAGTAATATTGATTTGTCTGTGTTCAAATTCGGAGATGGGTTAACCGGCAATTTATAAGATAATTTGTGTGTGTAATTAGCCACTTTAATGATCTTTAATTTGCATTTAACATGGTTTTTAAGCCATCCTTCGCCGTTTATCATTTGTGCATATTCGGCAATAGTCAATCCATGCACTATGGGTACAGGATTAAGCCCTACAAACGAGCGATAAGCCGTATCAAGCACAGGCCCGTCAACATAAAAACCGTTTGGATTAGGTCTGTCTAATATCATCAGTTCTATATTATTTTCCGCACACGCTTCCATTACATAATGTAAAGTAGAAAGATAAGTATAAAAACGTGCGCCCACATCCTGAATATCAAATATAACCAGGTCAAGCGCCTTTAAATCTTCGGGTGTTGGTTTATAATGTTTATTTCCATAAAGGGAAATTACAGGCAGCCCGGTTTTTTGGTCGGTGCCGTTATTTATCTCCGTACCGTCACTGGCATTTCCCCTGAAACCATGTTCAGGGCCGAATATTTTTTTTATTGTAATACCTAATTTAAGCAAGCTATCAACACTAAGGGTTAAGCTTTTACCGATAACAGAAGTCTGATTAATAACCATGCCGATATTTTTCCCTTTAAGATAATTAACATAAAGGTTTGTTTGGTCGGCCCCGGTAATAATTCCCTGTTTTTCTTTTGTTATAGAAATCTTATAATGTTTAAAAAAACTTTTTTGGGCAGTTGTATTACCAACCAAAAAAAAGCTGATAATAAATGGTAAAAAAATTTTAGGTCTTATCATAATTATGGTTTATGAGCAATTTAATTAACGGCAAAACCGCATATTTGCGAATATACAAAAAATCACATTGCATTGAATTTTGCCTATTTCGTAGCTAACCGGATAACATTTAAGTCTAAGCGTACATTTTCAAAGTTAATAGTGCGAATAGCTATCGTAGGCATTATGCTTGGCCTTGGCGTGATGATACTATCCCTGGAGATTATAAGAGGGTTTAAACAAGAAATAAGAGAGAAAGTGCGCGGGTTTTCCGGCGACCTTCAAATAATAAAATTCGACCTGAATAACTCTTATGAAAATTCTCCATTCATCGCTGATAGTAGCTTTGAAAAAAAGGCAATCGCCAATCATCTCATTACTAAAGTTATGCCTTTTGCTACCAAACCAGGTATTATAAAAGCTAATGATGAGATAGAGGGAGTGGTATTAAAGGGCGTCGACAAAAATTATGACTGGTCATTCTTCAAAAAGAACCTGGTAGCCGGCAAGCTCATTGATTTTCAAGATTCTATTGAAACAAAAAAGCAGTTATTAATCTCACAAACTACAGCCAACCGCTTAAGGCTAAAAGTGGGCGACAAAATTTTAATGTATTTTGTACAAGAACCTTTAAAGATAAGGCAATTTACCATAAGGGGTATTTTTAGTATGGGTATTGATGAGGTAGATAGAACTTATGTAATAGGCGACTTGTCATTAATTAACAAGCTTAATAGCTGGAACCCCAATGAAATTGGCGGATATGAATTAAAGGTTGCTGATTTTAACAGGCTAAATGAAGCAAGTGATTTCATCGACAATATGTTGCCTCCAAAACTCAAATCATACACGGTAATTGATAATTATCCAACAATATTCGGCTGGCTTGATTTGTTGGACGGAAATACCAAAGTGGTTTTAATATTGATGATTATAGTAGCTGTAATTAATATGATCTCTGCTTTACTGATTATGATACTTGAACGTACCACTATGATCGGGATATTAAAAGCAATGGGCGCCACCAATTGGAACATACAGAAAGTGTTTTTATACAATGCTTTTTATCTGATTGGCTTAGGTATGTTACTAGGAAATATATTTGGGATAGGTTTTGGATTTGTGCAATACACGACACATTTATTTAAACTGGATCAGGCATCATATTACATGAGCTTTGTGCCTATACAATTTAGCTGGCCTGATATGATCTTATTAAATGCTGGTACGCTTTTGATTTGCCTGCTGGTAATGTTGGGGCCGTCAATGCTGGTAACTAAAATTACACCTGTGAAGGCCATTAGGTTTAAGTGAGTGGGTTAGGTGAAGGGCAAAAGGTGAAAGGCGGAAGATAGTATCAAGTAGCTAGTATCTAGTATCAAGATAGAGCCGGAAAGGTTAGCTCAAAGGCGGAAGATAGTATCAAGTAGCTAGTATCTAGTATCAAGATAGAGCTGGAAAGGTTAGCTCAAGAGATCCTAAATATTCCTACCTTTTACCTTTCAGCTTTAACCTCGCTAAAGTATCCTGTAAGTAATACCAAAACGGAGCAATTCGCTGTGTAATTCATAGTTGCTATCGCTGCTTAAGTTTTTAACAAGATTTGTTAAGCCATGAGCATAAGCTGCTGTAATCCCAAATCTTTTATAAGTAGCGGCAATCCCAAATCTTAGCCGCACATCAGTTGGAGCATCAAGTTTTTTCAGGTTAGTTCGATAAACATTTCCGACACTATCAACTGCCTTTCCCTTATCGTATGAACTAACATTAAAGCCAAGATCAACTCCAGGCATCATATCAATTTTAATATTTTTAATTTTTAAGCGATAGCCAACATAAGGGTTGATATTGATATCTTGATTCTGCAAAAACGTTTGCCCTTTAGCCGGAATTTGGTAGGATTGTGCTATATAATTGGAATTAAAAAGGTAAATAGTTGAAGGATAATAGCCGTTTATATCCACTTTGCTTCGTAAAACTTCATAACCTGCCTGCAGGCCCGTAATAAAGCCACATTTACTTACATATTGTCCCTGTATATCTCCCCCATAGCTAAACCCGTTTTTACTACCATAAGGGTTGTTGGTATAATTTCCCTTATCAGTTGATCCCTGGTTAATAAATGAAACAGATGCAGATGCTTTACCATCGTAGTGATACAGGCCAGAGTTAGCCTGGATTGATACTTCAAATTTTTGTGCAAATAATTGCGTTAATGAAAAAAGGCTGATTAAGGTTAGTAAAGTTGCTTTCATTTTTTTGGGGATTGAAAGTTAAATTTTAAGTTTATACCGCCTGCGCCAAAGTGGATATTTTGTGAACCTAAGCCCCCAATCGGGTATTTTAAAAATGGTTCAAAAATAAGCCGGTTTTTTCCAAAAGGAAATCCTACCCCCATTGCCACATTAAGCATTTTTGCAAAATAAAAGCTGTTGAAGCTTTTACTCGTAGTTTCGCCCTGAGTTTGCTGTACTGAAGAAGAATAGTAAGTCTGCGAACTATACTGGCTTTTATAGGTTTCATTAATAAACGTACCTGAACTTAAGCCCGCACTAATATAAGCATCACTCTTTTGAGGATTAAATTCGTATTTAAGATTTAGGGGAATATCTAAACCAACCAGGCTGGCGGTATGGTTTTTAAGCGTAGCTACAGAACTGACACTATAACTGGGTGAAACACTGGCTGAGGTAGAAGGTAAAGAATTACTTTGTGCAATAATTACAGAGTTACCACCAGTATAATTTAAGCTGTTTTGTGCTATAGTGATACCTGTTACTAATTTGAGGTTGTTACTTAGTTTAATATCTGATGTAACACCTGCACCTACATTTATCTGGTTATTACTTCCCTTGGCGTAATTAAAATAAGTAGCGGCGTACAAGCCAAACCGAACCTTTTTATCACTTTTTTCAGAGCTTTTTTTAGTGTCAATCTTTTTATTTTCAGCAAACATGGAACTTATTGACTTTGCAGGAGGTTGAGGGACGGTTAACGGTTTAGAAGGTTGGGTGTTTGGGTTAACAGCTGCATTTAATTGCTGCGATTGTGAGTTACTATCTGGTTTACTGTTATCAGCAGCTTGAGCCAGATTTGCTTTCTGGGTTAATGTGTCATTTTTTAATATTGGTGGTATAATACCAGGCTCCCTGTACTTTTTATATTTAAGTAACGATTTTATGGAATTTGAATTTCTTGTTCTGCCATTTGTTTTAGCTAAATTATTTTCATTCACCGGATTTGAATTTTCAGCTTTGCGATTAGTTTTAGCTAAATTATTTCCATTCAGCGGATTTGAATTTCTGGCTTTGTGTTTTGGTTTGGTCGGATTATTTTCATTAACAGGGTTTAAATTTTTTACCCCGCTATTTGTCCTGGCTAAATTATTTTCATCTGCGGCCGTTGTTTTATTAATGCTGCCGGGATGTTCTTTTGTATTATTTATATTTTGTGTTTTCGTGTTTTTTAATTTGTTATGAGTAAATTTTTGCGGCTGTACTTTAGCATCATATATCCAGAGACCAATCCCAAAAAACAAAAAGAAAACGGCTGCAGCTGCCCCCCACCATATCCATGCAAATGCACGACGGTTCCGCTCTTCTTCAGGAAACTTTTTCCTGAGCTCCAGCCAGCCATGGTCAGCAGAGGTGTCCTCAAAATTCTCGAACACTTCCCTTATGCGTTTTTTTAAATTGTTATCTAACTGATCGTCCATGGTTTTGTTCTTCAGATTTTAGCATGGCCCTTAATTTTTCTTTAGCCCTACTCAAATAAACCCTTGATGAGCTCGCTGGTATAGCTAATAACTGCGCAATCTCATCATGACTATATCCGTCAATCTCATATAAATTAAAAATTGTAAGTTGTATCGGAGGAAGCTCCTTCATCAGGTTTAAAATATCCTGTACACCCAGGTTGTCAATTGCATTTGCATTATTGCTTATTGGTGCCGTATTTTCAAGTTCAACATTTAACATATATTTCATCTCCTTCCGCCGCCTGTCAATAGCTGTATTTACTATAATAGTGCGGAGCCAGGCTTTGAAAGGCTTATCATTATTAAATTTTCCTATGGCGCTAAATACTTTAATAAAAGCATCATTTACTACCTCAAGTGAATCATCACGGTTTAAACAATAACGCATCCCAATACCCATAGCATAGCCATAGAACTGCTTATAAAGCAGTTCCTGGTATTTTAAGCTGCCTGTTTTGCATTGGCTGATAATTTCTTCTTCAGCAATGCCCCGGGGTGTATGCATTAAAAGTGTTTATTTCAGCCTGAACTATTATTTTATACTATACGAGGTATATAATAATATTGCTACAGTTAACGAAAATTTAGTTTGTTGGTGAATGGTAAACGGTGAATTTTGAGTTCTTTATCTTCCTGCTCACTATTCACTAACCAACTAATTACCAATTCGTTTCATAGAATAAACGTAGCTGAGGGTATCAAAGGCCCCGAAGGCAGCAATGCTTAAATTCGTTCCATCATAACTATATGAATAAACGCCGTTTAAGTGGTATTTTGCCGGGGTACCTGTGGTTGGAAAAGTTTTATCCATAAAGTCGATAGCAGTATAACTTGAGTTTACCAGGTAACTGCCATAACTGCCTGCATGTACTGAGGTATCGCCTGTAACCTTAAAACCCGTGTTTTGCTCAATTTGTAATTGAATGCTTGTTGTAACAGAATCAACGGCTCCAGTTTGCGCATGTTTGTGTATATATTTGAATTTGCCTGTAAAAGTGCCTTCCGGTGTATTATTAGGGACAGGTGCTGCACTTTTTGGTCCACACCCGCTCATAAATGCAAGTAATAATAGCAACAAGTAAAGTAGTTTTAGTTTCATAATTAGTTAGATTTTTATTGGTTACGTTTAATTTATTATAACGCTACAATACGTTACCTTATTTTAAATTTTTTTTGCTTCTTCCCAAAAAATATCCATTTCGGCAAGGCTCATATCGTGTAACTGTTTACCATTTTCATTCGCCTTGCTTTCAAGGTATTGAAAACGTTTTATAAATTTACGGTTAGTTTTTTCCAGAGCGTCCTCAGGGTTAATATTTATAAAACGGGCGTAATTAATTAGTGAAAAAAGCAGGTCGCCAAATTCACCTTCAGCTTTTTCATGGTCGATGGTGCTTTCATCTTCAGCATTAAACTCATTTTTAAATTCCTGCAGTTCTTCTTCCACCTTTGCCCATACCTGGCTTTTTTCTTCCCAATCAAACCCAACACCGCGCGCTTTTTCCTGTATACGCGATGCTTTAATCAAGGCAGGCAATGATGCCGGTACCCCGCCCAATACGGATTTGTTACCTTCTTTTAGTTTTATCTGTTCCCAGTTACGTTTTACATCGTTCTCATCCTTTACATCAACATCACCATAAATATGAGGATGGCGGTTAACCAGCTTATCACAAATTCCATTTAATACATCAGTAATATCGAAATCATTTGTTTCTGAAGCTATCCTGGCGTAAAAAACAAGGTGCAGCATAATATCACCCAATTCCTTTTTTATTTCTGGCATATCTGCGCTCAAAATAGCGTCTGATAGTTCATAAGTTTCTTCAATGGTTAAATGACGCAAGCTTTCCAAAGTTTGCTTTTTATCCCATGGACAATTCAGGCGAAGATCGTCCATAATGGTGAGTAATCTTTTGAAGGCGATTTCTGGTGTAGATGCTATAGGTGGAGGTATTAATGGCATAAAGTATATTTTCACTAATTGGACGAATGTTTTCGAATTACACGAATTAGTGGTAAAAATAAGGTTTTAAGTCGGAAAGTTCGGAAGTCGGAAAGTCCGGAAGTAGAAAAAACTATCTTTCAAAAATAAATTGTATAACTTTATTATAGACAAATTATCAATTGACTATGCCCGACTATAATCAATTACTTTATGACATTGAAGTTCATTCGGTGGAAGGAATTCGCAAGTATTTAGAGGAAGGAGGCAATCCGAATGAAGTTCATGACGGGGTGCCGCTTTTTACCACTATGGTTGAGATGTACACCCGCACACCCAGGTTTAAAGATTGTGTAAAGGCTTTTATTGATCACGGTTTGGAATTTGAAGATAAGGCGCTGCTTGCGGTTTTAACTGATAATGCCTATAAGCTGGAAGAAGCGGTTAAAAACGATCCGGCTATCGTATCTAAAACTTACTCATTATTTAATAATGCCTACACACCTTTAACCGGAGGTACTTTAATGCATTTTTGTGCGGAATACAATAGCCTGGCCAGTTCAAAAGTACTGGTTAAATATGGCGCTGATATAAACGCGAAAGCAGGTTTGGATCAATATGGTTTTGGCGGGCATACACCCATTTTTCATACGGTTAATCAAAACAGCAATAACTCTGTTGATATGCTTTATTTTCTGCTGGAAAACTCGGCCGACTTAAGTATAACAATTAAGGGATTGATATGGGGCAGAGGTTACGAATGGGAAACATATATACCTGCTGTAAACCCCTTAAGTTATGCCATGATGGGCTTGCTGCCTCAAATGCACCGGAATCCGCATATAGTAGCAGACGTGGTTTCCTTATTGATTAAATACGCCTATGGGATTAACTATACTTTGCCAAATGTTCCTAATGCTTATTTGAAAGGGTAGGTGACCTTCATTGAATAGTCATGACAATCCTTTAATCTTACAAATCCAGGTTCAGACTATCTTCACTGCTCTCAACATTTCCCTTTTACCTGGCGCACCCAGTGCTTTCTCTACTTTACATCCCAATGCCTTTAGCGCACGTTTAAGGTTGCCAGTTATCGCATAAGTTACAAATACACCGCCTGGTTTTAAAAATTGTATGGTATAGTTTATCGCAGCCTCATTCCACATTTCGGGTTGACGGGCTGATGCAAAAGCATCAAAATAAATAATATTATACTGCTGTTTGGATTGAAATTTTAAAAGTTTGCGGTTGGCAATTTGCAGTTGACAGTAATGATTTAATTTAACGGGTGATAAAAGCAGTTCTTCGTAATTTTTAATAAATTTTTTCCATATCTCTTCTGAGATGTATTGATCATAACCGGTTTGACTGATCATATCCATGCTTAAGGGATAGGCTTCAATGCCTGTATATTCAAGGTTAATTTCTTTTTCAGTACAATAATCGGCGCTAAGCAAAAAGTTTAATCCGGTTCCAAAGCCAACTTCTAAAATGGAAACAGAATGTGCATCAGCTCCCTCTAAACCTGCCTGTCCGGCAGGCAGGTCTCCTCCGCCAGTTGGCGGAAAGACTTTGACTTCGCTGGTGGTTTTTGTTTGTGAAGACTTTTCTAAAAAATATAGCAAGCCTGACTTTAAAAATACATGTCTGCTTTCCTGTAAAGCACCGTTCCTGGAGTGATAATTTTCACCAACCTCAGTGTTATAAATGGTGTTTGAACCATCGGCGGTTTTTACGATTATATTTGATTCCACTGATTATGTATCGATTTCACCGATTATATTATGATTATAACGATTCCTGATTTTAGAACCCTTACCTCTTACATCAAAACTCAGTAATAACCTCACCAAGGTCATAAACTGGCACCGTTGCTATTTTACCTGCTACTATACTTGCCGCTGTAGCAGATCTGTAGCCACCGGCACAATGTACAACAATTGGTTTGTCAGTAGGGATTTCGTTAATCCTCTCGCGTAGTTCTGGTAGTGGAATGGCAATAGTATTGTTAAATATCAAACCAGCTTCGGTTTCATTTTGATTGCGGACGTCAACTATTGTATATTTTTTTTGGTGAGACTTGAAATCAGCTAAATCAAGATGCGGTGATTTTTCTTTTGCATTTGCCGGCAACAGCAACACAGCCTTTATGTTCTGTTCGTAACCAATTTTAGCAACTTTTTTTATTGCTTTATCTAAATCATCATCAGTAGCTGCCATTAGGTAAAACTGTTCGTCCGGATTTATGATTGAACCTAACCAGGTTTCAAACTTTTCTCCATCCTGTAAATTAATTGTGCCTTTTACATGTCCGTTTCTAAACTCAAGGCTTGGTCTGGTATCAATGATGATGACTGTTTTCTCTAACGGAGCATTATTGTCAAGCCTTAAAACCGAACTGATACTATCTTTAAATGATGGCGCACCCTTTTTATTAATTTCTACATCATAGCCAAAATATTTTGGGATAAAGGGTTGGTCGGTAGTAAGTGTTTTAACAAAAGTTATTTCGTCCATCAATTGCAAGGCATAATTTTCGCGAAGCTCCCTGCCAATAGTACTTTGCAGATCGGGACTCATACTTTTACCACACAAAGAACCGGGGCCGTGTGCCGGGTAAACGGTAATGTTATGCGGCAATTTCATAAGCTTTTCGCGGGTTGAATGATACATTTGCCTCGCTAGCTCTTCCTTTTTAGCGGTAATATTACCAGCATTTTCACGAAGGTCAGGTCGGCCTACCTCCCCTACAAATAAAGTGTCACCTGTAAATATTGCTTTTTCGTTACCGTCTTCATCTTCAACCAATATACAAATTGAATCGGGCGAATGGCCTGGGGTATTGATCGCTTTCAGCTTAATGTCTTCCAGCGTAATTACATCGCCATCATCAAAACTTTCATGAGGATATTCAGCGCCTGCCAATTTGCTTGTATAAATTACGGCACCGGTTGCCTGATGAATTTCCAGATGCGAGCTAACAAAATCGGCATGCGGATGCGTTTCAATCACTCCAATAATATCGGCTTCATGCAAGGTTGCAAAGTCATAATAGGGCCGCGGGTCACGAGCAGGATCAATCAAGATCATTTTTCCTGTTCTGACTACCGCATAGGAGCCATGTGCCAGGCCTTTATCGTAAAATTGGTGAATAATCATTTGCGCGCAAAGATAGTGGAATTTCGGATCGTTTAGCCCCCTCTAAATCTCCCCCTGTAGGGGAGACTTTAAGAACTTTTACAGAAAAGCTTTGCTTCGAAACAAAATTCAAAGTCCTCCCAACCGGGGAGGATTTAGGTGAGGCTCATTATTCCTCTCTTTTCACCAGTAAAACTTCATCTCCATCCAATGGCAGATAACCATATTCATAACAAAAGTAATAGGTTTTGCCATTTTGGGTTTGATACGTACGGGTATGGTATTCAAAATCGAACCCTTTGGCTGCTAATTTTTTGTTTGTGGTTTTTGTTTTTCCTGTTGGGTTTAGTTCTTCGAGTATGCGGCGGTTGCGGCGAAGGATATTATTAATATTCCTCACATAGTTATAACTGCTGCTATTAAGCTGGTTGTTATAATTATTGCGGCATAGGTCGTTACAAAACTTTTTATCTGCCCTGCCATGCAGCAAAGTACCGCAATCCAAGCAAATTCTTTCTTCATTCATAGGTTAAAGATAAATAAAATTATCCGTTTGCAAACGGTTGCAAATGGGAATTGTCGGTTATAAGCGGTTATCAACCGGGTGCTTATCCTGTTGTGTTTCACCTTTGTCCTGTTAATTAAAAAACAAAAAAAGTTTAAAACATGAACACATTAAGAAACAGCGTACGCCTGGTAGGACACCTGGGTATGGCCCCCGATGTAAAAAGCTTTGACAGCAACAAAAAATTAGCCCGTTTATCATTAGCTACTAACGAAAGCTACAAAAACGACAAAGGAGAAAAAGTTACAGAAACCCAATGGCATAATCTTATTTTATGGGGTGCGCAAGCCAAACTTGCAGAAGATCTTTTGAAAAAAGGTGATGAAATTGCGATAGAAGGCAAGCTGGCCAATCGCAACTATACTGATAAGGATGGCATTAAACATTATGGATGTGAAATAGTGGTTAATGAGTTTTTGAAACTTAGCAGTAAGGGGTAGAGATTAGAGGTTGGAGATTAGAGATTAGTCAGAAAGTCTGGTAAAAAAACTAATCTCCAACCTCTGGTCTCTAGTAACTAAATTTTAAAACATTATTTTTGTTATGTACTTAGAAGCAAAAGAAACAGCACGATTATATAAATTGTTATCTGACAAATTGGGTAATGATACAACCGAAGCAATGTTTAAATACATTGATAATAAAACTGAACGATCTGTGGAAGCAACTATTAAAACACTAGCTACTAAAGATGACCTTTCATTAGCAATTGCCAATGTCAAAGAAGATATTGCAAATGTGAAGTACGAACTTAGCAATAAGATTAGTGATTCTATTAAATGGATGTTTATCTTTTGGATAGGACAGGTTGGGGCAACACTTGCCATGGTTTTTTTATTTCTCAAAAAATAGAAATTTGTGTGGAGGCAACTATTAAAACATTGGCCACAAAAGATGATATTGCAAATGTCAAATATGATCTTGGTAAAGAAATAAGTGAAGCTAAAGCCGATTCTACTAAGAGGATGTTTATCTTTTGGATAGGGCAAGTTGGGGCAACACTTGCCATAGTTTTTTTATTTTTGAAAAAATAATTTCTATTTTATAATTGGGTGTGGTGAGTAAAAGACGATGAGATTCGTATAAACAACTCACCACTCTCTATTCACTACTCACCAATTCTCATGGTGTACTCACCGCTACCGGCAATATTTTTCCGTTAAAAAAGTGGTGGCCCGTTATTGAAAAATCGGCAATGTATTTCCCCATTTCAAAGGCTAAAACAGGGGATTGATAACCCGGAAAAGCTTTTTCAAGCATTTCTGTTTGCGCTGATCCCAGGGCCAGGCAGTTAACTTTAATTTCTTGTTCAGCCAATTCGAAGGCTAAGCATTCGGTTAAATTATGCAGTGCTGCCTTGCTTGCTGAATAAGCTGCTAAACCAGCAAACTTGGCGCTTCCCTGGAAACCGCCCATGCTGCCAATATTTAATATATGTGATCCTTTAGGCATTAAATGAACCACATTCTGTATCATCCGTACATGACCTATAAAATTGCTTTGCAGCATTTCTACAAAATCCATTTCCAATAATTTTGAAAATGGTTTATTAATTAAAACACCCGCGTTATTTATTAATACATCAACCCGGTTATCAAAATTGCTGCTGATAAATTGTTGTAATCCGGCATAATCATCATGCACAATATCAAATGCTAAAGCAAATATTTCAGCATCAGGATTTAAGCCATGGGCAATTTCCAATAAACGTTCCAGCTTATCCTTCGACCTTGCAAGAGCTATTACTTTATGTTTTCCCGATAAAATCAATTCCAGCGTAGCTTCAAAACCTACACCACTGCTGGCACCTGTTATAATGATGTTCATAAGTCGAATGGGTTGATTAACTCAACATTCCTATTTATTGATTTAAAATCACTGATGTTGTTGGTTAATAAAGGATGTTTTTCAACTAAAGCTGTAGCGTAAATTATCGCGTCAGGTAATTTTATACGAAAGTTTTTACGCAGATTTATAGTTTCTTCAGCTATAATGTCTGAAAGTGAAATAACTTTTAAGTCATTGCAAATAGCTAAAAGTAATTCATGTTCATCAATATTTTTGAACGTAAACCCTAATGCTTCAATTTTGGTAATAACAGAAATTGCAATTTCATTTTTTAATACTTTTTCAGGATCCAATAAATTTTTTGATAAATAAATAAGAACATTTGTATCAAAAATCACGCTCCCATTCCTTTCTTATTTCACGTTGCCATTCGGATGGGTCTTCAATATCTTTAAATAAATTCTTTCCTTTTGCTTCATCTAATATTTTTTTTATCCGCTCGTAAGAAGATTCAGTGATCTTAATTTTATTGTTATCGGTTAGGTTTTCTTCTTCGATATTTTTCACAAAAGGAACTTCCTGCAAAAGTTTTCGCAAATTATCAGCTTGTTCGTCTTCAACTGTTACTTTTAAAATTGTCATATAGCAAGTTACAAACAATTCACTAAACCACCAATTTTTGCTCAACGGGGTGTGCAATTAAATAAAACCCATCGTTGATTAGTTTTTTATATTCGGGTTCGTTGATGGCTTTTTGTTCCAAAAAAGTTCTTATCTCTTTGGCTAGTTGAGGCTCAACTTCTTCATGCTCTAATATTTCCAGTATTTCTAAGGCGCAAAGCCAGTCATCATGATGATTTTTTTGCAGCCTCAGCCATACATTCCCCAAAAAGCCAAAATCACCGCCTTTTTGCCGCCGATTTCTTACCTGCTGATATAACTGATGAAGCTCTTTGGTATTAAAATCATATTCCTGGTGATGGGTTTCTGTGTTTGATTTATACGGTATTTCAACAAATGCTTCCTTATCTGCAGCGCCGCAAAAAACAGAAATAATTTTTTCGCCAACAGCCATGTCATAAACACCCCAGGCAGGATCGAACAATAATTGCCCGTTTTTATCTTTTACCGTACAATCAATAAAGGTAATAAGCTGATTTTTTTCGTTTAAAGACACTATTTTTTGAACAACACCACTAACGGTTATGCCGCTTTCGAAATTTAAAACAGTTTCTTTACCTTCTTCCATTCCAAAGTAATTCAGTTCAGCTATTGATAAATTTTCCAGAGGCATTGCATGTCCTTTTAATTTCCCAACAGGTGAACTAAACCCATCACGGTGATAAGCCTTACTATGACCCTTTATTTGTTTGTCATTTACTGCCAGGGAGGTAGGACCTGTGGTTTTAATATAAACAGGCTCATTATTTTCATTTAATCTGAAATCGGTAAACGTACCGGAAACCTGTAAACCAGAGCTATAAACTGCTGTGCAAATGTTTTTGCTTTCGATAGCTTTTTGTAGCCCATAAGCACCGCCAACCCTGAATGACATAGTGTTGGCAAAAGTTTCGAGCACATCAACCAGATTTTGAAATGTTGGGGTAACAAATAATTGTGGCTGAGTTTTAGTAATATCATAAGGATAATTTACCGCATCAATGGTGTAAGGTAATTTTTTAATATCACTTTGCATACAACTTACGCTCTCTCCAATTGACGAGAGCAGACCTGCACCATAAATTTTAGGATTTTCGAGTGAACCGATAAGGCCATACTCAACCGTCCACCAATGCAAGCGGCTCAATAAGGCCATTTCCGATGGTTCCCCCATGTTTTGCTGACGATAGGTAACCAGTTCATCAGCCTTTTTTATTTCGGCTTCATTGGCCTGCGGCATTTCTTTTAATATAGATAACGCCCTTATGGCTTCATATAATTCGAAATCCTGTGCTGAAAACATAGCTTTTGCACCAATGGAGCCAAAATAACTCAGGTATTCGTTATAGTCTTTATCAGCAATAATAGGTGCATGTCCGGCAGATTCATGGATAATATCCGGAGCAGGTGTATATTCTATATGTTTAAGCTGGCGGATGTCAGCGGCTATGACCAAAACTTTGTATGCCTGGTATTCCATAAAAGCGACCGGGGGGATAAAACCGTCGACTGTAACAGCACCCCAGCCTATTTGGCCAAGCGCATCATTCATTTCCTGCAAATGCGGTATTTTTTCTATTGTTAAACCGGCTTTTTCTAAGCCTGGGATATATGGATAATAGGCAACATCCTTTAGATAGCTATAGTTTTGACGCATTACATACCGCCATACCGCATGGTCAACAGGTGTATAATGCTCATAATGCTGATCAGTAATATATTGTTTTAAATGCGCAGGCAAGGCAGCCACCTGCGGATTATTAAAATCATTAAAATGGCTCATTAATCATTAAATAGTTTTGTACTAAAACGTAAAATTATACATTTAGTTTATCCGATGGATGGTTGATTATTGAGTAGAAGTAATATTTTATTATTTTCTAACTTAATTTAACAGAATCACTTTTTTCCATCTTAGGCAAGCCTTCTTCCAGACGGCTGGGACGCAGTAAATAATAAATACCTGATAAAGCCACTATAAGGGATATCAGATAAAATGTTCCAGGCAGAAAAACGGCAAGGGTCTTATCCATAGGGAATACCTTGGTTAACTGTGTAAAAACGGTTTCGCGTACGCCAGCTCCCCCAACACTTATGGGAATAATAGTCGCCAGGGCAGAAATTAGAAAAGACAAAAGATAAGGTGAATACTTAGCAGTAAAATCTTGTCCGAAAAGAATAAATATAATAGTGAGTACCTGTAATCCCTGTACCAGTAAGGCTTTAGCATGTGCTTCAAAAAAATATTTGGTATATTCTTTAAAAAACCTGTAAGCTACAAAGTAATAAATAGCAGAACCAGCAACGAATATACCGAGCGGGATAGTAATATGAATGTCTATTTGTGGGATTAAAAAAACCAGTGCTACTATAATTAATCCAATGGCCCATAGTCCGCTAAGCCTGTCGAACATGATTGCCCAGAATACTTTTTTTGCCGGAAGCTTATAGGTTTTGTTTAACAGGTAAATTTTGTAACCATCGCCGCCAATACCGCCGGGCAGTAAAAAATTATAGAACAACCCAAGCAGGTAAAGCCTGAAATTAAAGCGGGGATCAAGTTTTAAATCGATTGACCTGAAAAAACTAAGCAGCCGCCATGATGAAGCAATCATTGATGCAAAAAAACTCAATAAGGCGGCCAGCATCCACCAATAATTGGCATGAAAAAGCCTGTATTTAACATCAGAAAAGTTGACTTTTCTAAAAACAAAATAAAGTAAAACTGAAGTAACACAAATTTTTAAAAGCAATTTGGTTACATCCCAGAGTTTAGCCTTTAACGTTTTTGGCTTTATCTCTTCTTCAACTTCGTTTACTATGGCTTCTTCAATTTTTGTCATCGACTGCAAAGCTAAGAAAAAGATAGAATTTGTTAATTGACTATTAGTTAAATAGCGTTAGAAGAAAGAGTCAAAAATCAAGCGCTAAGAACCAAGACTTAAGGGTCATCGATCGAACAAATGTTATACGTCTTATCTAATATCTTGGCTCTTGAATCCTTGGTTCTTGACTCTCCTCTCTTATTTCTTATCCATTTTCTGCACTATTTCGAGTATTTTATCCAGTTTGTCTATTTCAATGGAATTTAGCTTTTTCAGCAGTTCTTCTATTTCTATTTTAGCTTCACAATTTGTTTTATAATCTGCGTCTGCCTGGGCACGATCACGTTCATTTTGGCGGTTCTGTGCCATCATAATTATCGGCGCAGCATAAGCAGCTTGTGTTGAAAATAACAGGTTAAGCAAAATATAAGGATATACATCCCAATGATTCACAAAACCTACAACATTTAGGATCATCCAGAGTATAACTATGATACTTTGAATAATGATAAACCGCCAGGATCCCATTCCATTTGCTACCTTGTCGGCAAGGCGCTGACCAAACCCTAAAGACTCTTTGTGTGTATCATGCCAAGTTTTGCTATTTGTCATAAGATTTTGGTTTCAATTTGTTTACCGTTTAAATATAAAATAATTACCGGCAAATACTTATTTCTTTTTTATGGTAAACTTTTATAGTTTAGGTTTGAGGAATTTTTGAAATATATATTACAGTATGCAAAATGAAATGATCCTGGAAACCATATCGGTTACCAAAAATTATTTTGGCGATAAGTCTTCAGGAGTAAATAATGTGACCATATTTATTCCGAAAGGGAAAATAACAGCTATTATTGGTGAAAGCGGCAGTGGTAAAACAACACTTTTAAACTTATTATATGGTTTGCTGCAGCCCGATTCGGGTGAAGTGTTTTTTAAAGAGGAACGGGTATTAAAACGCGAGGAAAAATTACAGCCTGCTCATAGAGTTATGCGATTGGTAACCCAAAATAACCAGGATATGGACTCGATGGCAACAGTGTGGGAGAGTGTACGGTCAGGTTTGTGGAATGAAGAATTGGGATTAGAAACTGAAACCCAAAAAATAACCGACTCATTAAACATGCTCGATATCATGCCATTAAAAGATCAGCCTTTTGGTAAGTTAAGCGGCGGTGAAAAGCAGCGCGTAACTATTGCTAAAGCCCTGATCAGCAGACCAGAAGTACTTTTGCTGGACGAGCCATTTAACCAGGTGGATGCTACTTACCGCGAAGGCTTGCAAAACGATATAAGGTATATAGTGAAAGAATGGGGGGTTACGGTAGTACTGGTATCACATGACCCTGCAGAAATTCTATCCATGGCCGATGAGCTTATTGTATTAAAGGAAGGTGAAATAGTTGAAAACGGTAGTCCTGAAGAACTTTATAATAGTCCCAAGCTGCTTTATACAGCGCAAATATTAGCCAGCGGTACCCTGTTAACATCTGCAGAAGCTAAAAAAATAGGTATAAAAACCCAAAGAGGAACGGTGGTTATTTACGCGGAGCATGTAAAAATTGTTAGGGGATATAGTAACAAATGGACAGTTAAGCAGATTTTATTTAAAGGCTTTTTTGAAGAATTAATTATTGAACGGGATGGCGTTGTTTTAAGGGCTACTAATTACGCTAAACGGAAATACCCAAAAGGAAGCCTTATCAACATAACTATTGAAAATTACTTTGAATATGGAAAATGGGAAACACCGGTGCGGCCGTTGCCGAAGGAGGTATAGGTTAGGTTGTTGTAATGTTGGAAGGTTGTAAAGTTGAAATGTTAAAAGCTACCCAAAATGTCATCTCGACGAGGAACGAGGAGGGACCTTATACAACTTGCAAAGCGGTAATGCAAATCGTTTAAGTTTTCTCACTATCGTTCGTAATGACATTCATTTGTTCAACCCAATCAACTACTCACTCCTTATTTTTTGCTTTTCCCTGCTCTGCTTGCATGGTCAGAGCTGTTAATCCGGCCATACTGCCAAGTTGCATGGTATCAATTGCCGAACTGGGTACAATTACAATTGTTGAGTTTTGCTTCAATCCCTCATAGAGCATATTCATTGCCCTTAAATGTAAAGCCACCGGGTTGTTTGTGTAGGTTAAGGCTGCTTCAGCAAATTTCTCAGCTACCTGTCTTTCAGAATCACCAAGAATTACCCTGGCCTGCCGTTCCCTTTCTGCCTGGGCCTGCATAGACATGGCACTTTCTAACGAGGGCGGGATCAAAACATCTTTAACTTCAACTGAAATAACATTAATACCCCATGGTTCTGTGCGCTCATCAATAATTTTTTGTAGTACATCGCTAATTTTATCTCTTCCTTCAAGCATTTCCGAAAGCATAGTTTTTCCAATCACATCGCGCAAAGCGGTTTGAGAAGCCCAACTGATGGCATTATTATAGTCTGCCACCTCAAGTGCGGCCTTTTTAGGATCCAATACTTTCCAAAATAATACCGCATCTACATCAACCGGAACGGTGTCTTTAGTAAGTGTCTTTTCAGCCTTAAAAGATGTAGAAATCACACGGATATCAATCCAGTAGGGTATGGTATCTATAATAGGGATAATAAAAAAAAGCCCTGGCCCCCTTAGCGATTGAAATTTACCCAGCCGCAGTACTACAGCTTTGTCCCAGGGATTGGCAATTTTGGTAGCAGAAGAAATAAAGGAGGCAATTATTATGGCGATTGCAACCCTAACGGTGCTTTCGGCAGGCGAAACTCCTTGTACAGAGTATGCCACTACCAGACCAATACCTAAAACTATAAAAAATATAACTGTAGGCAATAAACTTTTATTGTTCATTGGAAAATCTCCTTATTGTTTTTCTGTTTAGCGCGTTACTTTTTAACCACCAAATCATTCTCAAGAATTTTTTTCTTTTCCTGATATTCTTCGTTTGTGATTTGTCCTGAAGCGAACCGTCTTTGCAGAATGTCAAGAGGAGAATCTTTTTTATTCCGCTGACCAGGGATATCATAAGGTGTTGCGAATATCCAAAAAAGTAGAATGACCCAAATGAACCACCATATTAGGTTCATTCCCCAAAAATCATTATAATAAAACATGATTTTTAATTTTAAGTATGACTTACACAAGTACAATACAAAGTTGAACGGTTTTTGTTTTACAGGGGGGTATAATAAGTTGTAAAAGTTATAATAAGTTGTAAAAGTTTAAACACTTACAACTTTTATAACACTTACAACCCTTACAACCCAACCCAACTCAATCAACTACCAGCTCTAAGGCTTTCTTTTCCTTCCGGTACTTTGCGAGGTTTATTAACAGTACACTTCCAAGTATCGTAAACAGGCCGGCTAATTGCCAAAATGAGATACTTTCGCCTGCAAATACAACGCCTAATATTACAGCTATTACTGGGTTAACATAGGCATAAGTGCTTACTTGTGTAGCCGGGCGTACCTGTAGCAGCCATACATATGCACTGAAAGCGGCAATGGAGCCAAAAATGATCAAATACAGCAGTGCCATCCAGCTTTGGGTATGAATATTATGCAAGTCCAGGTGATTATATTCACCCTGCAGAAAGCTGACAGGAGCATATACAACACCGGCGGCGATCATTTGCCAGGCGGTATTTACGGAAGCGGATACCGCGGTAGGATGATGTTTTGAATATAATGAGCCTGCCGACCATGAAATTGTTCCTAAAACCAACAGCAACATCCAGGGTAATTTGGATTGGGTATCGGTACCTTTAAAAATCCCGCCAATCTGATCGCTGAATAACAGGAGTACTCCCGCAAAACCAATCACTAAACCAAATATGGTAGCTTTATTTTTAAGGTTTACTCCCCAATTTGGTTTATCGAGCAATACAAACCACATTGGCGCTGATGACACAAAGATAGCCACCATAGCGCTCGGTAACGTTTGTTCGGACCATATAACGATGCCATTTGCCACAAACAATAAAAGTACCCCGGTTACTGCTGCGGATAAAATGTCTTTTATAACAAATATTTTTTCTTTCTTAATTACACACCAGGTCATTAGAATAAGTCCAGCGGTTGTAAAGCGTATTGCGCCTAATAAAAAAGGGGGTAATCCGCCCTCTTCGGCCATCCGTATAAAAAAATAGGTGGAACCCCATACAATGTATACGGTTGCAAAAGCAATTACTACCAAAAGCGGAGATGCTGTTTTTTGTATATTTAAAGCCATAGGTATTATTTTTCGGGTATAACCAATTGTTGCTGTTCTTTCACCGTTTCGAGTACTATGGTGGTTCGGGTACTCAAAAGGTTTGGTATTTTGCCAATGCTATTACGCATTAAATGCATTAGCGAAGCTGAATCGTAGGTGCGGACCTTCACCAGGTAGCAATCGTCACCGGCAACGTGGTGAACTTCCTGCACTTCGGGTATTTTGGCCAATTCCTGCGCGGTTGTGTTATAGCCAGGCCCATCGGCGGCTTTCATAAAAATAAAAGCAAGCATTTTTTGCTGAAGGGCATCAGGGGCTATGCGGGTGGTATATTGCAGGATAACATTTTTTTGTTCCAGCTTTTTTACCCGCTCCAGTATACCGGATGGGGCCATTCCCAGTTCTCTGGCCAGATCGGCATTGGAGATGCGTGCATTTTCCTGCATCAGCCGCAAAATGTGCAGGTCGGTTTTGTCAAGTATGATTTCTGTTTCGCTAATCATACTGTAATATTACGTTTTTATTGAATTATATTCAAAATTTTATTAAAAATATGAATTTAATTCGACAAAAGTATACTTTATGTGTTTAAACATTAAACTTACGAGTTTTCAAAACTTCGTACGTTTTTCTTTTAAAGTGATTTATCGATGCGATAATTAAAATAATAATTATGATCTGTAACCTCGATTTGAATTATTGCGTCAAAACATCATGAAAAAGAAAACACACCTAAATTTTACTCACAGCTCTCTGGCTATTGCCAGAAAATTTGTGCTCATTATTTGCTTTTTATTAACTGGATTTTATGCCATTGCACAAAATGATCAGAAAATTAAAACAGTATTCAGAGATTTTCAATCAGGGTATACAAAACGCGATACTTCGTTAACCGAAAGCTTTTGTAACCGGTTATTTGCTAAAGATATTTTCATTGTTGGAACCGGGAATGATGAATGGATAGAAGGTATCAGCGCAGCTAAAAATTTAGTTAAAAACGATTGGGCTTACTGGCTTAATTTATCGGTTGATACAACAGCTATAAAATGGCACAAAGAGGGAAATGTAATTTTGTTTGAGGCCAAAGGAACAGCCTCTATGACATTTCCAAATAAGGATGTAGCTTATGATTTTGGAATGGCGCAGCTTAGCCGCGCAATAAATAATGAACCTAATAACCGGTTAAAGTTATTAGCCTATGCCAAAGAGTCTTCAAACATCATTAGCGAAATTGAAAAGGCAGGGTTAGCTATAAAATATAAGATCCGGTTAACTGGGGTGCTGGTTGGTGAAGGCGACAAGCTCGTTTTTAAACAACTGGTATTTTCTTTTCCATATCCGATGCAAAGGGAATAAAACCGGATTGCGAAATCAAATTTTAATTACCTTATCATTTTTTGATTTCGATTTATGATCATCCGGTTTGGGAATATTCTTTACAATGAAGATTAAGGCATGTGCAACTACCTGCATGGCTTTTATAGAAAAATGTACAAATGGCTTCATTACCCTCCAGGTATCATGCAAAGTATCCATTTTACTTACCGGTTTATTAACCGGCCGCTGTCCTATCTTCTTTGTGTTTTGCTGTGCCATGGTGATTTGCTTTATATTGAGGTACAAGCTTAAACCGTGCCAGATTTGGAGGGAAGTCCGAAAGATAGGAAGTAGCCCCCTCTAAATCTCCCCCGATTGGGGAGACTTTGTTGAAAGTTTTATTTAAGAGATTTTTATTTTAAAAACAGAAATTAAAGCCTCCCTACCCGGGGAGGATTAGGTGGGGCTTGTGTTTTTCCTCAACGTAATCACAGTGATCTCCGGCCATATACCAAGCCGACCTGAAAATGCCAAAAAGCCGAACCCTCTGTTTACATACAGGTAACGGTTTTTTTCGTTGACAAGGCCAGCCCAGTCTAAGTAGCGGTACTGAACCGGGCTCCATCTAAAACCGGGTATTTCAACACCGAATTGTGCGCCATGTGTATGGCCAGACAGTGTTAAATGAATAGTTGTTGGATTAAATCTTACTTTTTCTTCCCAATGAGTAGGGTCGTGGGAGAGGAGTATCTTAAAAGCATCTTTATCGACACCTTTCAGTGCTTTATTCAGGTCACCGATTTGGATAAAACCCCTGCCCCAATTTTGTACACCAATGAGTGAGATTTTTTGGCCGCCTTTTTCAATTACCACATTTTCATCAAGCAATAAATGGTAGCCGAGCGAACGGTGATGTTCTTTTAATTTTTCAAGGTTTGCATGCTTTTCGGCCTCGCTTTCCCATACAATATAGTCACCGTAATCATGATTTCCCAAGATAGAAAATTGTCCGTATGGCGCTTTGAGCTGGCTGAAGCGTTCAATATATGGTTCAATTTCCCAGGCGGCATTATTTACTAGGTCGCCTGTAAAAACAAACAGGTCGCTTTTTTGCGCTTTTGCAATATCGATACCCCTTTGCACAGCTTCCGTATTATCAAAGCTGCCCGAATGAATGTCGGATACCTGTGTTATGGTAAAACCATCGAAAGCTTCAGGCAGGTCATCAAAATACAGGGTTTCTCTATGTACTTTGAAATCATATTTGCCTTTCAGCATGGCGTAAAAAAAGCTTGTAAAAGGTATGGCAGCTGCAAGAATGGCAACCTCGCTGATAAACTTGCGCCTTGCCGGAAAATAGGGTTCAATAACCTTATCTTTTGGCTTTACAATATGGTTAACAATCCCATAAAAGAACCGCCCTATATCGCCCAAAAACAAAATCAGGACAAAAAATATTTTGGTAAAAAAAAAGGTAAGGAACAGGCTTAGCACCCACTCGTGAAATGGGGTCATCCCTTTTGCAGTGCTGAAACTGCCAAACCCAAGGACAAACAGTAAAGTAACGCCGACTGAAATAACCAGGTAGCCCCAATTTACCAGTTGCCGCAAGCGTGCCGAAGACCAATCAGCAGTAAAAGTTTTTAGACCGGTGAATACATACCAATCCAACAACAGGCTGATAGCGGCAATGATAAAAAATAACCTGATAAAACCCCCTCTGTGCATGCTATTTAGTTAAAGTTTGCAATTTAATAAAGTATGTCTATTCGCCGGTAAATTTACGCAGCCAGAATTTGGTGTAAATCCTTGCAAAGCAATTATTACATAATAGGTTAATAAAACCATAAATTAGTTCCATCATTATTGTTACAAAGTTTAGCAAACAGCTGGAGCTTATGTGCAGGAGTAAACCTATAATTTTCTTTTTTTTACTGCTTATAATGTTTTTCAAGATTGGTATTGTTTTGGCCCAGCAGCCGCCCAATATAACCTATCCTGCAAACAGCACTGTATTAATTGTTGGCAAAGCGGTAACACTGGCACCAACTAATACAGGCGGGAGCGCAACCGGTTACACCATTAATGCCGCTCCTTATAGCCCATTAGGTGTTGGATTACAACTGCCGCCTGGTATAGGTTTTGACCAAAAGACTGGCATTTTTAGTGGTACACCACCAACAGTATGGCCGCTTACTACATATACAGTTATTGCTTCCAACACATATGGTACATCACTTTTTAACGTGATTATTGAGGTATTAAGCCCCGTTATAACATTTGGGCCAATACCGACAAAAGCAATTTGCGATAATGATTTTTATGTAAATATTACCAGTATGTTGCCGCTTACTTTTCAAAGCAGCAATACTGCAGTCGCAACTATTACAGCAGGGGGTGCTATACATGTTACCGGCCTCGGCACAACAGTTATAACAGCAACGAATACAGAGACTTCGGTATCACAAACACTTACAATTGTTGTGCTCACTCCTTCAATTACCATATTGCCTGATTCATTGGTGGTTTGCCCCGGCTCATCAGCCAATTTCACGGCAACACCAGTAAACGGCGGAAGTAACCCCATTTACCAATGGCGGGTTAACGGAGTTAACATAGGGGTAAACAGCTCAACTTTTTCCAGCAGCGGCTTAAGCAATAATGATAAAATAACCTGCAAACTTATCAGTAATGCTCCATGTACGCTTCCTGACACCGCAATATCCAACACCGCTACTTTTATACTTCGTTCCGCTGTAACATCGTCTATTACCATCACAAGTTCCGCAAACACATTCTGTCCAGGCTCACCGGTTACTTTTACGGCAACAGCAGTAACACCTGATAGTATCCTGGCTTATCAATGGAAGGTTAACGGAATAAACACAGGTAATAATAGCCAGACATTTACGAGCACAAAATTAACTGACGGCGATAGTGTCACCTGTAATTTAATCACTACAAGTAAATGCGGTGTAAATACAGTTACATCAAATGCCATTAGCCTTATTGCGCAAAGCGGCTGTGTGGTAATTATTCCCAACACGTTTACACCTAATGGCGATGGCATTAATGATTACTGGAACGTCCCGGTTTTTCAAAAAAATAAGTATTTTACAGTAAATATTTTTGACCGCTATGGAACTTTAGTTTTCAGTTCTGTTGGATATGGCACACCATGGGATGGCACTTACAATGGAAAATCTTTACCGGTTGGCACTTATTACTACATAATTGATCCAAAAAACGGCGGAAACAAA
>JAQBOA010000050.1 GCA_028288305.1 Mucilaginibacter sp.
GGGACTTTATTACATATGAAAAACGTTCCATTTATGCCCGTCCGGGTCTGAAAAGCCAAAACCATAGTAGCCTTTACCGAATTCAGATGGTTCGCTAAAGATCATCCCGCCGGCGTTACGAACTTCGATAGCCCAAGTATCCACTTCTTCTTTACTTTCCGCCCAAAGCGTGAACATCACTTCATTTCCGTGGGTCAAATCCGCAACTTCTCCTTTTGTTGAATCCTTAAAAGAATCATTTGCAAAAAAGTGCACAACAAAATCATTATTGCCAATTAAAAAGCTGGTAAGTTCTTTTGCCTTGTTGTGTCCTTCATTAGATTTAAATCCTAATGAAGTATAAAAATTTCTGGTATTGTCTACATCTTTTACTCCCAGGTTAGCCCATATTTGTGTCGGTCTCATAATTTTTTATTTATAGGTATCACATGGTTTGATCATCAATCATTAACTGTGTCAAGTTTTATATCCACAAACAATTATAATATCAACCTTGTTTTGTTGCCGAGGAACATTCATCAATGACTTATTAATAAATAAGATGTAATGAACATTGATAAAAACCATATTCATATACATGGTGTCAGGGAAAATTACCTTAAAAATATAACCCTGAGCATCCCGAAAAGGAAAGTTACAGTTTTTCTGGTCTATCGCCTCCGCCCGGTCCAGCGCCTTTCGTGGCTGTTGCGCGACGAACCTTTTTTTCTCGACAATTATTAAGCTGAAATTCAATTATGCGTTGGTGCCACTTTTAAGTGGACAAATAATAGTCACTCAATATAAAGCGCTCTAAAAGACTTATAATCGAATTCTGAAGCCTTTTTCTTCCGTATTTGATTAGTTTTTTGAGATTATATGCAATTCCTGCCATTAGCAGGCACTTATTAGCCAATTTTATCCCAATCGTATTTACTTTTCGCATACCCAAGTATTCGATCAGGTTTCCGATTACAGGCTCTACCGTGCTTTTTCTTATGATCATCATTTGCTTACCATAGTCGCTGTTTACACGCTGATACATTTCATCAAATAAAGGTTTGCAAAGAGTATTTGTTATCACTTTAGCCCGTGATTTCCCCACGCAGATTGCCCGGTCGGGGCAGATCTTACAATCAGAACACTTACTGGAGTATATTTTTGAAGTTCCATGACGTTTTCTGTAACCGGTAAATGTTAAAGTTTTTCCCTGTTTGCAACGATAAAGATCATTTTCTTCATCATATACAAATCCTTCTCGTTCCGGTTTATAGGTCCCGGTATTGGGAATATACCCGGTAATACCTCTTGAAATGAGGCTTTCCAAAACTGTTGAACTGCTATAATTTGTATCAGCGATAATTTCTTCAACTGCTAAGCCATGTTCTTTGAGGTTATTATCAATCTGTTCCAGTACAGGATCAAGGCATTGGCAGTCTTTCTTATCTGCATGATATGCTCCTATACTTGTAATAATATAACTTGAAGTATCAACGCTAAGCTGGCCCAGGTAATTTAGTCTGGTTATTTTGCCCGGCTTTACCGACATTCTTGAATCGGGATCGGTAGTGCTTGTTCGGTTGGCATTACTTCGTTTTTGAGGTTTAGCATCTGAAGGCACATCAGGTATTGGTTGATCATTCGCATCTTTAGGATCATCTTCCTTTAACTGACAAGTAAAAACAAGAGCATCATCCAAAATATCCTTAACGCTGTCCATTGCTGCATTAGCTTTTACGTAAACACTATCTACCGCTTGCCTTTTGCCTGTTAACATCTTTTTATCAATGCATTGCTTCAATACCTTTTTAAATAACTGGTTAAATACATCTTCATCATAAAGCTGACGGGTGCGGCTTAGGGTAGAATGCCAGGGTAATTCTTCGTCAATATCATAACCGATGAAGTAAAGAATATCTAAACGCATAGAGGCCATATTAACAATGCGCCTATCACTTGGTTGGTTCTCTAAATAGCCAACAAGCAATAGCTTAAAGAAAACAATGGGGTCAATGCTTTTCTGGCCATCTTTCCCATAATACTTTGCTGTTGCAGCATATAAGAACTGCAGGTCTAAAGTTTCTTTCAATTTCCGATATATATTTTCGGCTGGAACCCGGTCAGATAACTGAAAGTTTGTGAAAAGCTTCTCTTGATAATGTTTCTTTCCTTTCATGACGTTAATATACTAAAAATCAATATATTAACAAAATATTATTGAAAATAATCAAAGAGTTGCGCAACAGCCACGTCATTCGCTTGACCGCAAATAATTTTGAGCGTCCATGCTCAATAAAAAAACCCTCAGAAATCAATCTGAAGGCTTTTTGTGGAGCCGGAGGGATTCGAACCCTCGTCCAAACATGGTATAAGGTATGCTTTCTACATGCTTATCTGCTGTTTAATTGTCGGGAAGTGGAAGGTCAGCCGCGTACCTGTACCGTCTTCCTTAGGTGCTTTATCTCGCCTGCTACTCACACCTTAAGCGGGCCAGTTTTGTTTTTCGATGCCCCGGTTGCCGATCCAACAAAACAGAAAACCGGCGGGACAAAAGCTAGCTAAATTCTAAATTAAGCAGCTAAGGCGTAAGTATTTTCGCCATTTGTAAGTTTGAGCGTTCAGATTTAAGCGCTAATTCACCCAACGCGCTGCATGCTTACCTACTTATCTCCATCCTGTCAATTCCGGTCGACCCCATTTTTTTAGTCCTTAGTCTGAAGTCGTTAGTCTCAAGTCAGATAAAGGATTGCAAATATAGTCAAAAAGCCTCGATATAGTTAATAAATTAAGACTTAGAACTTACGACTTCAGACTCTTGACTTAATAAACGACCCGGATACACTTTCAAAGCTTCTTCCAGGCAAATCATAGCTTTCTCAATATCATTATTGTTCAAAACGTATGCCAAACGTACTTCATTTAAACCTGCACCGGGAGTGCTGTAAAAACCTGTTGCCGGGGCCATCATTACGGTTTGATTATCATAGCTAAAACTTTCCAGCATCCATTGGCAAAACTTATCGGCATTATCTATGGGCAGTTGTGCTACTACATAAAAGGCACCGCCAGGATTAGGACAAAAAACACCTTCCATTTTATTAAGGGCACTTACCAGGGTATTACGGCGGTTGGTATATTCTTTATTTACGGCTTTAAAATATTCATCCGGAGTATCAACTGCTGCCTCCCCTGTTATTTGCTCTACCATACCCGGACTAAGCCTGGCCTGCGCGAATTAATGTACAGGCCGCCTTTGCAACTTCTGCAATGATCCTGCCGTAACACAGCATGTTTATCTGCTTGCATGTAAATGAGAAGCATCTACCCATTGAATTTTGTATTTCCACTTTTTCAACATTGTTACAATTCTTGATACCGAATTTCCTACATTCCGTTCATCTATTCGTGCGAAATGTACTTCAATTAAGAGATGTTGGCATGCTATGTTGGTAAACGTTTTCTCACCCCCGCGTAATACATCTTCTTCGAAACCTTCAACATCAATTTTAACAACATTTGGTATTGACAGGCCATGTTCGTTCACTATTAAATCAGCCGTACTAACTTTCACAGTGATTCCTGATTTTGTTTCAGAAAAATCAGCAAGATGAGCAGTTTTCGATATGCCTTCACGATCTTTATCACCATCAAAAAAGGTAGCCTCGCCTGAATAGTCTGATAGTGCTACACATTCCAATATTGCTCTGTTTTTATAAGCATGTACCATCGTTGTATTAACAAGAGCTTGAAAAGCCGTTGGTAAGGGTTCAAAAGCAACTACTTCTCCCGAAACGCCAACCCAATCCAGAAATTGACTTGTGTATAAACCGACATTAGCCCCTATATCCCAAACAGTATCTCCAGCAGACACCGCGCCTTTCAAGGCAAAGTGAAAAGCTTCCTCATATGATTTCTGACGCCTTACAAAAAATGGCTTAACTAGTTTCAATATGCCAACTTTTCTGAAAACGGTTCTTATTTTTGAAATCCAGGAATAGTGATAGTAGTTACTAAACATTTTTTTTGTGATTTCGCCCTAAAAGTTAACAACTATTAAGTACAAATCCAATAAAAGAAATATTTTATTGGATTTGTACTTTCCTTTTACCTTTCGGTTTTAACTCAACTGCACTTACTACCCTTCCAGGATACACTTTCAACCCTTCTTCTAAACAAACCATTGCTTCTTCAATATCATCTCTGTTCAAAACGTATGCCAAACGTACTTCATTTAAACCTGCACCGGGAGTGCTGTAAAAACCTGTTGCCGGGGCCATCATTACGGTTTGATTATCATAGCTGAAACTTTCCAGCATCCATTGGCAAAACTTATCGGCATTATCTATAGGCAGTTGTGCTACTACATAAAAGGCACCACCAGGGTTAGGGCAAAAAACACCTTCCATTTTGTTAAGGGCATTTACCAGGGTATTGCGGCGATTGGTATATTCTTTATTTACGGCTTTAAAATATTCATCCGGAGTGTCAACTGCTGCCTCCCCTGCTATTTGCTCTACCATACCCGGACTAAGCCTGGCCTGCGCGAATTTTAAGGCTGTTGCCAGAACACTCTTATTTTTTGTGATCAAACAGCCTAATCTTGCACCGCAGGCACTGTAACGTTTGCTAACTGTATCTAAAACAATTACATTCTCATCCAATCCATCCAAATGCATAGGCGAAATAAAAGTGCGTCCATCATAACAGAATTCGCGGTAAGCCTCATCCGACAATAAGTACAGATCGTATTTTAATACTAATGCTTTCAAGGCTTCCAGCTCTTCTTTAGAGTATAAATACCCGGTAGGATTATTCGGACTGCAAATGATAATAGCTTTAGTCTTTGATGTAATCAATTTTTCAAACTCGGCAATAGGCGGCAGTGCAAAACCATTTTCAATATAACTCAATATCGGTTTAACTACAATATCGCTCTGACAGGCAAAACCATTGTAATTGGCATAAAAAGGCTCAGGAATAATCACCTCATCACCGGGATCCAGACAAGCCATCATAGAAATAGTAATAGCTTCTGATCCGCCGGTAGTAACAATTATATTTTCGGGTGTTATGTTGTACCCTAATTTGTTATAATATCCGGTTAACTTTTTACGGTAGGCCACTGTGCCTTCAGATGCGGTATACGCCCATACTTTAAAGTCGATATTTTTAACAGCGTTCAGCATACCCTCCGGTGTTTCAATATCCGGCTGGCCTATATTTAAATGATAAACCTTTTTACCGGCAATTTTAGCCATATCAGCATATGGCGTTAATTTTCGGATAGGTGAAGCAGGCATGTGCTGCCCTTTGTGCGAAATTTTTGGCATAGGGCAAAATTAGTGATTTAGTCGGAAAGTCAAGAAAAGTCAATAGGGCCGCAGTTTATAATCTTTAAAAAAATGATAATATATATACACCGATTACATATATAGCTATTAATGCTATTATTCCAAATAAGGAATTTTTAAAATGCATTTTTTTAACACGGGGCCATCCTATCTTTTTTCTTATTAATGCGCCAAGTTCATTGACCACTGCCAATAAAATCATCAAAACCACCGGTCCAGCGCATACCAATATCCAAATTTCATAATAATTTAAGTCATCAAACATTTTAGGTTAATCAAAGTCATTTAGGTGGCTTCAAGGTAGGTATTAATTTATAAACCTAATAGCTTAGGTAATATTCAGTATTAAAAATCGGCTTTACCTAAATATGCCTCAGATTTTGTTAGTATCAATTTATAAAAACAAGTTAAACTTTAACGGTCAGCATTCGTAGTCAACATTATTTAATAAAAAAAGACGCGATTTTCGCGTCTTTTAAATTATTTAAAGTCCTCTCCTTTGGAGAGGATTTAGGTGAGGCTTGCTTATGCTTATTTACTGCTTCCAGCCGGTTTTGCAATAACCTCTCCAACAATATTTAAATATTTTGTAGGCGTTTTAGCATTTGACGTTACCACAATCGTTTTATTAAACGGAGATGCTACAGCTGCATTATAGGTGATTTTTATGAGGCCTTTATCACCGCTTTTTACCGGTGTTTTAGTATAATCGGCAATGGTACAACCACATGTAGGTCTTACTTCAGTTAAAATAAGGGGCTCAGTTCCAATGTTAGTAAATTCAAACACTGTGGTAACCGGTGTACCCTGGGGTATTTTACCAAAATCATGTTTTTCTTCATTGAATTTAAATTCAGCTTTTTGATTATCTTGTGCCGATGCAGCAAAGGCAAAGCCTAAAATTACTGCGCATATTAATAAAATTTTTTTCATAATAGTTGTTTGATTATTACAAATGTAAAAGGTTTAATGCATAAAAAAAACTATTATACGAAATGGATGTTTTATTGGTTACAATACCAATAACAAAATAGAATTTCATAATTTTACCGCCTTAACAAAATTTAATATGCCCGAAACTGCAATTCACCCCTTCGGTAAGTTTAATACTACCGAGCTCAGTTTTGACGATTTTAAAAAAATTGTAATCAATGATTACCGCATTGGTTATGAAAGCCGGCAGGCAAGTTTAATTGGCCGCAGGGAAGTGCTAACTGGTAAAGCTAAGTTTGGCATATTTGGCGATGGCAAAGAAGTAGCCCAACTGGCTATGGCTAAAGCATTTCGCAATGGCGACTGGCGTGCCGGTTATTATCGCGACCAAACATTTATGTTCGCAACGGGCATGAGCAACCTGCCCGAATTTTTTGCGCAGCTATATGCTTACCCGGATGTTGAAAAAGACCCTGCATCGGCCGGAAGGCAAATGAACTGTCATTACGCAACCAGGTTTGTAAACGAAGATGGAAGCTGGGTAAATCAAACCGAAACCATGAATTGTGCTGCCGATATTTCCACTACCGGCGGTCATATGCCGCGTTTACTTGGCCTGGCTTATGCCTCGAAATTATACAGGCAAAATAAGGAGCTTGAATATCTTAAAAACTTCTCGGTAAACGGTAATGAAGTTGCTTTTGGTACCATTGGTAATGGATCAACTTCTGAAGGATTATTTTTTGAAGCATTTAATGCAGCCGGGGTATTACAGGTACCTATGGCTATTTCCGTTTGGGACGATGCTTATGCAATTTCTGTTCCGGCTAAGCTGCAAACAACAAAAGAAGACATTTCTGAAATATTAAAGGGGTTTCAGCGCGAGGATGGCACCAATGGTTATGAAATATTTAAAGTTAAGGGCTGGGATTATGTTGCGCTTTGTGAAACTTATGAACGGGCTATTGCAATTTGCCGTGAGCAGCATGTACCTGTTTTAATACATGTTATTGAAATGACTCAGCCACAGGGGCACTCCACTTCCGGATCGCATGAGCGGTATAAAACAAAAGAACGCCTGGCCTGGGAAGAAGAGAATGATTGCCTGCTGCAAATGCGCAAATGGATGATTGAATCAGCTATAGCTACTGAAGCAGAGATGAATGAACTGGAGGCCACAGCTAAAAAATATGTGCGCGATTGCCAAAAACAGGTATGGAATGAGCTTGGCAATGAAATAAAAATTGAACTTGATGAGGCTGCAAGCTTAATTGAACAACTCGCAAAAAATGTATCTGCACAGGATGAGTTATTAGCTATTGTAGCCGGTTTGCGCGAATGTACGGACCCCGGTCGTAAGGATGTATTTGCTGCTATTCGTAAAACCCTGCGCCTTACAGCAAAAGATAACGCTTTTGAAAAACAGGCATTAATAAATTGGCTTGCAGAGGAAAATGTAAAAAATGCTGAACGATATAATTCAAAACTATTCGGGGAAACGCCATATTCACCTTTAAATGTTGCCCACGTTCCGGCACAGTATACCGGGGAAGCACCACTTATTGATGGCAGGGAAGTATTAAACGCCTGTTTTGATGCCAATTTTGAAAGGGATAAAAGTATTGTTGCTTTTGGTGAAGATGTGGGCTCTATTGGCGATGTAAACCAGGGATTTGCCGGTTTACAAAATAAATATGGCGATTTACGCATAACGGATACAGGTATACGTGAAGCAACCATCATAGGCCAGGGTATAGGCCTGGCAATGCGTGGATTAAAACCAATAGCAGAAATTCAGTATCTCGACTATCTACTATATTCTATCAATGTTTTAAGTGATGACCTGGCAACTTTGAGCTATCGTACAAAGGGTGGTCAAAAAGCGCCGTTAATAGTCCGCACGCGTGGTCACCGCCTGGAAGGTATATGGCACTCCGGTTCGCCGCTTGGATTAATTTTAAACTCGATGCGTGGCATACATATATGTGTACCGCGTGATATGACACAAGCAGCCGGCATGTACAATGTTTTACTTCGCGGTGATGAGCCTGCCCTTGTAATTGAAAGTTTAAACGGTTATCGCTTAAAAGAAAAACTGCCTGTTAATGTTGGTGAATTTACGGTTCAACTTGGAAAGGCGGAAATGTTAAAAAAAGGAAACGACATGACAGTGATATCTTATGGTTCAACTTTAAGAATCGTTTTAGAAGCCGCCAAGGAACTGGAGAAAATGGACATCCATATTGAGGTAATTGACCCTCAAACGCTGCAGCCTTTTGATACAGAAAATATATGCGGCGCTTCGTTAAAAAAAACCAATAAACTATTAATAGTTGATGAAGATGTTCCTGGAGCAGCCTCTGCTTATATTTTACAAAAGATAATTGAAAATCAAAAAGGCTATTACTCACTTGATGCTCAGCCAAAAACACTTTGTGCAAAAGAACACCGGCCGCCATATGGTTCAGATGGTGACTATTTCAGCAAGCCTTCATTGGATGATATTATTGAGGCGGTGTATAGCTTAATGAATGAAACAGATCCGCATAAATACCCGGCCATTTATTAAGTTATTGTAATATTACTTAATACAATTATTAAATTCATCCGTTTGAGTTTATTTCTTTTATTAAGTAATAATTAATACTTTCAAAATTTACTTGGTCATACTTTTTGTTTAATTTTTAATTTGATATTATAATTAGTTATTTGGTAGATAAATTATTTCTTTGAAATTAAAAAAAATTAGCTTATTTTTGTAAAAAATTAAAACCTAATTTCCTTTCTTACGTAAACGATACCTAGTTAAAACTAATTGAAATTTAACCAGAATTAAGGATGAAAAGACATTTTGGCGGATTATTTTGCATTTTATTAATACTCTCTCTTACCATTATAAGCTGGCGGCCTGCAAATGCTACAAAACAAACTACTAATTTAAATAATGCCTTTTCTGCAAAGGTGTTGCTTGAAAAATATATTAATAATATATATGAATCAGCGCGTTTGCAAGAATCAGGTTTAAGCTTTGATGTATTTAAAAAAGCGGTAACCGGTTTTATAAATTTAAAAATCGCCAATAAATTACCTGAAAATGGTTCAATTCTCACTGTGGTTGATTTCACTAGGTCAAGTTGCGAAAAACGGATGTGGATTGTTGATCTGATCAATAAAGAATTAGTACTAAACACCTGGGTAGCACACGGGCAAGGTAGCGGCAGCGATTTAGCTACTCACTTTTCTGATAATTATGATTCGCATCAAAGCAGTTTAGGTTTCTATCTAACCGATGATATATATTTTGGCAAACATGGCCGCTCACTGCGGTTAGATGGGTTAGACACTGGCTATAACAGTAATGCAAGAGCCAGGGCTATAGTTATACACGCAGCGGATTATGTAAGCCAGAGAGAAATTAGCCATCAGGGCCGTCTTGGTCGTAGCTTTGGCTGCCCGGCTGTATCACCTAAAGTGGCAGAAACGGTTATTCAAACCATTAAAAATAAAACCGTTCTGTTTATTAATGGTAACGATAATAATTACACATCAAAATATCTTGATGAAGATGTGGCTGCAAACTATCTAAGCCAGGTTCCAAATGTTACTTTTATGGCTAATCTGTAAAGAGCAATAGCTTGTTAATTCGTTTGCGGATGAATAAATTTCTGCAGGTGGTCATAAACAACTATATCTAAACCATACACATCCTGCCTGAATTGCAGTGTGTCATTTTCATCAGCCCAACAGGTAACATAAGTTATATATACAGGAACTTTTTTAGATAAATATATAGTTGTCGGATCCGGATTATCTTCACTCATATCCTGAGCTATAGTCTTATATTTTTCACTTTCAGCCCCGAATAAATTTAAGGCAAGCGCCTGGGGTTGTTCTAACCGTACACATCCATGACTTACATCGCGGGCAGCTTTTAAAAATGCTGACTTGGCGGGAGTATCGTGCAAGTAAACACTGCTTTCATTGTCAAACAGGAATTTTATTTTTCCTAACGAATTATCAGCTCCGGGTTTTTGCTTAAATTCATATGGCGAATCTTTCGAAACTTTTGACCAATCTATATCCTCAGGATCATCAACCAGTTTGCCATCATTGTAAACATCTATTCCTTTATTTGAAAGGTAATATTTGTCTTTGGCTTCCTCTACAATAATTTCTTTTGTAGCTATACTTTGCGGTATGTTCCATACAGGATTTACATCAACACTATGTATTACGCTGTTTAGCTGCGGTGTCTCTTTTCTGAAAGGTTTGTCTTCTTTGGCGGTATCGTTATAATTTAAAAGCGTGTTTTCATTATTTTTATTGCGTCCCTCCCCTACACAAACTTTCATTTTCAGTACAGATCGTCCGCTATCCATTACGTTTAAGATATAGTCCGGAATATTTACTATCACGTATTTGTTTTGGTAGGGCTTATTTCTCCATCTTAAACGTTCCATATTAACTAATAAAATACGTTTTGTTTCTTCCTGAGTTTTTCCGGGAGCCAACGTACCACTTATTAATGCTTTTTGGAGCGCAATATATTGCGGGTTTTTAGGCTGGACGCTGTCAAGGTAAGCTTGCATGTTCCTGATATTAAAAACCCTGGTCATAAATAAACTGTCAGGCTGTTTAGTAGCCATGAAATATCTTTTGAATATTTTTTTCGGGTTTATAACTCCATATTGCAATGCATTTGAATAATTGATCAGTGAGTTAGCAGAAATTATTTCAAGTTCTGCCATATCATGATAAGCTTCATTAAGTGTTTTTATACCGTTTTTAGCGTGAAACTTATTCACGAGTGCTCTGATTTTAGCTGGCTGAAACATTGCAGAATCCAGCCCATGCTCATCTGCTTTTTGAAAATAGTTCACAGCAGTTAAAAGTTCATTATTAAATACGTGCTCAATTACAAACTCCGGTTTATATTCGTTGTGTTCGTAATAATTACTAATAATATCCGGATGTGTCACTTTTGCTTTTTCGCTGTCGAGCACACTTTTAAAAACTTCTGAAAAATCTTCAGATGTAAAATCCTTGAAAATTTTGTTATGTGTTTTTTTAAAAAGAACATTCGCCATAGGCGAACGTTTCTTTTTGCAGCTTTGAAAGGTAAAAACAGAAACAGAAAGTGTAAATATTAAAAACGGCAGGATAATTTTTTTTACCGAAGTAAATTTTGTCATAGCTTAAATATTTCTAAATATAAGGCATTAATAGCAATCCTTATACCATAATACGATTTTGATTTTATTAATTTTGAAGTTTAAATAAATCAACAATTTTATCCTTTTTATACTTTAATCAATTATGAAAAAGTATTTCCTGTTTGTTTTTATTCTGTTTATTGCCTTTCCATTATTAGCGCAAAAGTTTAAGCCTGTAAATGAAAACGCTTCTGTCGGAGTAAAAAGGACACTTAATTTTATTTATGATATAAAGGGCAAATATATTCTATCCGGTCAGCAAAACTATAACAGCGACCTGAATAAATTTTCGGACAGTGCAAAAGCTATTACCGGAAAGTTTCCTGCTGTATGGGGAACCGATTTTATTAATTGGGGCGATAAAGACCTTGGACCGCAAATTGTAAATGAATCAATAAAAAAATGGAGGGAGGGTTATCTGATCACTTTAATGTGGCACGAAGGGAAGCCGACTGATGATCCGCCATATGAATTTTCTAAAAATGTGATTGCCAAAATGAGCGATGCCGATTGGAATGAGCTGATTACCCCTGGTACTAAACTAAATTCGAAATGGCTAAATCAAATTGATGTTATAGCTGGGTATTTAAAACAATTACAGGATGCTGGTGTAACCGTTTTATGGCGTCCCTATCACGAAATGAATGGTGTTTGGTTTTGGTGGGGAAACAGGAAGGGAGAGAATGGCATAACCAAACTATGGAAAATGATGTATGAACGATATACTAACTATCATCATTTAAATAACCTGATATGGGTTTGGGGCGCAAATGGTTTAAGGGATATACCTTTAGATGAAGCCTATGATTATAAAGATTATTATCCTGGTGCAAACTATGTTGATATTTTGGGTGCCGATGTTTACCACGCTGATTATGAGCAAAAAGATTATAATGAATTGCTAAAGCTGGCCAGTGGCAAACCAATTGCATTAACTGAAACCGGTGAGCTGCCAAAGCCCGAAATACTTAAGGCACAGCCACAATGGACCTGGTTTATGGTTTGGACAAGCTGGCTTTGGACCGATAATACACATGAGCGTGTTAAACAAATATATAATCTGCCACAAACGCTTAACCATGATGAAGTTAAGCAAAGGCTTGAAGTATTGAAAAAATAATGATTAATGATAATAAAACTGAGGTTTGGCTCCGCGGGCCATTAAATGATATACCCTCTTTATTACAACCGGTTGCTCATGCATTACTACAGGCAAAAGAGGAAATAACTGGACTAATGGAAAATTTCCCTGAAGAGTTATTATGGGAAAAACCGGCAGGCCTTGCATCCCCGGGTTTCCATTTACAACATTTGTCAGGTGTGCTTAACAGGCTTTTTACTTATGCAAAGGGTGAACAACTAAATCAGCAACAACTGAAACAGTTAGCATCAGAAGGTAAACCGGATGCAAATCTTACTGTTTATGATTTAATAAAAACAATTGACAGGCAAATTGATGAAGCTATTTCACAATTAGCTAAAACGGATGAATCGACTTTAACCGAAACCCGCGTAGTTGGCCGTGCACAACTGCCATCAACGGTTATTGGATTGTATGTGCATGCTGCGGAACATACCATGAGGCATATTGGACAACTTTTAGTTACTGTAAGAGTATTAAGTGCTAAAAATTTACAATATAAACTTTAAGCATCTAAGTTTGCAGTTCTTCCTTATTGCGGTAATTAAACCAATATAATAAAGCATAACCGGCTGAGGATATCAGGCTAACGGCTCCTAATACCCACCATAACAAGGTGAATCCGCCGTAAGAAATTACATAACCGCCAACAAACGGTGCTATAACCTGTGATGCTGACCACGACATGCTGTATAATGCAGCGTATTCGCCCCGGTTATGAACGGTGGTGCGATAAATCCAAAAAGAGTTCATAAATGGCATGCATAACATTTCGCTAAAGGTTATTAAAACCACAATGAGCGTTGCAGCAACGGCAGTAGGCGGTACAAAATTAAGTGAAACAAACCCTACTGCTCCCATTAATATCCCTGAGCTTATATAAATAAGGATGTTTCTTTTACCTTCAAGGTTATGGATCAATACCATCTCAACTACAGCTATAAGCACTCCATTTAATGCTAAAAGAAAACCAATCAAACTTTCATTAAAATGCCACTGAATTTTATAAAACACAGGCTGCATGATAAAAAACTGAAAAAAGCACATGCTAAAAAGTGTAGCCAGTAAAATGAATAATAAGTACTCTTTGTCTTTATATGCCGAAGCCCTTGCTTCAGTTTCTTCCGGAATGTCTATTGTTTTTATCACTTTGGATCTTGGCATTAATTTTAACAGGAGCAATGCCGCCAGGATATTTGTACAACCGTCCACCCAAAATAATAAATGATAATTAATGGAAGCAATTAAGCCGCCAAGGGCACCCCCGACAGCCCAGCCAAGGTTTACTGCTAAACGGTTTAAAGAGTATGAACGGGTTTTATTTGTGTCGTTACTATAATGGGCTATAGCCGCTGCATTAGCAGGCCGGAAAGAGTCATTACATAAACCAAGTATATAAGCTCCCACTCCCATAGTTAAAAATGTATGCTGGTAACCAACGATTATAAACAGCGTACCGCCGGTAAGCAAAGCACCTACTTGCAAGTCATAAAAACCAATTTTATCAGTTAGTTTACCACCGATAAAAGCGCCGCTTATTGATCCTAACCCAAAAAGCGCCATAATTATGCCTGCGTTTATAATTGAAAAGTGTAGTTGGCGAATACAATAAATGCTCATGAAAGGCACAACCATTGTTCCGCTGCGGTTAACCAGCATTACTATTGAAAGGTACCAGCTGTTTTTTGAAAGTCCTTTATAGGCTTGTTTGTATGATTGAAAAAAGGAGATAAGCATTACACAAATATAGAATTTGCCTTTTTATTAACCTGTAATTTTCTTACCGGTTGTGTAAGCTATATATTCTTTCAAATAAAATTTATTGAACAAAATTTAAACAAAATTTAATTTTTATTTTATAATTTTGAGATAATATAAATATTTAGTGCTTAACAAAATTTTTTTTGTTTCAAGTCCGGCCTTCATTTTCTTTTACTTATCCGGTCCCCATTTTCTTTTACTTGCTTAAAACTGGTTCTTTCTGATAATAAGTACTATTGATCTTATTCATAAGAAAAAGTTATATGAGTGGGTAAGCAATTTATTTCAAGTCTTAAGTTCAAATTCATGAAAGCAACTTTTGATTTAGCATTAATTTCTTCAACACAATCCATTTTTGATGCTGCCTCTCCGCAGGCCGAAAAGATCATCAGGCTTAGTTATGGGTTTTTGGTGGCTGCATCAGGCATCCTGCTCCTGGTAATAATTCTTACTGTTTATATAACCATCAGGTTCAGTTCAAAAACCAATACCGTAGAGCCCCGTCAAATTTCAGGTAACAGTAAACTGGAAATTTTAATGGTAAGCTTTCCGATGGTATTAGTGGTCATATTCTATTTCTGGTCGTTAAATACAATAAATGCGATAAATCCTGATCGTGCTGATCAAAAACCAGACATTATAATAACTGGTCATCAATGGTGGTGGGAAGCTGTTTATCCTGGCGAAAAAGTTATAACTGCTAATGAAATTCATTTACCAACCGGAGAAAAATTATTGTTGCAACTCAATTCTGCGGATGTGATCCATGACTGGTGGGTTCCTTCGTTTGGTGCGAAAATAGATATGATTCCTGGTACGGACAATTATTTATGGGTAACCATTAATAAACCAGGCATTTACGAAGGAACATGCAGCGAATTTTGCGGCCAGCAACATGCATGGATGCGGATTATGGTAGTCGCTCAATCCCCAAAAGATTATAACACTTGGTTGACGGCTCACGCAGTTAAAGCCGGTTTACCCCTGGATACTTTAGCAAGGGCTGGGGCAGCTATTTTTATGGGCACCAGTTGCAGCAGTTGCCATAGTGTGCAGGGAACTTTTGCAAATGGCATTGCAGGGCCAAACCTAACTCATTTTGGAAGCAGACAAACTATGCTGGCCGGTATGATGGACAATAATCCTGAAAATATCAACAATTGGTTAACTGATCCTCAAAAAGTAAAACCCGGTGCGCATATGCCCCGGTTTATTTTTGGAAAAGATAGTGTGCGTGAATTAACTGCTTATTTAACCCAACTTAAATAGATGAAATTAATCCTTTTGCCCGAACCCGAGGAGCCTATACCAAGTTTAAGTGTAAGCCATAACCAGGGATTATTGCAGTGGATTTCTTCTGTCGATCATAAACAGATTGGCATAATGTACCTGTGGTTATCAGTAATATTTCTTGTGGCGGGAGGTATTGAAATATTGCTGGTACGCTGGCAGCTTGCCGTGCCGAATAATCATTTCCTTAATCCCGAAGTTTTTAACCAGTTATTTACCATGCATGGCACTACTATGATATTTTTTGTTGCCATGCCCGCAATTTTTGGTTTTAATACGTATTTGGTTCCCTTAATGATCGGCGCTAATGACATGGCTTATCCAAGACTTAACGCTTTTAGTTTTTGGATGACATTCTTCGGAGGTTTTTTGCTTTATTTTAGTTTTTTGGCAGGAGGCGCTCCCGACGCGGGGTGGTTCAATTATGCACCCCTAAATGAATATAACTACTCATCGTCGCCAGGCATCGATTATTATTGTTCAGGCTTGCTGCTTTCAGGGATAGGTACCGTTACAGCATCAGCAAACTTTGTGGTTACCATACTTAAATACCGGGTAAACTCCATGAGTTTAAAACAGATGCCCTTGTTTGTATGGATGATGCTAATCAATTCATTTCTTATATTAGCTGCATTTCCATCTTTAAATGCCGCTTTAGTCATGCTTTTACTTGACAGGCAGTTACACGCCCATTTCTTTAGTGCAGCAGGCGGCGGTTCGGCTATTTTATGGCAACATTTATTCTGGCTTTTCGGCCACCCGGAAGTGTATATTGTGATCCTTCCCATATTCGGTATTTTTTCGGAGGTTTTCCCTGTTTATAGCCGCAAGCCTATTTTCGGCTATGCTTTTATTATAGGTTCAGGAATGGCAATTGCCCTGCTGGCATTTGGCGTTTGGGTACACCATATGTTTGCTACAGGGCTCGGGAATACTGTAAATAACTTTTTTGCGGCAAGCAGCATGCTTATAGGGATACCTACAGGTGTTAAAATATTCAACTGGCTGGCTACCATGCATGGCGGGGCTATACGTTTTAAAGTATCCATGATGTTCGCAATTGCTTTTTTAATTGAATTTACCATAGGTGGTTTATCGGGCATATCCGCTGCCCTTGTGCCTATCGACTGGCAACTAACGGACACCTATTATGTGGTGGCACACATACACTATGTTTTTATAGGTGGAACACTATTCGGATTATTTTCAGGATTGTTTTACTGGTTTCCAAAAATTAGTGGTCGTATGCTGGATGAAAAATTAGGCAAATGGTTTTTTTGGCTTTTTGTGATAGGTTTTAACACTTGCTTTTTGGTACAGCATGCACTGGGTGCTATGGGAATGGCGCGGAGGGTTTACAGCTATCCTGATTTGCCGGGATGGGGCATATTAAATTTAATTTCAACAGTAGGTGGGTTTATAATGGCTATAGCAGTAGGGTTACTGGTGTACATTATAATTAAGGCATTAAAAACCGGTGAAAAAGCGCTAAGGGATCCCTGGGATGCCAATACACTGGAATGGACAACTTCATCACCGCCCGAACTTAAAAACTTTGACCATGTGATACCTGTAAACGGTGCAAGACCTTTCAGGGATTTTAAAAGGCCGGATGATGCGGACTGGAAAAAAAACGGACAACAATGGAAAATAAATTAATGATAAAGCTGATTGTTGGCACAGAAGCTATGTTTTTCCTGGCTTTGATTATGGCGTTTGTATATTTTTCTTTTTCACCCGGTTTTAGATCGCATCAGTTGCTTAATCTCGATATTAAAGCAACCGGTGTTTTTAGCATACTTTTATTTTCCAGCAGCTTTACTTTTTGGCGTGCAGAAATCAACTATCACCAGGGAAAAATAAAGCAACTCAGGTTTTGGCTGTTATTTACCATCGTACTCGGCGGCATCTTTTTGTTGGGGCAGGGGCGCGAGTATATAAGCCTGCTAAATAATAATGTTAACCTCAGCAGCAGCATATTTGGAACCAGCTTTTTCACGCTTACCGGATTTCATGGTTTGCACGTTTTCGTTGGGCTCATAGTTATCGCGATTATTACAGCTTTAGCATTTGCTGGCGACTATAACAAGCCGGGATCGTCAGTTATCGATAGCGTCGGCATTTATTGGCACTTTGTTGACATTGTTTGGTTATTTGTTTTTACAATAGTTTATGTAGTACCTCATTTATAATAAATTTATGGAAACCGGACCTATTATTTATCAATGGCATTTCGACCCTTTCATACTGGCACTTGCCATGTGTATAGTTTATCTGTATTATAAAATTGATGGTTTCAGACAGCAAAAAGATATTTTTTGTTTTTGGACAGCTATTAGTTTGTTTGTATTGTTAGAATTTTCGCCGCTGCATTTTTTAGGGATGCATTATTACTTTAGCGCCCACATGCTAACCCATGTTGTAGTGTTATTAATTTGCGGGCCATTATTGGTCATCAGCATTCCCAATAAAAGCCCATCCCCAACACCAAAAAATTTACAAATCCTCTCATCTTTGCTTTATAAACATGCCTGGCTGGGCTGGTTTGCAGGAGTTGGCATCATGTGGTTTTGGCACTTTCCTGTTGTATTTGACGCCTCATTTACAGCAATGAACAATCATTTTAGTATTATTCCGCTATTACATGCAGCCAGTATGCTAATTGCCGGAATGCTTTTCAGCTGGCCTTTATTCGGCCCATTTAAAAATTACCATATCCATCCGCTTTCAGGTATAGTTTATTTGTTTACGGCCTGTACAAGCTGTTCATTATTAGGCCTGTTAATAGCTTTCGCCCCTTTAAATACCTTTCATTACTATACTAATTTAAGTAATTCAATGAATATGGGAGGCTTAAATCCCTGGGGGCTTTCAGTTAAATCAGATCAGCAGGCTGCAGGGCTGATTATGTGGGTACCGTGCTGCTTTGTTTACCTTACAGCCTGTATCTATTTGTTGCAACGATGGTTCAGGGAAAGTGGCATCCAAAAAAACAATCAACTGGTTAAATTAAATACATCACTTATCGAACATGACTGAAGAAAATTATAAAAATATTGAAATAACGCCGGATGAAGATTGGGAAAAGGCTAAACCTGAAATATTACCCAGACCCACCTATTGGCCCTTCTTTTTAGCCATGGGACTTACATTCATTTTTTGGGGCCTACTAACAACCTGGGTAATTTTATTGGCAGGCTTATTAATTTTTACAATTGCATTGGCGGGATGGATTAATCAAATACGACATGAATGAAGATTTGATAGAAAAACCGGAAGACGAAAGCCGGAGAAGCTTTTTAGTAAACCTAAGTCTTGGTTTAAGTTACTTTTCAGCCGCCGTGGCTGGAATACCTGTATTGGCCGCAATTTTTGCACCATTGATAGAAAAGACACCAAAGCTATGGCGCAAAGTTGGCGAGGTGGATAGCTTTCAGGTAGGCACAACAAACCTGGTTACCTTTGAGAACGCGAATCCAGAGAAATGGTCGGGTACCACCGCGAGTTCGGCTGCCTGGCTTAGAAGAGATGCTACGGATAAATTCACAGCTTTTGCGGTAAACTGCACACACTTGGGTTGCCCGGTAAGATGGGAAGCCGATGCGCATCTATTTATGTGCCCATGTCACGGCGGTGTTTATTATAAGGACGGTTCGGTAGCTGCCGGGCCTCCGCCTAAAGCATTGGTACAATATCCTGTAAGGATCAATAAAAAGGATATTGAAATACAAACATCCCCCATACCTATAACTAACATCAGCGCATAATCACCGGCATGAAAACATTAAAGAAAATATGGAACTGGATTGATGACCGCAGCGGCTTTACTGAGATGTTTATGCCGCTAATGAAGCATCCTGTTCCGGCAGATTCCAAGTGGAGCTATGTTTTCGGCAGCGCCACTCTATTTTGCCTTGTTTTACAGGTGATCACCGGGATCGCCTTGTCACTGCTTTACCAGCCATCTTCCGCAGAAGCTTATCAATCATTAGAGTTTATAACCAACGAGGCAGCATTTGGTAATGTACTTAGAGGGATACATTATTTTGGGGCGTCGGGGATGATCATTATGGTGAGCATTCATATGATCCAGGTATATATAACCGCAGCTTATAAATTCCCCCGTGAAATGGGCTGGGTAAGCGGTGTAATCCTTTTTTTCATGACTATCGCAATGGGTTTTACCGGCCAGTTGCTGCGATGGGACTCAAACGGCGTATGGTCCGCGGTAGTTGGAGCAGAGCAAATGGGGCGAATCCCTTTTATTGGCAAATGGGCCGCAAGGTTATTACTTGGAGGCGATACGATTGGCAGCCACACCTTAGGCAGGTTTTATTCTTATCATGTATTTATTTTACCGGCAATCATTTTTTTACTTGTGGCATATCATTTAACGCTGCTGATAATTAATGGCATCTCTGAACCTCCGAAAGTTGGCAGGCTGGTTGATCCCAAAACTTACAGACAATGGTACAAAGAAATGCTTGTAGAAAAAGGCATACCCTTTTGGCCCTATGCTGCCTGGCGGGATATAATCTTCGGGGCGGCGACCATCATTGCTATCATCATACTTGCTATCTGGATAGGCCCGCCTGAACTTACTACTCCACCTAATGTAACCTATTTAAACACAAATCCCTCACCCGATTGGTATATGCTCTCTATATTTTCATTGTTTGCATTAATGCCGCCTCAGATTGAATCATACATGATCGTCATTGGGCCGGCGCTATCTATTATCTTTTTATTATCCCTACCTTTTATTTCTAATAAAGGTGAGCGCCACCCGATCAGGCGGCCATGGGCTGTATTCGGATCAATATGTGTGATCATCTTTGTTTTTAGCTTGTTCTTATTAGGAGAAGAATCTACATGGTCGCCTAAATTTGATGCAAAGCCTTTAACTTCCGTCAGCATCCATTCAACCGATCCCCTGGTAATAAACGGCGCTACCCTGTTTTATAAAAAGGGCTGCCTGTTTTGCCATCAAATAGATAAGCAGGGCGGTTTAAAGGGGCCTGATCTTTCAGATCTGGCCTTGAGACTTACTGCAGAAGACATAACCATCCGAATATTAAACGGAGGACCCGATATGCCTGCCTACGGGGGGACATTGAGTAAAACTGAATTAACCGCTATAGTTGCATTTTTAAGCAGCAGAAAGTTTAAAAAATGACTTATAAAACTTCATGCAAAGAATATCTGATTACTTCAAAAAACATTAAACGCAATGGTATTTACATTTTGATTGTATAGTTTTAATCGTTTTGATAGCTATTTTTTTTCTTGCCAAAAAGGGTAAAGTTTATAGCACCTGATAAAAAGTTAATAGTACTTACCTGTCTCTACTTAATGTCCGTCGTTGATTATTATAAAAACCCCATTTTTAAGTATTAAAACAGGATTATTAGAGTTTATCTTTTTTTTATAATTAAATTAGCCTGTACATTAATTTTTAAACAAATTAATATTCAAATCCTACTAACCTTTAAAATTATGGTAACTCCAAATCACCTTTCAGTATTAGGAATTATTCACACAGCAATCAGTATACTTGCAATTCTGGTTGCCCTCTTTGCCTTATTCCGCGATGGGAAAATCGATCCGGCAAACGGACGAGGAAAATGGTATATCCTGTTAACCGTTGTTACCTGCATAACGGGCTTTCCAATCATGAGGTTTGGGCACCTTACTCCCGGGCATTATCTTGCAATAATCATTTTGGTATTGTTACCAATTGGAATTTATGCCGGGCGCATATTCGGAAAAGCTGCTGATTATGTACAGGTAATTATTATGTCAACAACACTATTCTTTTCGTTTATCCCTGCAATTGTTGAATCATTAACCAGGTTGCCAATTGCTCATCCCTTAGCATCCGGCCCCAATGATCCGCTTATACAAAAAGCGCAGCTTATACTGGTTGTTCTTTTTTTGGCAGGTGTAACTTACCAGGTGATTAAGTTAAATGCAGAAAGAAAATTACTAAAAACAGCTATTTAAAGCCGTTAAAGCGAGGTAAAGTTTTCCCTTTTTAAAACGAAAACTTTTGATTATAATGTTGTGTTCTTAAAATTTCAAATAGAATTAAAACACGCAATACCATTCCACTAATTGTTTAATCATTTCAATACGTTCTTTCAAGTACCTGGTATTAAAATAATAATTAGAAAAATCATCGTAATTCTCATATTGAAAGGCAGTGCCATATACCATAAAGTTGAACCATAAATATGGAATTGCTGCCAGTTCTTCGTCAGACAATGGCCTTACTTGCCTGTAGGCCACTATAAAAGTATCAAAAGCTTTTTGAGCATCTTCAGTAGTTATTTTTTTATGATAAACAAACCAGTAATACTGAAAAAAAAATGTCATCAGGTCGTTAACAAGGTAGCCCTTACCGGCCCAATCAAAATCAAAAAAGGTAATACTTCCATCTTCATCAAAATGAAAGTTTTTTGGCAACAGATCGTAGTGGCAATACCCGTAACTGAATTTACCGGTATCAAACTTTTTCATTTTATCAATAACAAGATCGGCAGTATTAGTTAGATAGGCATAACCTTCGGGAAAATCTGCAAAAGCAGGTTCAAGAACTTTTAATGGATTTATTAAGGTACTTTCTATATCATAAACTATTCTTTTGTGCTTCAATTCCATTCCAGCAGTAATGTTATGAATGCTGGCCATCGCCACAGCAATAGAATTTAATTCCGTATCCCCGGCAGAGGAATAGTTTTTCCCAGGGCAAAAATGAATAAAACTCCATAACGGTCACCTTCGGCAGCATGAAACTTTTGTATATAGCGCCCTGCTGAGTCAGAAACCGGCCAGGCTACTTTCACCCCACCCTCTTTTACCCGGTTAAGCAGTTCAACTTCGCCTTCTATCTCACTAAAAGAACGATGACAGCTTCTATAAACTTTAAAAATAAATTTATCGCGGTCAGTGTAAACTACATAGGTATCGCTTACCCCGCGTAACAGGTATTTACATCGGGTAACAGTTAATTTATAGCTGTTAATTATATGTTTCTGAAGAGCTATTGATGAAAGCGTTGAATATTGGGCAGGAAATATTTCCATTATTGTAACTTGATGAGGTATGGTTGTTATAAAAGAATTTAATTATCTGATTGCTCAAGATTATTAACATTGCATCAAAAATGGATATTTAATTTGAAATATTTCAGCCCTTATCTGTAATTTCAATTAAATGTTTCTGTAAGATACTGGAAAATTCTTTGGCATTTACAGCATCAAAAATAGTTGAATGCTCGCCATCAACTTCATACATCTTAACCGATTTAGCATATTGTTGCCAGGCAAACCGGGTTTTGTAATCAACAGGTAATTCTTTATAGAAAATTTTATTAACTGCATCTACAAAATAATAGGTCTGCTTTGCATTAAACAGCAATATTTCACCGTTATAAAACTTCATTTGATAATTATTAAAAGCTTTATCAAGTTTTAAAGTAAGCTTATCAAAAATATACTCCTCAATTTCTTCGGGCTTAGGTTTACGATTATCAAACAACGGCTTTAATTTTGCGATTTTATATTGTAAGGCCTGCTTAGGATGCTTTGTTAAAAGAAATAATTGAAATTGAATTTTTAACTTAATTAACTTAAGCACTTTTTTTATAGCTGGTATATTAGTTATTGAAGGACGGCTTACATTCTTTGGTTCTTCTGCATCAACATCAAACATAGCAAGTAACGAAACTTTTTTACCTGCTGCTTCAAGTTGGTGTGCCATTTCCAATGCGATATTACCACCAATGCAATGCCCGGATAATGCATACGGCCCTGCCGGATTTTGTAACAATATCTCTTCAATATATCGTGACGCAATGCCTTGAATCGTATCTGGAAAGTCGTCATAGTCATAATTATCAGCAAATTGTTGTAACCCATAAACCGGTTGGTCAGAATCTAACAAGTTTACAAATTCCCGAAACTTATAAACAGTTCCACCAGAACCGCAAATTATATAAAGCGGAGTTTTATTGCCCGAAGCTTTAATTGGAATTAAGTATCTAAATTTATTTTTGTCGTTAGTTTTTAAATGCGATACTAATTCAGCTATTGTAGGATAAATAAACAGTTCCTTAATATTTACTTCTATGTTTAATTCTTTGCGGATTGATGATACTATGCGAGTCGCTATTAATGAATGGCCGCCAAGCTCAAAAAAGTCATCGTGGATGCCAACCCGGTCTACATTTAGCAACCGCTGCCATATAAATGATAGCATCTGTTCTGTCTCATTTCGCGGGGCCTCATAGTTGAACTTGTTGCCGGTAATTTTGCTCTTGCGCTGACTTAAAAACTTCCTGTCAGTTTTACCATTACTATTTAACGGGAAGTAACGAAGTGCGATAAATTCGGATGGTACCATATAATCAGGCAGGCGCTGTTGCAACTGTGACCGGATCTCCTTCTGCATCAGCTTGCTGATCTCAGTAAATAATGGGATGTTGGTATAATTTCTGTTGCTGAATGTGCTTTTATTACTGTAAACCGTTTTGATAAAATCATTTGTTGGGTTTTGCTCTAATAGTATGTTTACTTTAAAAGGGTCTTCATCCAGTAAAAACCGGCAATGATAACCTCTTCCTTTAGCTTCTTTTAACAGCTCTTCTATTTCACTGATTTCTGTGTCCTGTTTGCTTATCGCAGATAAAATAT
>JAQBOA010000015.1 GCA_028288305.1 Mucilaginibacter sp.
TATTTTTAAGGCCGCACTCCGAAGAAGAAAAAAAGCATCGTTTTTTTAACTTTTTCTACTCCCGTTTTGATATCGCATTCGAAGCCGTAACCACTAACTACAAAAGATCCGTTTATTACTTAATAAATAAAAAATGGATCATAGTCATAGCCGTAATCGTTTTTTCTACAGTGCTATTCCTTCTCATAAAAACTACCCCCTCCAGCTTTGTTCCGAGTGAGGACCAGGGCACTATCTTCGCGAGTGTTAGTTTGCCACCGGCATCAGGCATGGAGCGTACAAGCGCTGTTACTAAAAAGTTAGATAGTATTGCCCACACCCTACCATCCGTAAATAACACTTTACAAATTGTAGGCTTCAGCTTTATTGCAGGCAGCGGCAGCGCTTATGGAATGGTGATCATCAAATTAAAAACCTGGGATTTAAGGAAAAATGATAACATTCAAAAAGTTATTAAGGATTACTATTCAAAAATAGGCGGAATACATGAAGCCAACATCTTCCTTTTCTCTCCGCCAACTATACAGGGCTTTGGTTCGGGTGGTGGTTTTGAATTTCAGCTGCAGGATAAAGGCGGTCATACATCCAATGAAATATATAATGTAATGACTAATTTCCTGGCTGCTTTAAATAAACGGCCTGAAATACAGAATACCAATACCTCATTTAATCCAAACTTCCCGCAGTACCAGGTTGATGTAAACGTGGCCAAATGTAAGGAAGCAGGGATTACCGTAAACTCGGTTATCAATACTTTACAGGGATATTACGGGGGTTTATATGCCTCCAATTTTAACCAGTTTGGTAAGCAATACCGCGTAATGGTACAGGCCGACTATGGTTACCGCGCCAATTCTATGGGTTTAGATAAGATTTTTGTTAGAAGCGGCAGCGGTACAATGGCACCCATCACCGAGTTTATTACCTTAACAAGAGTATTCGGGCCCGAATCTATTTCAAGGTTTAACTTGTATACTGCAATTGCTGTTTCCGGATTACCTAATCCGGGTTATAGCTCAGGCGATGCCATTAATGCGATAAAAGCGGTAGCGGCCGAAAAACTACCACAAGGTTATACCTACGAGTTTTCGGGCTTATCACGCGAAGAGATTTCAAGCGGTACACAATCTATTTATATATTCCTGCTGTGCCTGGTGTTTGTTTACTTTTTGCTGAGTGCGCAGTATGAAAGCTATATATTACCCTTCGCAGTTTTACTTTCATTGCCGATAGGATTATCGGGCACTTATATTTTTGCAAAAGTTACCGGCATTGATAGTAATATTTATGTACAGATTTCACTCATTATGCTCATCGGCTTGCTATCTAAAAATGCTATCCTGATCGTAGAGTTCGCGTTAGACCGGCGCCGTGCAGGAATGCCGATTTTACAGGCCGCCATAGAAGGTTCGCAAGCACGTTTACGACCTATTTTAATGACCTCCTTTGCCTTCATTTTTGGGATAATGCCATTGATGTTTGCTACCGGTGCAGGCGCTATAGGTAATCGTTCCATAGGTACAGGCGCTGTGGGCGGCATGTTTATAGGTACCGTTTTCGGGATATTTGCAATACCGGTACTTTTTGTGATCTTCCAGACTTTGCACGAAAAGGTGAATAAAAAGAGGGAAGAAGATGAAGAAGAGGAAGAGGAAACAATTATACAAACCACTTAATATAATAGCCTGATTAAATAAACTATGAACCGTTATCATTTTAAATATTTTTTTTTGCTGTTTGTATGTATTGGTACATTCTTATCCTGTAAAGTAACAAAACGTTATCAGCAGCCCGATGCAAACGCTATAAACCTATATCGCGACCAAAACACTACTGATACTGCAACCATAGCTACAATACCCTGGCAAATCTTTTTTGCTGATACGGTTTTAAAAGCTTTAATAAATGAAGGGCTTAACCAAAACCTGAACTTAAAAATTGCCATTCAAAAAATAGTTGAAGCACAAGCATCCCTCCGCCAAAGCAAAGCAGCTTTTTTCCCAAATGTAAGCGGGAATGCAAGTGTTGGCCGGTCAAAACAGTCGTTAGCGAGTTTGGATTTTCCACCGGGTACCATAATTAATACCGTAACAACAACATACCAGTTAGGCATAAGTGCATCATGGGAGGTTGATATCTGGGGACAGTTAAGCAGTGCCAAAAGAGTGGCCTTCGCTAACTTATTACAAACCGACGCTGCTAAGAGGGCTATACAAACCCAACTAATAGCCGATATTGCCAATAACTATTACGCTTTACTGGCCCTTGATAAAGAACTGGAGATAACCAGTACTGCTGTACAATACCGCATTAAAGACGTTGAAACCATGAAAGCGCTTAAAGAAGGAGCGGTTGTTACAAGTGCTGCGGTGGTGCAAAGCGAGGCCAACCGTTATTCGGCAGAGGTAGCTATACCTGATATTTTAAGAAGCATCCGGGAAACCGAAAACGCGCTCGATCTGCTACTGGGTCGCCCGCCAGGACCTATAAACCGCATAAAGCTTGATGATGAACCGCAAATAAATACCCTGCAAACCGGTATTCCGGCGCAGCTGCTAAAAAACCGTCCCGATGTACAGCAGGCCGAATATAATTTTAGGAGTGCTTTTGAAAATACCAACCTGGCACGTACCTATTTTTATCCGCAGTTTACCATTACCGCCTCGGGTGGGTTCTCTAACTTAAAACTGAAAGACTTCTTCATAAATTCTGTATTTTATAACATAGCAGCCGGCTTAACCCAGCCTATTTTTAACCAGGGCATTAATAAGGCAAGGCTTAAAATAGCACAGGCGCAGCAATTGGAAGCTATGTATAACTTTCAGCAAATCATGTTAACAGCAGGGGGCGAAGTATCAAATGCCCTGTATGCCTATCAGACCGCTACTGATAAAGATGGTGCACGCAGCAGGCAAATATCAGCCTTAGCGAAATCTGTTGATTACACGCAGCAACTATTGCGTTTCAGTTCGGCTACCAACTACATCGATGTGTTAACATCCGAACAAAGCTTACTGGCAGCAAGGCTTAATGGCGTTAATGACCGGCTTCAGCAATTACAGGCTATCGTTAATCTTTACAGAGCTTTAGGTGGTGGATGGAGATAGTTATCTGAACCCTCACCACCACGTCATTGCGAGGGTACGAAGCAATCACGAACTGTGCATAAACGAAATGTACTTGCGGTAATATCATATGGAGATTGCTTCGTACCTCGCAATGACAAAGTTGTTAAACTGGCCGTATCGCTTTGCATTTTACATCCTGGCAATCCTAAAATAATGTAAATCCTGATTCTGACAAAAAGCGATTTCATCGTCTCAAACCTCCTTTCCATCTATAATTTTTAATTCTTTATCTATTGTGTTTTTTATTGTAGAAGGTATATATTTACTTTGAATTGTGTCAAATCAACACAATGAGTAAAGACCTATTTTACCAATTATCAAGATCCTGACGGATCTTTAATTAAACCTGCAATATGAAATTAAAATTATCTGTTTCTGCCGTGCTTTTGTTTTCCAGTGCTATATTCCTGGGTCTCTTATCAGCGGGAATGACAGTCGGTACATCCTCAAATCAAATTACAATAGGTGTTCCGGATAGCTCAGGGATAATCCTGGTAAAAAATCCAAACGGGCCAACGCTTGGCTATTCATCAACATCGGGCGTAAAAATTTTAACTGTGGATGGCCTTTCATTTAAAGACCTTAACAAAAACGGAAAGCTGGATAAATATGAAGACTGGCGTTTACCTGTTGATGAGCGCGCAAAAGACCTGGCATCAAAACTATCGGTCGAGCAAATTGCAGGGTTGATGCTGTATAGTGCGCACCAGGCTATTCCGGCTTTGTCGGGGCCATTTGGGGCAGGCACTTATAATGGTAAGAAATTTAGTGACGGTGGTGTTGATCCTTCGTTGGTTACCGATCAGCAAAAGGATTTTTTAATAAAAGATAATTTACGGCATGTGCTGGTAACTTCTGTTCAAAGCCCGGAAGTAGCCGCTAAATGGAACAATAATGTACAGGCACTGGTTGAAGGTGTTGGCTTTGGTATCCCCGCCAACAATAGTTCGGACCCAAGGCATAGCACCAACAGCGGCGTAGAATATACTGCCGGGGCAGGGGGAAAAATATCTCAATGGCCAGATCAATTGGGCCTTGCGGCGACGTTTGACCCTGCTGTAGTACAGCAATTCGGATCAATAGCTGCTAAGGAATACCGGGCATTAGGCATAGCAACAGCTTTATCACCACAGATAGATTTGGGATCTGAACCTCGCTGGGCACGTATCAACGGCACCTTTGGTGAAGACCCGCAACTGGATGCTGATATGGCTCGAGCTTATTGTGATGGTTTCCAAACATCAACAGGTAGCAGTGAAATTAGGAATGGCTGGGGTTATAACAGCGTTAACGCCATGATGAAACACTGGCCCGGTGGTGGTCCTGAAGAAGGTGGCAGGGATGCGCATTTCGCGTATGGTAAGTTTGCTGTATATCCCGGTAATAACTTTGACGAACACCTGATTTCCTTCGTTGATGGCGCTTTAAAGTTGTCGGGCAAAACAAAAATGGCTGCTGCAGTGATGCCTTATTATACTATATCTTACGATAGGGATGCGCATGGAAATGCAGGCAACAGCTATAGTAAGTATTTAATAACCGATCTGCTACGTAATAAATATAACTACGATGGCGTGGTTTGCACCGATTGGGGAGTTACCGCCGATGAAGGCAAAACACCGGATATATTCGCTGGGAAATCGTGGGGGATGGAAACCAAAACGGTAGCTGAACGTCATTACAAAATATTAATGGCTGGTGTCGATCAATTTGGTGGCAATAATGCCGCAGGCCCGGTTATTGAAGCCTACAACATGGGTATAAAAGAACATGGCGAAGCCTTTATACGTGCAAGGTTCGAGCAATCGGCTGTAAGGCTGCTGCGTAACATACTCAGGGTTGGTCTTTTTGAAGACCCTTATCTTGATGTCGAAAAGTCGAAACAAACAGTTGGTAACCCTGAGTTTATGACAGCCGGGTATAATGCGCAGCTGAAATCTGTTGTGATGCTGAAAAATCATGGAGGTGTGCTCCCGCTGCAAAAAGGTAAAACAATATATCTGCCAAAAAAATACACACCATCAGTAAAAGGATTTTTCGGCCCTCCATCCAAAGAGAAATGGGAAGATGCGGTAAATGCTGATTTGATAAAAAAATATTTTAACGTTACCGATGATCCTGCCAAAGCCGATTACGCCATTGTATTTGTAAGCAGTCCAAGCGGCGGTGCGGGTTATGATGCCGAAGATTTAAAAAATGGTGGTAATGGTTATGTGCCAATTACCTTACAATATGGCGCCTACACTGCTACTGATGCCAGGGAGCACAGCATAGCGGCCGGTGATCCGGTTGAGCCTGGTATAACTAACAGGTCCTACAAAGGAAAAAGCATTACGGCTGCAAATTTAAACGATCTTAAAACCATCCAGGAAACAAAAAAAGCTATGAATGGTAAGCCGGTTATTGTTGCCATAACTTTATCGAAACCTGCCATTCCTGCCGAGTTTGAAAAAGATGCTAATGCAATTGTTGCCAGTTTTGGCGTACAGAACCAGGCCTTATTGGATATTTTAACAGGGGTAGCCGAACCTTCGGGTTTGTTGCCTTTTCAGATGCCTGCCAATATGCAAACTGTTGAATTACAAGATGAGGATATTCCGCATGATATGCTTTGCTATACCGATGCAGATGGCGATACTTACGATTTTGGTTTCGGCCTTAACTGGAAAGGAGTGATACACGATGCCCGCACCGATAAATACGTGAACAGGATAGCAAAACCAGTAATTAATGTAAAAGGCGAAACGGTTACTATATCAAGCCCGACAGCCGGTACAAAAATTTATTATACAACTAACGGCACTACACCTGCTTTTGCTGAAACAAATGAGTATTCCAAACCTTTTAAAATAAGCAAAGGAACAACCGTAAAGGCAATTGCTAAAAAGTATGGAGTTGATAACAGCAGTATGATAGAATATTCGGCAAAATAATGGGTGTCATGGTGAGGCGCTCGAACCATGTGGGCAGGCCTTTACGCACATGCTTCGAGTACCTCAGCATGACATCCTAATTAAATGGAAAATGAGGTATTTACCATACTTTACAGGTTTATTTGGAGATAACTACCCAGCGATTAACCGTATTGTAAGGTGCTTCAATATATACTTTATAAAAAGTAGATGGCAAATTTTTAACCGATACCAGGGAATGTTCATCTGTTACGGGAACTTCAGCAAGCAGTTGATAATTGTCGGGGTTCCCATCTTTAAAATTATTAGTTGCAGCTACCCATATATTTACATTACCTTTTTTATCAAGCGCTTTCCAGCTAACATCCAAAGCTCCCTGAATATAATTTACCTGGGGCACAGCTACAGATACCGGGCCGATAAGTGAAGTGCCATCCATTTCATGCAATTGCTCTGCGGGTATATTAACCTGCATAAATTTGGCGATTGATGGGGTTATGTCAATAATACCAGGTGTGTAATAACGGGCGTAATCATTAAGTGAGCTACAGTTAGTCACCATCCAGGTACTGCGCTGCCTTGCTGATTGACCGCCATGATTTTTGCCGGCCTGCTCATCCCGCCCATGATCTGTTGTGATAAATATTACCCAATCCTCATTATTGTGTTTTTCACGATATTGTATGGCTTCCCAAATACGGCCAACCTGGTTATCCATCTTTTCAACTGCATCATATAACTGAGGGCTGTCACCATACTTGTGGCCCATATCATCGGTATATTCCAAATAAACCCAGTTAAGGTCTGGTGCTTTATCTTTTATGCATGCCGCTGCCGAGTTAGCCACCTGCTCATCAATAAGGTGCATGTAATTTCCTGCCTTATCATGCGGAAACTTAAGGGTATCCAGTTCGTAACCATCATAAACATAATCAAGCTTTAAATTGCCGGTTTGCGGCAGCCCTTCACCAAGTAATTTAATGCGGTTATCTGTCCAGCTCGAAAATATGGCCGTTTTTTTTGCAGGATCAGCATTTTTAACCATCCTGAATATGGTCCAGTAATTATAATCTGGTGCTTTAATATCGTTGCCCCAAACATTGTGCTTATTAACCCATGTGCTTGTAAGCAGGCTGTTATAGCCATTTGCCGAGATGGTTGGCGTTTGAGAGTAACCGCCCTTTTCACCACCCACATAAGCCCTCAGGTATTTACCATGGCTTGCAATTGCTTTAAGGTTTGGTGTGTTTAGTTTTTCTATAACATCAGCCGGGATACCATCGGCAATTATAAATACCGCTTTCTTAACCCTGGTTTGAGAAAATCCGCTTATCGCGATGATTAGGAACGGGAGGAATATTAACTTTTTTATTGACAGCATTTTCAAGTAAATTATGGCTGCTAATTTACCTGTCTAAAAAAATTAAACTATAAACAAATTGTTATCAATTGATGCTATTTGGCCTCACCTAAATCCTCTCCAAAGGAGAGGACTTGATAGAACGCAGCAACTCTTAAACTCCCTCTCCTTTGGAGAGGCCGGGGTGAGGCAATCTGTTTAGTTTTTTGCCCTGAACGAGTTTATGTTTCGTTTAACTACAACAACTGGATGTACTATAATATTGGCTGCACTAATGCCGATATTATTCCGCAAACTTTTATGCATGCGAAAGCGAACATGCCTGGTAAACATCTTTTTATTTATCTCGCCTTCTTCGTCAACTTTTGCAAGGAATTTTAATGATATCAACGCAAGTAAACCTCCTATTATAAAAAAGTAATTCCATCCCTGCAGGTCAATAATCCGGAAACTGGTGAAATTGCCTGCTATGTCCCAATGTAAATTCCAAACAAAAGGATGCGTTGCAAAAAAATCTGCCATAAGGCCACCAACTATCGGAGCTATAGTTGAAAAAAAGGCCACACACATATTCTTGGCCGAAATATAGGCAATAGCTTCTTTTTTCGGTGCCAGCTTCATCCCTATATTGGCTAATGCAAGGTTAATGCCTGCTGATGATAAACCACTGACTGTATAAATTAAAATAAGCAATACAATAGTAAATGACTTTGCCGAAGACAGATCGACAAAAGCAAATGTTAGTATGCAGGCAATATATAAGGGCGCACAAATGCCTATAATGGTTTTATTGCTGAACCTATCCGAATACTTACCCCACAATTTTATCGAAGCTATACCGCTTAGCTGCCCTAATATGCCAAGGCCAATAATATAGGATAAAGGCAGAGCAAGGGTTTTTAACATAAATACAGTAAAAAAGGGTGTGGCCAGGTTTAAAGCAAATGCCCAAAAGGAGTTAAAAATAACCAGGCTCCTGAAATTTTTGTTTTTAAGGGGATTGCCTAACATTTTAAATAAGTTCTGATCCATTATAACCGGTTTAGGCTCGGGTGTGCGGAGCAGGAGAACTACACTCATCATACCTAGTATACCACCAATTAAAAACAAGAGATTGTAAGTAAGGATTTCCTTTGCGGGATAATGAACTTTTATATAATCAATACCAAAAGCTACTATAACACTGAGGGTTACGTTTAATATTTGAGCTAAACGGATACGGTGCGAAAAGTACGAACCTAAACGTTCGCCCGGTATAAGGTCCTTCATCCAGCCGTTCCAGCTTGCCCCGGCTATGTCGCCGCAAATATGCTGAAATAACAGCAGCATTAATAACACCTCGAAACTGGTACTCCCGCTAAAAACGAAGGGCAATATGCCTATGGTAATTACTGGGATACGTGCTAAAAAGTTAAAACCCGCTGTAACTATTTTGCGGTTGTTAAAGCGTTGTATAAGACTGATAGATACCAGCTGGAATATGGAGGTGAAAGTGGGCAAAGCTGCCAGCAAACCCAGTTGAAAATTGGAGACACCCATGTGCACCGCAAGGGCGACCAGGAAAGCCCCGCTGGTAAAAACGACCATGGCTTCGGCCATGAGGCCTTCGGTTACCACTAATTTAAGACCTTTATCTACCTGTGCATCTGTTAACGTTTCGGAAGGGCTGAAATTCATTTTTATTTTAGAGTTATTAATGTTGTTTTTGTTTAATCAATAGTTTATTAATATTCACAAATCAGGATACTCCTGCATTTAATTGACATTTAATTAGAGTTTGTTCTTATACGGAAAGATGAATTCGCAGGTTTTCCTATTAAGAAAAAAATTTCAGAAATAATGATTAATATTTACCCGGAGTTTGGTTTGTAATCTATAAGCAGGCAGTATACACCGATAAATGCCCTGATTTGATCGATAAAGTACATAAAATACTAATTATTAACACTTTACAGCGCTTGACGATTGAAATAAGGTGTTTGTCTATAAGTAAATGGCGGTGGTCTATTTCATTTTTTTAATGTTTTAGGATGTTGTTCCTTTGATTATTGAAACATCAAAAACAATATTATTTAACACATAAAAAATTAAAAATCATGAAAACATCAATCAAATTAACCGCATTGTTTTTATTAGCAAGCACAAGCATTTTTGCTGCAACCCCTCCAAAAACTGTTGTTCCGGCAAAGGCCGATGTAATTACATTTTCTTCATTACGTTCTGATAGGGGTATTAATGTTAAGGTAGAAAAAAACGCTCCTGGTAAAGCTGTTGTGGCAATTTACGACCAGGACAGAAACATGATAAGGAAAGACGTGCTTGCAAGCAATAAATCTTTGGAAAAGGCCTACATTTTAAACAAGCTCGATAACGGCGACTACACCATCGAAGTTACCTCGAACAAACAAGTTGTAAAGAAGGATATCCACGTTTACGATGAAGGTGAAAACAAAATGTTCATTGTAAAACAGTAATACCACAACTGATTTTATTTAAAAGCACTGCCTGAGTTGGCGGTGCTTTTTTTGTTGGGTTAATTTCATTTGATGCATTAAAACCCCACGGCTTTTGCTGTAAAGGTTTAGTGATTCGGTAACAGAATTATCTGACCTTTACAGCAATGACGATCATTAAAGCAACAACTATCTGTCCGCAACTGTCCAAACCCGCCTTATCCAATAAACGGACGGACATAACATCCAACCCCCACCGCTTGTCGTTATATTCTGTAATATTTATTTCCTTTTCGCTTTAAAACTGCCATTAGGCTGAATAAAAGTGGCCTCGGTAATTTTAGCTTCTCCTGGCGGGCCAAATTGCAAATAGTAACCACTTAAATTTTTTATAGAAAATTTGTCGTTGCCCATAGGTATGGTTTCATATTCTGGCTGGCCGGGCACAAATAAGTATAATGTTTTTTCCTTTAAATAAACCTTTGCCACAATGCCTGCCAGTTCATATTCGCCAACATATTTTTGCAGTTCGTTAGCGGTAAGCGGCTTGGCTGCTATTTGCTTAGTAAATAAAATTGGTTTTAAACCAGCTTCTAAAATAGCAGTAAGGCCGTTAATATCACCCGCTAAATCCATCTGAAACTGAATTTTTAAATTTGGAGCTTCGGATGTATCAACACCATCTTTAATGTCTTTATCAAACACATCAAAAATATCGTAAGTATTATGGCGCAACCAAATGGTATTATTAAAAGTCTTCACCAATAGCGAATCTTTAACTAAACGTATTTTTAAAGTACCATATCCCGGATTTTGGTAATTGCCTGCAAAATCTCCCAAAGGATGTGTAGCCGAATAATGCTTTGCGACAGGGGTTGTTTCCTTTTTCAACTTATCCCGTTCCTCTTTGCCTTTATCTGCAGCTTTTTTCCGATCGCCATTCCAGTCGAAATATTTAAGGTTTAACATGCGGTCGGCTACCAGGTTCCGTACAATTGAGGGTACAGTCGAACCATCCTGGTTAGCTAATACCACTATGGCCACACTGTCAGATGGAAAAAAGCAGGTACTTGCAGAAAAGCCGTCGATATTACCACCATGCTCCACCATGTAATGACCTTTATAGGATGCCAGGAACCAGCCAAAGCCATAATTGGCGAAAAAGATATCCGGCTTTTCCTTTCCGGGCAATGCTGCGTCAATAATAGACTGTGAACTGATAGCTTCATCACGGTGACGAGCAGGAATAATTTCCTTACCGTTATATTTCCCGTTATTTATCCAGGCGGTAACCCATTTGGCCATATCATTAACACTGCTGTTTATAGCTCCTGCAGGTGCCATACCATTAATGTGATAGTATTCTAATTTTTTTATGATAGTATCTTTCCTTAAACCATAACCGAGAGCGGCATCCTCAGTTTTTTCCATTTCGGGGATACTTACGTCAGACCTGGTCATTCCAAGTGGTATAAAAAACTTCTCTTTTATATTTTCTTCCCAGCTTTTACCGGTCAGTTTTTCTACCACATCGCCTTGAGCTGCAAACATAAAATTGTTGTACTGCCACTTTTGCCTTACGCCAAAGGTTGGCTCCATATATTGTACACGCTGGATGAGGCTATCGGTTGACGGTGAGTTAAAAAAGTACCAGGAAAGATCGTGCCGGGGAAGGCCTGTGCGGTGGCTCATCATATCACGCAGCGTAATGGTATTGTTCATGGCATCATTATAAAATTTTAACGATGGCAGATAATTAGTAACCGGCTTATCAATATCAAGCTTTCCATCCTGCTGCAGCTTGCCTATCAGGGCCGCTGTAAATGCTTTTGAACAGGAACCTATCGCGAAAAGCGTATTTGGCGTTACCGGAAGTTTACCTGCTATATCGCGGTAACCAAACCCTTTGGCGTAAACCACTTTGTTTTTCTCAATAACAGCCACAGCAAAGCCCGCGGCATGCCATGTTTTAAGCACGTGCAGAAAAGCGGTATCCAACCCCTTAAAACGAGGGTCTTCAGTTACTGATGATTGTTGGGCGACTGCCTGTAAGGAAGCGGCACAAAGCAAGAGGGCAATGATTTTTAGGTTCATGCTATAGAATGTAAAAGGTTAGTTCTGCTAAATATAGTGTTTACTTAGAAAAGTATGGAATAATAGTTGATAACCACTTAATTAAAATAAATACAATTTTTCTTGTGCGAAATGAACTGTTAAAATTTATGTATTTTTGAAAAAAGGAATAAGCTTTATGCAAAGTCAAAAATTAAACGCTTTACAATTGGAACTTTTGAATATTTATTCATTCCAGCCAAAGGAAGAAGATTTACTTGCTATTAAACAATTATTGGCGCGTTATTTCTCTGGAAAGCTTCAGGATAATATAAAAAAAGCAATAAAGGAGAAGAACATCACAGAACAAGACCTTGACCGCTGGCTTAATGAGTAGGCTCCACCTCATTTTGGATAAGGATCAATGCCATTTAGTTAAACAAATCGTATAAAATTTACTCACCGGGAAATCGCTTTTTAAATAATTCAAAAAAATGGTTTTTTTCATAGCGACGGGTTTCAAACCCATCGCTATACGATATTATTGCCTTTGTATAGTTTCAGCTTTACAGATTATTACCGGTTTCAAACCAATTATTCTGCTTAGCATGTTAAAATACCGGATCGAAGTCGCAATGGAATAGGTTCTTTTAACAACAAATATTTTAAAAGCGATTTCCCTGGGCAGTAGTACTTCAAGCGATCCTACCTTTATTTTCTCTTATATTTGATATACAGTTATAATAATGACTCAAGTTAGGGAAATAAAGTGCCCCCATTGCGGGGAGTGGACTATGTGGACCGGCAATGTCGACGATAGGTGCTTATATTGTGATGAGTTTCTGGAGCCCCGGCGTTTTTCGCGGGAAGTAGAAAAAAAGATTAGTAAGGAACTAATAAAAGAAAACGATTACTTTTTTATAAAACCAACTGACGGACCTGTTAAACGCAGCATTAAAATCGTTTTGAACTCGCTGCGCTGGTGGGTATATTATCTGGAAATATTGTTTTTCATATTTATCACCCTGGTACTTTTACTAATAACCTTATTTGCCGGCTAAATGAAAACATTACTAAACAGATGGTTTATTGCCGGCTGCCTTATTTGGATAATCGTAATAACTGCCCGGAAACTGGGTTATCCCCTACCCCTAATAAATGGCTATATTGATGATGCCTTTGCCATACCGGTTATAGCCAACCTGGGGCTGTGGTTTCAAAGGGTGTTTGTTATAAAAAACAATTATTATGTACTAGGGCCATGGCATATAATTTTCATTGTGATTTATGTTTGCCTGGTATTCGAGGGCTTGCTTCCCCTCTTATCCAAAACTTATACAGCAGATTGGATTGATGTGCTGCTTTATACATTCGGTGGTATATTTTTTTATTATGTGATGAATAAACCGCTGGGTTCAGAAAGTGTTTCCACAATAAACTAATTAACCGGATGTTAATATACAATGGGTTTACTAATTCGCATTAGCCTTATATTTGCATCCAATGGCAGATAAGCGCAGCAACAAATCACTAAAGACAAGGTTCATTATTATTGCAGCATTATTAATTGCCATTTTTTTGTTGATGGCGCTCGAAGATCATCCTCAACTGATAGAACGCTATTATTCCAAAGGTTTATATCCTGTAATCTGCCAAGTGCTGCATCCCGTATTTAACCTGTTCCCGTTTAGCGTAGGCGATATATTGTACGTAGCAATTATAGGTTATCTTATTTATGCGTTAATCAGGCTCATCAAACTGGTTATTAAAAAAGCTTTTAAGCAGGTGGGTATTCTTTTGCTTGGGGTAGTGATCGGCGTACAATCAGGTGTATTGATCTTCTATTTGTTTTGGGGGTTAAACTATTTCAGACCACCAGCCGGTGAACTGCTAAAACTTCGCGATAGCAGCAACTACACCACAGCTACTTTAAAGGCGGTTACCGCTATGCTGATAGATAGTGCGAACGCCTGCCGCACCCGTTTAACATCAAATGATCTATCAGAAAGTAACAGCGTTATATATCAAACTGCTATACAGGCCGTCAGTAAGTTATCGAATGATTCTATTAATTTCCGTACCTACAGCCCTGGCATAAAACCATCCCTTTTAACGCCCTTGCTCAATTACATAGGTACTTCTGGCTATTATAACCCATTTACCAGCGAGGCACAAATGAACTACCAGATGCCAATTTTCAGCAGACCAGTTACCGCTTGCCATGAAATGTCGCACCAAATGGGTTTTGGTACTGAGGATGAGGCCAATTTTGTAGGTTTCCTTGCTGGGATAGGTTCGCACGACAGGTTGCAGCGTTATTCTGCTTATCACCTGGCTGTTGGCGAATTTATGTTTGCCTTATACTTTCGTGATAGTTTGCAAAACAAAGAATTAAAGCTACGCGAATCAGCAGCTGTTCATAATGATTTTAAAATTGAGCGTATCTATTGGCTTTCTTACCAAAGTAAAGCAGGGATATTAAGCAGTATTTTTTATGATAAATTTCTGAAAGCTAATAACCAACCCCAGGGACTAAACACCTACAACCGTATGGTACTGTTAGTAATGGCACTTTACAGGAGTAAGGTTGTCCATAGCACATAGTCCATGGTCCATAGTTTGCATGATTCTGTAAAAGGCTTCTTAGCTATGGTCCATGGACCATCGACCATGGGCTACTATCTACAACACCACTCCTTCAATGGTAAACTCTAATTGATTTTTACCTGTCCTTACTGAATTTGCGTATCCATTATCGTTAATGAATAGTTTTTCATTTTCTGCGCTGATATGAAGTTTGCCAACTATAAAATCACCAAATATCCGTATAACAGCAATCGGGGCATGTACTTCAAGTTCAGCAGTTATATTATGCTCCAGACCCATAGCCGATTCATCATCCAGTTGCTGTACATGAATAATCGTTGAACCATCCCTTCTTAATAGGTGAATACTATTACGCTCTTCTTTAATAGAAAAGTTTGCGTTTGATTCGGATTTGTTTCCCACAACCTTAATCTCGGAGCCATCGATATCTCTGATATTAAGGTCAATATTTAAAATTGACTGTTGAGCCGTTGGGGGCAAATCATGATATATAGAATTTATTCTTAAAAATTCATTTTCTTCTCCTTTATAAGAATAACTTACAACCCCGCTTGGAACTATAAAGGCGTTTGATCCAATGACATATGCATATTTCATAACCTGTTTTTTTATATAAGGTTAATACCATAAATGTCAAAAATGTTTGCTTAATTTTTATCCTTCGTAAAGAGTTAAGGAGACACAAAGTATTGTGTCTCTACGGCGGGGAACGTTATCAAAAAAAATGCGTTCCGTATCTCACCCCGGAACGCACACAACATCATAATCAAATAATGTTGATCAACTAAATCTCAGACTACATGTTTAATGATCATCCAAGCTCTTTATTAATAAATTTGATCGTTTGATCAATAGATTAAATTCATATACATGTACTTTCACAAAATCTATACCCATTGATCATATTGAGTATATTAGTGCCAACTTACTGCGAAACGGGTAACCATTAATTTTATTATTTATAAAACCGCAAAAGTAACATTAATTTCAAAAGTCGCATAAATGAGGCACTTTCATTTCGAATTATTTGGCAAAACTGTTGTTACTATGACAAAACGATTATTTATTATCTTTCTTTTCTTCTTACCACTAATTTCAACAGGTCAAAAATATTCGGCAAAGGAAATTAAAAAGCTGGAGCAAGAGGCAAAAGCCGTAACTATAATCCGCGATAACTGGGGAGTGCCGCACATTTATGGCAAAACCGATGCTGATGCTGTTTTTGGGCTGATGTATACCGAATGTGAGGATAATTTTAAGGGCATTGAACAGAATTATTTATACCAGTTAGGGAAGCAATCCGAAGCAGATGGTGAAAAAAACCTGTATACCGATATTACTTTACAACTAATTGCAGATAGTGCCAATGCTATTAAGGATTATAATGCAAGCGCACCCTGGTTTAAAAAGTTGATGAATGCTTTTGCCGACGGAGTGAACTATTATCTGTACAAACACCCTGAGGTTAAACCTACTGTTTTTCAGCACTTTGAGCCATGGTACGCATTGATGTTTACCGATGGCAGCGTATCGGCAACGGTTACAGGGGGTATCAATTTAAATGAAACAAGGGATTTCTATAACGGCAATACAAATAACCTGGGAGCATTGTACAAGCCGGAAATTGAGGAAAGGGAAACTGGTTCAAACGGTTTTGCTATTGCACCTTCAAGGTCGGCCTCAGGGCATGCTTTACTTTACATTAACCCGCATGTTCCATTTTATTTCAGAAGCGAAGTACAAATAGTAAGCAATGAGGGGTTAGATGTTTATGGTGCTGTTACCTGGGGGCAATTTTTTGTTTACCAGGGCTTTAACCAGCATTGCGGCTGGATGCACACCAGTAGTAATGCTGACGTAGGTGATTTATATGCCGAAAAAGTGACTAAAAAAGATGATAAATGGTACTATAAATGCAATGGCACTTTAAAGCCGGTTATTACCCGTAAACTGGTATTAAATGTAAAAAATGGAGACCATTTGGAGCAAAAAACTATAACCGGCTATTATACACATCATGGACCGGTATTGGGCAGTCGCGATGGTAAGTGGCTGGCACTAAGGGCTAACAACCGTTCTTATAATGCATTGCTCGAATCATGGCTTATTACCAAAGCAAATACTTTTTCTGAATATAAAAAAGCAATGGATTTGTTATCCAATGCTACAAACAATACGGTTTATGCTGATGATCAGGGCAATATCGCTTTTTGGTATGGAAACTTTATGCCTAAACGAAATCCTAAATTAGATTGGACATTCCCTGTAGATGGAAGTACATCTGCAACAGAATGGCAGGGCCTGCATACTTTAAACGAAATAGTACATGTATATAATCCGGCTACAGGCTGGATAGAAAACTGCAATTCAACACCATTTACTTCATCGGGAGCAAGCAGTCCGGACAAAAGTAAATACCCCGGGTACATGGCACCGGACGGACAGAACTACCGTGCAATAAACGCAATTAAGCTATTGAAGGATGCTAATCATATTACGCTGGACCAGTTGATTGCCAAAGGTTACGATCATTATCTGACTGCATTTGATGTGTTGTTTCCACAATTGTTTAACGCTTATGATTCCGCTCCTGATTCAGTTAAAAAATCACTTGCCGAACCCGTACATGATTTACAGCAATGGGACAAACAAACAGCTGCTAATTCGGTTGCCACCACAATTGCTATTGAGTGGGGTATCTTAATGTTCCGGGATTTACCTCCCGCGAAAACTTCTGAAGAAGGCACTTATCAAACAGACAGGGTAAATGTCATGCTACATACGATGAGCAATAAACAGCTGCTTGACTTACTTGATGAAGCGTTAAGTAACCTTGAAAAACGATACGGTACCTGGAAAACACAATGGGGAGATATTAACCGTTACCAGCGCCCTGCAGATGGTGTTATATTCAGTGATAGCGATCCCAGCCTTCCCGTTGGGCTTACTTCTTCGGCATTTGGTCAGTTGCCATCGTTTCAAAGTCGTACTATGAATACAAAAAATCGTTACGGCTATTCGGGCAATAGTTTCATAGCTGCTGTTGAATTTGGTAAACGCATTAAAGCAAAAACTGTTATAACTGGCGGTGAATCATTCAATCCTGCGTCAAAACACTATACAGACCAGGCTGATATGTATATTAACGGTAAGTTTAAAGATGTGCTGTTTTATAAAAATGATGTGTTGAAACATGCCGAAAAAACCTACCATCCGGGCGATTGAGTTAAAGTAAAAAAGTATATTTGATAAACTATTATTGTTAAATGAAGAAATACCTTTTCTTTTTAAGCTTATCCTTTTTTTATACTTTAAGTATACATGGACAAAGAGTAAAGTTTAGCGACCTTGTTTATTTTACAAGCCTTACCAACCGACAGGTATATGATAATTTAAAGGAAGGCAAAGCATTCAGGCAGGACTATACAACTGATGTAAAAGGACAAGAGCTGGAATATTTTAAAAATACAGGCAATAAACCCAATACTGAGAGAATAACCGTTGGCAGTTTTACCAAGCTAAACGATGGCACTGTATTACGTACTGTTAATTATACTTCTACCGATGCTCAACATATCATCAATATGATAAGCCAGGCAAAAAGATATGGTTTGGATTTAAAGTTTCGTGGTGCCGATCCCTTTAACACTATTTATTTATTCGATAATAGTTTTTACCATGTTAGTATCTATCTGAGACGGGATCAAACTTCAGGTTTGGTAGAAATAAAACAGAAAGAGTTATTGGGGCTGGAGTAAAACTATTTCCCTTTCTTTGACGATTTAGCTTTCGGATTAAACTCGAGTGCAAGTTTTATCCAGTTATCAAAGTCCTTCTGATTATGGAAGCCTTCTTCAATAACATACACATAATCGTTCATAGGTTTTCCCCGCATAATCATTTGGCGGACGTAATTGTTTTCTAAAGCAGCTTCGGATGCTGCGGCTCCTATCCGGCACATCATTTCGTCTCCGCTCACACAAACGCACATCTTACCATCTACCATAAAACATATTCCGCGGAACATTTCCTTTTCTTCAACATTGGGCAAATGCATCAATGCTTCTCTTATTCTGTCGGCAAGCTTTGTATTATAACCCATGTCTTACTTTTTGTTGGTGGTTTATTTTTTTAAATGGAACTCAGCTTATTAATTTATAACTCAAAAATAAACATGTGAATGCATAATTACAATTTGATCAATCTATTACAAGCCAATCAACTTGCCTTTTAATTCTTTTCCAATTCCAATAAAACTACGGTGGTTAAGCGGAAACTCCAATATAACATGCATCAGGCTAAGCATAAAAAGCCATTTAATACCTATACGGTAATTGTAAAAATATAGTGCCACAGAGGCAATCCATATCAATACTATTATGGCAGTCCTGGCTACTGATATGCGATGCCAGTTAATAACCCTTGTTTTGCTGAACCAGTTGATATAATGATAAGTATAAGCAAAAGCGATGAGCCTTGTTAAAATTATACTTGCCTGGCTGGTAAAAACATTGATAGATGGATTCCGTAGTGTTATGGCATTAATACGGCCGAAGCTGCCATAATTGCTAATTGCCCAGGCTGCTGGTGTAGTATGGTAAGATGTAAACAAAACACTTAATAACACCGGGCACAGTAAAAAGATAATAAATGCGATATAGCCTGAAACAATTTTGTCTTTTAAAGCTCCAAATAACATAAATGCACCAGTAAATACATACACATGAATAAGCGTTGGTATATACAACCCGAATAAAGTACGCAGGATATTATGGGTAAGCAAAAAGTATCCGGCTATAATAAGCATAAAAAAAGCAAGCAGCCTGTTAATATTACCTTTTGTAATTAATAATATGAATGACAGGCCAAAGCTGTAAAAGACAAGGTTTGCGTAAGGAAGCCGAAGTAATAATGATAGAAGTACGACCGCTATAATGAGCAGGTAATCGTACTTTTTAAGAGTGAAAAATTGTCGGTTTTTAAGCCATGATATTTCTGTAAGATAGTGTGCCGGGCCAAGTATAGCATAAGATAACAGCACCAGTTCGAATGGTATGATCAGTGCCAGGCAAGAGGCAGCAAGCATAGCCAGGATATTATAATAATTGATACGGTTAATCCCGGATAGATCCATTAGTTCATTTGGGTTATTGGTTGGCAAATCAGCCAGTCGGTTTAGTCAAATAATACAATACTAAATAAGTGAATGGATGAAAATAACAATAAAATCTAAGGTCATCCTACCAAAATCAATAAAAAGTAAAAAAAATAAAATGTTTTGATTTCGCAATCGTCTCTATCTTTAAACAACAATACATTGATTACCGCCGTAATGCCCGAAGAGAAAAACAACACTATCATACAAGCTATAGCTGCGTATGGTAAAAACTTGTTGGGCTTTATAAGGCGCAGGGTTAAAAACGATGCCGATGCTGAAGACATTCTGCAGGATGTGTGGTATCAGTTCAGCTCGGTTATCAATTCGGAACCTATTGAACAAACTGGTGCGTGGCTTTACCGTGTTGCCCGTAATAAAATATTGGATAAGCATAAAAAACGGAAGGAAACTTTGCTGGATGATATGCTGCCCGGTGAGGATGACGATGAAGCACCCGACTTTAAAGCCATCCTGATGACTGAAGGCAAAACACCGGAAACGGAATACCTGAGCAATCTTTTTTGGGAACAGCTTTTTTTCGCGCTGGACGAATTACCGGAAGAGCAAAGGCAGGTTTTTATATGGCAGGAACTGGAGGATATCCCTTTTAAAGAGATAGCTGAACGTACCGGAGAAAATGTGCAAACTTTGGTATCGCGAAAACGGTACGCGGTTTTACACCTGCGCAAACGGCTTAAGCAATTGTATCAAGAAATTACAGAATATTAAAAATTAAAAACATGAAAAAAACATTTTATAGAGGGCGATTTATTTTTATTCCATTGGCAGTAGTAGCCTTCCTATCGCTCATCAGCTTTATTGTGATGACTTTATGGAATTATTTATTACCGGGCATACTTCATGTAGGTGTCATCACTTTTTGGCAGGCAATGGGCATATTTATCTTATGCAAAATATTGTTCGGTTTTGGCAAGGGCGGCTACAGGGGCGGGGCTCCATGGATGCGCCATAAGATGGAGGAACGTTTTAAAAATATGAGCCCTGAAGAAAAAGAAAAGTTTAAGGAGCAAATGCAATACAGATGCGGCCACAAAAGATGGGGGGCTGGCGATAATTGGAATAATTATACCACAGAGACAACCGAGACAGCAAAAACAGAATAATAAAGTTTGAAGTTTTTGTCCAAATTCTGAAATGTCGATAGTTATTGGGTTAGGTTATTTAATTGAGACAAACAATACTGTATCATGGACATACTAATATTTACAACAAGCGTTGAAAAACCCGAACAGGTTAGTGAGGTAAAACCCTTACTAACCGCTGTTCCGGCTATAAAGGGATGGAACTTTGACCTGGAAGATTGCGATAATATTTTAAGGGTCGAGGCAAATAATATCTCACCCAGGTATATCGAGTTACTTTTACAAACTGCTGGTTTTAATTGCCGGGAATTGGAGTATTAATATGTCTGAACTAAGATTTTTAGGATTTAAGGATGATAGGATTAGATAGCTAAACTTTAGCATACTATAATCTTAAAATCCTAAAAATCTTAGTTCTTACAAATTAAATGTATTGCTGTATTACCTGTTGCAACTGGCTGGCCTGCATAACTCCGCTTTGGCGCCATTTGCTTTCGCCATTTTTAAATATCATCAATGTAGGTACACTTTGTACTCTGTAAGCACTTGCTGCTGATGGATTCTTGTCTATATCTATTTTAATAATAGTCACTTTATCCCCCATAGTATCTTTAACCTGCTTTAATATCGGAGGCATCATTTTACATGGCCCGCACCATTCTGCCGAAAAGTCAACTAACACGGGTTTATCAGATGCTATGATTTCCTGAAAATTTGCCATAATTTAAAATTTAAGCATTTATTTAAAGATAACACTTTTTATAATTCAATGTTTAAGCTTTTCTGAATATTACATTCCACAAATAAAGCAAGCCCGGTTTATTTCCTCACAAATTAAATTATTGTATATTCAAAAGTTATTTAATCAATCAAAAAAGCCTTTTGCAATGCCAAACCTATCGGAACCTTCAGGAAAACAACGTATCCAATCAATCGATATTTTGAGGGGTGTTATCATGTTAATAATGGCCCTCGACCATAGTCGCGACTTTATTCATATTGCCGGCCCTAATGGTGATCCGACCAATATGGAAACTACTACGCCCATATTGTTTTTCACCCGCTGGATAACTCATTTTTGCGCTCCCACTTTTGTTTTTCTTAGTGGTATATCGGCATACCTTGCGGGATTGCGTCGTACCAAAAGTGAATTAAGTGCTTTTCTGATAAAAAGAGGTTTGTGGCTCATTTTTGTTGAAGTAGTTATTATCACATTAGGCTTTACATTTAACCCACTTTACAACTTATTTATATTGCAGGTTTTGTGGGCTATAGGTTTCAGCATGGTTATCCTTGGTTTGCTGGTAAGGGCTCCGTTAGCTGTGATTGGCGTAATTGGCGGATTGATCGTTTTTGGTCACGACATACTTGATTATCTTCAACTTCCCCAAAACGGCACCGATGCCGGGTATATTTTATTAAGGTTATTCCTTACTGCAAGAGCAACCCTTTTTACAATTAACTCAACTCATTTAGTATTTGACTTTTATGCCATTTTACCATGGACAGGTATGATGTCGCTGGGATATGTATTCGGCTCGCTTTATAAACCTTCGTTCGATCAGCAAAAAAGAAGAAGGATTTTACTTTATGCAGGTTTATCGGTACTGGCCTTATTCTTTATTTTAAGGATACTTAATTTATATGGCGACCCGGCACCATGGTCGGTTCAACGTAACGGTGTATATACCGTTCTTTCCTTTTTTAATGTAAGTAAATACCCTCCTTCATTATTATATTCATGTATGACTATTGGTGCAGCATTAGTTATCCTTTCGCTTACCGAAAAGGTTCATAATAGGCTGACCAAAATATTTGCCGTTTACGGTAATGTGCCCTTCTTCTATTATATCCTGCATTTTTATCTCATTCACATCATAACGGTAATTTTATTTTATGCTTCCGGATACAATAATAGCCAGATCGTCGACCCAAAATCACCTTTCTTATTCAGGCCTTCAACTTTTGGTTATAACTTGGGAATAGTTTACTTGGTATGGCTGTTTGTGATTTTCGTGCTTTATTTTCCTTGCAAGTGGTTTAGTAAGTATAAAAAAACACATAGCCAATGGTGGTTGAGTTATTTGTAGGGCCTCACCCTGCCCGAGGGTTCTGAAGAAGAGTGAAGTTAAAGTCCTCTCCTTTGGAGAGGATTTAGGTGAGGCTAATTATGCAATATATTATTATCCTCCAGCCAATCCGCCAGCCGCTGCGGCCAGTGATTTATTGATTTTAATTTGGAACGGTATCCCATATTAAAGCCATGCTTCCCTTGTGTAAAAATATGCGCTTCAACCGGCACTTTAGCATCACGGTATTTTTGCAGCAACTGCATTAACGGTACGGAACAGCAGGGATCGTCGTTCGCAGCCAGTAAAAAAGCAGGCGGAGCGTCGGCAGGTACTACATCGGGTATATCCAATGGGCCAGGATATATCTGTATAACAAATGATGGTTTTGCAGTTTCGCGGTCTATCGGATCAGGAGCTTTCGCATCACCTTTATTGGGGCCAAATGTTACCATATCTACAACCTCACCACCTGCCGAAAATCCCATTATCCCTATCCGGTTGGTATCAATACCAAACTCAGCCGCACGACTGCGCACTAACCGCATAGCACGCAGGCCATCCTGCCTGGCATGAACTTCAATTTTATAAGGTGAAAGTGTATCGCGTCCCAAACGGTATTTTAATACAAATACAGTTACACCCAGGCTATTTAAAAATTTAGCAGGATCAATGCCTTCAGCCGTCCAAACCAATAACCTGTGCCCACCACCGGGGCAAACAACTACTGCGGCTCCGTTTTCTTTATCTTTAGGAGGTACAAAAACGGTCAACGATGGGTTATGAATATTTTTTACCCAATAATCTTTGGCTTGTTCAGGCTCGTTACGGCGATTCTCAAAACCGGGTGCGCCTTTTGTCCATAACGGAATAACGGTGGGCTCCGTTTGCGCCCATAACGCTGCTGGCAGCAACAACAGGGAAATAAAAGTTTTAATAAGTTTTAGCATAAATAAAGATAAGTTGAATTTAACTTGGTTATTGTAAAAATATAATAGCATTTATAAATATGTATGTGGTACTGCTTATTTTCATACAACTTTTCATACTTTTAAAATCACCTGTTTAAATTAAAAAAATATATCTACTTTTAAATATATGCAAACTGTAACTGTTTCAACACTTAAAACTTTCGAAGCTTTAAAAAACGTACCTGATGGTGAGTTACAGTGGCTGATTGATAACTGTAAAACTTACCAGTTGCATGATGGTGATTCGTTAACTGACAAAGGCGATCCGCTGACAGGGCCACATTTTATTATTAAGGGTCAGATTTCTATTTACATGATGCAAAGCGGCAGCAATCGCGAACTTGCAACATTTCGTGCAGGGGATATTACCGGTTATTTGCCTTACTCAAGGGCAGTAAAAGCAGCTGGAAGCAGCAGGGTAATTGGCGAACTGTACCTTATGTCATTTCCTACGGAAAGGATCAGGGAAATGATTAAAGATCATTTTGAAATTACCGAGGCCTTAGTACATGTAATGAGCAACCGCGTACGGGAATTCACTACCCTGCAACAGCAAAATGAAAAGATGATGGCATTGGGTAAGCTTTCTGCAGGGCTAACACATGAGCTTAATAACCCGGCATCAGCCATTATTCGTGATTCAGCATCACTGTTAGAACATTTGAAGCTGGAACCGCAATCCTTTAAAAAAGTGATGGCGATACAAATGAATGCTGTACAGGTAGATGCTGTTAATGACGAGCTGTTCAGGTTGCTTGCTGTAAAAGACCGTCCGCACCTTACCTTAAAAGAAAGAACCAAACGCGAAGAAGAATTAGCAAACTGGCTGGAAGAGCACGAGATAGAAAATAGCTATGATTTAGCGGAAACTTTTGTAGAATTCAATTTTGGTATTCATGACCTGGAAACATTTTGCAGTCACATTCCGGCTGCCTATTGCTCCCCTGTATTTAATTGGATATGTAATTTGTTGGTAACAGAGAAGATGGTAGAGGATATTCAAGAATCATCCCGCCGGATTGCGGACCTTGTAAACTCCGTTAAAACATTTACGCATATGGACCGGGGGGGTGATAAGCAATATGCTGATATCCATATTGGCATACGAAATACCCTTAAAATGCTTGGTTATAAAATAAAAAAAGGCAATATTACTGTTGTTGAAGATTATGATGAAACTCTACCCCCTGTTAAAGCGCTAATAGGTGAGCTTAACCAGGTATGGACTAACCTGATTGATAATGCCCTTGATGCTTTGGAGACAAATGAGAAAGGTACATTAACCATAAAAACGGAAAAAGAAAGGGAATTTGTAAAGGTTTTAATTATAGATGACGGGCCAGGAATACCCCATGATATAAAATCAAAAATATTTGATCCTTTTTTTACTACTAAAGAATTGGGCAAGGGAACAGGCATGGGTCTTGAAGTTGTACAGCATATCGTTCATCAGCATAATGGCACCATAAAAGTAAAATCAGCGCCGGGACATACCGAATTTGTTGTTTGCTTCCCAATTGATGGGTAACTTTGATTTCGGATTTCGCCTGCCGGTAGGCAGGGATGTTCGATTTCGGATTTATGAATGCGAATTTAAGATTTTAAAAAGTCTCCCCTACCCGGGGAGATTTAGAGGGGCTGGATTTTTCCGAAGAATTACATATTTTAAACAACATGGAACGACCTATAATTTTTTCGATAGACGATGATCCCCAGGTGTTACGCGCAATAAGCCGCGACCTGAAAAAGCAGTATGGTAAGGAATACAAAATTATAAGTACTGAATCAGCAAGTGAGGCGCTTGAAAGTTTAACCGATTTAAAAAACAGTTCGGATGTTGTTGCAATGTTTGTGTGCGACCAGCGCATGCCAGAAATGGAAGGTGTGGATTTTTTGGAGAAGGCTATAAAGATTTTTCCTGATGCCAAACGGATATTGCTTACCGCCTATACAGATACGGAGGCTGCTATAAAAGCCATTAATGATGTGCAGCTTGATTATTACCTGATGAAGCCGTGGGATCCGCCGGAAGAAAAGCTTTACCCGGTTATTGACGACCTGCTGGATGATTGGCAGAGTGATTATGTGCCTGATTTTAAAGGTATAAAATTAATTGGCTACCAGTTTTCTCCACAATCGCATTCGGTTAAAGATTACCTGGCAAGCAACCTTGTGCCTTATCGGTGGCTGGACATAGAAAAGAATCCTGATGCGAAGGAGATTTTGGAACTAAACAAAGTAAGCCTTGATCAACTGCCGATGATTATTTTTGAAGACGGCACTTTTTTATGTAAACCAACTATAAAGGCTATAGCCGAAAAAATAGGTTCAAACCCGCAAATCACCAATGATATTTATGATGTAGTTATCGTAGGCGCTGGTCCTGCAGGTTTGGCGGCAGCTGTTTATGGTGCTTCTGAAGGCTTAAAAACTTTGCTTATAGAGCGTAAAGCACCGGGTGGCCAGGCTGGCTCCAGTTCAAGGATAGAAAATTACCTGGGCTTCCCCGCAGGTTTAAGCGGTGCCGACCTTACCCGTCGGGCTATTACCCAGGCCATGAGGTTAGGCGCTGAGTTTTTGTCGCCGCAGGCTGTAAATGATATCAAACAAAAAGACGGCTATAAAACAATTATACTTGATGACGGTCCGGAGATTAAGAGTCGTACGGTTGTTATAACTACCGGTGTTGATTATCGTAAACTCGAAGTAAAAGGAGTAGAAAATTTTACCGGGGCAGGTATTTATTATGGAGCAGCCATGACTGAAGCAGCAGCATGTAAAGACAAAGAAGTATATATTATTGGCGGAGGTAATTCTGCAGGGCAGGCGGCAGTTTATCTTTCCAAATTTGCAAAAAACGTATTTATTATTATCCGGCGTGACAGTTTATCCTACACCATGTCGGCATATCTGATACAACAGATCGGTAATATTTCGAACATTACTGTTTTGACAGATACAGAAATATTAGAAGTTACAGGCCATAACTGTCTCGAACATTTAACACTTATCAATCTTAAAACAAAAGAAACAATTACGAAGGACGCTACCGCTCTTTACATTTTTATTGGTGCCAAACCTTTTACAGATTGGATAAAATTAGATATTATTAAGGATGAAAAAGGCTTTATTGAAACAGGTCGTGAATTGAGAAGATTTGATCAGTTCGGAAAAGTATGGAAAATGAACCGTGACCCCTTTTTACTGGAAACAAGCTGCAAGGGCGTTTTTGCTGCAGGTGATGTACGTTCAGGCGCTATGAACAGGGTTGCATCGGCAGTTGGTGAAGGTTCCATGGCTATTAGTTTTGTACATAAATACCTTGCGGAAGTTTAAGTTCGTTAAAACGTTGTCCAGATAACTATCGGGAGGTTTAAATGTTGTAAAGTTGAGCTGTCCAACTATTTATTTTCTATAAATTGATATTAAAGTAATTACCTTATGGAAGAAGACATCTGCAAACACATTGAAGCTATTAAAACCTTGAAACACGCCAAAGCATATGTATGTGAGGAATGTATAAAAATTCACGATAGCTGGGTGCATTTACGCACTTGCCAGCAATGCGGTATTACCCTTTGTTGCGATAGCTCACCTAATATGCATGCAAGTAAACATGCATATAAAACCGGTCACCCGGTGGTAATTTCTGCCGAACCCGGTGAACGATGGTTATGGTGTTATGTTGATGAAATAATGGCGGAATATTGAGGTGAAAGGATAAAGGGTGAAAGGATAAAGGTGAAACATGAAATGTCCGCTCTTATTTATTTCCCTAGTAATGCCCAATAATTGCGTCAGCAGATTTGTACCCCCTTCACCACTCACCCATTCACTACTCAGTCATTTATCTCTGATAGAAATTTGTCAAGTGATAAGGGACCCGAACCTATAATGGTAAATAAAACCAGCAATATTAATGCTGTAATTGACGGCCATACCATTGTATTGATAGGAGATGTAAAAAAACCGGTCAAAAATACCGCTGCCAGCACAATTGGAATTTGAATAATAGCTGCAAACCGGGTTAATGTACCTAACGTAATTAATATACCGCCAACCATATGGGCAAACGTAACATAGTAAACTATAGCCATTAATACTCCTGATGAGATGTATACGGCGTTTTGATTTTCAATTATTTCTTTAAGATAAGTGCTGTTTTCCATAAAAGCGAACCCTTTTAAGAGTAAAAACACACCGAGCGCTATACGGACAAGATCAAGAAATTTGGGATGATGTCTGTCTCCCCATACTTCAATTTTATGAACCACATTCATGAAAAACCTCCTTTTTAGATTAATTGGTAATCCAAAGAGAAGTGCGGACTGGCCTTCCACTTTGAATTGTAATCATAAAGTTACAATTAAAATAAATGAAAGTCAATACCTTTCAAAGATTTCAACAATAAACAAAGCACCAATTAAAATTTAGTTTCGTTTAACACAGGGTTCTGGCTGGCATTTACCTGGTAAGTATATATCTGGTAATCCTCACCTACTTCAACTATCCGGTAGCCTTTATAATCGGTACCCCAATTACCACCAGTATGCGAATCAAAAAAATGAGGTAGCTTATCAGTATAGCGTACACCGTCCAATGAATGATCATGACCATGAAAAGCAGCCTTTACATTTGGATAAGCATGCAATAGCTCTACTGTTTCCGGACAATTTAAAAAGATATTTACTTCGGTTTTTAACCATTGGACGGGCGCAATATGCAGTATTACAAAAACTATTTTCTTACTTGTAAATTTATCAAGCGAAGCTTTTATAAATGCGTTATCTGGGCAAACGTAAACTCCTTTGGTATCTGCTGTATTAGCAAAAACAAAAGCTATATCGCCATGCTCAACAGTAAATTTATCCTCATACCCAAAAACATTTTTCCAGATGGCCGCATCAGCAAAATCATGGTTACCGGGTATCGTATAATAGGGAACATCCAGCTTATCAAAATATTTTGATTTTACTTCTGGTAACAAATCCGGGCGGTTATGTACCAGGTCGCCGTTGATAATTACCATATCAAGGTGATTCTTAGCATGATCTTCATTCAGCCATTTTACAATATTACCTGCATTTAATGCAGAATCTGTTCCTTCTTGCCCGTAATGTAGGTCGGATGCAAGTGCAAATCTTAGTTTAACTTTACGCTCGTTATTGCGACTATATTCGTTACTATTATTTGCAAATGTATTAATGGCAGGTAATAAGGTAAGACCTGCCATACCAGTTACAGCCGTTGAAATAAATTTTCTGCGATTTGTCATGCACCTTGATATTTTTATAAAAGTAAAATTCTATATTAAAAAGACAGTTATAATGAGGTGCTAATCAAATTGTCTCCAACCCCAGTTTATTTGGCTAAAGCCTTTAATGCTTGATTTATCCTTATCAGTCCCATAAATGGGACAGCAATGAATTTTGTTATCATTGCCATTGGCTTCAGCCAACGGATAAAGAGATTTGCAACAAATGTGGCTTTAGCCAAACTATCGAAAATTTGAATTACGCCCGTTATAATAATGCCTACCTTAACCCTTTTTGTTTTAAATAATTAACCAAAGCGGGTGGATTATCTGTTTGCAGGCCTTTTAAATTTAGAGAAATTGCCTTGTCCCAAACTGCGGGCCCTTCTTTTGCGCTTTGCCCATCTGGCCAAACCGGAAAGCCCAATTTAGTGGCAAATTCAACCATTTCGTTATTATAATCAGAATAATCCCCATCAAGCACATCAGGATGGTAATCATCTATAAACTTTTTCATAGCTACGGTATCTTTAACATTATTAGGCAAACTTAACATTAAAGGCATGGTAGGCATGGTTTTGCGCCAATCTGTAAATTGAGCAGGCTTATTAATATAAACCAGCACATCATTTTCCATATGAAATTTTTTGAGCATGGTAAAAGTAGCCACTGCATCAGCTTCTTTAAAATCAATATAGATATGAATTTTATGCCTGCAAAGTTTTAATATCTCGTCAAATTTCGGTATCCGGTAATGAGTGCTGTCGGCTTTATTTTTACTGCTTATTTTTAAGTTTTCAATTTGTTCCAGGGTTAGGTCTTTAACTAAGCCCTTACCATCAGTCATTCTATTAACGCTTGCGTCGTGCAAGCTAATGAATTGTCCGTCACGGGTTGTGCGCAGATCTATTTCAATATAATCAGCGCCATTTTTTATTGCCTGTTTGTAGGCCTCAAGTGTATTTTCAGGATATATTGTATGATCGCCCCTGTGCGCAATAACAATAAATGTATGTTTTAATTTGGGGACAGGATTAGGCTTATATTCTGTTTGATATAATAGATATAGAAATAAAGTTGTTATGTTTAATAATTGCATAATTAGTAAATATTGTGAGTAATTGTGTCAATGAAATTGAAAGAGATGTTGATGAAACAACCTCTTTAACCTTAATTTAAATTTAGTTATTGCTTCTCTGTTTCACCCTTTTCCAGGCGTTTACGGTCTGCGCGTTCGTGTTCTTCGTCATCCATATCCGGACCCTTTTCAATTTTACGCCAATCAATCGTTTTGTTATATCTTGACATTGCTTTTTCAGGATTAAAAATTCTGGTATCACTTTTTACAAAAGTATAAGGTGTATAATCAGGTTTATCGGTAAAAAAATCAATCAATAAAGTCCCGGTTGCATCATATTGGTTTACATACGGCACATCCAAAATATTATAAATGGTTTTAAGGATCGCCCCAAAGTTTGCATGAGTATGGCTTACGTAACCTTTTTTTATATAAGGCCCTGCCATCATTAAAATAGAACGGTGAGCATCAATATGGTCTACACCACCCTGAGGGTCGTCTTCAGTAATGATCACCAGCATGTTTTTCCAATATTTTGTACGGGACAAAAAATGCAATATCCGGCCAACGGCCAAATCATTATCTGCCATGTATGATTGCCTGTAAGGATACCCATCCTTTGGCCTTACATCGGCACCGTGATCATTAGGTACCTGCATGGTGATCAATGATGGCATTTTCTCTTTCCCTTTTATCCATTTTTTGGTAAACTCACCTTCAAACTGGTCCATCCTGAACTGGTCGGGAATGTTTGTATTAAAGCCAGCATAATTATGGCTGGTACGACTAAACAAAGCTTTTTGCATAGGAACCATAACAACATGGCCTGATCCTGTTGCGGTATCCGTCCAGATTTCGCGGTTATGAGCAGTTTCGTTTCCCTCGCCAAAATTGTAAAAATCAATATGTTTACGATCTAATGCCTCCCATAAGCCTCCCCTTTCGGCATAGTCCTCCGGATCCATGCTACCAGTTGATCCCGGAAAACGGCGGCCCGGTGCATCCGAAAATATATTAGCGGTTTTACTAACATTGGAGTTCGCTTCCACCCATTCATTAGGAATAACACCAAGCATCCAGTGGTGACCATGAATAGATGCATCACTATCGCAATAATAATCATCCGAAAATGCAAACTGTTGGGCAGCCTTCAGATGGTTTGGCGATACTTTAAGACCAGGAAATTTCACCCTTAACGCATCAGGCAGGGTATATTCGCAATTTACTCCAAACCTGGCCAGCGTACTATCGCCAACAGCTTGTTTAAGCTGTCCTAACACCTCATCGTAGGTTCTGTTTTCTTTTGTAATGTAAACTATATACTTTATAGGTGTCGGTGTTAAACCGGGTAACGCAGGTAATGGATTTTTAGCATCGGCTGTAATGGTTTTACTTATAAAAGTATTACCAATAACCTGCCTGGTGTATTGTGCTAGTCTTTCGGCATCAGGTACCGGGAGTTTTTGAAACAGACCTAATTGTATATCACCAATATAGGTTCCCTGCGGCGGCTTTACAAATCCCTTACCACCATTTGGGCCGGCACCAAGCCCTCTGCATGAGGTTATGTACAATTCCTTTTCATCAGCAGATAACCGCACCCTTGACGGCCCCCATCCTGTTGGAATTAATCCTTTCGTTGTTTTGGTAGGAACATCGATAACAGCCACGGAGTTAAAGCCCAGCAGCGCAACATAAAGTGTTTTTTCGTCCTTGCTTAAACAAATGCCAAAAGGCAATAATCCACGGTATCCATCAATCCTTTTATCAGCTGTTATCGGTATTTCTCCTAACAGTTGATTGTTTTTATAATCGATGATGGTGACATTATCATTGGTGGCGTTTGTAACATAAGCAAATTGATTACCCACAGCAATTGAATTTGGGCTCGCGCCGCCAACAACTTCAGCGCCTTCAATCATCTGGCCTATCTGATAGCCGGTTTTAAATTTACTAATGATATTATTGGTTGCCAGATCGATGGTAAATACACTCATTGCTTCGGGTGATAAAGGGCTGCCAACGCCAGGTATCTCCCGGCCTTCAACAACAGTTCCTTCTATGGATTCCTTTGAATTATCTCCATAAGGGTGACGGGTAATCATTATAGAGTCAACATTTTTTTGAGTTGTCCCTTTAATTAAAGGATAGGAGTACATACCCACATTAGCAACAAATGCTGTTTTTTTATCAGGACTAAGCGCTAAACCAAATGGCTGTCTGCCTGCAGGTATTGAAGCTGTGATTTTTTTAGTAGTTAAATCAATCCGAACTAACCGGAAATTCCCCCTGTCTAATACTAAAAGTTCATTATTAGTTTCATTTAACAGTAAATCAGAAGTAAAACTATCCTGGTAATCTTTTCCATTTACACCACCATTTAATGTCAAAGAATCAATGCGCTGCAATTTTTCTGTATCATATATAATGATCGATCCGTTATCTCCTCCGCTCAGGTATACTGTTTTTGAGTCTGATGCAAAGGCAACACCTAAAAATGAACCTTCCTTTAAGGGTGAAACAATTTTTTTGTCATATGATGGTATCCTGATTGCATCCATTGATGACAAATCAATCAGTGTAATTACACCATCATGCAGGGTAATAGCCTTTTTACCATCAGGTGATATGGACAAACCAAAAGGATCATGGGTAATACGTACAAATTTACCTGCCGGCCTAACAAAACGCCCGCTTGGCAATACAGATACACCCTGCTGATCTATTTTGCAATATTGATTTACACCAGGGACTTCTAAAATGTCAACCTGTTTTTGTGCGAATACGCATAGCGCCATATTTAGGCATAACCATGTGGACAAAAGGAATTTATTGCTCATGTTTATTATTAAAATATTTTATGCAAAAGTAAAGGCGGGATATTACCCCGCCTTTATTAGAAATTAATTTATTCTTTGTGAATCATTAAAAAGTTTATTTCAAAAGCCACATAACTCCATTTATATCATCATTGCCACCAAATTGGCTGGTCAACGCAGCATTATAATTAGCTGTATTAGCCGTACGTTCAGACGATGGATATTGGAAACGCAAAGCAATACGCTGTCCGTTACCTGTACCCGGACCGGTTGTAAAGTTCGGAACACCTGTTCTGCGCCAGGTAAAGTATGACTCTAAACCTGAATGACGGAACAATGCCAGGTACTTTTGTTGTAAAATCTCAGTTAAACCCGTTGCACCAGGTGCATATTGTATTGCCGGCTGAGCGTAATAAGTAGCAAAGTTAGTATTTATAGTATATGTATCATAACTTGCCGGGCTTGCAGTGCTGGTAGAACCTGGACGGTAAAAATATGCAGTAAATGAACCTGTTGTTGGTATTCCATAGAAAGCCATTGAGGCCTGGATACCTGCAATATAATAAGTTTCGGCGTTACCAGGTGCCCAACCGCGATTAATACCTTCCGCAATATTGAACATCAATTCAGGATAACCAATTTGTACGCTTGGCTCACCGGTATAAGTAGAATAATAGCGATGACGGCTGATGAATGAATAAAGTTGCGCATTTGCATTACTATACATTATACCAAGATCCAAACCTGGATCTGCACCCACAAATGATGAAAATGCAGTTGGACTTTGCCCTTTTGTATCTACAAAATAACGAGCAGGTTCAGCTGTTACATAAACGCGCGGATCCTGGAATGAAGTTAACAAACTGATATAAGTTTGTGATGAATTTTGCCTTGAACCATTTTGGCCGAAATTGTCCGGAGTTTGAGGATAATAGTTAGTTGGACTAACAAATACATATTGCATATTATCCGCAGAACTTGCCATTAAAGGGTATTTTGTAGGATTACCTACAATGCTTGCAAATTGAGTTGGAATATTCATGTCTGGATCTGTTGTTGCTTTTTTGCTCAATTCCAATAGTAACCTGATCCGGTAGGTATTTATTACTTTTTGCCATTGTGTTAAATCACCTCCAAAAAATATATCGCCAGTTAAAGAATTACCACCAGCGGCTATCAATGTACTCAAATCAGCATTAGCACTTTCTAACCAGGCTAATGATTGGTTCATCACTACTTTTTGGCTGTCATAAGCCGGTTTTAAATTTGCAAGTCCCTGTAAAGCTTGGGTCATTGGGATATCCCCTTCTTCCAGGCTCATTTTACTAAATAAGTAGGCCCTGAAAAACTTTCCGATGGCGCTGTATGGATTAACTGCAGGTGAGCCCGCTTTTAGCGCCTGTTGCTCCATTAATGTTACGTTTTTAAGGGTGGTATAATAATTATCCCCCGAACCAAAATTATATTGGTTGTTACCATAATAATTGTAGTTATAAATATAGTACTGGTCATATATTTCTGGTGAATTATCCGGAAAATCAACAATGTTATTTAATACTCCATTTAATAATAAGGAGGCAGGAACGCTTGTTGGCACGTTATTATTTACAGAATCAGCCAGAAATGTTTTTTTACAACTGCTCACTATCATTACCAATAGTATCGGTAATAAATAATTTTTTAATAGTTTTTTCATAATCATTATCCTATTTAAATTAGAATGAAAGTTTAATGTTTAAGCCATAGCTGCGTACCGACGGTGATTGCAAGCCTGTACTGGCTGTTGTTGAGTTAGCATATTGATCCAGGTCCACATCTTTAAACTCAGGGTTTTTGTAGAAGTACAATAAGTTACGACCGTAAATAGAGGCTGAAGCTTTCGATATAAAAGAATGTTGCAACCAGCTTTTAGGAAAATCGTAGTTAAGCGTTACTTCACGCAGCTTAGCGTATGTTTTGCTCATTAAGTTAGCCTCAGTAACGTTATAGTATTCGCTGGCATATTCCTGTACAAAAACTTTTGTAGTATTTGGAGCATATTGAAACGCACCATAATTAAGTACTTTGCCAGTATTTGAATCATAATTTGGTGCAACACCATTTGATATTACAACACCCGGGGCTACATAGCTACCAGTATAACCTGGATTCGGGGTTATACCATTAAGAGGGAAGTTTTTCCAATCCTGGTAACGTGCGGCACCCAAAGCGCCTTCTGCAGTTATTGCGTTACTACCACCACGTACAGTTTTATTATGTACATAATCTGAAGTTACACCACCCACTGAACCATCAAACTGGAAGCCCAAACTTAAGCTTTTGTAATGAACCTTATTATAAAATGACCAGGTAAAATCAGGGCTGATATGACCTAAGTTTTGTGGAACAGGGTTTACCAATGCTTCACCGTTTGAACCATAGATTATGGTGCCTTGTGGTGTCCTTACAAATGCTGACCCGTATAATAAATCAGTACGTGTACCTACGTGGTAATATGTGTTGTAAGTTGTTTGTCCCGGTGGCAGTTCTAAGTAAGTCTGTTTATAAGTGGACAAGTTGACCAAAACATCCCATCCAAAGCCACCAAGGTCTTTAATTGGTGTTCCGGTTAATGACAGTTCGTAACCTGTAGTTTTGGTTTTAAGGGCGTTTATATACTCAATATTGTAGCCTGTGGCGGTGGAAATAGAATTTGCTAAAATTTGAGGACCGTCAATATATTGAAAAGCGGTTCCACTTAAACCTAAACGGTTTTGAAGGAATTTTATATCAAAGCCTTCTTCATAGTTAACACGGACAGCAGTAACAATACCGGGTGCATACAGATTGTCTGTACCATAGCCAGCGGTTTGGCTATTGTAAGGTTTTGCTATATTATAACTGGTATTAAGACTATAATTCGGACCGTTGTAAGGTGAATTATAGGCTGTACCGTAACCCAATGGATTATTAAATAATGATGGCCCTGTACTTCCGCCAAATGCTGTAATAGTACTAAATGGCGCTGGTCCTATAGTTGGACTGGTAGCGTCACCACGAATACTTGCATAAGAGAACCTTGCTTTAAGGAAGGAAATAAATTCAGGCAGCTTAATATAGTCAGAAATTACAGTGGCCACTGACGCGCTTGGATATAAATAAGTAGTTGGCTGTTGAAATGCTGATGAATACTCATTACGTATAGTACCTGATAAAGTGGCATATTTTCCAAAAGAAGCATCTAATGATGCAAATTCACTTAACTGTAACTGTGCAGAGTTAAAGCTGGTTGCTTGTATTGCATTTTTTGAGTTACTGAAAGCATATACACCTGGCACGTTTAAGTAGTCTGTGGATACCCAGCTTGAATTATATTTAAAGCTGCGTAAATTGCTACCAACCAAACCTGATAAGTTTAAAAATTTAGCAACGGTATAATTGTAATTTAAAGTCAACAAGGTATTGTTGTCAAACAAATTACGACGGTCTTCGCGGTAATCCCCCTGGTTCCCTTCGCGTCCATATGGGTGGGCAGAGAATGGCATATTTTCCGTGCGTAATAAATCATAGGTATTAACCTGATTTTTTAAACTAACATTTAAATTATTATCAAGTTTATAGTTAGCGGAAAGATAACCGTAAATATCATTTTTATAATGTGCACGTGTCCAAACTGATGTAAGGAAATATGGATTATGGTAACGGGTATATTCTTCAAATTGTGAAGCAATGCCTACTTTACCCGGCTGCCATATGGCTTTAATATCTGGCGAGTTAACACTCCAGTCAGCGCCGGTCCATATAGCCATGTTATATATTATACTATTCGGCCCGTATTGAACATCCGGAAAATCATCTGTACTCTGCCTGTTAAAATCGAAACTTGCTTCAAGCTTTAAACGTGGATTAGGCGTAAAAGAAGCATAAACATTAGCATTAGCTATATCAAGGTATTGTGAAGGAATATAGCTTTGCTGGTGCTCTTGTGAAGCTGAAAACCTGATGTTATAATTATCGCCATTTGCGGTTAATGCAACGTTATTATTGGTTTGATAACCTGTTTGTAAAAAGTTTGCTAAGTTGTTAGCGCCACGGGCTACCCATGGTGTACCCTGGCGAACACCGTTAACAACAGGGCTATCATATTGAGGGATTAACTGACCGGCAAAATAAGGGCCCCAAACATCGTAATCACTATCTACACCGCCTGGTGCACCACCTCTACCGTCAACAAACTGATAATAAGTATTTTCACCCGGTCCAAAGGAGTTCTGTATACGTGGGAAAGCTACAAAACCTTTGTTAATAACAGTACTGCTGTTTATGTCAACCGTTAACCCTTTTTTGTTTTTATCACCTTTTTTAGTAGTGATTAGTATGGCACCGAATTGAGCACGGCTACCATATAAAGCTGCCGCGGCAGGACCCTTTAATACGGTATAAGTTTCAATATCATCCGGACTCAGATCAAACGTATCAGAGTTGAAAGGTATACCATCTACAACGTACAAAGAAACGGTATTACCGCGTATCGTTACGTTTGGAACGCCTAAAATTTCGGATGTAGCGCCAACTTGCAAACCTGCTACTTTACCAATTAAACCATTAATTGGGTTAGGATCGCGAGCGGTTGTCAAATCCTCGCCATTTACTGTTTGGGTAGCGTACCCAATTCTGCGTGTCTCTTTTTTAACACCGAAAGCTGTTACAGTCACTTCGCTAAGTGATTTAGTATCAGCCGACATAATTACATTGTAATTTGCCTGGTCGCCTACAGTAAGATTCTGTGGAATGTAACCCAAAAATTTAAAGGTAAGCACCTGGCCTTTTTCAACGGTTAGCAAAAAACGACCATTTACATCGGTCACTGTTCCTTTTGCTGTGCCTTTAATCACAACGCTTACCCCTGGTAAAGGCTGTTTGCTTTCGTCGGTTACTGTACCGCCGATTTTTGTTTGCCCGAATAAAAGTACCGGGGCAATACAGAATAACAATACCGTAATTACGGTCTTAAATTGCATGTAAATCTGTTTCATCTGCTAAAGTTTAATTGTGAAAGAAGAGTAATTATCATTCAGCAATACTAAACTTTGTTTATTATTAGTAAACTAATTTTACATTAAGCAATACTTAAGATTACGTATAGAAAAGGTTAAATAGGACTATTTTTGTAATAGGACAGTTACATTTTGATTACAGAAAATTAACAACCGTTTTATGAGATTAAATGGCGTTATTTAGTAAATGGCTTAAAGCAAGCGATTTAAGGTGCACTAAATTATCAACCGGAACATTTATTTCTTTTGCCTTATCATCCCAATAACGCAAGCGTATTATTAACTCGGCATCTGGATTAAGTTCAAACACTTTAGCTTCCTCTGTACTCATTACTCCGCCCTGAAATTCGAGTGTAGTTTTACTTGCATCTGAAAGTTTATTATAATATTCAGGATATTTATAGGTAAGGTATCGTTTAGCAATCACATGGCCTTGTACAAGGGAAGCTATCCTCTTAGAAAAACCATGTTTAATCAAATAATCTGCCCCTAATTTTTCATGATCAACATTCCCCATTCCATCCATACTTTCGGCTTCACCAGCCTCTGCGCACAAATGGCCAATGTCATGAAAAAATGCTGCCAATATCACTTCATCATCATAACCTTCCGCTTCTGCGAGCGCTGCCGCTTGCGACATATGTTCTAACTGAGAAACTGGTTCACCTATGTAATCGTCATCGCCAAATCTCTCATAAAGAGAAAACACTTCGTTTATAATAGCCTCAGGATTATTTACAGATGATTTCATTATTTATTATTATGATTTTAAAACAAAGTAAAGGAACTGATATTAGATAATTGTTAACATCTTGTAAATCAAATAAAGTTTAAATACCGGGTTTAACTTTTATTAACAATATGATATTTTGTGCCCGTTGCTTAATTACTTTACTTTGCTGCTGTTAAGTGATTTTAATATAAATGGAAGAAGATATTCTTATACAAATAAGTAACCGTATTAAAGAACGACGCCGGGAAAAAAATATAACCGTACAGGAACTTGCCTTAAGGGCCAATGTAAGCAAAGGCCTCATATCACAAATTGAAAACAGCCGCACTATTCCGTCACTTATTGTATTAATAGAAATTGTAAAGGCGCTTGAAATTGACCTTAACGAATTCTTTAAGGATATACGTTCAAAAAGCACCAGCCTTCCTTTTTTAGTAAAGCGAAAAAATGAATATGAATGTTTTGAAAAAGAACATGCCATAGGCTTTCATTATCAACGCATATTTACACAATCTATCAATCAATCTACTGTTGATATAGTTATTCTTGAGCTGGAACCGGATGCCAACCGTCCTTTAGTTGAAACCGAAGCATTTGAATATAAATACATAATATCCGGCGAAATAGAATACCAGTTTAATGACGAAAAGATAATTTTAAACCAGGGCGACTCCATGCTATTTGACGGCCGTATTCCCCATACCCCAAAAAACATAGGAACACAAACAGCATACATGCTGGTAATTTATTTTTTTGAAGAAAAAAAGTGAATTAGTCATTGGTCATTGAGTCATTAGTCATTAAAATTATCTTTATTGTTATGAGAAGGTGTATTTCTGGCACTTATCCAACCAATGACTAATGACTCAATGACTAATGACCAAGTGAACTTAACCCAATCTTAATAGTAACTTAGTTTGATATTAATAAACTAAGTTTAGTATTGCTGAACAATTCCTTATACAATATGCCCATAAAATTAGTAGTTTTTGATATAGCCGGTACAACAGTTAAAGATGATCATGATGTAAGCAGGGCTTTCCAGGCAGCGTTAAAAAAATCAAATTACGAGGTACCGATTGATCTTATAGATCCTTTGATGGGTTATGAAAAGAACCTGGCTATAAAACAAATCCTGCGTTTGCACGAACATAACGAGGCAAAAATTACTACAGAGCTGGTAAGCAAAATACACAAGGAATTTGTTATACAAATGATAGATTATTATCAGACCGCGCCTGGTATTGAACCGCTGCCAAACGTAGAAGAAACTTTTGCTGCTCTCCGTGCAATGAGAATACAAGTGGGTATAAATACCGGCTTTTCACGTGACATTGCCGATACCATTGTTAAACGTCTGCAATGGATTGAAAAAGGATTGATAGACCATGTGGTTGGGTCTGACGAAGTAGAACTTGGACGTCCATACCCGTATATGATCCAAAAAATGATGTTGGAGGGTGGTATTGAAAAGCCAGAAAATGTAGCAAAAGTTGGTGATACAGAGGTTGATGTACGCGAAGGTCAAAATGCAGGCTGTCGTTACGTAATAGGTATTACAACCGGAACATTCAGCCGTAAGGAACTGGAACAATATAATCCTACTCACATAATTGATGATATAGCACTGGTTTTAGACATCATATAAACCGATAAAAATGAAACTAATAGATCGTCTGCGTGCCAGGGTTGCTAAATGGCCTTACAGTTTAATATCTGTTTTGGCAGCTATCGCTGCTTTTGGCACTTATACATCTATGTATTCTTTTCGCAAAGGCTTTTCCGCCGGCATTTATCCCGGTCAACAATATTTCTATGTGGATTATAAGGTATGGCTGGTAATAGCCCAGGTTATTGGTTATACCCTTAGCAAATTTTATGGCATTAAATTTATTTCAGAACTAAAACCAAACCAGCGTGCCAAAAGTATTTTTGGCCTTATTGCCGCTGCATGGTTTGCTTTGCTGCTTTTTGCGATAATACCAGCACCTTATAATATTATATGCCTTTTTATAAATGGGTTTCCCCTGGGCATGATTTGGGGTTTGGTTTTTAGCTATTTAGAAGGCCGTAAGTCTACCGAATTTATGGCAGCGGTTCTGTCCATAAGCCTCATTTTCGCTTCGGGTTTTGTAAAAACAATAGCAAGATTATTGCACGACTCTCTTCACATAAGTGAATACAGCATGCCATTTATTACAGGCGCCATGTTTGTTATACCACTTATCTTTTTTGTTTTTTGCCTTGAATTAATGCCCCCACCTACAGAAGAAGATATCAGTTTGCGTACAGAGCGATTACCCATGAATGCTAAAGAACGCCGGCACTTTTTTCAACGCTTTTTGCCTGGTATCATTCTTACCCTCATCATTTATGTATTACTGACCATAATGCGCGATATACGTGATAATTTTGAAGTGGAAATATGGGTCAGTTTGGGTAATAAGGATAACACCATTTATGCTAAGATAGATTCTATAATTTCAATTGTGGTATTGGTAGCAATAAGTTTGCTGATACTTATTAAACGAAATTTAAAAGCCTTTAGCATTATCCATTTAATGATTATAGCCGGCTGTATATTGATTGGAGTTGGAACTATCTTGTTTAACCTTAGAATTATTAGTCCGATGGCTTGGATGACAATGGCCGGAATGGGACTTTATTTAGCTTACGTACCATACAACGCTATCTTTTTCGAACGCATGATAGCTTCCTTTCATTACAAGAGTAATGTAGGTTTTCTAATTTACGTTTCCGATTCTATGGGTTATCTGGGCAGTGTAACCGTTTTACTGGTTAAAGAGTTGGGAAGGCCATCAATTAGTTGGGCACAATTTTTTAAAGAGGGTATTTTAGTAGTTAGCATAGTAGGTGGAATTTGTGCAACACTTTCATTAATTTACTTTTTGCAAAGCGCCCGCAAACAAAATACTGAGTTAAAACCTCATCAATTTAACATTCAACCCCTATGAAAACAGGATCGTCAAAAAACTCCCCCTTTAGGGGGCTGGGGGGATCAGCAATAATAATTGGCGCCGGAATTGTAGGCCTGGCAACGGCACGGGCATTAGCAATACGCGGTTATAGTGTAACCGTATTTGAACGTAACGAACGTGCTGTAGGAGCATCCATCCGTAATTTTGGGATGGTTTGGCCTATCGGGCAAGCAACCGGTCCGCTATTTGAAAGGGCGATGTTATCCAGAAGTATCTGGAAAGAAATATGCACCGAAGCACTTATATGGCATAATGAAGTTGGCTCTTTACATCTTGCTTATCAAGAGGATGAGTTACAGGTAATTACTGAATATGTTGAAGCCAATCGCCAATACCGGGACTGCAGCCTGCTCACCCCGAAAGAAACTTTATATAAGTCCCCGGCTGTTAACCCTGATGGTTTATTGGGAGCTTTGTGGAGCGGTGAAGAAATGATAGTGGAACCAAGGGTTGCGATAGGACAAATAGCACAATACCTGGTAGAAAAATATCAGGTGAAATTTTACTGGAATACAGCTATCAGCCAGGTAGATCATCCAAAAGTCACATCAGGCAATAATAGCTGGGAAGCTGATGAAATATTTGTTTGCAGCGGAGCTGATTTTGAAACGCTTTATCCTGAACTTTTTTCAGAAACCGGCATCACCAAATGCAAATTACAAATGATGAGGCTTGTTTCGCAGCCTGATGAATGGCGCATAGGTCCTTCTTTATGTGGCGGCTTGTCAATGATCCATTATCCGGGTTTCCAGGCGGCGGCATCATTACCAGCTTTAAGAAAACGTTATGAAGCGCAATATGCCGAATACCTTAAATGGGGCATTCACGTAATGGTATCACAAAATGGCAGCGGAGAATTAACCATCGGCGATTCGCACGAATATGGGTTGGTACATGACCCTTTTGATAAGGAATATATTAATAATTTAATTACAACCTATTTACAATCTTTTGCAAACTTTAAGGATTGGAAATTGCTGCAGTCATGGCATGGAATTTATCCCAAAATGACAGGTGGAGAAACAGAGCTGATTATTAAAATAGCCCCGGGCGTAACCCTGATCAATGGGCTTGGAGGCAATGGCATGACATTGTCTTTTGGCTTGTGTGAGCAGTTTATAGCTGGGAAAGTTCATGGGTAATGGTTCATAGTTCATAGCCAGAATTAAATTCAGAAGTATTTAGGCAATGCACTTAAGTTATTACTACTATCAACAATGAACTACAAATAAACTAATTCAATGGATACCAGGAGAGATTTCATAAAAAAGGCTGCATTATTAGCCGGGGCGGCGGGGTTAACAAATGTTTTACCTGCCTCTATTCAAAAAGCGATGGCTATAAACCCGGCACCTGACAGCACTTATATGGATGCTGAACATATTGTTATCCTGATGCAGGAAAATCGATCCTTCGATCATTGTTTTGGTACACTTAAAGGAGTAAGAGGCTTTAATGATCCAAGAGCAATTGATCTTCCAAATAAAAACAAGGTATGGCTGCAATCTAATGATAAGGGCGTAACTTACGCGCCTTTCCGGTTAGACATTAAGCGCACCAAATCCACCTGGATGGATTCTCTCCCACACTCATGGAAAAACCAGGTAAATGCCCGTAATGATGGTAAATTTGACCAGTGGTTAGAAAACAAGCGAAACAGCATTCCAGAATATGCCGATATGCCTCTAACATTGGGTTACTATACCCGTGAGGATATTCCTTTTTACTATTCACTGGCAGATGCGTTTACTGTATGCGATCAGAACTTCTGTTCAGCCTTAACAGGTACTAACCCCAACCGTTTATTTTTCTTTACCGGCACGGTCAGAGAAGAGCAGCATGAAAATTCGCGTGCCCATGTTTGGAATGATGACATGGATTATGGCACACTAAAATGGGCAACCTTTCCCGAACGCTTGGAAGATCATGGAATAAGCTGGAAATGTTATCAGAACGAAGTAGCGATTGATACTGGTTTTAAAGGAGAGCAAGACCCCTGGCTTTCAAATTTTCAGGATAATCCATTAGAATTTTTTGCACAATATAATATTCATTTAAATGAGCTTCATATCAAAGCTGTTCAAAAAAGATCAGTAGAGCTTACTGACAAGATTAGTGATCTGCAAAAACAGATAGCAGCGTTACCTGCCGGCTATATTAAAGCTGGTTTGAAAAAAAATCAATTAACCAAGGCATTAGCTGATCTTGAAGAAATCAATAAAGAACATGAGAAAGCACGGGAGGGAATGTTTGAAAAGCTATCAGAAAGAGAAAAAAAAATTCATAAAAAAGCATTCGATACCAATAAAAATGATCCTCATTATCGCACCCTTGCCGATCTTAAATATAATGATGATGGTACCGAACGCGAATTAAAAGTACCTAAAGGGGATGTGCTACACCAGTTTAGGCAGGATGTAAATTCAGGAAAACTGCCAGCCGTGTCATGGCTTTCTGCGCCTGAAAATTTCTCAGATCATCCGAGTTCTGCCTGGTTTGGCGCCTGGTATGTTTCCGAAGTAATGGACATCCTTACCCAAAACCCTGAAGTATGGAAAAAAACTATTTTTATCTTAACTTATGATGAAAATGATGGTTATTTTGACCATGTTCCGCCATTTGTTGTTCCACATTCTCATAAACCAGGTACCGGACTTGTATCTAAAGGTATTGATACCCGTGTAGAGTTTGTAACCCATGAACAGGAAAAGGAAAGAAACAACTTCCCTGAAGTTTACGACCGTGAAAGTTCCATTGGCTTAGGCTTTCGTGTGCCGATGGTTATCGCATCGCCATGGAGCAAAGGCGGATGGGTAAACTCCGAAGTTTTTGATCATACGTCAACTTTACAATTTTTAGAAGACTTTTTAAGTAAAAAAACTGGTAAGCAAATAAAAGAACCAAACATCAGCGATTGGAGACGTACCGTTTGCGGTGATCTTAAATCAGTATTCAGACCATACAATGGCGAAACTATTCCAAGCCCTGAGTTTTTGCCCAAAGATGAATTTGTAGAAAGTATTCACAAAGCAAAATTTAAAAAAGTTCCTGATAATTATAAATTGCTTACCGCAGAAGAGATCGCACTGATCAATAAAACCCCGCATTTATCGCCATATATGCCGAAGCAGGAAAAAGGTATAAAACCTTCGTGTGCCCTACCCTACCAACTATATGCTGACGGTAAATTAAGCGACGACAAAAAGTCTTTCGGTTTAAAGTTTACCGCAAGTAATGAGTTTTTTGGTAAATCAGCATCCGGTTCTCCGTTCAATGTTTACACCCCAGGTAAATACCTGAAAGAAAAAGACGGTCAAAATGTTATGGATAATGTACGCACCTGGGCATACGCAGTAACCGCAGGGGATACATTAACAGATGCATGGCCGTTAAATGAGTTTGAAAACGAAAATTATCATTTACGGGTATATGGTCCAAATGGATTTTTCCGGGAGTTTAAAGGGAATGCTGCCGACCCTGATATCAATGTAGTTTGCGAATACAAACGTGATTTATCTGACGGCAAAAAACTTAGTGGCAATATTGAACTCAAACTGCATAATTTAGGCGATCAACAGTATACGGTTGAGATAACGGATCATGGCTATAAAATCAATAACCATAAAAAGGCACTTAACGCTTCTGATAAATCAAACCTTGTTCTAAACCTGGCTAATAGCCATGGATGGTATGATTTCAGTGTGAAGATAAATGGTATCCATACCTTCGAAAAAAGATATGCAGGCCGTGTGGAAACGGGATTGCCTGGGTTTAGCGATCCGCAAATGGGGAATGTATAAAAAAACAATTGTCATTGCGAGGAGGAACGACGAAGCAATCTCCTCGCCAATGCACGGTTCGCGATTGCCGCGCTACGCTCGCAATGACAAATTTGCTTCTCTATTTTTCCAATACCCTTCTCAAGTAATTTATCTGCCCCAGATGATAGTTAAAGTGCGCTAAAAAAAATGTAAGATAAAATGCTGTGCTCTTTTGCCCACGCATTTCAAGAGGATATGTTTCTTCAAGTTTTTCCTGGCTAATTCCTTGTAAACTTGTTTTAACTAATGCTATTGTATTTTCAATATCAGCAATCAACTTTTCACGCGGTACATTTTTTAATGAAAATTCCTGTTCGCGGTTTCTGACATAACCAGTTTTCCCAATAATTGAACCAATTGTATAATTTAAATTCCCAAGCAAATGCAAAATAAGCGTACCTGCCGGGTTGATTACACCATCTGTATTTTTCCAGATGTTGCTTTCGTCTTTAAATTTTTCAATTTCGTCTTTTAATTTTAAAAGATCCTGTTCGTAAAGTTCGGCTAAATAGTTTTCCATATTAATGTGCACGCTAAATTGTTAATCATACAAGAATAACTATAAATAATAAAACAAAAAATAAGTAATGTTGCAAAGTCACTTTACAATTGCATGGAGAGCTTTCTGGGAGATTTTTCCTGATTATAAGTATTAGGAACTCGTTTTACAATAAAAACACACCTGGAATCAATCCAGGTGTTTTAATGGGGTATTAAATTTTACTAAAAAATATTTAATTAGTTATTTACCAACTACCACTATATGAAAAGTGCCGGGTACTTGCTGCGGCCTGGGGTTGGGATTTGCTGTTGTGGGTTCAACGGGTTTCATTTGAGCTGTTGGCAAATATAATTTATGGGTTATTTCATCAACAGCTATAGTTCTGGCGCCTAATTCTGTTGGGATATTTTCAACAAATTCAAATTTGTTAGCACTCAATTCGCGTACTACAGTTACGGTACCTTCGCCGTTTGAACTATAAGCTTGTTTTAAACCGGGATCAAAGGCAACTCCATCACAACGGCCAATTGGAAATTTACCTAATATATTACCGTTGGTGGCATCTAAAACAATCATGGTTTTATTACCGCCGCATCCAATAAATAAACGCTCTGTTTCGCGGTCTATAGCCAAACCCGAAGGCTCTTCGCCGCCTTCCAGTTTCCATCTGTTTAAAATTTTGAAAGTTGCAGCATCAATTTCTACCTCTTCGTTGGTATCTTCAATGTTAACAAACACTTTCCCTTTCCCGTCCGATACCCCTGTTTCAGGTTTACCCCCTAATGGTATAGTAGCAACCACACTGTCAGTAGCGGCATCAATAACTGTGGCGTCTTTACTGCGGCCGTTAAAAGCATATACTTTTTTTGAAAAATCATCATAAAAAATAGCATCCGGATTTGTTCCCGCATTAACTTGTTTTAAAACCTGGTTGGTTTTTAAATCAAACACGGTAACGTTATTCCCTCTTCCGTTACTGGTGTAACCTTTATTAAAGGCTGAAGCAATGGCTATGCCATGTACGCCCTTGGTATCAGGTATATAACCTACCGAGTCACCGGTTGCTGCATCTAAAATATTCACCTGCATTCCATGCGACACATAAAGGCGTTTTGTTGCAGCATCAACGGTAATATAATCCCAGCCCCCCACGCTATGAATCGGAAAATCAGCTAAAACATGAAAGCCAGTTTTTTTCTGCGCCCAAACATGGAACGGCAGACTGATAATTATGCCAAACAATAGCACAAATAGCCATTTGATAATTGATTTCATAGCGGTAATTTTTTGTATATAATTAACCAAAGATTCTGTATAAATTCTGTACAAAAATCTGAGCTAATCAATTATTTACCACCTCCGTTATCATCTGGTACAGGAGCGTTATCTTCTTTGTTATTTTCCTTTTTAAACTCAAGCTTACCAAATTTGTAACTTAAAGTAACGCCGAATGATTGTAATGGAATCTGCCGCAAACTGGTTTGGTTAAAATTTGGACCAAAAGTATAGGCATTCAAGTTCACATACTTATTAAAAGGATTTGCAGCCGTTATGCCAAGGCTTAATTTCTTGTTCATAAACTGCTTACGTACAGCCAGGTTATAAAAGGCAAACGCAGGGCTGGTCCCTTGTATAGTTATTTGTGATGAACGGTAATTTACGAAAAACTCGCCCGCGAAATCATTTCCAAAATCATAACTGCCATTCATGTTAATACGGTACATAAAGCCACTGGTTTGCGCGAAACCTGGTGTATTAGATATCCTGTCGGCAAAAAACATGTTCGAGCGGATGCTTAGTTTCTTGGTAATCGGCAGGGAACCGTACAAATTTATACCTTCGGTTGTTTCGCGGCCAATATTATATCGCTGCGTAAATGCAACATTATTATAGGGAATACCTCCGATTGTTAAGTTTGTAACCGTTGTGAACGACTGAAGGTCATTGGTATTGTACCTGTAAAAGCCAGCAATATAGATGTTTGCTCCCTTATCAAAAGATTTGTTGTACCCTAGCTCGAAATTATGTCCTAACTCAGGTTTAAGGTTAGGATTTCCGGTGCTGATGTCGTAAGCATCGTTAATGATTAAAAATGGATTAAGAGACCGGTAATCAGGCCGCTCCAGCCTGTAGCTATAACTGAATTTAATAGTCTGCGTTTTATCCAGCTTATGTGATAGCACAAATGAAGGCACTAAAATGCCATATGATGGAATAACAGTGTTCCGGAGATCGGATGATAAATCGTATGTTGAAGTGGTATACTCATACCTTAACCCACCCTTGACATCAAGAAAGTTATGAAATAATGAAAGATTTGTAGACAAATAATACGCATAAATATTTCGTTTATAATTAAAAGAATAGGTTTGGAAAGGGTTAGGTATATAAACCCCGTTGGTAAGCGATTGCGTAGCCACAGTATTGCCTAAATTTTCAATTACTGTTTTTGCGCCGGTTTCGATAGTGAAATTATCAGTAACCGGTTGGGTATAATCAATAGAAATGTCTGTTTCCTTATCGGTACCGGGGTTATTGCCGATGGAGCCTACAGACGATTTGTTAACATTGGTATAATTCTGCAGCTGCGAATAATTGTTAGTGTTGCTGCCGTAACTGGCATGGTACAATACATCAAGTTCCTGGTCTTTTTTACTAAAGGTTTTTTTATAGGCCAGGCTCCAATCTGTTGAGTTTGCACTGAAACGACTGTTCGAATAGTTTATACTCTTTTGATCAATCGTCGAATTGGTTAAAGTTGCAAACGTTGACTGATCCTGGTTGATGCTGCCGGTGTTGTTATTGCCGAAATGGTTAAAATTTACAGATGCTGTCAACTGGTCTTTGGGAGTAATATCCCAGTTAAAGCTAATTCCCGATTGATAACCGCTTCTTTTAAATACATTGTTACCCTTCTGATTTAGCCGGGTAATAGTATCTCGGGTATTGTTGTATGAAGTGCGGTTACTATTGGTAAGTGTATTAGTGCTTAATTGCTCATTGCCGTTAAAAAAGGCATTCACGCCAAAATTTCCCTTTCGGGCATTTAAATTTAAAGATCCATTTTCGAAACGTGTGCCTGCAGAAAGGTTCACTGTACCGTTAATCCCTTGTATTTTGCTCTCTTTTAAAATAATATTAATAATACCACCGGTACCCTCAGCATCATATTTTGCACCCGGATTGGTGATCACTTCAATGCTTTGTATCTGGCTTGCAGGGATTGATTGCAAAGCGTCGGCAAGGCTGGCACCGAAAATACTTGAAGGTTTACCGTTTATCAGAAAGCGGATATTGGCATTGCCCATCAATTCCACATTTCCGTCCATATCTACTGAAACCATAGGCACTTTTTTCAATATATCCGTAGCTGTACCGCCCTGTGCACTCAGATCGTTTGCCGGGTTATAAACCATTTTATCTATCTTATTTTCAACAGCAGGTATTTTGGCTGTAATGGCAACTTCTTTAAGCTGACTTTGAAGTGGTGCCAACAGAATCTCACCTAACGAAACGTTTTTAGTGATATCGCTGACAATCACATGGGCTATTTTTTGTTGTTTGTATCCTAAAAAATCAACAGTTAAGCTATAATCACCCGGAGGGATATTATTAATTGTAAAATTCCCCTTTGGATCAGTGCTTGCCCCATTAAAAGGGGATATACTTCCTTGCTTATAAATACTAACAGTGGCATAGTCAACCGGTTGTTTAGTAACAGCATCGGTTACTTTACCGCTTATTTTACCGCTAACAATGTTGTTTTGTGCTTTTACAGTTAAACAGATGATAATTAAAAAAAACAGGAGAAAAATATTCTTCATATAAAATTCAATGGTTTAATAAGCAAAATTGCTCCTTAACTTTGGATTATTACTGAATTTTGAATAAAGTAGTGTTATTGTTACAATAAGGTAATGTTATTGTTATGATAAGGTTAACTAATTTAAAACGATAATCGGCAGAAGATATTTTGATTTTAATTATAATATAAGAACCAGGCTGCCGCCGATGATTAACAAAGCCCCGGCGGCTGTTTTCAACGTAAGTGGTTCGCCCAAGAAAATTACAGCAAGTATAATGGCTATAGCTACGCTTAATTTATCAACCGGGGCAACCTGCGAAACTTCGCCCAACTGCAGAGCTTTAAAATAGCAGATCCAGGATAGTCCTGTTGCAAAGCCCGAAAGAACAAGAAATACCCAATTCATTTTATTTAAACCACCAATGGAATTAGCACCACCCCTGAAAATTGCTATTCCCCAGGCTAAAAGCAATATAACAACCGTACGGATAGCGGTTGCAAGGTCTGTATCTACCCCTTTAATGCCGATTTTGGCAAATATGGCAGTTAAGGCCGCGAAAAACGCAGATAGCAAAGCGTATATCCACCACATAGTTTCTTAATCGGATTTTTAAAATTTGTGGGATCTTTCCGATTGGCTGGTAAATATGAGAAAAAGCATTTTGAAAAATCCTAAAAATCTCAGAAATTACAATTCAGACGAATAATCCAAAATCTTTACAAAATTGAGTTTGTACCTTTAACAAAAAAAGATTTGAAGATACTGATCATTGAAGATGAAGAAGGGCTGCGCGAAAGTATTGAAGAATACTTTACCGGGGATGGTAACATATGCGAAACTGCAAGCAGTTACCAAACTGCAATGGTTAAGGTAAATCTTTACCGTTACGATTGTATTTTATTGGATATTACCTTACCTGGTGGTAATGGCATTGAAATCCTGAAAAAAATAAAAGAAAGTAATTATCCTGATGGTGTGCTCATTATATCTGCAAAAAACTCATTAGATGACAGGCTGGAAGGATTAAACATTGGCGCGGATGATTATTTAGTAAAACCATTTCATTTATCCGAATTAAAAGCCCGGGTATCAGCAATAATTCGCCGTAAAACTTTTAACGGTAGTAACTTGCTTTTATTTAATGAGATAACTATAGACCTCCTGGCTAAAGAGGTTAAAGTTGGAAAATTAATAATAAAGTTAACCCGGAAAGAATACGCCTTGTTGTTATATTTTATAGCTAACAAAGGAAAAGTTGTTTCGAAAAATGCTATAGCCGAGCATTTGTGGGGCGATGGTATAGATATGGCCAATAATTTTGATTTTATTTATTCACACATCAAAAATATTCGCAAAAAATTAATGGAAGCAGGTTGCAACGATTACATACAAGCCGCTTATGGTATGGGTTATAAGTTTGTTGAGCAATGAAGCTTTTAACAAAGTATAACCGGGTAAACGTAATTACCACGGTGATTGTGATGCTGATAACCGGGATAATTTATTACCAGGCAATTAGCTGGATATTAACCAACCAGAAAGATCGGGACCTGACAGTAGAGGAGCAGGAAATTAATGAATATGCTAACCTAAACCATAGGTTACCGCAAATATTTCAATCCAATGACCAGCAGATCACTTTTACTGAAGCTAAACCTGGTTCGGTAGTACGCCGGTTTATCAATACAATGTATTTTGAAAAATGGGGGAACAATAGCCATAAACGGTATAAGCATAAACATAATGCCGGAGGGGAATATGAACCGGGACGGGGTTTAATAACATCGGTAACAGTTGGGAATAAATATTATAAAGTACTCATAGTCGAATCAAAAGTAGAAACCCAGGACCTTATCAGGATTATTTTTACAATTACAATAGGCGTTATATTATTTTTATTACTTGTTTTATTGATCACCAACCGGTTAATTTTAAATAGGTTATGGCAGCCTTTCTATAATATTATGAAAGAGCTTAGATTGTTTAATATAACCGATGCTAAAGAAATTCCAAAACTTGATACCTCTATTGATGAATTTAATGAATTGAACAACGCCGTAGTTACAATGACAGCTAAGGCTAAACATGATTATAAAGACCTGAAAACCTTCACTGAAAATGCCTCGCATGAATTATTGACACCCATAGCTGTTATAAATTCAAAGCTCGATACGCTGATACAAACTGAAAATTTCAGCGAAAGGCAAAGCAAATTACTTAATGATCTTTATAGCGCTGTGTCAAGGTTAAGCCGTTTAAACCAATCTTTATTATTGTTAGTTAAGATTGAAAATAAGCTATTGCAAGATCAGCAGCAAATGAATTTGCGAACATTAGTTGAAGAGTTGATTGCTCAATTCGAAGAAATATTTCTGGATAAAGAATTAAAACTTACCTACACTCTTGAAGATAAAGAGATTTATGCCAACCGTTATCTCGTGGAAATTTTGTTGAGCAATTTGATCAGTAATGCAATCAGACATAATTATAACGGAGGTGAGATTGTAATTAACTTAAATGCAGAAAGTTTAATTATTCAGAATACTGGAGAGGACGTGCCTTTGCCGGATAAAATATTTACGCGGTTTCATAAATCCTCTGGATCAGAAGGTAGCGGACTAGGATTAACCATATCAAGGCAAATCTGCGAAAATTTTGGTTTTTCACTGAAGTACGAATTTAAGGCCCGCTATCATATTTTTACAATTAGTTTTATATAATTAAGCAATTACTATAAACATAAAATATATATGGCATTATATTTAGGAAAATATGTTACTTGTCAATCTAAATTTGTACAGAATTAAATTTTACTTTCGCAATCAAAGGCTTTATCTATATTGAATGAAACAGTTTTTCGGCATTATTTTATGTATACTTTTCTGTTCCGTTTTAAAGGCACAAACTTATACGCTCAATCATTATCTCGAAATTTCCAAAAATAGCAGTCCATTATTAAGAGATCTGAAAAACCAGGTGGCCATGAGCCAATTAGATAGTTTAAGGCTAAGGGCCGGTTTAAAAGTTCAGGTAAGCGCAAACAGCGGAGGTTTATTTGCCCCTGTAATAAACGGCTATGGTTATTCGGGTGCCATCACCAATTTCCAAACATTAAATGCATTATTAACGGCAAATAAAACAATAATTGGTAAACGATATCTTAATTCACAATTAGCAGCTATCGGCTTGCAAAGAGATTCAATATTAAATACCTCCAAAATATCCGAACTTGATTTAAAGAGAGCTATTACCGTTCAATATATTACTGCATACGGAAGTTTGCAACAACTAAAATTTAGCCAGGAAGTGGTTGACTTACTGACGAAAGAAGAGGATGTTTTAAAAAAGCTCACTCGTGCAAATGTTTACCGTCAAAGCGATTACCTTACATTCTTAGTAACCTTAAAGCAGCAGGAACTCCAGCTTTCACAATCCAGGCTGCTATATAAAAATGATTATTCTACTCTAAATTACCTTTCAGGTATTGCCGATACCAGTATGGTAGAACTGACTGAACCTGATTTGCAAAGAACATTTACTCCTGATGCTACCAATAGTATATTTTTTAAAAAATACCAGTTAGATAGCTTAAGGTTTGTTAATGGCCGTAAATTGATTGATTTTAGTTACAGGCCCAAGGCTAATATTTTTGCAGATGGAGGTTTTAATACCGATTTTATTGGCCCTGTTTATAGAAATTTCGGGACCAGTTTTGGCTTTAACATAAGTGTTCCTATTTATGATGGGGGGCAGCGTAAGTTACAGTATAAAAGGCTTTCGCTTGAAGAGGAAACCAGGGAAAGTTATAAAGCTTTTTTTAATGTGCAATACCGCCAGCAAATTGCACAGCTTAATCAGCAGATCAATGAAAATGAAAAGCTTACCAAACAGATTAATGACCAAATAAAATATACGGAAAGCCTGATAAAAGTTGACACCCAACTTTTACAGACCGGCGATCTTAAAATTACTGAGCTTATATTAGCTGTTAATAATTATCTTACAGTTAAAAACCTTTTCACCCAAACTACCATCAGTAGGCTTCAACTTATTAATCAGTTAAATTACTGGAACAGATAACATGAAAACACCGATTATATTATTTTCACGCATCAAACTCATATTCTTTATAATGGGTTGCGTTTTATTTCTTTTTTCCTGTAAAGGAAAAGGCAGTGCTGACGACAATGCCGATAATGTAAAAGCGCAAACCCCTGTTACGGTAACCAGCATTAATGATAGCTCTATGGCTGACTATATTAACCTCAATGCTATTTCGGCATTTTTACAAAAAAACTATGTAAAAGCTAATGCGAATGGATACATACAGGAGGTTAATACCCAATTAGGACATTATGTAAATAAGGGGGATATTCTTTTTACCATTAAAACCAAAGAGGCCCAGGCGATAGGTAACAGCATAAATATATTAGATACTACATTTAAATTTTCGGGCCTTAACAAAATCAAGGCAGCGGAACATGGCTACATAACTCAATTAACTCATCAAATAGGTGATTATGTACAGGATGGAGAACAACTTGCGATAATAAGCAACAGAGCGAGCTTTGTATTTTTAATGCAATTGCCTTATGAAATGCGTGCCTATGTTAAAATTAACCAGGATGTGCAGCTTACACTTCCGGATGGTGAAAAATTAAAGGGAAATATTTCTTCATTTATGCCAACGGTTGATACCCTTTCGCAAACCCAGGGTGTAGCTATTAAAATAAATTCGGGAGATCAGATACCGGAAAACCTTGTAGCTAAGGCACGCATTGTAAAACTATCCAAGCCAAACACAGCCTCGCTGCCTAAATCCGCTATACTATCAAATGAAACGCAAACAGATTTTTGGGTGATGAAATTAATTAACCCAACAACGGCTATAAAAGTTCCTGTGAAAGAAGGTATTCAAACAGGTGATCGTGTAGAAATAATATCTCCCAGGTTTTCTCCAAATGATAAAATAATTGTAAGCGGGAATTATGGTTTAGCAGATACAGCGAAAGTTAAAGTTGTGCAATAATGGACAAGACAGAAGATTTTTTAATATCACACAGAAAGCCGCTTATGCTGGTACTGGCGCTCATTTTAATGGGCGGCATATTTTGTTATACCCGGTTGCAAACTTCCTTATTTCCGGAAATTACTTTTCCTAAGATTAAAGTAATAGCTGATGAGGGTTTACAACCGGTAAACAAAATGATGATCACAGTTACCAAGCCCCTGGAAAATGCGATAAAACAAGTTCCAGACCTGCAGATTGTTCGCAGTACAACAAGCCGGGGAAGCTGTGAAATTTCCGCCTTCATGAGCTGGAATGCAGATATTGATTTAAGCAAACAGCAAATTGAATCACAGATAAGTAAAATAAGAAGCACCCTCCCGGCGGATGTCAATATTTCTGTTGAGAAAATGAATCCATCCATTTTGCCTGTCAGCGGATATACCCTCGAAAGCCACAGCAGATCGCCTATTGAATTAAAGCAGTTAGCGACTTTTACAGTAAAACCCTTTTTATCGCAGGTTAGCGGAATTTCAGAAATCAGGGTAATTGGAGGGAAAACGAAAGAATACTGGCTGGTGCTTAACCGCGAAAAAATGAGTGCGCTTTCTTTAACGCCAGATCAGATCAGTAATACACTTAGCCAAACAAATTTTATAAAATCTGAAGGTTACCTGGCCGATTATAAAATGCTTTATTTAACAGTTACTGATGCATCGGTAAATGCTAAAGATCAGTTGCAAAACCTGGTTATCAGCAATACCCGCAAAAGGGTTATCCAGTTAAAAGACATTGCCGATATTCGGATAAGTGAGGGTATCGAGTATACAAAAATAAATGCCAACGGTCATGAAGGGGTTTTAATAGCCGTTATTAAGCAGCCTAATACCAATTTAATATCACTTTCAACTGATATGACTAAAAAAGTAGCTGATTTGCAAAAAATATTGCCAAAAGATGTTACCATTAAACCATATTATGTACAGGCCGATTTTGTAAACGATTCGGTTAAAAGTGTAACTGACAGTGTGTGGATAGGATTGCTTTTAGCTATAATCGTAGCAGTAATTTTTCTTCGTTCATTTAAAGCAAGCGCAACGATATTAATCACTATACCAATAACTTTGTGTTTAACCCTGATTGTACTTTATGTAATTGGCTATACTTTTAATATAATGACACTTGGGGCTATAGCCGCCGCTATTGGTTTGATAATTGATGACGCCATTGTTGTGGTAGAGCAGATACACCGGACCCATGAAGAACATCCCGAAGAACCCACTAATAAACTGCTTAAAAAAGCCATAGACTACCTTTTACCGGCTATGGTTGGTTCGTCCCTTAGCACAATGGTGATCTTTTTTCCTTTTTTATTAATGAGCGGTGTAGCAGGCGCTTACTTTAAAGTAATGACCAATACTATGATCATTACCCTGGTATGCTCATTTTTTGTAACCTGGATAGGTTTACCTGTAATTTATTTAATGCTTACAAAAAACCACCTGGGACATGCATCAAACGCCAAGGAAGAAGTCCATACAGTAAAAAAACAGAAGTGGGTATCATTTTTTATCCTTCGCCCAATAATGAGCATAATAATAGTTGTGGCACTTATCCTTGTTATTGTATTCATACCATCAAAGCTTCAAACCGGGTTTTTGCCTGACATGGATGAAGGCAGCATTGTACTGGATTATAGCACTCCCCCAGGTACTTCACTTGAAGAAACCGACCGGATGCTTAGAGAAGCGGAAAAAATAATAGTTAAAGAACCGGATGTGGCTGCTTATTCGCGTAGAACGGGTACACAGATGGGATTTTTCATCACTGAACCTAATACTGGCGATTACCTGATACAGCTTAAAAAAAATCATAAAAAAACTTCAGAGGAGGTAATAAGTGATTTGCGTAGTAAGATAGCTGCCTCTCAACCTGTATTAGCACAGCATATAGATTTTGGACAGGTGATTGGTGATATGCTTGGCGATTTGATGAGTTCAACACAACCCATCGAGGTCAAAGTATTTGGAAGTGATCAGCAGTTATTGCAAAGTTTATCCAGGCAAATTGCTGCCCAGGTAACAGCCGTTAAAGGTACCGCTGATGTATTTGACGGAATCGTAATTGCGGGGCCATCAGTTAGTATTATTCCTAACTATACTAAACTCGCGCAATATAATATCTCACCCAGCAGTCTTCAATTCCAGGCTCAAACCGCTTTGGAAGGCAACGTAGTAGGGAATTTATACGAAACGCAGCAATTGGTACCAATTCGTATGGTTTATCCGGGAAACCGGTATTTAAGTATTAATGGGATTAAAAATTTAAATTTATTTTTAAGTAACGGAAAGCTGATTTCTATTAACGAGTTAGCAACTGTTGAACTAAAACCAGGAGATGCAGAGATAAACCGCCAGGACCTCCAATCAATGGGTGTTATCACTGCCAGGCTTGAAAATAGTGATCTGGGATCGGTGATTCCGGCTATTCAAAAAAATATTGCTCAAAACGTGAATTTACCACAAGGATATCATGTTGAATATGGTGGTGCGTATGCTGAACAACAAAAGTCATTTAAAGAATTGCTTATTATTTTGATAACTTCCAGCTTGCTGGTGTTTTGTGTAATCCTATTCTTATTTAGACAGTTCAGGATTGCAATTTTAATTTTAGCTATTGCTATACTTGGCATAGCGGGTAGTTTTTTAGCTTTATTTATAACAAATACCCCCTTAAACGTTGGCAGTTATACCGGCCTGATTATGATTGTGGGTATAATTGGTGAAAACGCCATATTTACTTTTCTGCAATTTAAACAGCGGGCTATTGAAAATCAAAGTAAAAAAATGGATAAAAGTATTGATGAAGCTATTGTTTATTCTATTTCTACCAGATTACGTCCAAAACTAATGACAGCCTTGGGAGCAATTATAGCACTAACGCCTTTGGCCTTAGGTATTGGAGCTGGAGCTCAGCTGCATCAGCCTTTGGCAATCGCGGTTATTGGTGGTTTTTTAGTAGCATTACCTTTATTGCTAATAGTTTTACCAAGTATGATGCGAATTTGGTATCGCAACTTTAACTTTAAATCATCAAACGAATTGAATAATGGCAATTCATAATTTATACAGTCTTTCTCCAGAATTATAGCTGACATTTAGCCTATAAAACAAACCCATTAAAAACTTATGAAAAAGATTATTTTTTCCATTGTGGCGCTCTTATTATTAAGCAGTGTACCTCGCGTACTTCAGGCGCAAACTTATGTATTTGATAAAGCTATTGCTTTACCAGGCGATGGCGGTTATGACTACCTTGCTATAGATACTGTAAACCGTCGTTTATATGTTTCACATGGTACATCTTTTAATGTTATCGATCTGAATACAGAGCAACCCATTGGTGTAATTGATGGAATGAAAGGAGTGCATGGCATAGCAATCGTTAATAAAAGCAACCGTGGCTTTATTAGCGATGGCAAAGCTAACGCAGTTGTAGCAATTGATTTAAAATCACTTAAAATCATAAAAACTATACCTGTAGATGGTAAAGGCCCGGATGGTATAATTTATGATTCATATTCTGATCGTGTTTACTGTATAAACGGCGACAGCAATAATGCATCAGTTGTTGATCCTAATACCCTTGCACAAGTTGGGACAGTTGACCTTGGAGGCGCTCCTGAATTTGCAGTGTCAGACGGTAAAGGAAAAATTTACAATAATCTTGAAGAAAAAAACAGCTTAAATGTTATTGATGTTACTGCTTTAAAAGTAATTCAAAATTATCCGCTTGCTCCTTGTGGCGGCCCTACAGGTATAGCGTTAGATGCACAAAACAACCGGCTTTTTGTAGGTTGTCGTACAAATAAAGGTATGAGTGTTGTTGATATTAGCACTGGAAAAGTGACCGCTACCATTCCTATCGGCGCTGGGGTTGATGCTGTAGTGTATGACGCTGCACGCAAACTTATCTTTTGTTCAAATGGCGATGCAACTACAACAATAATCAAGCAACAGTCTGCTGATAGTTATAGTGTCGTTCAAACGTTAACTACAAAGAACCGGGCTAAAACAATGGCTTTAGATTATAAAACAAATAAAATTTATTTGAGCGCTCCGGATTTTGAGCCGGGTACCCGCAAGATAATTCCTAATTCGTTTAAAGTACTGGTTTACAAGCCGCAATAATTTAAACCGAATGTAAATATTGGTAATAACATTTATTTACAGCCTAAACCTTTTTGTATATTTTCAGAGCGAAAATTATCATTAATAATAGTTTTCGCTCCTTTTTTTTATATTTACGGCTGTTAAGATAGAGTGTCCCCCCAATTAAATATAATGACCAAAAAAGTAGATTTCATTTATTCGCAGGAGTCTGAACCGCACCGTTTCCGGACAAAAAAAATTTTAAAACAGTTTCCTCACCTGCGAAAGCTTATAGGAAAAAATCCATTAACCATTTTTGCCATTATTGGTTTAGTAGGATCAATGATAGGAATTGCCTGGTTAGTCCGTGACCAATCCTGGTGGATTATTTTCGGTGCAGCTTACCTTTATGGCGCCTTTGCAAACCATGCGTTGTTTGTAATGATACACGAGTGTACCCACCAGCTGTTATTCAAAAGCCACAATGCCAATCGCTGGGCGTCTATGTTTGCCAATCTTCCACATATAGTACCAGGTGCAATTTCATTTGAAAAATACCATCTTAAACATCACTCCTTCCAGGGCATTTATGAGCTTGATGCCGACCTGCCAAATAAATGGGAAGCAAAACTAATAAATAACTCTTTTTTGGGTAAAGCGCTATGGCTTTTATTTTTCCCTTTGTTCCAGGGTACACGTGTATCCAGGTTGAAAGAGATCGATTTTTTTGATAAATGGATGTTGGTAAATATTTTTGTTCAGATTGTGTTTACAGCAGCCATATGGATTTTCTTTGGTTGGCATTCCGTTGCATTTTTATTTATAAGTTTCTGGTTTTCTATAGGTTTGCACCCATTAGGCGCACGTTGGATACAGGAACATTATTTAACTTATAGCAGCGAGCAAGAAACATACAGTTATTATGGTGCACTTAACACGGTTGCTTTTAATGTAGGTTTTCATAATGAGCATCATGATTTTCCTTCTATTCCGTGGAATAAGCTTCCGCAGATCAGGAAAACTGCACCTGAATATTACGATACTTTATACTATCATACTTCATGGACAAAATTGTTTTTAAGATTTTTGTTTGACAAAGAAATTTCGCTTTTTAACAGGATTTTACGAAAGGAAAGAGGAAAGATTGCCGTTAAAGGATCGGAATCTTTAAAGCCTGATATGGAATTAGAGAAAGTATAATTCTCTGAAACATTAATAAGTACGTTATGCTCTTTAATACTTGAGCTTGATTTAGTTTTTGAATCAATCTTTAAGCATTATTGACTATCTGTTTAATTGAACTTCACACTAAAACTATTTATTTGCGTTATTAATACCTAAATCGATAATATATTAATAAGCATGAGCCGCCGGAAAAAAATAAGGATACTAATACCCGTCGTATTCCTCCTGTTTTTGTTTGCTTATTCCAGGCATAGGCAGCAAAACCAGGCAAATAATATAGTAGGACATCTGCAGAGAAAAGATATGAAAGAAATCTCTGGTATTGCTGCTTCAGGTATCGCTGCATCAGGGTTTAACTCTGACTTATATTATATACATAATGATAGCGGAGACACTAGTCGTTTTTTTGCCATACAACCTGACGGAAAAGTAAAATCAGTCATCTACTTTAATGGTGACCCCAATGAAAGGTGGGGTGTAAATGATTGTGAAGATATAGCGGTTGGCCCAGGTCCGGTGAAAGGACGAAGTTATGTATATGTAGGCGACATCGGTGATAATAGTTCTAGATACAAATACATAACCGTTTACCGAATTGAGGAAAAACCTGAATGGGCAAAAGACACTACCTTAAACGCGAATGCTGTACCCATCCATTTGAAATATCCCGATGGCCCAAAAGATGCGGAAACGCTAATGATTGATCCTATTGAAAAGCTGATATATATTGTATCAAAGCGCCAGGATTCGGTAACTGTTTATACCTCTCCCTTAAACTATAAGCCAAATGATACACTTGTATTAAACAAACGCTGCAAGCTTTTCTTTCCTGGCTATAAATTGTTTAAATGGATTACTGCTGGCGACATATCAAAAGATGGTCAGCAGGTATTATTGAAAAGTTATACCAAAGTTTACTATTGGAAGCGGGAAAATAACGAACCCATTTGGAAAACTTTACAAAAGAAACCACAGATACTGCCTTATACGCAGGAAAAACAAGGTGAAGCAATTGGCTTTACACCAGATGGCAAAGGTTATTATACGACAAGTGAAGGCGTTTATTCGCCAATTTATTATTATAAAATTCCGGGTGAATAATCAAGTTTAATTGAATAATCATTTAATATTTTACTGATAACGAACCGGTGAAAACAAACTAATGTCCATACTGGTTTTATCGCCAATAATAACCTCCGAAATAAGTTTACCTGTTGCAGGCCCTAATGCCAAACCGATCATAGCATGGCCAGTTGCTATAGCCAGGTTTTTAAACTTATTTGACATGCCAATATAAGGTAAACCATCAGGCGAAACCGGGCGGAAACCAAACCATATATCTTTTTGTGGTGGTACTTCAAGTTTAAAATTAGGTAGATATTTAGGTACTGATTCTACTATTCCTTTGACCCTGTTCATATTTACCTGTTTGTTTATCTTTCCGATTTCCATTGTACCGCCAAACCGGATGCTGCCATTCATTGGAGTTATTGCTACCCTTGCCTCGCATAAAATGAATGGAATCGTCATAGGTTTAACCGGATCATTTACCATAAACGAATAACCTTTGCCCGGCATTAATGGCACATTTAAACCAGCAAGCTTGGCAATACCCGGCGACCATGAGCCTCCCGAAACAACGTAAGCATCGCCACTAAATTCTTTATCATCAGTGTTTACTGAAGATATCTTGTCAGCATTATGATTGATCTTAGCTACTTTGGTATTTCGGTGGATATGTACTCCTTTTGCTTCAAGATGTTTTACCAGCCCTTTCATTAAGTTATTAGGGTACATGTGCGCATCACAACGGTAGTGCACCGCACCCAATACATCCAATTCAATATCAGGCTGTAATTTGCGGCATTCATCAGGCGAAAGGTATTGCGCATCCAAACCTAGGTTTGTTGCTTTTTCAACCATATGAAGTTCTTCTTCTTCAACTTTTGCTGATTTAAAGAGCATTAGAATACCATTGTCTGTCAAGCCGAAATCAATACTTGTGTCTTTTTCAAATTCATGATAAAGCGACTTACTTAAAAGCGAAATATCTCTTAACCCTCCTGCTGAGTGTTCCGCGTGTTTTTTGGTGGCGCTTTTTAAAAATTTTAATCCCCAACCTATAAGTTCAGGATTAAGCGAAGGTTTTACATAAAAAGGACTTTTGCTGCTAAACATCCACCTGATACCTTGCTCCACTATACCCGGTGAAGCCAAAGGCACAAAATGACTCGGGGTTATCATCCCGGCGTTACCAAATGAGCAATTGTCCGACAAGTCACCCTGTTCTAAAACATCAACTTCCCAACCCAATTTATTAAGGTAATACGCAGAGAACAATCCAATAACTCCGCCGCCGATTATAATTGCTTTACTCATAAAATATTCCACCCGTCGTTGCGAGGTACGAAGCAATCTCAATTTTGTCTGAACCATGATTTATAGGATTTTAAGATTGCCATGATTACAATCTTTTTAATAAATCAATAAATTCCTTAAATCCTATAAATCATGGTTCAGACGTTTTAAACGATTACACAGTTCAGAGATTGCTTCGTTCCTTATAATGACACTTTTAAATTAATTTTTATATCACCTGAAACCCATAAGCATATGGATCTTCATCATCGATTTTTATAGTGTTATAGCCGTAAACCCTGGCCCATCCTTCAATACTTGGAATAATGGCTGGTTTGTCCCCTATCTTTACCTCATCTTCAACCCGTCCTATAAACTGGCTGCCAATTATACTTTCATGAATAAAGATATCCCCCTTTTTTAATTTCCCTTTTGCATGCCATTGGGCCATGCGCGCGGAAGTTCCGGTTCCACATGGGGAACGGTCAATAGCCTTGTCACCATAAAAAACTGCGTTGCGGGCTGTAGCTTCCGCAGATAATGTTTTGCCCGTCCAAAGAATATGTGAGCAGCCATTAATAGTTGAGTTTTCTGGATGAACAAAGGTGTAATTTTCATTTATCCTTTGTCTTAAAACACGGCTCCATGATATTAGTTGGTCAGCGGTATAATCTTCCAATCCTTTAAAATTTGGCTGTGGATCAACAATTGCATAAAAATTACCGCCATAGCTTACGTCAACAGTAAGTACGCCAAGGTCGGGACATTCCACTTCTAAATTTTCAGCAGCCAGGTAAGCTGGTACATTAGTCAGTTTTACCGATTTAACTTTGTTGCCCTCCTGTTTGTATTCTATCAACACCAAACCGGCAGGCGCTTCCATACGCACGATGCCGGGGGTTTTTGGGATGATCAAACCCTCTTCAATAGCGATGGTAATGGTTCCGATAGTTCCATGACCGCACATAGGCAAGCAACCACTGGTTTCAATAAACAAAACAGCCACATCATTTTGCGGATCATGAGGTGGATAAAGAATACTGCCCGACATCATATCATGTCCGCGAGGTTCATACATTAGTCCTCTGCGTATCCAGTCATACTCTTTTAAAAAGTGCTGGCGCTTTTCGCTCATATTATTACCCAACAGATTTGGGCCGCCACCGGCTACCAACCTTACCGGGTTGCCGCAGGTATGAGCGTCTATACAGAAAAAGGTTTTTGTCATTGGTCATTAAGTCATTAGTCATTAAGTCATCGGCCATTTGTGTATAGTCGCATTTGAAGATTTTTTCAATGACTAATGACCAATGACTATTTATTCGTCCAATTATTATTAACAAGCCTCCAAATATTCAATGGATTATCCGTCTTTAATTCATCAGGCAATAAATCCTCGCTCCAGTTTTGCCAGCACACAGGCCTTACAAAGCGTTTAATAGAAGATGTTCCTACCGAAGTAAAACGACTGTCGGAAGTTGCAGGGAAAGGGCCGCCATGCATTATGGCATTGCCTACTTCAACCCCTGTAGGAGGGCCGTTTAATATTACCCTTCCTGCTAAATCAGCCAATTTATCGGTTATTTGTTTATAGTTCGCCAATTCTTCTTTTTCGGCCATTACTGACGCGGTTAACTGGCCTTGCAGCGAACTAACTACTTGTTCAAGTTGAGTAATGTCATCCGCGACTACCAGCATGGAATACGGCCCGAAAACCTCTTCTTTATATTTTTTATCAGCTAAAAAGGCCGAAGCGGATATTTCGGTAATTACAGCCAGGCCCTGGTTTACTTTTTCTTTATCCAGTTTGTCAGATTGACCAATTACAGAAACAGCCTTTTCTTCAAGCCTATCTTTGGACAACTTATCGAAATTGGATCTTATTCCCGGTGTAAGCATAGTTGCCGAATTGACGTTAGTTATACCTTCGCTAAGCGCCTTTTTAAACCTTTCTAAACCTGCTGATTTGACGGCAAATAATAAACCCGGTTTAGTGCAAAACTGCCCGGCATTAGCGGTAATAGAGCCATAGATTTTTGCAAGTTCTTCAGCCCTGTTTTCCAAAGCCATGGGCAATAGCACAATCGGGTTAATGCTGCCCATTTCGGCGAAAACAGGGATAGGTTCGTTGCGTTCACGGGCCATTTTCATCAAGGCTGTACCACCTTTAAAAGAACCGGTGAAGGTAACGATCTTGGTTTTTGGATGCTTTACCAACGCCTCACCAATAGCATATCCATCGTCATACAACATCGAAAAAATACCTTCGGGCATATGATGCTGTTCAGCCGCTTTTTTAATGGCCCCGGCAACCAACGCGCTGGTGCCTGGATGTGCAGGGTGGGCTTTTACTATGACAGGACAACCAGCAGCCAATGCTGCAGCGGTATCGCCACCTGCAACCGAATAGGCCAGTGGAAAGTTACTGGCGCCAAATACTACGGCAGGGCCAAGTGGGACCATCATTTTGCGAATATCAATCCTTGGCAAAGGCTTACGGTCGGGAAGAGCGGTATCTATTATGGCCTCAACCCATGAGCCTTCTTCCAACAGGTCAGCAAACATATAAAGCTGGTTGGTAGTGCGCGCGAGCTCGCCTTGTAAACGCTGGGCCGGCAGACCGCTCTCGCCCATAGCCCGCTCAACAATCTCATCGCTGATGGCTTTCATTTCATCAGCCATGCTTCGTAAAAAAGCTGCCTTTTTATTTCTGTCGATTGATCGATATTCGACAAAAGCCTTATCGGCAAGGTTTACCGCAGCATCTGCTTCTGCTATGCTGGCAGCATAAAATTCGCCCGGCAGGTCGATACCCAAAGCAGGGTCTAAAGCTTTAAATTTTTTACCGTTTTCGGGTAAATAATTATATCCTATTAAATTTCTTGTATTCATGTTACTTAAACTTTATGTCATTTCCAACGATAGAGAGAAAACTTATACAATATACATAGTCCGCTGTGCATGTTGTATAAGTTTTCTCCTCGTTCCTCGTCGAAATGACATTTTTGATTGTTTTATTAACTAACCCCTGTTACGTCAACTTCAGCCTCAACGCCCCAACTGCCGACAGGTAATTCCGGGCGGTTGGCAATAGCTTTATCAATTATAGCTAAAATCCTTTTGCGCTCTTCACCGGCAAGCGGTAAACGTGGCTGCCTTACATTTTCAGTACCTAAGCCTGTAGAGGTTTCGGCTAATTTAATATACTGTACCAGTTTTGGATGAATATCCAATTCCAATACAGGTAAAAACCAGCGGTAAATTTCCAGTGCTTCCTGGTGACGACCCTGCTTGGCCAGGTTAAAAATTGCTACTGTTTCCCTCGGAAACGCATCAACCAAACCCGCAACCCAGCCATCAGCGCCCATAAATAAGCTTTCTAAAGCCAACGTATCTACACCGCATAATATTTTAAATCTTTCGCCAAAACGGTTTATCATCCTGGTTACATTGCTTACATCGCGGGTTGATTCTTTTACAGCCTGGATATTATCATATTTAGCAAGTTCCTCAAACATATCCAGCGTAACTTCAATCTTATAATCGTAAGGATTATTGTAGATCATAATTGGCAGCGCGGTACTTTTTGCAACAGTTGCAAAATATTGTACAGTTTCGGTATCATCAGCTTTATAACGCAGCGGCGGAAGCATCATCAGTCCATCAGCACCATATTTTAATGCGTTTTCAGCGCATAACAATGCAGCTTTGGTGGTTTGCTCCGCAATGTTTAAAATAACATAAGCCCTTTTGTTTACTGTTTTAACCGTATGCTTTAGCAGTTCAATTTTTTCGTGATCTGTTAAAACACTTGCCTCGCCTAAAGAACCGCCTATAATAATTCCTTTAACTCCAGTTTCTATCTGCGCTTCAATATTTTTATCGAAGGCTTCAAAATCCAGTTCATCCTTATCATTAAATTTTGTAGTTACCGCCGGGAAAACCCCTTTCCATATTACGCTCATATTAGCCCCCTCTAAATCTCGCCCTGTAGGGGAGACTTTTTGTTTTAAATTAATATTATGTTAACTGCTCAAATTCTTTTATTCAGCTCCTGGGAGCGTTAGGTGGTGTAGTAGCAGGGGTGGGTTTATTCGCTATGCATTTGCGGTAGTGCATTTGCGTATTAACCCCTCCCTACCCTCCCCGAGGAGGGAATCGCACAACCTTTCTTTTTTTAACTTCTATTTTTCTATTTACTCATTTTTACCAGCACCACTCCATGCGGAGCTACTTTAGTTACAAAATGAGCCCCCATCGAAATTAAATATTTTTGTTGCCATACATCACGTATTTTACTGTACCCGTTTAGCTCGTTTTCATTCCGGTTTAAGGTAATAGTTTGATACTTGTCGGATGTATTAAAAATGCCAACTGCCTTACTGCCATTTTCCAGGTCTTTTATCCAAACCTGGTAATTATCTGTTTTTATGGCCTGGTGTGCTTCCTTACCTAATGCGTCCTGATCAATTGCTATTACCTCATCATTTATAAGGAGGCTAATAGTAAAAGGATCAAATTTACCCATATCGCAACCAATAAGCATAGGCGCCGACAATAAGCTCCATAAACTAATATGGGTGTATTGCTCATCGGGTGTAAGGCGACTGTTACGCTGGTTATCGCCCCATCCTACTTTTCCAACCACCAGCATATCCGGATCGTTAAAATGACCTGGTTGAGCATACGGGCCGTCTGTTATTTGATTGAAACCAATGGTCGACATGCTTTTCCAGGTATCTTCAATATCGCCAGTTGAACGCCAGCTGTTACCGCCAACTTCAGCTCCCCATTTCCATACATCGCCCATTCCGTACTGGCAAAAACTAAACATAATGTCGCGCGGTATTTTATTTAAAGAGGCTCTCATTACCTGATATGGCTTTTTCAGGTCTTCCAAGGCTGGCGGGTTATGTGTCACTTCGGAGTAGGAACACCAGTCATATTTTAAATAATCAATTCCCCAGTCGCCGTAAGTTTTTGCATCCTGGTCTTCATGCTGCCAGCTTCCCAAATAACCCCCACAGGTTTTTGGCCCGGGCGAAGAATAAATACCCATACGTAAACCAAGGCTATGCACATAGTCAGTAAGCCCTTTCATATCCGGAAATTTCTCATTTGGCGTAATTTCGCCGCTTGCTGTTCGTTGCGGCGCTTCCCAACCATCGTCAATATTTATGTATGACCAACCATGGGCACTTAATTTATCGGCCATTGTTTTAGCTGAAATACGGACTTTTTTATCATTTACACTCAGGCCCCACGCGTTCCAGCTGTTCCATCCTAAAGCAGGCGTCAACCCAATCAGGTCGCCAATTTTAATGATGAACTTCTTTGTTTCGCTGCCCAGGCTATTATGCACGGTGAATACTACAGGGTAGTCGCCTTTTTGAGTAACGACACCGGTTATTATACCTGTATTTGCATCCAGTTTTAAGCCATCAGGTAAACCGGATGCCTCGTAAATCAACGGTTTTCTACCGGTAGCAGGTATCAGGTACAAAAACGGATTACCCGGATGTGCACCAAAAACATCCGGTCCATTTATTCTGGGTTTAGCAGTTACATAAGGAGTAAGCATATAAGGTGTTAACTCCGCTTTATTTTTGGATTTACCCGATTTATCTTCAGTAAATGTGTAGTTTATCTGATATGATTTTTTATCAAGCCTCGCAATATTAAAGGTATAAGTAAAAGGCTTTCCGGCAGTAAAATCAGCGTCATTTATCTTATCGTAAACGATATTGCCGTTTTCCGGATCAGTTACTGTAAAGGATAGCTTTCCCTTGTATAGATATTTACTTGTGCTTATCAGCTTAATGGCTTTACTTAAGCTGTTCTTATCGCCAAAGCTAAACTCTCCATCGGTGTTAAAACTTACATTATCCATCAAATCAGCCATAATGATCTTATGATCATCGCCATAAATACCGCCATCGCCGCCGGTATCAAATATGCGAATGGCTAATACATTATCCTTATCCCACAAAATGGCAGGGTTATTTGTCGCAATCACATAGCTGCGGGGACCATAATGCGAGGTTTTGATGTCACCTCCCCTGCCGCCATATTTACCAATCAGCTTGCCGTTAAGATAGACCTCATCATTATCATCAATAATTCCTAAATCAATGCGGACGCTATCTTTCAGGTACGATTTTTCTTTTATGGATGATGGAATAACCAAATGCAGCCTGTACCATCCAAAACCATCATAGTTAGGGTATCCTTGCGATTCCCAACTGTGGGAAGCACTAATGGGTTTCCAATTTTGATCGTTATAGGTTGGTGACGCCCATTGAATGGAATCGCCGGTTTTAAATTTCCATCCCTTGTCTAAAGAAATTTCCTGTGCCGTAACCTTTAAAAAAAGGAATGCAGTTAATGTGATCAGTGTAAATATTTTCTTCATTTAATAATTGGTTCAATGGGTTAAAAGCTCAACATCCTTAACCTGCTCCCGGAACCACACTGTCATTTCACCCTTGCCCCGGTTTGCCCATGAGTAATAAGGTATGGCTGTCATAGTTTTATTTTCGGTAGTGATGGTTTGTGCCTTTTCATCAACATTAACTGCCTTTACCTGAGCTTTTAAAACCATTACTCCATTTAACAAAGATGGTTCATAAGTATTTGTAAAAGCAGTGCTTTTAGTAACAATGATATTGCAAGCTTTGCCTTCGTTGTCTTTCCATTCAGCACAATACATTATCGGGCCGCGCTGCAAGGAAACTTTGCCGTTATCATCTTTTACGCTTTCATTGGCTATAACCCGTTGTACATCCATTGGCAGAGTTAGCTCCACCTTATCATTCTTTTTCCATTTTTTGCTGATTACGGCATATCCATTTTTCATTTGGTAATCAACCGGCTTACCATTAACCTTGATTTCTATTTTTTGTGTTGATGGTTTTTCATAAGAATAAAGGTCGGATGGAATAGCCTGGTTTTGCGCCCATCCGGGGATTCTGATTTTGAGGTTCATCTCCATTGCCGAAGCTGGATCAATAGTAAAAGCCAAAGCGCCTTCCCAAGGATAGTTATTTTGTTGGGTGATCTTTAATGTTTTGCTATTTACTATCAAATTTCCGGTGCCGCTGATGAAAAGGTTTACATAAACATCGTTACCGTTTTGTGCATAAATATAACCGGGTATGGAAGGAAGTAAACGAACTACATTGGTGGGACAGCAGGAACAGGTAAACCAGCCGGAACGTTCCCTTTCCAGGTCGGGTTGTGAAAAACTGTTGCTTACCTGCATGGCGTTGGTATAAAAAAACGATTTGCCATCTAAACCAACGCCGGATATCAAACCATTGTACAGCGTTTTTTCCATCACATCAATATACTTGGAATCTCCATGCAGCAGGAACATGCGCTGGTTCCAGAATACACTTCCTATAGCCGCACAGGTTTCGTTATAAGCTGTAGCATTGGGCAGTTCATAGTTACCGCCAAAACGTTCCCCATCGCCAACTGCACCTATACTGCCCTGCACATACATTTTTTTGCCAACCATGTTATTCCATATTTTATCGATGGCTTTAATGTAAGCACTATCCCCGGTAAGGGCTGCAACATCGGCCATACCCGAATATAAATACATAGCCCGCACTGCATGGCCTTCGGCTTCGTCTTGGTCTATAACCGGTTTATCATCCTGATAGTATGTGCCGTTTTCATATACATTCAGGCTTTTTTTATCGTACGATTTTATGCCGCGCTGATCAATAAAGAATTTAGCAAGTGTCAAGTAATCCTTTTTTCCGGAGATGCGGTATAATCTTACCAAACCCATCTCCACAATTTCATGACCAGGGGCTACATGCTTTTTATCCGGACCAAAAGTGCGAACAAGCAGATCGGCGTTTTTTAGGGCGATATTTAAAAAGTTACGTTTACCTGTTGCCATAAAATGAGCAGCGGCAGCCTCATACATGTGGCCGCAATTGTATAATTCATGACTGCTTTTTTGCTCGTTTACCCATCTTTCAGGGCCGGCCCATGCCTGGGGATGTATCGGGTCTATACTCCTGGCGGTATATAAATAACCATCCGGTTCTTGTGCGTTACCAATTATTGTGATCAATGAATCAACATATGCAGCTAATTTGGGATCTGGGTGAACAGCTAATGAGTACGATGCGCCCTCTATTGTTTTATAAATATCAGTATCATCAAATGGATAGGTGGTGCAAAACTTGCCTTTGTGTTCTGCAGCCATTCCAAAGTTTTTAACCCTTCCTGTACTTTCACATCTTGCGAACGAAGCAGGAATAGTTGCCGTTCTGTTTGTTTCTATTTTTGAATTCCAGAATTGATCGGTAAGCTTTACGCTTGTAAATGGAACTGGCTGTATAGGGTAATCCTGCTTTTGCGCCTGAGCCGAAATGCTGCAACAGATAATTAGTAATAAACAGATACTCTTCATCAAATTGTCTTAGTTAATATGAACGAATAACCGGTAGAAGTTTGTTGAAGATAAACTTACGGCATTTCAAAAGCACATGCAATAAAAAGTTTATTATATGATTTTTATAAGGGTGTCATGGCAGGTTCCTCGAACCATGTGCGCAAAGGCCGTCGCCAATGCATTAACGCTATGCAATATGTACAGCCCACCCCGCATGGTCCGAGGACTTCACCATGACAGCCCAATAACATTAACTAATAATCCTCTCATCAATGCCATAAAATATTTGGCATAGCCCAAATCAAACATGACAAAGCGATTTCTAAACACTTTTGTCAGTTTGGCAGTATTTTAAAGACTGTTTTTCAACGATTTTTGTCAGTAAATTTGAATTTGTCATGCTTGATGACAAATTGACAATTTTTTATTTTAACTACTTACTTAATAATTTTTGGTCGATTATGGGAGTTTTTATTTTACAAAAGAGTTATAAATCCAGTTATTTTAAATTTCAAAATCGTGAAATTGAATAGCCGTTTTATTTTTTTATGATTTGAATAATTTTAAGCCTTTGGCAGGTTTTTTATTCATATTTATCTGAAATAATTTTTTTTTCGAGGCTTTTTTCAACTCTAAAGTCAATTTTTTCAGTTTTTCGACTAAAAACAACACGAAAATTTCAAAATATCTTCTCTTTTCCAATAAATTTCAATTTTAAGCGAATTATAAAAATGGCTGTTTTTGAGTCAAAATAATATGGCATGTTTTTAGCCGTGAGGTGTACAGAAGAATATAAAATTGTTCTAAAATCCGATACCTCAATTAAGACATTCAGGTATGCTTATAAGAGCGATGATTGTTTTTCTGAAACTGTTAATCGTTTAATAATTAATTTAAAAAATCAAAACCATGTCAGTAGTATTAGAAGTTGCCGCTTTAATTGCCATTATTATACTTCCAGTATATTTTGCACCTAAAAGGCAAACAAAATAATTAAGTATCATATTTAGTTAGAGAATATATGGGTAGTAGAGAGCTACCCATTTTTTTTGCTTATTATTTCGGATTCCAGTTATCTTTTATTTCGCAATACTCAATGCTCCCGTCGGGCACTTTGCAACCTGGTCTTTTATTTCTTGTGCAGTGGCTCCTTCTATATTTATCCATGGTTTTTCGCCGGGGTTAAAAACTTGCGGTAATTGAGTAGCGCAACGCCCGGAATGTTTGCAAAGTTCAGGCTTCCACACTACGGTGATATCTTTATTAGAATAGGTGTGCTTTTTTTCGTCCTCGCCATCACTATAGACAAAAGTTCGTATCTGTATCTCCCCTTCCAATATTTTTGATATCGGGCATACTTTGGCAATTTGAGTCAATCGTTCGCGTTGTTCACTTGTTACGGGCGATAAAAAATTCAAGTCGCGGTCAAGTACGGTAATTTTTTTGCCGTCTACTGTTTCATAGTACATATTTACAGCAACAGCTATATTGGGTATATCCCATCCCTTACGGTCAATATACATGCGAAGGGTTACCAATGTGCATGTTCCTAGTGAAGACAGCAATAGCGTATATGGATCTGGCCCCGCATCTTTTCCACCAGCCTTTTCGGGCTCATCCACAATAAACCTTCCGTTTCGCCACTCAACTGTGCATTTATATTTTTCCGTTCCGATACGGGCTGTTACCGCATTATCTAATAGGTATTCCATAAGCTATTCAACTTAGAATTTTTATTTTTCCGTGGTTAAGGTTATTAAAATAAAACATCGGCAAACGCAGGTGTAATGTCAAATATCTTTTTGGCAAAGGGGCATAGCGGTAAAATCTTCATTTGATTTTCTCTGGCATATTCAACGCCAGCTTTAACCAGCTTCATCCCTATTCCCTTTCCTTCATAAGCCTCATCCACTTCAGTATGATTAATGATCATTTTATGAGGCCCAGCAAAAGTATAATGCATAAAACCAATGTGCCGACCGTTATCTTCCATAAAAAAATTGCCTCCTTTGGCATCTGTTTGGTTTTTTATTTCCATTTAGCGTTATTGAATAACATGAGTTCGTTATAATTTCGTAATATAAGAACATCTGTTGGCCTCACCTAAATCCTCTCCAAAGGAGAGGACTTTGAATAGCAAGGTGGCTAATTTTTGAACTCTTAGACTCCCTCTCCATTGGAATATCTGTTGGCCTCACCTAAATCCTCTCCAAAGGAGAGGACTTTGAATAGCAAGGTGGCTAATTTTATTTCTTAAGCTCCCTCTCCATTGGAGAGGGCTGGGGTGAGGCGAATACTGGCTTATATCGAACTCACGTTAAATTATTGCTGATCAAAAAAAATACAATTTATGCCGTCTGTTCTTCATAAGCTGCAGTAAGGCCGCGTTGTATGCCGTCACCCTGCCAGTCAGTTATACCGGGAATAACTGTAGCCTGTAATATTTCTTCTTTTGTTTTTCCGGCTTTAATACTGCTTGCAACAAACTCATCCAGTTTTTCCAAAAAGTTTTGCATGGCTTTCAAATCATCCATTGTTCCGATAACTTTTTGTGGATCAAAGGCATGTCCAAAAACAAACATGGTATCTTTATCAAACTTTTTCTGCGCTTTTTCCAATGCCACAGCCCAGTGCTTTACAGAGGCGCCAGCACTGCGGTCAACAAAAGGATAACGGCGGTTGAATACCAGGTCGCCGGCATGTACAATATTAGCATGTTCAAAATGAATCATTGCATCGCCATTGGTGTGACCGGTGCCAAAATAGTGTGCAGAAATTCGTTCATCGCCAACTTTAATTTTCCATTTATCAGTAAAAGTAATGTCTGGATAAAGTTGTTTGTCTTCAGTTTTTTGTTTGATAGCCACAGCTTTTTGATTAGCAAGTGAATTTTCATGCGCAGCAACATTTTTTACAATACCCTTAAAAGATATATTGCCGCTGGTATGGTCACCATGGTGATGGGTATTTATGAGCCATTCAAATGGCAAATCCGATTGTTTTTTTAACAGATCGATAAGATGAGTAGCCTGATCAGGAAACTCAGCATCAACTACTACAATTCCTTCTTTATTTATCATCCAGGCAATTGTACCGCCCTGCTCAGCAAACATGCCAACATTACTTCGTAAGGGTTTAAACTGGTAAGTAGGATCAGCAAGCATTGATGCAAAACCTTTTTTGCCAAACAGGGTAAGCGAACCGGCTGTTACAGCAGTGCTGAATAAAAATTGGCGGCGTTTCATAGCAGTAGAGATTATATGTTAGTTAAAGACTAATTTTTTAATAGTTCAATTATAAAATTAAATTAGGTAGCAATAGTCAGCGAAATCACAAAAATCATAAAAAAACAGCGGTCAAAAATCGTCGGTCAATATTGATGAAAGGCCTGCGACACAAATTCGAGCACGTTTGGTAATGATGCACGCCAGTACGTCCAGGTGTGTCCCCCATCACGCACACGGAACTCGTGTGGAATTTCTTTTTTTCTCAAGGCTATATGTACAAGGCAATTGCCTTCGTACAAAAAATCGTCATCACCATCATCTATATACCAGCGTACAGCTTTCTTTTGATCATCGGGTATATTATTTACCAAAGCCAAAACGCTGTGCTGGTTGTAATATTTTACAATAACCGAATCAGCAATGTCCGGATTGTTTTTTGTGTATGCCTTCCTGGCATCATCTACTGTTAAAGGGCCCACTGACGCGCTTAAAGGACAAGCTGATGAGAACATTTCGGGATGATGAAGTGCATACATAAAACTTCCACCGCCGCCCATTGACAAACCTGCAATAGCTCGATAGTGTTTTTCACCTTTTATGCGGTACTTTTTTTCAACATAAGGAACCAGTTCCTTAAAAAAGAAATCTTCATAGTTCCAGTCGCCTTTAATATCATTAAAATAACCTTTCCGGCCGGTATTTG
>JAQBOA010000018.1 GCA_028288305.1 Mucilaginibacter sp.
CTGAACCAGAGCGGGCAGATAAGCCAGGGGGTAGTTCTGGCCAAAGAAGATGAGCAGGGCGCTAAGCGGCTGGTGGGCTATGTCGTATCACAGGGGGCATTTGACAAACAGGCAATTCAAAGTTACTTAGGATCACAGCTTCCGGAGTACATGGTACCTGCGCTGTGGGTAGAGCTGGAGAGCATGCCGCTGACATCGAACGGCAAGGTGGACCGGAAGGCACTGCCGGATCCGGAGTTAACGGATATAGCTGGGGAATATGTAGCGCCGCGTAACGCAACCGAGCAGGCGCTGGCCGGGATCTGGCAGGAACTGCTGGGAGTAGAGCGTATCGGGATCTATGATAACTTTTTTGAGTTGGGGGGACATTCGCTACTAGCAATGAGCATGGTATCAGCTTTCAAGAGGGAACTTAAACTAGACATAAATGTCAAAGAGCTGTTTATTCATCCTAATATAGCTGAATTGGCAGCATACATAAAAACTACCAACAAAAAGAAATTACGGTCATTAGTGCCTATAAAGGCGTCAGGAAGTAAAGTACCACTTTACATAATTTGCGGTGCGGGAGGAACGGTATTTAAATTTCAGGAATTTGCAAAATTATTGGACCCTGATCAACCAGTTTATGGATTGCAACAGTATATGGATAATGAAGATAATGAAGAATTTCCCGATATGATACAGGCAATCGCTGCACGATATATTGAAGAAATACTTTTAGAAAACCCGAATGGCCCATATGCATTATCTGGACATTGTATTGGGGGAACCATCGCCTTTGAAATGGCCAATCAGCTTGAAGCTATGGGTAAAAAAGTTTCATTACTTGCTATGTTTGATGCTGACGTTAGAGAAAAGAAAGATGTGATCCCCCCTTCCATAGATAATTGCTATCATATTCCTGTAACTTTAAAAAGAATAATTTCAGCAATCCCGTTAAAAATTAAATTTGAATTATTCCTTTTCACAAAACATCCTAAACAGGCGTTCCTATATAAAATTAGAAAAGTAAAACCTTTTTTGGGTATACCTGAACCCAAACCAGAAAATATTGAACAGGATGTTTTCGAAAAGCTAACCTTAAAGCTTGAAAAAGCATTTATTGGATATGAAATGAAACCATATAACGGTGATATATTATTATTTGCTGCAATGCAGAAATACTTTTTCGTGGATGTAACTAATAAAATCATTTATAAAGAGTTGCCTGTTGATTATGAAGCTAAATTTGCCTGGAAAAATTACGCAAGGTCAGTTAAAACTTACAAAGTCAGAGGAGAACATTCAACGATTTTCAATGCAGCAAACGCTACAGAACTTGCCAAAATATTGCAACATCATTTAAATGAAAGCATTGTTTCGAGTCCGGATATGTCAAACGTAATTGATTAAAGTAAACTTTAGATTTGGGGTACCTGCGAATACTAAAGAAGTTCTTTCGTTTAACATTTATAAATATCACAAAATACTTAAACTGCTTCACGAATACGAATTACAGTAATTGAAGACATAATTTCCCCAAAGCAAACCGTAACCTCTATTGAGAATTATAATTACAAAATTGCATCAGCCAAATTTTCATCTCAGAAGAGACCATTTACAGAAAATAGTAACGTTGGTATTCAAGTAATCGTATTTAGTGCTTGTTTTAACATTATGACCTTTCCGCGTGAGAGCTAATGAGAAAATGAAATGGGAAATATTGCTTCTAAATAATCGACCCTTAAAAATCGGATAAATATTTGTTCAACAAATTGTTGATAATAATTGGGTGTATAATCTGCAGATTTTTTTTAGCATAAAAGCTTGCAGATTTTTATGCTAAATAAACCAGTAACTACCCAAACAGTTCAGTTTTTTGCAGCCAGGTTTAAAAGAACAATTATCCAATAAACATCCTTTGTACCTATTGGCCAATGTGATTAATTGGGAGATGTTCAAAGAAAGCTTCAAGAAACATTACAAGGAAAACCTTGGCCGTCCTGCCAAACCTATCCGCTTGATGACATCCTTGCTGATGTTGAAACACATCCGCAACCTGTGCGATGAAAGTATTGTAGCGCAATGGGCTGAAAAGCAAACCTTGCGGGCAACGCCCAACAACAGCAAAACAACCCAGGCTTGGGTATCGCTTCAAGCCTGGAATGAATTAAGAGGACTTGCTTATTTTTTGCAATAAATAAAACTCGAAACTAATGCCTTTTCAGTCTCTTTTCCCCAAAATCCTCATTATATTTTGATGAGGATCAATTCAAACCCGTTGTCTAATTTTGTTCATGAAGAGATAGGCAAACCGTAGCTATTAAGGCTTAGTTTTTTATTTCATTTTATCAGTATTGCAATTAAAAGATTTTTTTTTTCTCATTGTGAAGAAGAAATCAGGGAGGCTACTCAACCAGTAAATGAAGGCAATTTTCAACTTAAGGTTGGTATAAGCCTGCAAATAATCAGGGTTTCATAAGCAAAGAAAGGAGAGGGAAAAGTGAACGTGGAGTTTATTACAAGGGAAGACCTGGAGCAGTTTAAAAAGGAGCTGTTCGAGGAACTGAGAGGGGGAGGCAGCAGGCCTTCCCAGGAAAATCAAAAGTGGCTGAAAAGTTACCAGGTCAAGAACCTGTTAAAGATCTCACCCGGCACCTTGCAAAACCTGCGGGTGAACGGGACATTGAAGTTTACCAGGATCGGTGGTATCCTTTATTATAAGCAAGAGGACATTATGCAAGTGCTCGAAGGTCGCAAAAATGCAAATCCTTTTGCACCTCACCCTTTAAGCAAATAAATACTAGGAAAACGAAAAACTTTATCTCGTGTGTTTAGGAGCAAGCCATGTTTTCGCTACGCTCAAACGGCTTGCTCCTGCGGAGGGCTTTTAAAGATGTTAGTAATTTTTGATTTTGCACTTTGTTTAAAATCTGGTGTATGGCAAGGCCGGTGCTGAAGGAAGAAGATAAAAGGGTGGTTCAGGTCAATATCCGTTTAACCGTTATTGAGAACAGGAAAGTGTGCACTTATGCGGAAGCGTCAGGCCTGACGCCGGCCAACTGGATCCGGCAGAAAATCTTTACCGGTAAGTTTCCTGTTATTAAAATTTCAGCTGTTGAAGCCTCGCTTTACCGGGAGCTGCGCAGGATTGGGGTGAACCTCAACCAGGCGGTTAGGCAGGTGCACAGCGGCAGGTCGGACGGCGTGCCGCTGGGGGTACTGAATGAACTTTTGGCCATGCAGCAGGAGATCATAAAAGCGTTATTAAAATGACGGCGGACCAGGTGAAGGGAAAAGGCTTCAGGGGGGCTTTGAATTACAATTTAAAGAAGGTGGAAATAGGCGCAGCCATTGTGCTGGATCATTCCTTTGCTGTGCTGAAAGAGCAATCCGTCATGAGGGAAATTGCCCTGGTAAAAATGCTGCGGCCGAACCTGGCCAAGTACTTTTATCATACCTCGATCAATTTCCCGCCGGAAGAGAACCTGGCTGATGAAAAAATGAAAAATATTGCCAGGGATTACCTTGCAGAAGTTGGATTTAACCAGCACCAGTATGCTGTGTTCCGGCACTTTGATGCGGATCATCCGCACTTGCATATCCTGGTTAACCGCATCGGTTATGATGGCAATGTGGTCTCGGACAGTAAGGATTACCAGCGAAGCGAAAAGATACTGAGAGTGCTTGAAAAAAAGTACGGATTGAGACAGGTCATCAGCAGCAAACAGGCAATGGAAAGAGCGATGACCCGAAACGAACTGGAGATGATGAAACGGACCGATGAGCCGTCAGTAAAAATGAAACTGCAGGAAACAATAAAAGGGCTGGTGAGGGAAAAATTAACAACGGAACAGTTCATCAAGGCACTTGAAGAAAAAGGAATCGATGTACTATTTAACCAGGCGAGTACGGGTTTTGTCAGCGGTATCAGTTATGGTTATGCAGGCTTGCAGTTTAAAGGCGCTCATTTGGGTAATGCCTATAAATGGCAGGCGATAAAAACAGCAATAGGTTATGAACAAGAAAGAGATCGCGCAGCAATATACCAGGCAAATCTTAGAACAAGAAGAGGCTGGGAAGAGCGGGGCGGAATCAGCAGCCGGACAGCCGTAGGAAACGGAGCTGGAACAAATGAGACTGCTTTTGAAAGAGATCGCGCTGCTTTACAGCAATGCTCAGGACAATTACAAGAGCAGCTCAGAAAAGCTTATCGACCAGACGCGGGAAAAGTTGAACAGGGTCGATCAAAAAGCACTCCACCTGTTTCTTCAGATCAGGGAGATAACAAGCAAGGCGGAACAACTGGGCAAACTGCAAAACAAGATCGCCGGGCGCTGGATCATCCGGCTTTACCTGATCTCGATCTTAGTCGCGTGCTGCTCGACCCTGGTGACGCTGCTGATCATATGGATCAGGCTGCATTGAATGAGTTTAAAAAGAAAAAAAGGAAGAAAAAACGATTGAAAATTTAACATAGCCTGTTGAAGTTGGAAATTTCCTTGATTCTATAATCTGCAGGAATGAAGGTTTAAACAATATTAATTTGGAAGATATTTGCAGCTGACGGGTAAGTTTTGAAGTTTTTTTTATTGCAAAATTGACCGTTTTTTTGTATTTTTACTATACTGTTTGTTAACGAGATATAAAGGCATTGAGATGAGTACAATCGATTTAGAAGTTGCGACAAAAAATGAAAGGTATTTGTTTACCATTAAAGAACTGCGTAAAAAAAATTTCAATAAAAATCTCCCTTTCCTTATTCTATCTGACAAATTACCTGACGGGCAGGTTTACAGGGAGTATCCTGACGGTCGTATAGAATTGCAGGAAGTGTTTTCCATTGGATCAAAATATAATTATAATTTAATCCGGGTGCTGTCAGCCTTTGAAGCTAATAAGGTACTAGAGGAAAATGGATTATTCTAAACCGACCCTACTTGTTATTTCCGGCCCTAATGGTGCGGGAAAATCTACACACATCCAAACCATGCTTCCCTTAGCGTTTGAAGGAATTGTTTCATTCGACCGTGACCATATGCGAACGATATTTGAAAAACAGTTAGCGGCCTCCGGCATACCTGTAAATGAGATTACTCCCAAAGCCACCCGAATGATGGAGGAGCGGCTGATGGAGGAAATGAAATCTGCCATAAAGGGAAAAAAACATTTTGTACTCGAAACACCTTTGTCTCATCCCGACTACTGGCGCTATATCGATCTATTTGAAAGCAATGCCTACCAGATTCAGTTGAATTATCTTTGTCTTGATAAGGTAAATGATTGTATTGCAAGGGTTGGACAAAGGGTGTGGGAAGGCGGCCACCATGTTGAACCTTCTACTATAAAAGGAGTTTATCAAAAGAATCTCGAACATATTAATGAATATATCAGTACATTCCAGGTTGTAGAACTTTATGACGGCATGAAGGTACCTGCCTTATTAGTTAGGATAGAAGACAACTTAATCAACATGGCGGTTACTGATGCCCTAAAGAAAAACTGGATCAAAACCGGTTTACCTGTTATAACGAATAAAATCAATCTATATCTTAAATCTAAATTGGTGCCGGATCAGAAAGTTCCCAGGCGCAGGCTCGGGAAAAGGTTGTAACTTTTCATTGCCTTTTTAAAAGGTAGTGAAAAAGATCTATGGTATCGTCCACTTTGTGTTGAAATATGATCATGGCCGACGATACCAAACACGGAAGTATTAATAAAATTAATCAAAGTATTGTTTAAATTTTTAATGCAGATTTCTTAAATTGCGAAAGATTTCAGGCAGGAATACTTATTCCGTAACCTTAGATTGTTTGTCCTTGTCATATAATTGATATTCAATAATTTACAAAGATAGGTTCGAGCCCAGGTGGGCGCACAAAACGGCCTTACGATATCGTAAAGGCCGTTTTTATATTTTATCGATTTTGCAATCTGCGTTGTAAGCACCTGGACGCACTTTTTGGTTCGAGCACAACTAGGTTGCACATCTTAGAAAAGTCGTTTAACAGTAAAGAGATGATATGATGGATATTTTCCATTTCCGTTCATTCTCAAGTTTCGTTTTACACTGTCCGGGCATAATTTATCCTGCATTTTTTATCAGCCTCGCCGGGCATTGGA
>JAQBOA010000036.1 GCA_028288305.1 Mucilaginibacter sp.
CTTTACAAGAGGGGTCCGGAATACACTCCACGCATATACAGCGCCCAACGCCATCTGTAAAAGGACTCCCGCTACGGCAATCCCCCAACGATTAAATTTATTCATTTTCAGTATTGTTTAATAGTTATTTAATCTATCAAGCAACGGATAATTCTTTGCAGGCATAGTTGCCCATATACAAAGTCTAAAGATTTTGATCCGCAAAAAAGGAAATGTTATACAATCAACCTTTAAGAAACCTTAAATTAAGAAGTATGTTTTTATTTTATAAAATATTCAATTAGACAGCTTTACGTTACCAAAAGCGGGATGCCTGCGGGATCCCCAATCTGGATATTATTGTCTGGCTTGCTGGTATTTATAATGCAATTGTTTTAATGTTTCTGTTGAAGCATCGTCTGTTGAAATGCCATATCCCGATACCAGTATACCCTTTATACCTGATTCAGAAGCCAAAGCATAAACCGTGGCTTCATCCGCCGGATCCGATGGGCCTTCATATCTATAAAGGTCAACGATCTCAAATTCCTCAGCTGGGTAACCCACCTCGCCGCAGGTAAGAAGAGTATCTTTTAAATTAAAATCCAGGTTAAACCCTTGTTTTTTGAGCTGGTCAATCGCTTCTGTTACAGTGGCATAATGAAATTGCTGTTTCATATTGGTAGGATTAAATAATGGGAACGTAAATTTAGGGATTAAAATTTTAAAGTATCCGGCATTATTCACATTATCAATCTGCTAATGGTGTGAATTATATTAAAATGTTGGTTTTGATGATATAGAGGATTTAAAAAATATTCATTAAAGAGTAAACATTGATCACTATAATAATGTTGAATACGCTTTATCTCTTTAAAAGTGTATTTTTAGCCCAATTTTAATTAATAAATGTTTCATAGTATAGGAAAATATATACTCTTACTGCGTTTAAGTTTCCGCAAACCCGAAAAGTTCAGTGTTTACTGGGCAGAAATTATGCGTGAAATGGTTTCACAAGGTATAGGCTCACTTGGTATCGTAGCTATAATTTCGGTATTTATCGGCGGTGTAGCAACAATTCAAACCGCTTTCCAGCTTATCAGCGATTTTATACCCAGATCAGTAGTGGGCAGTATTACACGCGATTCAACTATACTTGAGTTTAGTCCAACTATTACAGCTCTTGTATTGGCCGGCCGTATTGGTTCCAGCATTGCTTCACAAATTGGCACAATGAGAGTAACCGAACAGATAGACGCCCTTGAAATTATGGGCGTAAATGCTCCGGGATATCTCATATCACCTAAAGTTATTACCGGAATAACGATGATCCCCCTTTTGGTTATTGTTTCAGTCGGGCTAGGTTTGTTAGGCGGATATTTAGCATGCGCAGCATCAAATGTTTCAACTACCGATTATATGACCGGCTTAACTGATAGTTTTAACCCTGTTATTGTTACAGTTTGCGCAGTTAAGGCAATATTTTTTGGTTTTATTATTACCTCCATTTGTTCATACCAGGGGTTTTATACATCAGGTGGTGCGCTCGAAGTAGGCCAGGCAGCAACACGCGGTGTTGTTTTTAGTTGTGTAATGATATTATTTGCCGATCTGATTGTTTCTAAATTACTATTATGATAGAAATTAAAGATATCTATAAAACATTTGGAGAAAATGAGGTGCTGCGCGGTATAAGCGCAAATTTTAAGCCCGGTAAAAATAACCTGATCATTGGGAGTTCTGGATCGGGAAAAACCACTTTATTAAAATGTATTGTTGGCTTGCATGAACCTACAAAAGGTGAAGTGCTTTATGATAAAGAAAATTTTACAGCCATGAACTTTGAGAGTCGTGTGCCTATTCGCAAGCATATCGGCATGCTTTTTCAAAATTCAGCCTTGTTCGACTCCATGACCGTGGAGAAAAATATTATTTTTCCGCTCAATCTGTTTACTGATATGTCAAAGTCGGAAAAGCATGACCGCGCAAATTTTTGCCTCGAGAAGGTAAACCTAAAAGGTACTAACAAATTATTCCCCTCAGAACTTTCCGGAGGTATGAAAAAACGGGTAGGCATAGCGAGGGCAATATCTATGCAGCCAAAATATTTGTTTGTAGATGAGCCAAATTCGGGCCTTGACCCTAAAACGGCTATTGTGATAGATGATTTGATAAGCACAATTACAGAAGAATACCAAACAACTACGGTAATTGTTACACATGATATGAATTCGGTAATGGGCATTGGCGATCATATAATATTTTTGCACAATGGCGAAAAATGGTGGGAAGGCACAAACCATGAAATTGCGCACACCAATAATAAAGAACTAAATGAATTTGTGTTTGCCAGTAAATTTATGCGGGCAGCGCGGGAAAAGTTATGATTTTAGTATCTAGTATCAAGATTTTTAAATCCAAGTTTTAATCTTCTATTTTGTACTAGCTACTTGATACTGGCTACTTGATACCAGCTACTTGATACTGAAATTGATACTGAAAAAATGATCCAACTTCTCACACCAACGCACTGGAAAGATTATGAGCTGATTGATTGCGGCGATTTTGAAAAGCTGGAACGTTTTGGCAATGTGATATTAATACGGCCCGAACCTCAAGCTGTATGGAGCAAGGCTTTAAGCGCTTCAGAATGGCAGCGTTTGCATCATATTAAATTTAAAGGCCGATCTGCAACGTCCGGCGAATGGATAAAAAAGAATCCTGCCACACCGGATCGCTGGCATATTGAATATAAAAATCTGGAAGCAAGCATTAAATTAAGACTGGCTTTAACTTCATTTAAACACCTTGGCGTTTTTCCGGAACAGGCGGTTAACTGGGATTATATAAGCCAGAATATAAAAAAGTTTAAAACCCCTGCGCCAAAAGTGCTCAATCTTTTTGCCTATACCGGCGGGGCTTCATTAATTGCGCAGGCCGCGGGTGCTGATACCACCCATGTGGATTCCATAAAACAGGTAGTTACATGGGCTAATGAAAACCAGGAGCTATCAGGCTTGAGCCAGATACGATGGGTGGTTGAAGATGCTCTTAAATTTGTAAAGCGCGAATTGAAACGCGGTAAAAAATACAATGGCATTATCCTTGATCCGCCTGCTTACGGGCATGGCCCCAATGGAGAAAAGTGGAAACTGGAAGACAACATAAATGAAATGATGCAGGATGTTATGCAATTGCTTGATCCTGATGAACACTTCCTGATCCTGAACACTTATTCTTTAGGCTTTTCATCTGTAATAATAGAGAATTTGATAAAAAACGCATATCCCCATGTGCAAAATCTCGAAACCGGCGAGCTTTACCTGCAGGCCACATCAGGACCAAAACTCCCCCTTGGTGTCTTTGGAAAATTCCATAAAACAACAACTAATAGATAATATTTTAAACAAATACTATTATAATTATCAATTTTTTTAAAAAATGTCCTTTTTTGATAAAACAAAAGATTATAATTTAGAGTATAAATGACCTCGAAAATTTGTGTTACTTTGCGCCGTGCGGTTAAAAAAATCAATCAATATGAAATTCAAAAACATTATTCTTTCTACTGTATTCCTTTTATCATCATCAGTCCTTTTTTCCAATTGCAGTCCGGGAAATACTACCACGACACCAGCTGTTAAAAAAGAAGTTGCCAAAACTATACCAGCTAAAACAAATGATACCATAGCTACCGCACCGGTAACTTATCCGCCGATTGACAAACATTTGTACGATTCGTTGATGAAACGCCTTGCTCACGGCGACACTACCGGAAAATGGCCGGTTAAAAATACGCCATACCCTTTGCCAGGAGCAATTTTGCCATATAAAAGAGTGGTTGCTTTTTACGGTAACCTTTATGCAAAAAAGATGGGCATTTTAGGTGAACTGCCGCCTAATGAAATGCTTGCCAAACTTAAAGGCGAAGTAAAGAATTGGGAAAAAGCTGACCCAAAAACTCCTGTACAACCGGCTTTACATTATATTGCTGTTGTAGCCAGCGGATCTCCGGGGAAAGATGGAAAATACCGTAACCGCATGCCTTTTAAACAAATTGATAGTGTTTTAAAACTGGCTAAAAAAGCTAATGCCATAGTGTTTTTAGATATACAGGTGGCTTTAAGTAATATTCATGCTGAATTACCATTGCTCGAAAAATATTGGATAATGCCTAATGTTCATTTTGGTATGGATCCCGAATTTTCTATGAAGGACGGTACCCGTCCGGGGAAAAAAATAGGAACATATGATGCAGCTGATGTAAACTATGTATCAGATTATTTAAGCAAAATAGTTAGAAAATATAACCTGCCTCCAAAAATTTTAATTGTACACCGCTTCACCAGGAAAATGGTGACTAATTATAAAAGCATTAAACTGCATCCTGAGATTCAATTGGTAATGGATATGGATGGTTGGGGCGAACCGGAATTGAAAACCGGTACATACCGTGATTGGATATACAAGGAACCGGTACAGTTTACAGGCTTTAAGCTTTTCTATAAAAATGACATTAAGAAAGCGCCTCACCATATGTATACACCAACTGAGGTTTTAAAATATAAACCATATCCTATTTATATACAATATCAATAGTAATAAAGTCTTAAGTCCGAAGTCTGCCTATTGACTTAAGACTTAAGACTTCGGACTTAAAACTTTTTTAATATGACAAAATGGGGCATCATAGGTTGCGGACGCATAGCACACAGGTTTGTGCAGGGCTTGCGCGAAGTGCCTGATGCTGCGTTGGTATCTGTATGGTCAAGGCGTGCCGAATCTGTTAACAGCTTTGTTGATCAGTACGGAGGTATAGCCTGCAAAACCGTTGATGAACTATTGAACAGTGATATAGATGCTGTTTATATAGCAACCCTTCCTGACAGCCATTCACTATATAGTATTTCCGCACTAAATGCAGGCAAACATGTTTTATGCGAAAAACCCGCCGCTGTAAACTTAAAGACTTTAGAACAGATATTACAAGTGGCTAAATCAAAAAGACTGCTTTTTATGGAGGGGATGAAGCCTCCCTTTTTTCCCTTATATGTGCGGTTAAAAGAATACCTGGCTAATGACCCTATTGGCCCGGCAGGTTACGTACGTGCAGGGTCATCGGTTGCTGATATTAGCCCGGACCATCCTAACTTTAGTTATGAACTGATTGGCGGAAGTTTGATGCAGATTGGAATTTATGAAGCATTTTTAGCTGTCGATTGGCTTGGCGCGACAAAACAAGTGCAGGCTTTGGGAAGATTCGGAGAAACCGGAATAGATATGTTTTCTATCTTTCAAAGTGAGCATGACAAAGGTTATGCCCAGCTCTATAGCGGCTTTGACCTTCATGGCAAAGGCGATGCGCTCATTTGCGGCACAAAAGGCAACATAACCATCCATAAAAACTGGTGGAACCCAGCTAAGGCAACTATAAATTATCTTGATGGTCGCAGTGTTGAACTGGATGAGCCTTTTACCGCCGGTGGCCTTAACTATGAAATTCAGCACTTTTGCGAGCTGATCAATAATGGTTTAAGAGAAAGTCCGGTAATAAGTCATGAGCTATCAAGACAAATGATAAGTATGATTGATCAGGCAAGGGATTGTATAGGGTTAAAGTTTAAAGGCGAATAGTTACCGATGCCTTGAGTTAAGAATGACCTCAGCGAGGTCAAATATTGATAGAAAAAAACCAGCCAGGTAGTCCGTGCCATACGTACGGACACCCACCATGCATTATCGCTAATGTCGCTTCAATTGTTGCGTATCCCGATGATTATCGGGACACGCAAACCCTTTTTATAATTTTTCTACCGATATTTTGCACCTAACGGTGCTATCAAGATTGCATATCGCTCATCCAATGGTACTGGGATAAAACGCCTATCTATTTGGATTAAAGCTCATAAATATCTGTTCGATTGTTCTTTTGGCCTGAACGCCCGTTTCCATATCTTTTAAAGTTAACAGACCACTTTCTATTTCCTCACTACCGATAATTATTATAAAAGGAATGTTTTTACTGTTGGCATAATCCAACTGCTTTTTCAGCTTTGCTCCTGCCGGATACAGTTCAACGTTTATCTCTTGCCGGCGTAATTCCCGCAAAATTGGTAGGGCAAATATTTCGCCTTCTTTATCAAAACAGCAGATGAGTAGTTGTGTTGATTGACTTGTTGTTGCCGGAAAAAGGCTTAGTTCTTCCATCACATCATAAATACGATCAGCGCCAAAGGAAATACCTACACCGGTGAGGCCCTTTAGCCCAAACATCCCGGTAAGGTCATCATACCTGCCGCCACCACCGATACTGCCCATAGCAACCTCGTTTGTTTTAACTTCGAAGATGGCGCCGGTGTAGTAGTTTAATCCTCTTGCTAAAGTAATATCCAGTTCTAAGTTTGCGGTTTGCAACTGGCTGATCGTAACATAATTTAAAACAGTTTCTATTTCATCGCATCCCTTTAAGCCAATTTTTGATTTATCCAATGCTTTCCGCAGACTATACAGCTTTTCTGAATTAGAACCTTGAAGCAAAATAACCGGCTTTATTTTTTCAATATCCGCTTCAGTAAAGCCTCTTTCCATCAGCTCTTTTATTACTCCGTCGAGCCCAATTTTGTCGAGCTTATCTATGGCTACCGTGAGATCAATAATGCTATCAGATTTATCTATAATTTCAGCTAATCCCGATAGTATTTTTCTATTGTTTATTTTTATAGTAAAATCCTTTAACCCAAGCTTACTTAATGCCTCATCATAGATCATTACAAACTCTGCTTCGTTCAATAACGAATCCGAACCCACTACATCTGCATCACACTGATAAAATTCGCGATAACGACCTTTTTGCGGCCTGTCTGCACGCCAAACAGGTTGCACCTGGAAACGTTTGAATGGAAACGTGATTTCATTTTGATGCATTACCACATAGCGGGCAAAAGGGACAGTGAGATCATAACGGAGAGCTTTTTCGGAAATAATGGGAGTCAGGTTTTTTGCATTATATTCAAAGTTTTCGTTTTTTAACTTTTTATTTTTTGCGTCATCCCAAAAGTCGCCACTATTAAGTATCTTAAATATCAGCTTATCTCCTTCATCTCCGTACTTTCCTGTTAAAGTTGATAGGTTCTCCATTGATGGCGTTTCTATCTGCTGGTAACCATATTTACGAAATACACTTTTAATGGTATCGAAAATAAAATTGCGTCTTGCCATTTCGGTTGGAGAGAAGTCGCGTGTGCCCTTAGGTACGGATGGTTTGATGGATGCCATAGCCGCAAATGTACAAAGTATAGTTTGTCTGAACTAAGATTTATAAGATTTAAGGATTATAGGATTTGGAAAATAAATATTTAAACAAATGGGTTAATGATGGTTAACTTACTTTCCACCACCATTTTATGTTGCATGTCTTCTGAATAAAATATTTTACAATTCGCCTCAAGAGCTGAAGAAATTATAATTGAATCAAAAATTTGAAAGTCATATTTTGGGGTCAATTCAATAGCTTGGTTAAATGTTGTCCTGGTTGTTTGCATAAAATTACAGTCAGATAATAGATCAGTCCATAGATTCAAGATATCATCTTTGCTATAATTAAATCTGCGTTTGCATACATTAGCAACTTCAGTTAAAACCTGGGCATTTATAAATGGCTTCAATAATAATAGATTTTGTGCGATAGATTTTTTATGACTATTACTATCCATGAGGTATAAAATTATGTTTGAGTCGATAAACGTTTCATTCATAATCATTGGCCTCGTCACGATTAAATCGATAACTGTCGTGCGATATAACAGGATAACGGGAATATTTATTCTTTATATCTTGTAGACTTTGGTTTATTTTAATTTCATCAATTGGCCTGTTATTATCCTCAATTTCAAAAGCAATTACTTCAACAGTTTTACCAACCATTTCATCCGGTAAATTAAGTAAGTAAGTATTTTTATCAGGTTTTATCAGTTCTCTTATCATCATTGCTTAAAATCAATCTAAACAAAAATAATAAAATTAATCATCTCATTCATTAACAGAGATTAATATAAATTTGATTTATGAACATAATAGCCCAAACGTCCCGCATAATCGTCCGTGAGTTTTTACCGGAGGAACAAAACATATATTTAAACCACTTCAACGATGAAATGGTTATCAAATATATTCCTAAACGCAGCAGGGAGGAGCGCATTGGCATTTTCCGGAAAGCATTGGAACAATATCCCATAAATAAAAAAATGGGTATATGGGGGATGTTTAATAAGGCCGACGGTGAGTTTATTGGGAGCTGCTTATTACGCCCTTTTAATGCTGAACCGGGAATAGTTGAATTAGGGTACAGTATGGATAGAAAATACTGGGGAATGGGTATTGGCACTGAAATGGCAAAGGCAATGATTGCTTATAGTTTATCTGACCAAAAGACTTTGGAAATTGTCGCCCTTACAGATTTGGAGAACATAGGTTCACAACGTGTGCTTGAAAAAAGCGGTTTTAAACGTTTGGATAATTTATTAAAAAACGGAGAAGATCTGGCTTATTTTAAAATCTTACCTAACGGTTTTTAAACAGTTTTATCAGCTGTGCTGCTTAATAATTTCCCGGCACCCCGCCTCTATCAATTTAAATACCGGTTCAAACTCTGTATCATCGTGATAAGGATCAGGTACTATTTTATCACCAAGCAATAACTTCACTTTTTTAGTATCCTCCTCGTTGCGGGCCAAAGCCAAAATATCACCGAAGTTGTTACCATCCATTACAAAAATCTGATCAAAATCATCAAAATCGCTAACCTTAAACAGCCTGCAAACCTGCCCGCTGATGTCTATACCATACTCACGCGCAGTTCGTATTGAGCGGCGGTCGGGGCCTTCTCCAATATGCCAGTTACCAGTACCTGCAGAATCAATATGCCAGTCGAGCCCGTTTTCTTTAGCCAAGTGTTGCATAATCCCCTCCGCCAGTGGCGAACGGCAAATGTTACCGAGGCAAACCATTAGTATTTTCATGTGGAGTTGTTGTAATGTTGCAAAGTTGAAAGGTTGTAAAGTTAGTTACATAAATAACATTCCAACTTTACAACCTTTCAACAAATTTATCAACCGAATATCGAGTTCAATACCCCTGCCAACCGCACACCGGCTTTGAGTAATTGCTGGTTAACAATATCAATGTGGGTGAAATTATATTTATAATTCAAAGTATCGCCGGGTTTTATTTCTGTATAAAGTTTTTCAGCTATTTGATTTGATTCAAACAGCCATTGGCTGATAGGTGCTTTTTGCCATTGTGTACGTTGCGCTGCAGTGGTATGGTTAATTGCGGCCGTATACTCAGTATAACTCAATTGTTGAAATTCAATTAATTGAGAATCCCAAACGGAATGAAGATTAGTTGGATTGTTAAACCAGTTTACCTTAAAATCATTTCCGCCTTTATCATCAGCATGAGCAGTATGCATAGGCTGATGTACATCCTCAACAATATGTATGAGCATGTGCAAGTAAAGCAATTTGTTTTCTTTGCTCAAACCTTTTTTCTTTAACTCGCTGATCAGGAAATTAAGTTTTGTATAAGCATCAACGTTGGTGTCATGCTTTAGATACTCCTGCATTTCAGGATAAGTATATACCTTATCGAAATCAATATAATGCCATGGTGATAAATAGCTATATGCCGGGTCAGATTTTATAAAATCAGCCCATGTACTTGCCAGGGCAACCGACTCATAACCTAAAATTTCCTGTATGGCTTTGCGTGCTTTCGGTGTTAAATAGCTATATGCAATTTGGCCGGCAACACGGTGTCCTTCAGCGCCCCAGGCCATTGATTGCAGTGGGACATAGAGTATAACGATGGATAAGATCAGTTTTTTTAAAAAGTTTTTCATTTTACAATGGTTTTGGATGGCAGGTAGATCTTTTAATTAAACGTGCATTGATAGGTATAACATTTGTTGTGCTGGCAAATTGTACCAATGAATCTGTTTTTTTACTGATCTTAAAAAACTCCTCATAATCGCCTGAGCGGAAACAGCCTTTATCGTTTTTTAAAGTCATATCAGCATTACAAAACTGACCTTTTAAATGAAGGGTATCACTTTTCTGTCCGTAAGTGCCTTTAGTATATTCAACCCAACGCCCGGAGTTCATGCAGGTATCCGGACCTGCATTTACCTTACTAAAAGATTTAATAGCCATAAAAAAAGAATCGCAACTAAACTTAAGATGATATAATGAATAAGTAACCAGTTGCTTTTGGCCCGGAACCGAATCCTGCTGCCATTCCCCCTGTAAATAATTTTCACCCGGCGTTTGCATATTAGGATTGGACTTGCAAGCCATTAAAAAGGTAGCCATAATAAAGGTTAAAGATAAAAGGCGAAAGGCAAAAGGTTTTTGCATGGACTATATAATATAATGTCGATTTTTCAAAGTCCCTCTCCATTGGAGAGGGATTTAGGGTGAGGCATAGAAGCTTACTTTAAACTTCCTATCATATCTTCAGGGCGTACCCATTGATCAAACTGTTCATTGGTTAGTAAGCCAAGTTCGGTAGCCGCTTCGCGTAATGATTTATTTTCCTTTAGCGCTTTCTTGGCAATTTTAGCAGCATTTTCATATCCTATATGCGGGTTCAATGCCGTTACCAGCATCAGGGAATTTTCAAGGTGCTTTTTAATACCGGCGTAATTTGGCTCGATACCAGCAGCACAATGATCATTAAATGAAGTACAAGCATCGCCAATTAAACGGGCTGATTGCAAAAAATTTGCGGCCATTAATGGTTTAAAAACGTTCAGTTCATAATGACCGTTGGAACCACCAATAGAAATGGCAACATCATTACCCATCACCTGTGCAGCTACCATGGTAACAGCCTCGTTTTGGGTAGGATTTACCTTGCCAGGCATAATTGATGATCCGGGTTCATTATCTGGTATATGGATTTCACCAATACCGGAGCGTGGACCCGAAGCCAGCATACGGATATCGTTTGCTATCTTCATTAATGATACAGCTATTTGCTTTAATGCGCCATGACTTTCGACAATTGCATCATGTGCTGCCAATGCTTCAAATTTATTCTCAGCGGTTCGGAAAGGCAAACCGGTAAACTTAGCGATATACTCTGCCACCTTCACATCATAACCTTTTGGTGTGTTAATGCCCGTACCTACAGCGGTTCCTCCTAATGCTAATTCAGAAAGATGATCGAGTGTATTTCTTAAGGCTTTTAAACCATGATCTAATTGAGAAACATAGCCCGAAAATTCCTGCCCTAAAGTAAGCGGGGTGGCATCCATCAGGTGGGTACGGCCAATTTTTACCACACTTTTAAAAGCTTCTGATTTTGCTTTTAAGGTATCCCGCAATTTTTCGATACCAGGAATAGTTACATCAGTCACCATTTTATAGGCGGCAATGTGCATGGCGGTCGGGTAAGTATCGTTTGATGATTGCGATTTATTTACATCATCATTCGGATGGATAAAGGTTTTGCCTTCACCAAGTTTATTTCCCTGCAGCACATGTGCGCGGTTAGCAATCACCTCGTTCACATTCATGTTTGATTGTGTACCCGAGCCTGTTTGCCAGATTACTAACGGGAATTCAGCAGTCAATTTACCCTCTAATATCTCATCACAAACCCTTGCAATCTGGTCGCGCTTTTCGGCAGGTAAAACTCCCAGGTCGGTATTGGTATAAGCGGCGGCCTTTTTCAGATAAGCGAAAGCTGCAATAATTTCCTTTGGCATAGAAGCCTCGGGCCCTATTTTAAAGTTATTGCGTGACCGTTCTGTTTGTGCTCCCCAGTATTTATCGGCAGGTACCTGTACCTCGCCCATGGTATCGTGTTCAGTTCTGAAACTCATGGTATTTGTATTTTTTGCACGGCAAAGGTAGGGTTTGATTTCGGATTTCGGAATTTCGATTTCGGAATTTGATTTGATGCTTTTGTTGAAATTGTCTTTTACATCTATCGCTTATTTTTCACGGTAACCTCCGATTGGGTTTGGCTACTGATCGGCAATTATGGTAGAGACGCAATATTTTTCGTCTCTGATATGTAGAGACATTTCTGTAACCAATTGTTCAAAAGGCATAGTTCGAGACGCAAAATATTGCGTCTCTACGAATTCTTTTAAAAACCTCTTTCCGTCCCCTTCACCCAACTATCCAAATCAACTACTTCTTTACTATGCTCACTTGTCCATTTAACATATTCATCCTTATTAGCACTTGAACTAACCAATCTTGTAAAGGCAGGCATATTATCAGATTGTGTCAGTTTATAAAAATAATCCACAAAAAATTTGTCGAAAAAGTCTTTGTCTGTTTTCTTTTCGGCTAACTGTCCTGCTGAAATAAATATGTTTTTCAATTCGTACTCCAGCAGGTCTATTCCCGTCAGTTTCTTTGTTTGGCCGGACAAAACAGTCTTAGTTATGCCCATATTTAATGCGGCCGTTTCCTTTGCTTCTGCCGAAGAAGCCGGTGTAGTTGTATTTCCATTGGTCTCTTTAAGTACCCCACCCTGCAATATGTGCTGTATATTATTGTATGCTTCTGCAGAACGTTGTGTATTTGGCTCCAGCAAAATAAAGCTGCATAAACCTAATAATGCAGGCACTCTTTTATTTTGATGAAAAGTAACCAGGGCATACATTCTTTGACTACTTGCATGTTTGGGATCAAGTTTTATCGCTTCAATAGCATATTTCTCCGCTTCGGCATATTGCTTAACGCGAAAATAGACTAATCCTAAATTATAATACAGGCGCTGATAATCCGGCTTTATTTTTATCCCTTCTTTATAAGCTTCAATTGCTTTTTCTGTTTCATTATCCTTGTCGTAAATATTCCCCAACAGGTCGTACGCCCCGACACTTAACTGGGTGTTAGCTTTTATTACCTTTTCAATGTATGGGATAGCTTCTTTTCCTTTATTTAAAGCAAATAGGGAATAAGCAAGCTGATAGTCGGCATAAAGGCTTGCTGAATCAATTTTTAAGGCCTGGTTATATTTGTCAATTGCTTCCGCATATTTTCCATCCTTATTAAGCTGCACACCCTCTTTTATAAGTGAGCCGGCATCCTCATTGTTTTGTGCAAAGGCGGCTTCGCAGGCAATTGCCAGTGAGAAGAATAAAAGTAGTTTATAAAGATGCTTCATAATTGAATCGTATTAACTAAAAGAAAATTTTTTTTAATTTTCCAAACAATACTTTATACTTCACGTATAATTTCTAATTTACGACTTCGTTTAATGTATTTGAATTTTTATGAGATTAGTGTTTAAAACTGTTATAACTTTTACCGCCTCCCTGCTTCTTTTAGCCTCTTGTTCATCCAAACATAATGATAATAATAACAACAGTAAAAAAATATCAGATACTGTAAAAAAGACTTTTGATCCCAAAGCTTTATTGACTTACGATCCTAAAAATGAGGACAAAAGGATCGATAATTTTATGAGGGAATTACATAGAACCCGTAATTTTAACGGAGATGTATTGGTAGCCAAACATGGTAAAATAATATATGAGAAAGCCATTGGCTGGGCAGATTACCTACACCGCGACAGCTTAAAGATCAATTCACAGTTTGAACTGGCCTCTGTTACAAAAACCATGACCTCAACAGCTATTTTGATGCTGATGGAAAGAGGAAAACTAAAACTGGACGATAGCGTAAAGCAATTTTTTCCTGATTTTCCTTACAGCGGCATAACTATCCGCTTATTGTTGACCCACCGTTCGGGAATGATGAATTATGTATATTTCACCGATGATCTATACAGAAGCCAGCACCTGGATGAGCGAAAGGGATTAAGTAATACCGATGAGATGGCTTTAATAGCTAAATATAAACCCCATCCGTTTAATAAACCGAATAAAAGGTTTTTGTATAACAACTCCAATTTTATGGTGCTGGGATCAATTATAGAGAAGGTATCCGGTATTCCTTATTCCCAATTTATGAAAGAAAACGTGTTTAAACCTGCAGGCATGGAACACACTGCGGTTTATTCAAAGGCTGTTTATACAAAAATTCCGGTTGATGTAGTTGGGCACGACCGGGGGCAGTGGCGCTATTCTGTCGCGCAAAATTTTTTAGATGGCCCTGTTGGTGATAAAGGAATTTACAGTACCGTTGGTGATCTCTATCTTTTTGACAGGGCTTTGCGCGATGGCAGGTTATTGAAACAATCAACAATGGATTCGGCTTATGTTCCTCGCAATCCCATGTTACACGGGCATTTTAGTTATGGCTATGGCTGGCGCATTTTTGAATCTCCAGGCAGGCAGGTAATTTATCATACCGGCTGGTGGCACGGTTTCAGGCATATATTTTTGCGTGATATAAAAGATGATATTACCATTGTACTTCTATCAAATTTATCAAACGGAAGTTTACAAAAACTGGATGGCTTGTTTGATATTACGGGAATGCCGGTAGTGCGTAAAAGCGCTTACAGAGGCAATGGTGAAACAAGTGATGACTGATTACAGTGATTTGAGGTTGGAGATAAGAGATCAGTTAGAAACAAAAATTAAAGATCAGAGTTTAATTAAAAATGTGTGTTTCTAATCTCTAATCTCAAAAATAAAAACAATGTTTGATAAATTAATGCAGGCCCAGCAAAAAGCGGGCGAGATAAAAACACGACTGGAAGCAATCAGCGTGACTGGTACGGCCGAAGGCGGCAAAATTACCGTAAATGCAAATGGCAATAAGGTCATTAAATCTATTACCATTGATAACGATTTCCTTAAGGAAGCAGATAAAGAACAATTGGAAGAGCTTTTGGTTATAGCCTTAAACAAAGCTATGGAGCAGGCCGATAATGTAAGCCAAACTGAAATGGCAGCTATGACCAAAGAAATGTTTGGTGGCCTGGGGGGATTATTTTAAAATATAACATTACCGTGAAGGAAATTGAATAAAGTTTCTGGAATATTGGCGCCGGATATCGATTTAAATTAGTGCAGGTTTTAAACTTCATTATTCTTCATTCAATATCCATTATTTGATATTTTAAACTAAAAACATTCTATCCTATGAAAACGACCTTTTATGGACAAGCGTCATTCGAAATTGAAACAGGCGGTAAAAAGTTATTATTCGACCCCTTTATTTCACAAAATCCAATGGCAAAAAATATTGATATAAATAGTTTAAAACCTGATTATATCCTTATTTCACATGGCCATGGCGACCATGTTGCAGATCTGCTAACTATCCAAAAAAACAGTAACGCAGTAGTGATTTGCATTGCTGAAATAGCCGGATGGCTTGGTAACCAAGGCATAAATAATGCACACGGAATGAATATTGGCGGTGGCTATAATTTTGATTTCGGACGGGTTAAAATGGTTAATGCAATACATTCAAGCACTTTACCTGATGGTTCTCCCGGAGGTAATCCAGCCGGATTTGTTATATATGCTGAAGGCAAAACAATATATTTTGCAGGCGATACCGCACTTACCTACGATATGAAATTACTGGCTGACGAAAAGCTGGACTGGGCCTTTTTACCTATAGGTGATAACTATACCATGGGTGCAGACGACGCCATTAAGGCAAGCGCTTTTATAAACTGTAAAAATATTATAGGTATGCATTATGATACGTTTCCCGTAATTAAAATTGATAAGCAAGCGGTAAAGGAAAAATTCGATAAGGCTGGATTAAATTTAAAATTACCTGGTATCGGCGAAAGCTTAACCCTATAAACAAAAAGCGCCCGTTTCTAAATCGGGCGCTTTTTTGTTTTTAACGCTTTTGTTTAATTAAAGTGGTGTCTTTTTTCCTGCCTGTGTCTCTTTTGTCCCTTTTCATTCTTTTCTTCTTAACCGTATCTTGCTGTAAGGCTTTAACCGAGTGAGTATTGCTATACGCAAATACGCTTCCGAATGAGATCGCTGCTAAAGCAATCATACAAAATAATTTTTTCATAGGTCTTCAGATTAAATTAAAGAATAATATGATTCAATTAATTATAGTTTAATTAAACTAACTTATATGAAAATAACGGACGTTAATTTAATTTGTTTTATTCTTCTTAAAATTTAATAAAACCCAATGAACTTAATACGTTTGGATTCAAAACAAAAAAACACCCTCAGAGCGGGTGTTTTGTCTAAATACTACATTTTTGTAGTATCTTTTTTAACTTTTTTCTTCATCTTCCCGTGCTTTTTTTTCATTGTTACTTTTTTAGCCGTATCCTGGCTTGCTTTTACAGGGATTGCTGCAGATACTGTTCCAAAAGAGATCGCTGCTAAGGCAATCAAACAAAATAATTTTTTCATAGCTTAAAGGTTTGATTTTTAAAAGGTAATTAATTGTAGATTAATCAAAGTAATTATTTGTATAAACGACTGTCATTATTTTTTGTTTTATTATTGTACAAATTAAATTATAGTATGCCTAAGTAGAAAAACTGAGATATCTTTCTCCCAGCCGATCAAAAAGCGAACTCTCATATTAAAATCGTTACAATTACCCTGCTTTATCTAAAACCCTGATTTTTCGAATGTAGAGAGCCTTTTTTTTGGGTTTAGTAATCAGGAAAATATTTTATTAATAATAATTAAAATTTATTTCTTTTGAATTATTAATAAAAAAGTGCCTAAAAACTATTAATAAAAAAGTAGTTAAAAACCTGTTAAAAATTTAAGAACAAGTATTATATTTGTTATCTAAGGGTTTAATTATCAACCTTAAATTAATGTATTTTGTTATACAACGACCGTTTACCTTATTACTCATTTTTAATCCTTAGGGCTTGCGGGCTTTCTTCTAAACTGTCCTATAAACACGCTAGGATAAGATTTAAACAAATGATGTTTTTGCTGCACATTATTGTAAAAAAGTATGAGAACCAAAACCGATCATTTTTTGTTTAGCCGGCTATCTATACAACAACGCTTACCGCTTCTTATATGTACGCTATTACTTGCTTCCGTTATTATATACGGCTTTGCTAATTATTACAGTTTAAAGAAAGCTACTTTAATAATTGGCAAAGAACGGCTCAATTCATTTGTAGTAGAGCTTGCTTCATCACTTGGCACATCGGCACAATCCATTATAAAAATAGTGAATACTACAGCGGCCCAAAAAACAGTAGTGGAGTGCTTAAAGTCGGACGGGAAGAAATTTCGTAAAGAAACCATTGATGCACTTGATAAATTGCATCGGGACAGTACCTGGGTTTTGGTAGAGTTATTAAACAAGAACTTAGTACCCATTATCCGTTCGGATAAATCCACTGTTAACTTAAAAGTAAATATAAAAGACCTAATATCGTATACCAAAGTAGGTCCGGACTCGAGCAAAGTAGGTAAAATATATAACATAAAAGGCTTAGTATACCATCCCGTTATTACTGCAGTTACTAACCAAAAACACATAATCGGGTATATTGTATCATGGATAAGCATTCACGAAACTCCAAAATCAATGGAGCAATTTTATCAGCTTGTGGGTATTACCGCCGATATTTATATAGAAAACACCGATGGAAGCCTTTGGACAAACTTAATTGATCCCCTCTCCAAGTCCCCATTTAAGATCAAAAAAACTAATGAATTAATTGAATTTACCAATACAGATGGTAGGTGGATGATTGCAAGAGCACAATATATACCTCACACATACTGGTTGGTTGTAGTTGCATTTTCGGAGCAAAATATGTTGAATGGCGTTAACAGCTTTGTAAAATGGATTGTCCTTATTGGTATAGTGCTTATGGCCATAGGTATTTTAGCAGCCTGGGTTATGAGCCGCAATATTACAAAACCATTAAATCAGCTTATGGCTGCCGCCATGGCTATTGCGCAGGGCAACTATTCATCACCGGTTCCAATTGATGAGTTCAAATACGATGAATTAGGAAAGCTTGCAAATGCTTTCAATATTATGATATCGGAAATATACCTGGCGCACCATGAGTTAGAAAATAAGGTAGAGGAGCGTACCGCCCAACTGGAGAACGTAAACAAGGAACTGGAAGCTTTTTCGTATTCTGTTTCACATGATTTAAGGACACCCCTTAGGGCAATAAGCGGTTACTCTATTATGCTTAAAGAGGATTATGAGGCAGAACTGGGTACTGAAGGAAAAAGAATTATTCATAACATTATTACCAATGCAAAAATGATGGGGCAATTAATTGATGATCTGCTTTCATTTTCACGCCTTGGCAAAAAGGAATTGGTACGGACGCAGATTGATATGCAATTGCTTGCCAAAAATGTTGTTAACGAGTTGTTACAATCCGGGCCTGAAGACAAATATAATTTTAATATTGATTTATTACCGCCGATTAAAGCAGACCAGGTAATGATTAAGCAAGTACTGTTAAACCTGGTAAATAATGCAATAAAATATTCTTCAAAAAAAACTGATCCGAAGATTGTAATTGGGTCGATAGAAAAAGAAACAAAAACAATTTATTATGTAAAGGATAATGGGGCCGGGTTTGATATGGCTTATGCCAATAAATTATTTGGTGTTTTTCAACGCCTGCATTCGCAGGAAGAATTTGAAGGTTCAGGTGTAGGTTTAGCATTAGTTAAACGAATAATAGAAAAACATAAAGGAGAGATATGGGCAGAAGGAATAGAAAATGAAGGTGCTACCTTTTATTTTAGTTTACCTAAAACTTAGTATATGAATGATAAAATAGAAATTTTACTGGTTGAAGATAACCAGCATGATGCAGAATTGACCATCAGGTCACTGAGAAAAGTCAATTTGGCCAATAAACTCGTCCATTTAAAAGATGGCGCAGAAGCGCTTGATTTTATTTTTGCGAAAGGAGCATTTGCTGGCCGGCAAATAGAAAATAAGCCTAAGGTTATTTTATTAGATATTAAAATGCCTAAAGTAGACGGTATAGAAGTTTTGAGGCAAATTAAGTCGAACGATATAACTAAAACAATTCCTGTAGTAATCATGACATCTTCAAAAGAAGAACAGGATATTATTACTAGTTATAACCTTGGTGTTAATAGTTACGTAGTAAAACCTGTTGATTTTGAAGGCTTTGCAAAAGCAGTTGCAGAACTTGGTTTTTATTGGCTGATGATCAATGAGCTACCCGAATAATATCAACCTATGGACCGAACTTTAAAGATATTACATATAGAGGATATTCCAAGTGATGCTGAACTCGTAGAAAGAATTTTAAAAAGATCAGGTATAGTATTTGAAAAACTCATTGTTGATTGCAGAAAAGAATATATAAATGCCCTTTCCCAATTTCATCCTGATATTATTCTTTCAGATCATTCACTTCCAAGCTTCAATTCGCTTGAGGCTTTGAATATTCTAAAACAAACCAGGATGAATATTCCGTTCATCCTTATAACTGCTACAGTTTCGGAAGAATTTGCTGTAAATGTTATGAAAGAAGGCGCATCAGATTACATTTTAAAAGACAGACTTCAACGTTTACCCAGCGCCATTATAAACGCTATAGGAAAACATCAATCTGATAGTGAAAAGCAAACTTATCTAAGTAAAATAGTTGCCAGCGAGGCTTTATTTACAAAGGCCGAACTAATTGCTGAATTTGGTACCTGGCGGTTTAATATTAGTACAAAAACTATTGACTGGTCAGCAGGCACTTATCCCTTGCTTGGATATAAGCAAGGCGAAGTTGATCCTTCTTTTGAAAATTTTTTAAAGAATATCTTTTCTGAGGACATTAACCAGGTTGAAAATGTTTTTAAAACCGCAGGTGATGTACCAGCTGCTGAAATAGATTTCAGAATAATTAATAAAGATGGCAGCATAAGATATGTACACTCACAGTTTGAACTGGAAGTAAATGAAAAAGGAGAGCCTGCCTATATTATCGGGTTTAACCAGGATGTTACTTCATCAAAACTGGCCCAAATAGAAATACAAAAAAACATAAAAGAACTTAAGGCGGCAGCTGAGCGGCAATCGGCTATATTAAATGCTTTGCCGCCAAATATAGTGCTTCTTAATGAATCAGGTAAAATTGTAGCTGTAAATGAATCATGGAAAAAATTTACGCTCGAAAACAACCTTGGAGTACCTAAATATGGCATTGATTATAGTTATTTAGCTATTTCTGAAAAAGCTACCGGGGTTGATGAAGTTTCCGGAGAAAAAATTGCGAATGGAATAAAAGAAGTAATAGCAGGAATAAAAAAGGAATTTTCAATGGAATATTCATGTTATTCCAGGCAAAAAAAAGTATGGTTTCAAATAATTGTTGCTCCATTAACTGATAAAACAAAAAAGGGTGCAGTAGTATTGCACATTGATATTACCGGTAGAAAACTGGCAGAAGAACTGATGCATCAATCTGAAGCAAACCTGCGGACGATTTTTGAAAACACCGATATCGCCTATGTATTATGTGATATCGAACATAAAATAGTTTCATTCAACGCCAAAGCCAATGAGCTTAGCTTAGAACAATTTAATAAAAAATTAAAAGTTGGCAACAATGCTTTTGGTTACTTCCCTAAACATAAAATACCTAATGTGAAAGAAGCTATCCAAAAGGTTGAGAACAATGAAATGATTAGTTATGAAGCCAGTTACAAGCTTAAGGATAGTACAGTTAAATGGCACGAGGTAAGATGGGTTGGCGTAGCTAATGAAAAGAAAACAAATATTGGTTTTATACTTGCTTTTAAGGACATTACCGAAAGGAAAATTACTGACCTGGAACGTGAAAGAATGACAGCCGATCTTGTTCAGCGCAATAGCGATCTTGAACAATTCACTTACATCGTTTCTCATAATTTCAGAGCACCAGTGGCCAATATTATGGGGCTTACAAATATGTTGAATAGTTTTGATTTAGATGTTAATGAGAGCAATGAAGTGAAAACTGCTTTGACAGCCTCTATTAATAACCTTGATCAGATAATAATGGATATGAACCATATTTTGCAGGTTAGCACCCGGATTAATGATAAAACCGAAGTTGTATCATTTCAGCAGTTGATTGAAGAGATAAACTTGAGTCTGAATAATTTAATGCAGAATGAAAATGTTAAAGTAACTTTCAATTTCGAGGCTGCAGACAACTTTATTACTATAAAAAGTTATATGCACAGTATATTTTACAATTTGATATTAAATAGTATAAAGTATAAGAGGACTGATAATGACCCTGTTATATCTATAACCACCAGGAAATACGACAATAAATTAGAAATACTTTTTAAAGATAATGGTAAAGGAATTGATGAAAAAAATTTCAAAAATCTGTTTGGGCTATACAGGCGTTTTGATACCAGTGTAGAAGGCAAGGGCATGGGGTTGTTTATGGTTAAGATGCAGGTTGAAAATCTGGGCGGAAAAATAAGCGTACAAAGTAAACCTGGCCAGGGAACAACCTTTAAAGTAGAGTTTCCGGATTCAAGGTATGCTAAGAAAGTTTAAACTTTACCTACACTGTTTACAGCGTATGTAAAGTTACTTCCCTATGTAAGTACTAAATAATCGTGCCATTGGGTATCACGGCCCGCTTTTTTATAATCACGATTCCATCCTGAACTGTATAAGGTCCATAATCTCCATCTTCCAATTTTTCGCCGCAATTTATTTTCACATCATCTCCTATATATGTGTTTTTATCAATAATTGCGTTACAAATATGACACCTGTCTCCAATACCCATAATGGGTGATTTACTTAGATGCGATTCTTCAATCTGCTCTAATGTTTGATAATTATCACTACCCATCAAATAGCAGTTTTCAATGATGGTTCCAAAACCAATACGGCTGCGTATACCTATTATTGAACGGGTGATCTGGCTGGCATTCACAATACATCCATCAGAAATTATAGCTTTTTCAAGGTGTGTGCCTGAAACTTTTGAGGGAGGCAGCATGCGTGCCCTGGTATATATAGGGTTCTTGTCAAAAAGGTTAAATTGAGGTATATCATCGGTTAAACCAAGATTAGCCTCAAAGAAAGACGGAATAGTACCTATATCTGTCCAATAGCCTTCATATTGGTAACTTACCACTTTATGATCAGCTATTGATTGCGGTATAATTTCTTTACCGAAATCGGTACGGTCATTTCCCAATAAAAGGTCATATAAAAGCTTTCGGTTAAAAAGGTATATACCCATTGAAGCCAGGTACAAGCGGCCTTCTGCCTCCATTTGCGGGCTAACTTCAGATACCCAATTTTCAAACCCGGTTTTAGGTTTTTCAATAAATGAGGTAATCAAACTTTCCTCATTTGTTTTAAGTATTCCAAAACCAGGTACATCATTAGCGTGTACGGGTATGGTAGCAATTGATATGTCGGCATTTTTTTCAATATGCTGCTCTATCATGGCGGCAAAATCCATTTGATATAATTGATCGCCTGACAGGATGAGCACATATTCAAATTCGTGCACAGCAAGGTGGTGTAAGCTTTGCCTTACTGCATCGGCAGTTCCCTGGAACCAGGCCACACTTGAAGGTGTTTGCTCAGCTGCCAGTATATCAACAAAAGACTCGCTGAAACTGCTAAAGTGATAGGTATTTTTTATATGCTTATTTAATGATGCCGAATTAAATTGTGTTAATACATATATCCTATGAATACCCGAATGCAGGCAGTTTGAAATAGGAATATCAACCAAACGATATTTACCAGCAATAGGTACTGCCGGTTTTGAGCGTGTTGCGGTTAATGGTGATAACCGGCTTCCCTGGCCGCCGCCAAGTACAATACAAATTACTTTTGAGGTCATATTATTGGATTTAAACTTTTGTATAAGTTAATATATTCTTTAGATGAACGATCCCATGAAAAATCAAGTGCCATCATTATTTTGCGCAAAGACTGAAGGTGCTTTGTGTTATTAAAAAGAACTAACGCCCGGCTAACCGCCTCGCAAATATCTTCAACGCTCGCATCATTATATCTGATGCCATATCCCCCTTCATCACCAAAATCTATTACTGTATCTTTTAATCCTCCGGTGGTTCTTACCATTGGCATCGTTCCGTACCTTAATGCATACAATTGGTTAAGACCGCAGGGTTCAACACGTGAGGGCATTAACAAAAAGTCGGACCCGGCGTAAACCAAATGCGCAAGAGCTTCATCATAACCTATAAAAACATGGAACCAATCAGGATAAAAAGCTTTAAGCTGCAGTAATTCTATTTCAGTTTCCTTTTCACCTGCACCTAATAATAAAAAGTTAAACTGTCCGGGATGTTCATTGAAGCTTTGTTCTATAGCCGTAGCTAACAAATCGGCGCCTTTTTCTATCACTAAACGGCCTATAAATGAAACCAGCGGCTTATCAGGAGCAAGATTAAACCTGCTGCACAATGCCTCCTTATTAGCCTGTTTGCCTTTTGATACCTGGAGTACTGAAAAGTTGCTGGCAATCATGGGGTCGGTTTTAGGGTTCCATATATCAGTATCTATACCATTAATAATTCCAACACCTTTAGCCCTTTCCATGTAAAATAAATATTCAAGGCCGTTTGAATTTATGGTTAGCTCTTGCAGGTAAGTAGGTGATACCGTAGTATAACGCCAACAGCATTTTACAGCCGCTGCCAGGGGATTTATCCCCCCGGCCCAATCCAGCAGGCCGGTTTTTGAAAGATCTATCTCCGGTAGATATGAAAGTTTATCCCAGCCAAAAGCACCATGATACTGACCGTTATGTATGGTGAAAATAGTAGGCGTATTAGCCAGCCGGGTATATAGTTTTGAATGATACAATAAAAAGGGTATAAGCCCCGAATGATGATCATGACAATGGATCAGGTCTGGGGATTGCTGTGAAAAACTGATCCAGTCTAAAAACGCAATCTGGAAAGCAACAAATTGTTCTGTTTCATCCGGATAACTATAAATTTCTTCACGGTCCAACAACCCTGGTATCCTAACCAAAAATAATTCAAAACCCAGTTTATCAGTTTGTTCTTTTAATATTTCGAAGTAAAGGCGGCGGGTCCCCAGTAAAGTAGCACCCTGGAATACAGTATCAAAAACATTTTCCTTAACAAACTTGCGATTATAATAAGGCATAACAACGGCTGCCTGCAACCCTGCCAGGTTTTGATATTTGGGCAATGCCCCAACAACATCAGCAAGGCCACCAACCTTCGCAACGGGGTAACATTCGGCACTAAGATGAAAAATTCTCATTTGGGTTTATGAATGGATTAAGGTACTAAACATTTACCTATATGAACAAACACATAATTGAAAAAATGTGTTTCAAATAGTAAAATTATTTGATTAAAATGACGGTTTGGTTGTCATTTCATTATTAATTGCTTTTAAGGCAAATTTGAGTATTGAAAAGATTTCTTCTATTCTGAAAGACTCGTATATAATTAGTTAAATTGTTTATATGCTTACATTTAAATCGTTAAGAGATACAGAATATTCCTTCCTAAGCTGTCTCTACTTGGGCGACAAAAGAAATCAACTCTTTACAACTGTACTTGCCTGCGCAAGTAAATCCAGGAAGCATAATATAGATTTCATTGTTAAGTAGCTAACAATTTACATGCACTTGAACAAAGCTCAAATTAAAAATTACTATGTTTATCCCATACACTTTACAACTTATGAAAAATTTACTATTATCACTTTGCTTTATCTCAATTTTATTGTGCAGCACCTCTTTTATACACAAAGACAAATGGACTCCATTACTAGATAAAAGTCTGTCTAAATGGGAGATATATCAAAGTTTCAGGCACAAAAATGGTTATAAAGGCGAGGCGCCAAAGGATGAGAATGGCAACCTTATAAAACCTGTTGGTTATAATAAAAATGAAGAAAATGAATTTTCTACGATAGAAGAAAATGGCGATCTGGTGTTAAAAATTGGCGGTCCTATTTATGGTTGTTTGTTTACCAAACAGGAATTTCAAAATTATGATCTTAAATTAAAAGTAAAATGGGGCGATAAAAAATGGGAACCCCGCTTAAATGAAGACAAGGATTCAGGACTGCTTTACCATTCACAAGGCGAATGCGGTGTTGAATACTGGAGAACATGGATGCTGAGCCAGGAATACCAGATCACCGAAGGGGGCATGGGCGATTATTGGTCGCAGGCAAGCTCCCGGAGTGACGTAAAAGCAAGAAAGGAAGGAAAAAATTATTTTTTTGACAATAAAGGCACTTTAATGGCATTTGGCTCGGGCACAGGCAACGGAAATTTCTGTCATGCCGGAATGGATGCAGAGATAAAAGGTGGATGGAACGATATAGAGTTGATAACCTATGGGGATAAAAGTATCCGCATTGTAAACGGAAAGGTAGTTATGGCACTGTCAAACAGCAGGTATATGGTTGGCACTGAAGAAAAACCATTGGTAAAAGGTAAACTTCAATTGCAATGCGAAGCTGCAGAAGTTTATTATAAAGACATTATGATTAAACCAATTGATGGTATACCTGCTGAGTATGCTCCTTACTTTAATTAATTTAGCACTAATTTCACGAATTGATTCGAATTTCACTAATTAGACTGAAATAGGTGGAATTCGAATCAACTCGCGAAATTCGCGTTTATCAATTCGCGTTAATTCATTCGCGAAAATTAGTGCTAATAATTACTTATCGCTCAGCATTATCGGGTTTCCTTTGCCACCCATAATAATTATCTTGGTATTTGGTGATAAAGCGATTTCTTTTTGTGCCTTGATGGTTTCGTACTGCAATTGTTTATCAGATAAACCGGTTGAAAGTATCTTTTGATAATCTGCAATACCCTGCGCTTCTACACGTTTACGATCAGCTTCCTGGCGTTCCTTTTGTAAAACAAATTGCATTTTCTGGGCATCCTGTTCGGCATTGATCTTTGATTCGATACTTGCCTTTACCGATGCAGGCAATGCTATATTGCGTACCAATATTTGCTGTAGCTCCAGGCCTCTTTTTGCGAAGCTCTGTGTAATGGTCTGATTGATCTTATCCTGAAATTCTTGCCTTTTTGTAGAGTACAGGTCAACAGCCTGGTAGTTAACTGCGTTATCCCTTATCGCTGTACGAGCCACAGGGCGTACAATTTTATCAACATAGTCTACTCCAATATTTTGATATATATATGGCGCCTTATAAGGGTTTACCTTATACAAAACCGAAATGTCAATAGTAACTTCCAATCCATCTGATGATAATACCCGTATAGCATCATCGCCTTCCTTCTGGCCCTCACTATTAACGGCGCTCATAGTATAGTTTTGCGTTTGGATGTTGAATGGAATGACCTCGTATAAAGGATTAATGGCATGTAAGCCGCTTTCCAGCACACCATCCTGAACTTTACCGAAAAGTACCTGTACGCCAACTTTACCAGGCTCAATAATTTTGAACCCGGATAATGCTATTCCCAAAAAAACTACTACTAATCCTACGGTACTGACAATACCGCCAAAATGATTGCCCGGTTCGGGCGAACGTTTGAGCACTATACCTACAATTAGTATAATGATCCCTAAAATTGCAATAAGCATATGAATGTTTGGTTAAGGTTTTTTGGCTCCTTTTATTTCTTTATAGAGCCTGATCTTAAGCACGATAAAGATAGCAATAAATAATAGGGCACCTATGAGAAATCCATACTGCCTTTGTAAAATGAACTGATAACCAAAAATTAGGCATAAAAATAGGCCTATGTTGTATAACACATTGGGTAATACCTTTTTCCACATGGCTTAATACACATTAATTGTAGGGTCAATTTCTTCGGCCCAGGCTAAAATACCACCTTTAAGATTGTAGAGATTGGTAAAGCCTTGCTGTTCCAGCTGCATTATGGCTGCTGCACTGCGTTTGCCACTACGGCACATCACAACAACAGGTTTATTTTTGTCAATTTTATTAGCTTCAATTAAAACCCCACCTAACGGAATCAATACACCACCCAGATTAGACATTTCATATTCAAAATCTTCCCTTACATCAATAAGTTGAAAATCTTCGCCCTGGTCTTTCTTCTCTTTTAGCTCCTGTACACTAATTTCTTTCATGTTGATAAAATTATGTTCAAAGGTAGTTTTTTCGTTGAAATTATTTGTCTCTAAATGGTAAGGATGCTATTATTAAGTGGCTTGTTATTTTTTGATTGATGGCTCATGACGGGCTGTTTTAAATATTAAGTAAATATATTTTGTAACAATCAACACTTAGTTGCGTTTTATATATGTTTGTAATTATTTTTGAGAATTAATGAAGAAAATCACCCGCTTTTTTTGGTTCTGTTCGGGCGCACATATAGGCACATTAAAAAAATACCCCATTGAACATAATAAATATGTTGGCATTGGGGCAACCATATTTTTTACAGCATTATTTGCCTCTTTATCAGGTGGTTATGCTATGTATTTTGTTTTTAGCGGCAGCCCGTTTGCTGTACTTTTTGCAATCTTTTTTGGTTTGATATGGGGCACGGCCATTTTTAACATGGACCGCTATATTGTATCGAGTATTGATAAACAAGGCACTATAAACCAGCAGATATTACAGGCATCCCCACGTATTTTACTGGCTATAATGATAGGGATTGTTATTTCCCGCCCGTTGGAACTGAAAATATTTGATAAAGAGATCCGTCAAAAATTAAAGAGCGCTTATTTAAAAGGCCAGCATAAACGGATTGACACCCTCCAAAAAACCTATACTCAAAAGTATGGCATGGAGCTGGGTAAAAACAACGATCTTAAAAAAGAAAAAGACTCGCTCGAAAGAGATATCAACCGTTCACGTTACCAGTTAAACCAGGAAGTTTTTGGTGACAAAACAAACCAAACATCAGGTATTGTAGGCTATGGTAATTATGCCAAACAAAAACAGGAAGTATTGAAGGAAAAGGAAGACCGTTTAAAAGCAGTAACGGACAATGAGTCTAAAATGGATCAATACCTTAGCGCACGTAAGGATTACGAAGGGTTAAACGATATCCGTTTGTTTAATGACCATCAGTTAGACAGCTTATCAAACGTGGCAGGATTTTCGGACCGTAACTGGGCGCTTGGACAATTATCTTACAATGAAAACGGCACCCGTGACCTGGATACTTATTTGGCTGAATCGTTTATAAGTTACCTTTTTATTTTGTTTGAATGTTTGCCGGTATTTGTAAAATTGATGTCGCCAAAAGGGCCTTATGATGTTGCCGTATCAAAATTATCAGAGGCTGACATTCATTATGCTGAAAAGGACAAGGAACGAAGCATACAAGTAACAGACAGCGTTTATGACCATCATTTGGACACTGACGTTGACAGGAGTAAAAAGATAATTTCTTCACAGTCAGATTATGACTTGGAACGGCATAGCTACGATTGAGCCCCTAACCCCCTAAAGGGGGAATATTAAAATTCTTATATTTGCATAGATATGCAGTTATCAGACAAGGATATACAGATAGTAAAGGATTATTTTTCCGGACAACCGGTATTAAAAGCCTATTTATTTGGTTCCTTTTCCCGTAACGAAGCAGATGGCAATAGTGATATAGATATATTGGTTGATTTGGATTATTCAAAACATATCGGATTAGGCTTTGTCACAATGCAATCAGAGCTACAGAAAAAACTTCAAAAAAAAATCGACCTGGTATCATCTAAAGCAATATCAAAATATATTAAGCCGTTTATTGAAAAAGACAAAGTTTTAATTTATGAAAGGTAAGTATAATAGCGTTTTTAATTCTATAATCCTTATATCCTAAAAATCATAGTTCTGACAAAGTAATAACATTGATATGTTACTTTCCCTGATTTAATAGTAATTTCAGCGCTGTTAATTCAGTCTTCATGAAAAAAATATTTATACTATCTGTTCTCTCTTTTTTAGCATCTTCAACATTTGCGCAGGACGTAAAAAAAGCAATTTTTTATTCAGTTTCATTTCCAAACGCCATTCACCACGAGGCGGAAATTGTGATTACTATACCGCAGGCTCCGTCAAGAGGATTTCGTGTACGAATGAGCCGGTCTTCAGCAGGGCGTTATGCTACCCATGAATTTGGCAAAAATGTTTATAATGTAAGGGCTACTGATGTTGACGGGAAAGTAATCTCACTAAAACAAATAGAAGGTGATGTTTATGAAGTTGGCGAACATCCCGAAACTGTTAAAATAAGCTATACGCTATTTGCCAACTGGACAGATGGTACCTATGCAAGTGTAGACCCAAGTCATGCCCATCTGAATATGCCTGCTGCTTTTATGTGGGTTATAGGAGAAGAAAAAAGGCCGGTTAAGTTTGAATTTAATGACCTTGATAAATATGGCTGGAAAGTAGCTACCCAATTGAAACATGATGGCGCCAACATATACAGCGCTCCCGATTTACAGTATATGATGGATAGCCCGATTGAGCTTTCGGATTTTAAAGAAACAAGTTGGGATGTTATTAATCCTGATGGCAAAAAAGCGAAAATTAATTTAACTGTACATTCTGTTGATGCACAACCGGTAGTTGATAATTTTGGTAAGCTGGTTCACAAAATGGTGCTCGAAGAAAAAGCCGTATTCGGTGAATTACCGGCTTATGATTATGGCGAATATACTTTTTTGGATGATGTTTACCCAACCACTTCTGGCGATGGCATGGAACACCGTAACTCTACCTGTATTGTACAGCCCATTGATAAAGTTGAGGGTAATGAGGTAAGATTGCTCAGCACATTTTCGCACGAGTATTTTCATAGCTGGAATGTAAAGCGTATTCGTCCAAAACCCTTGGAGCCTTTTAATTTTGAACATGCCAATATGAGCAGCGAGCTTTGGTTTGCTGAAGGCTTTACACAGTATTATGGCGAAATGCTGTTAGTGCGCTCCGGTTTTCATACCGTTGACGAATATACCCATACCATAGCAGGGCTTGTCAATTCAGTTTTGAATACACCTGCCGCGGCTAAGTATCCGCCAACTCAAATGAGCAGGTATTCGGTGTTTGCCGATGCCGGGGTATCTATCGATCCCAATAATGACAACAACGTTTTTACCAGCTATTATGTATATGGAGGTGCAATCGCCCTGGCGCTCGACCTGCGTTTGAGAAGTGAGTTTAACCTTACGCTGGATGATTATATGCGCTCAGTATGGCTTGCCCGCGGAAAGGTGATGAAACCCTATACGGTTCCTGATTTGGAAAGTGATCTGGCCAAACTAACCAAAAGTCCCAAATTTGCCGCCGACTTTTTTAAACGGTATATATATGGCGTAGAAAAAAACGATTACGCAGCCCTACTTGCAAAAGCAGGATTGGTATTGAGAAAAGCCCAACCAGGAAAAGCCTGGGCTGGGTCACTAACAGGCACCGGAAGAAGAGGAAGAGCCGGACAAGCGCGTACCGCAGGTAATGAAGGTGTAACTATATTGACAAGTACAGTAATAGGAACACCCGTTTACAAAGCAGGTTTAGATGCCGGTGATGTTATTTTGAAAGCCGATGGCAAAGAAGTAAACAGTGAACAAGCATTTGATGATATTATAGCAGGTAAAAATATTGGTGATAAAGTTGTTGTTAACTATAAAAACCGCACAGGCAATCATGAAACAACCATAACTTTAGAAGAAAATCCTTACCTTGAGGTGATCACCTTTGAAAAAGCCGGTAAAGAACTGACTAAAGAACAACAGACCTTCCGGGAAAACTGGCTATCATCAAAAATTAAATAAAACATGAAAAAAATATTAGCGGCTTTTGCTTTACTTACCATTTCAGTTTACAGCTTTGGGCAGGATATAAATAAACTGATAAGTCAGGCTGATGTTGAACGTGTTATTAAAACTTTGGCAGCAGATGATATGCAGGGGCGTGGTACTTTTACTCCCGGTATTGAAAAAGCTGCCAGCTTTATTGAAAGTGAATACAAGCAAGCAGGTTTACTGCCATTCCAGGGTGATGATGGCTATCGCCAAAACTTTACCATGACCAGGGTTACGCCGATTAAAACGTTTGTTAATATTAATGGGAAATTAATTGCAGCCGACAGCGTATTTGTCAATACCAGTGCTTCAAGTTTAAATTGGACTAACAACACTGATGTAGAAATTGTAAAACTAAATGCCGGGAAAAATTTCCGTACAGAATACATGGGCTATATACAAAGCGGCAAAAAACTGTTGATTTTGGTTGACCCGCAGTTTACCTCAGTTTTTAATACGTTGAAAGACCGGTCTAAAAAAGGAACGGTATCCAGCAAAACAAATGAAAACCAGGCGCTGGTTTTTGTGCTTGGAAACCATGATGACCTCAAATCGTTTGATGTGAGTTATACCGGTAAATTGGAACAACTGCCTTTATTCAATGTAGTTGGAATGATCCCCGGTAAAACAAAGCCAAATGAATATGTGATTTTTTCAGGACATTATGATCATTTAGGTATCATTAAACCTGTACAGGGCGATAGTATTGCAAACGGCGCCGATGATGATGCATCAGGAACTACAGCAGTTATTGAACTGGCAAAGTATTTTAAAAAAATACACAACAATGCACGTACCCTCGTCTTTGTTGCCTTTACCGCAGAAGAAATTGGTGAATTTGGCTCACAGCATTTTGCCAAAACCATTGACCCGGATAAAGTTGCAGCTATGTTTAATATCGAGATGATAGGCAAGCCATCAAAATGGGGCGAAATGTCTGCTTTTATTACAGGCTTTGACCGGTCAGACTTTGGTACTATCCTGCAAAAAAACCTGGAAGACACCTTCTTCAAATTTTATCCCGACCCATATCCAGACCAAAATTTATTTTACCGCAGCGACAATGCTTCTCTGGCTGCTGTAGGTGTACCGGCGCATACCATATCAACCGACAAGATAGATATCGACAAACTTTACCATACGGTAAAAGATGAAGTCAGCACATTGGATATGGCAAACATTACTTCGGCAATAAGAGCCATCGCTTTAAGCTCACGCACCATTGTTTCTGGCAAGGATACGCCGAAAAGAGTGGCGAAGTTGGAGAAGTAAAAGCTTTTTTTCATTAAACAAAAGGACAATAAGACTAACGCGGTTTACTTGGCATGCGGGCCACAAGCGGGACGCTTGCGGTAGCGGAGGAAATTAATGAAACTAATTAAAAAAATAAATTACGTCCTATTATTATCAGCGTTAATAATAATAGTCATTGAGTTATTTGCTAATTATATTAGCGTAAGAGTGTTTTTACATTGTCTAATCTCATTAGCAATTTTTTTCGTTTTTAATATAGTGATAGGATTAGTTAAAGTAATAGATAAATTCATTGTGAATATTGCTATTTGCCTTTTTATGCTTTTTATTAATTATGGATATGCACAATTTTTTTATGAAATCAATGTTACACTTTTAATTGTGCCTGAAAACTATAAAGGTAATATAAGTGTGTTATTAGGGTCTTTAAGTAATAATAATTCGATTCGACCTCTTAACAAGACTCTTACAATTAGAATTAATAAAAATGGAACATTCCAAACTTCGTCAAAATATAAAATTGCTCTGAACACCGTCATCGTAGCTGAAGAAAAAAACAAAGAGATTGATTTTTCAAAAAAATTAGTATTGAACAATTCTAAACTTTTAAGTTTAGACACCTTATCAACAAATATTGATGAATTGACTGGAAAAATTGATAGGTAATATTACCTCTTACAATCTGGCGAGAATGTGAACGGGGCAAAAGCGTAAGGGTTCTCGTGACTATGAAAGCGATAAGTAGCAAATAAACAGGGCTTGGCCAATGAGCCCCCCCGCTACCGCAAGGGCTTTTGAAGCTGCCGCAAGGCTCTTGTCTTGTGGCCCGCTTGCAGGTAGCCTGCAAACAGGTGGCCTGTATATCAGGTAAACGCAATGCAAGTTAAAGAGCCGACTTGGCCAAGTGCCAGGCCTTGTTGTTTAAAGCGGGATATAGTTTAGCAGTTCTTCGAGTTCTTTGTTTGTAAGGTTTTCTTTATCTGCTTTGTTATATATAGAAAGCAGATAAACAGTTTGGTCTGTCACAACGAAATTGGTTATAACCCTTGCTCCGCCGCTTTTGCCTTTTCCTTTGGAAGCGATTGGGACACGGATTTTATAACAGCTTTTTCCAATGGCGGTTCCTTGTAAGGGATTTTCTTTAAGCCCTTGTACCATTTCCAAAAGTTCATTTTTTAGTGAAGGATATTTTTTGATCAGCCTTTTGGCCTGTTTCTCAAAACAGCGATGGACTGTACCTTATAGCTCATTCAGGAAATCCTCGGCGTTACGGGCTTTGGCTTTGCCAGCCCTGATCAGTTTCATTTCTTCAACAGCTTCCCTTATTTCTTCCATAAGCAGTGCTTTGACTTCGGTAAGTGGCTTAGCCTTTACATATGAAATACTTTTTAATACATCCATCAGGGAAGATGCCTTATCGTCGGGTATATCTAATAAAACTTTCATTGTGCAAATAATTTAGTTGTTTTTAAAGGTCTGCATTTTATTAGTGACAAGAACGAATCCAGGAAATGCAAGCTGTTTCTTTGTTTTATACAAAATAAATTTACGTAAAATATACCTAAAAACTCAATGTAGGTAATAAACGAAACAGTAAAATCCTCATTTATAACATTTGCTAAAAACTGTAATCCTTTTGCAGGCAGCTTTTTCATTCGGGGGTTAAAAGTGTCAACTTTTTTCAGGGATAGACACCTGAAACAGCCGTTCAATAAACGTTCATTAATGAACACTAATGAACGTTTATTGAATTATTTAAGAGCAAAAACACCCGCTTTCGCAACAAAAAAGTGTTGATTTACTTGCTTTTTCTTGCAATTTTGAACCCTTTTTGCTTGTTTTTTTTAATACAACAACAGTCTGTGAAGCTTCTTTTTTTAACGCATTGACGTTGCGTATTGTCATTTATGACCACTTTGTTGGCCGGATTTACAATCAAATCCGCAAGCAGCTCATTAACAATATATTACACACTTGTAAAATATTTTATAAATGAAAGTTCCTGATTGTCAGGCATTCATAAATATTATGCGGGTGTTCATGTGAAATGAACGTGAACGCGACGCTGTATGGTTTTCTTTTGGTATTCCATTAGCTTTTATAATTCACAATTCCTTCCGCATCACATAGTCATTCATCCAATATTCACCTATGGGTATATCTTCTTCACAAGCAACCTGGAAGCCCATCTTTTCATAAAAGTTTTTAGCTTTGTTGTGGCGGTTTACATTGAGGTCGAGGGTATGTTTACCGGCTTCAAGCGTTTTATTCATTACTTCATTGATCAGTATTTTTCCGTAGCCTTTACCCTGTGTTTCGGGCAGGCAGTAAAGCTTGTGCAGTTTATAAATTTGTGCATCTTCTTCACGCGGAGAGTAAGCGGCAAATGCAACAGGTTTATCATCCCCGCCTGCCGGACGGGTAGGTTCAATCAGCAGCAGGTAAGTTTGGGTATTATTTTTTAGTTGAGAAGTAATTTTCTCTTTCGAATAAATATCACCCAACATATAGCTGATCTGCTCTTTTTCCAATATTGGCGAATAAGCTACCCACCAGGTTTTTTCGGCTATTTCCCGAATGATTTCAACGTCTTCAGGGGTTGCTTTTCTGATAAAATACATAGTCAAATATATGTATTTGATAAATGACACTTGGAAACTCTGTGCGCTTTGTGAAATCTTCGTGACCCTGGTGGTAAAAGTTAAACACAAAGACCACAAAGAAAGGCACAAAGATCACGAAGGCCATCGTCTTTTATATTGATGACTTTGGGAGGGCTCTACAATTGCTCAACACCAAAATAGGCTTCCAGTTCACTCAACGTAGACGAATTGGTAGCAATATCTTTTATGATCGCCCCTTTTTCCATCAGCAAAATGCGTTCGCACACGTCGGTTATATGGTTAAGGTCATGACTGGATATTAACGTGGTAACCCCCTTATTTTTATTCAAATCTTTTAGTAGACTTTTTAACCGGAATTGCGTACTTGGGTCAATGTTTGCAAAAGGCTCGTCCAGCATCAGCAGTTCGGGGTTTTGTAATAAACATGATGCAACACCAACCTTACATTGATTGCCCTTTGAAAGGTCGCGGATGTATTTGCCTTTCTTAAGTATTTCTCCATTAAAAAATTCTGTCAACCCCGATAAAAAATCGTCAACATGGTCACGGCTTTGCTGGTGCAATCCGCCGATAAAGTAAAAATACTCTTCCGGTGTAAGGTAATCTATCAAAAAACCTTCGTCAAGGTACGACGCCGTATACTTTTTCCAGTTTTCATGCGCTACTACATTTTCTCCATTTAATGTAACTTCCCCGGTTTCCGGCCTTATTAAATCAAGCATCAACCGGAATAAAGTAGTTTTACCGGCTCCGTTATTGCCAACCAAACCAACACTTTCTCCTCTTTTTATTTCGAGATGCGGCACATTTACTACGGTGATCCCGCTATATACTTTTTTGAGATCTTTTATTTCAATCATATTATTTGTTTCTAAAGCCCTCGGCAATTAAGTACCTGTTTGTATAAAAATCGGCTGTTAATTGTTTTATCCAGAAGCCGCGTGTGAAAATAAATATAAGGCCTGTAATTGCTAACAAGGCTAAACCGATATCGGCATGACCCAGCAAAGCAAAAGGTCCGTAAATTATATACGGAGCTATCATCAAAGGCAATGACAATATCCACTGATTACCGCTAACCCCTTCCCAGTTAAAAGCCGCGCCTTTCGACAAATCGATTCGTTTATAATTTCGGTTGGCAAAGAACAATACAATGGTTGTGTTAATGCCAATATTCCATAAATACATAATAAAATGAATGAGTAAAGTTTTCCAGCCAAAATATATATATGGTGTCGTTAACAATAAAAAGCCTGTAGATACAATAGTGAATAATAGGTATTTAGCCTTTAAAAAATCAGTGAAACTTATTTCGCTAACCAGCAAGCCATCAAAATGCGAGGCTTGCCAGCTATACATAAACTGTCCATAGTTTATAATAAATATCCCGGTCATAAACATTCCTACAAAAACCTTAAACCCTTCGGATCCTGCCGCGCCAGATTTGCCGTAAAACAGCAATCCATAAAACATAAAAAACAAACCCATAATCAGAGCTGACCGTGAGCGCTTATTACGCAATATTAGTTTGATCTCGTTACCAGCAAGGTCACCAACACTGCCAAAGCGGTTTAATAAAGGATATTCGGTACTGCTTTTATAAGACGCTGACTTGCGCGAACCCAACTCTTCCAGATAAAGGTTTTGTTTTAAATACAAAAAGTTAAGATAATACATTAATATTCCCAGTAAAACAGGCAGCATTGCCAATACTGCGTGGTTGATTAAATTCCCGAAAAACAAAAATGATATTTTGCGTATGGAAAATATATGCCAATAAAAATCCGATAACCCGATAAGTATAATTACACCTGCTGCAATTAAGAATACCCATCCGTTTAAATTTGATTTTCTTTTTATATAAAGCGCCAGGTAATTATTAAACAAGGTAAGCCCGGCGATGGAAACAATAAAAGCAAATGGAACCATAGAACCGGAATCCGTTGCCATTATTTTTAATATAAAAGGCCCAAAAAGTATAAAGGGCCACAAATTAAATACCGATAATAAACCAGCGAACGCAAGATACCCAACTAAAGAATTGCGTTTAACAGGTAATTGCAAATAAGGCTGTACGCGTAAAGTAGGCAATTCTTGCAGCTGTAACCGCATAAATAAATCGATCAAATAGTATAAAAGTATTATTCCGCAAAATGAAATAACCAGGTCATCGCCGGGAAAGACCTTTTCCAAAATCTTATCTAAAAAAAATCCGAAAAATAATATGTTGATAAGCAGGTACAGAACTAAAATACCCATTACTATAAGTATAGCGATGCTTTTTCCTGTATTTTTTGATCGCCAAAAGGCTTTTAGTTCGTGTTGGATAAAAGTAGACGTCATGAAAAGGCTTTAGATAAAAATTACTTTGTAATAATACTCAAAAACTTTCGCAAACAAAGCTCCCCCTTTAGTGGGCCGGGGGGCTAATATTTATACCGCCCTCCCCAAAGCTTTTTCAGTTTCTCTTTGGTTTCCTGTTCGCGTGCATTATTACCCGGATCATATATTTTTGTCCCTTTTATTTCATCCGGTAAAAAGTCAAGCTCTGTAAAATTGCCTTCATAGCTGTGGGCGTATTTATAATCTTTGCCATAGCCCAGGTTCTTCATCAGTTTGGTAGGTGCGTTACGCAGGTGCAAGGGTACGGGCAGATCACCGGTTTGTCGAACCAGTTCCATAGCTGCACCAATGGCCGTGGTGGCCGAGTTGCTTTTAGCCGATGTTGCAAGATATATCGCTGTTTGTGATAAAATAAGCTGTGATTCGGGCATACCGATTACGTTAACTGCATTAAAGCAACTTTGAGCCAGCAACAGCGCATTAGGATTGGCATTGCCAATATCCTCCGATGCAAGTATCAGCATCCGCCGGGCAATAAACAGCGGGTCTTCACCGCCGGTTATCATCCGCGCAAGCCAGTAAACTGCTCCATTTGGATCGCTGCCGCGCATGGATTTTATAAAGGCAGAAATAATGTCGTAATGCTGCTCCCCGGCTTTATCGTACAACGCCATATTTTGCTGCACATGTTCCAGTACAGCTTTATTAGTGATAATCACCTTCTTATTATTAAAAGCATTAACCAGGAGTTCAAAAATATTAAGCAGTTTACGGGCGTCACCGCCTGATAAGCGCAGCAGTGCCTCATTCTCTTTAATGGTTATATCTTTTGTGCGAATTATCTCATCTTCTTGTTTCGCTTTTTCCAATAAACTTATAAGGTCGCCTTCATCTAAAGGCTGAAGGATATAAACCTGGCAGCGGGAAAGTAAAGCCGAGATCACTTCGAATGAAGGGTTTTCAGTAGTGGCGCCGATCAGTGTTACTGTGCCGCGCTCAACTGCGCCGAGCAATGAATCCTGTTGTGATTTAGAGAAGCGATGAATTTCATCAATAAACAATATAGGAAGAGTTAACCCTTCAGCCTTCAGTATGGATGCTTTTTCAATCACCTCCCTTACATCTTTAACCCCTGAGTTAATAGCACTCAATGAAAAGAAAGGCCTGTCGAGGGTTTGGGAAATAATATACGCCAGCGTGGTTTTACCCACACCCGGCGGCCCCCAGAATATCATAGACGGCAGCGTGCCCGATTCAATGGCTTTACGCAATACAGCGCCTTTACCAACCAAGTGTTTTTGACCTACATAATCATCCAGATTTTTTGGGCGCATGCGCTCAGCTAAAGGCGGCAGATTGTTCATGTAGTAAAATTCCGAAATTAAATCTAAATCCTAAAAAAATTAGTAAGTTTAAAACCGCAATATGATAAATAAGTTCTCAAAGTCAAACTACCACGCCATTTGCGATGAACTCGCCTTAGCTGATGCCGATTTAGCAGCAATCATAAAAACTTACGGCTACCCGCCATTTTGGTCGCGGCCAAATACTTTTGAAACATTGGTGCATATTATTTTGGAGCAGCAGGTTTCGCTGGCTTCAGCGTTATCGGCATTAAACAAGCTGAGGGAAAGCATACAGGAAATTACCCCTGCCAGGATACTGCTGCTTACCGATGAAGAAATGAAAGCCTGTTATTGCAGCCGCCAAAAAACCGTTTATATCAGGTACCTGGCAGAAGCCATATTAAGCAGACAAATAAATTTATCGGAACTGGAAGAATTGCCTGACGACGTGGTCCGTTCAAAATTAACCGCACTTAAAGGGATTGGCAACTGGACTGCCGATGTTTACCTGATGTTTGTGCTGCAACACCCGGATGTGTTTCCCATCGGCGATCTGGCAGCAGTAAATGCTTTAAAACGAGTAAAAAGCGTAAATGCTGATGCCATTAAAGAGGAGCTTATTGCGATAGCGGCAACATGGCAGCCATACAGAACTATTGCTACTATGATTTTGTGGCACTATTATTTATCATCACCCAAAAACAAAAATCAAGAGCCAGGAAAAAAGACTGATGTCTTTCCTGGCTCTTGAATATTAACCCTTGAATATTAAATTTATTTCAGCTTAAACCCGGTTTTTCCCATTGTATAACCATCTGCATAAAGCAATACAGTATAGTCGCCTTTTTGGAAAGCAGATGGATTTGACCAGTCAATTGTATAACCGCTGCCGTCGTTTTTAAAGTCGATAGACGTTTTATAGGTGAATTGAATATCTTGCCCGTCAGCATTAAAAGTACCTGAATCAGTAGAAGTGATCAGGTTACCGGTAGGATCAATAACACGCACATAAACATCATGCATGCCTTTTTCTGCTATATCATTGCTTGCAACAGTAAAATTGATCTTGATCTTTTTAGCGGGAGAGGCACGTTTCACTTCAACTTCTTTACCACTTCCTTTAATTTTATAGGCCACCACATCAGCAGTAGCCAATTTTATCGCCGAACCAACTTTGACTTTTGCCCCAAGATCCTGGTTTTGCTTTGTAAGGGATGAATCTTTTTGATAAGCTGTTTTAAGTGTAGTTTTTAAAGTATCCCTTTCAGTGGTAAGCGATACATTTTGCTTTTTCAGTTCTTCAATATCTGCAGTATATTTAGTTACAAAGTACCTTAATTGTTTAACATCTTCCTGAGCTTTATTAAGTTCGGCAACTGTTAGTTTTCCCTTTGCAAGTTCGCTCCGTAAAACACGTATTTTGGCTTTTAACGAATCATTTTTTGCCTGCATTTCTGTAGACATTTTAGTTTTACTTGTGTTTACCTGTTCAATTTGGGCTTCCAGACTATCAAGCTCGGTTTGTAACCTGGTTTTTTCATCGTTTTGATATACAATTTTTGTATCAGATTTATTTTTTTGAAGATACAGGTATACATCAGTAGCAAGCAAAGCCAATACAACCACTATTAGGAAGTAGATAACATTTGAGTTTTTTTTAGGCGTTTGCCCTGTTTGGTTTTCCATAGTAATAATTTTAAGTTTTTTAATTGGACCTAAATATAAATCGTTACTTGATTAAAATTTTTAATTAAAACATTCTAATTAGTCTGATATAAATTACATTATAACTAGTTAATAACAATATAAAATTAAAATTATTTCATTTAAACAAATAAAGTGAAATTTACATTAACTTTTTTATTTATAATCAGTATAAGGATGCGGGTAAAAATAGCATAATATGATTAAAACACAAAATACGTGTAATTTTTATATTAAATACTAAGTGAGAGCGTTATGAGTTTATATCTTTTCAATTTTCGTAATATTTGTTTAATGCATATCTTCCGGTTTTTAACGCCTTTAATTTTATTAATTTTTATTTCTTTAAAAATACAAGCCCAACCAAACAATCTGCCTGTTTTTGAAAAGTACGAACCTAAACGTGAGTTTAGAGGGGTATGGATTGCTACTGTAGATAATATTGACTGGCCAAGCAACTCAAAGTTAACAACAGATGAGCAAAAGAAAGAATTGACAGACCGGTTGAACGCTCATAAGCAATCAGGAATTAATGCCGTTATGTTACAAGTAAGACCTGCGGCCGATGCGATTTATACCAAAAGCAGGGAACCATGGTCCAAATGGCTTACTGGAAGGCAGGGACAAGCCCCCAGTCCTGCATATGATCCGTTGGAGTTTGCAATTGCAGAAGCCCATAAACGGGGAATGGAGCTGCACGCATGGTTTAATCCCTACCGTGCTACCACTGATGGAAAATTTTATTCATTAAGCGCTGAACATATTACCCGGCTTAAGCCTGAATGGTTTTTTACCTATGGCGGAATTAAACTTTTTAACCCCGGAATACCTGAAGTACGTGATTATATTGTTAAAGTGATATTGGATGTGGTAGACAATTATGATATAGACGGCGTTCATATGGATGATTACTTTTATCCATACAAAATTGACGGGCAGCATATTAATGATGCTGAAACATTTAAAAAGTATGGCAGCGAGTTTGATGATATAAATGACTGGCGCCGTAACAATGTTGATCAGCTTATAAAAATGCTGAGTGATAGTATTCATAAGCATAAACCGCATATTAAATTTGGCATAAGTCCTTTTGGTATTTGGGCAAATAAATATCAAAACCCTGAAGGTTCAGACACGCATGGCGGCTCATCAAATTATGAACTGTTCGCTGATTCGCGGAAGTGGATAAAAGAAGGTTGGGTTGATTATATTAATCCGCAGCTTTACTGGCCTATTGATAACCAGGCTGCACCATTTAATAAACTGCTCGATTGGTGGAGCGATAATACTTATAACAGGCATTTATATATTGGAATGGCCGCCTATCGGATTAACGAACACCGTGGTGGTAAATTTAAAGACCCTGCACAAATGCCCGATCAGGTAAAATATTTACGTAATAACCCACGGGTACAGGGAAGTGTTTACTTCAGTTCAAAATCACTTTTAAACAACCCGCTTGGCTTTACCGATTCGCTTAAAGAAAATTATTACCAGCACCCGGCTTTACCGCCACCAATGCTGTGGTTAGATTCCATACCGCCAAATGCACCGCGTGATTTTACATCCACAATTGTAAAAAACACTGTTGAGTTAAAATGGGAAACTCCTTTGTTGGCAAAAGATAAAGAACCGGTTTACGGGTACGTTATTTATCGTTTTGATGGGAACGAAACAGTAAATTTAGCCGATCCTAAATATATTCTGCATATTCAATATAATGATGATCCTTTTTACCGGGATGAAACTGTTCAAAAAGGAAAAACTTACTTATACGTGGTTACAGCAATAGATAGGTTGAAAAATGAAAGTGAGCCTTCGCCAACAATTGCGGCAATAATGCGCTGATTGACTTTATAAGCTAATCAGCCCCTTTTCCTGAAGCCGGTGAAGATAAATATCAATTTCCAGATCGCCCATGCCATAAATTTTTTCTGTTCTCCAAAAAGCGCTATAAATCTCAGGCTTTGTTTTTAAGCCAATATTATAAATATCCAGCAGCTTTTGCTCGATATAATTCAGTCCTTTTTCATTAATCTGCAGGCGCTTAAGCTGTGCTTCCAATGCAGGCCTTAATAAATGAAGGCTTCCCCAAAAATCTGTGGTTTGTACATATTTTTTTAATTTTTCGGCATCAAAGCTTACATAAATACTCCAGGCTTCGGCAGCTAATATAAAATCCAGTTCACTAAGCTGTACACGTATGTTGTCATATAGATATTCCAATTCTTCACCGTTAAGTTCGCCCATGCCCATAAAATTTTCTTTACCTGGAAAATCAGCCGGGCAGATGAGGTAAATGGCTGGCAAGGAAAGATCAGTTTTTTGTTTCAAATAGGTCATCACACCTATTAAATTTACCTGGCAGTGCAGGTCGAACTCAAACCAGAGGTTAATTTCGTCATAGGGTTCGTTTAATTTTGCCAGTTGATCGAGCATTTTTTCCTGGTAACCTTCTGCAGTTTCATTAAAGGTTTTACCTATCCATTGTTGCCGGTTTTTCCAAAAACTGCCTGATGTAATTTTTTCTTCCAGTGGCCCTTCAGAAAGCACTTCGCGCCAAACCAGGGTATCGCCTTCAAGGCCGGTTTGTTCAAAACTTTGTAAAGTGGAATCGCCATTGAGGATGTGGAGGATGCTCATTTTTTAAAGGTAAAAAGCTAAAAGCTCAAAGCTATGATTTTGTAAATTAAGCCTTAAGTAACAATATTATTAATAAATCTTTTTTTGTCATTCTGAACGCAGTGAAGGATCTTCTACGCCAGGTAAATATACGGAGGACTAGTACGTCATATACTTATCACTTAGAGAAGATCCTTCGCTATCGCTCAGAATGACAAATGTATCATTCCCCTAACAACGCCTTCAAGCTTTCCAAAGTATCCGCTTCTTCTTTAGGTTTATCATGCCTCCATCTTAATATCCGCGGAAAGCGCAAGGCAATGCCCGATTTATGTCGGGAAGATTTATTGATCCCTTCAAAGCCAATCTCAAAAACAAGCTCGGGCTTTACGGTACGTACCGGGCCGAATTTTTCAAGGGTGTTACGTTTTACAAAATAATCCACCTTATTAATTTCCTGGTCGGTTAAGCCGGAGTAGGCTTTTGCAAAAGGCACCAGTTTATCACCATCCCAAACTGCAAAAGTATAATCGGTGTAAAGGTCGGCACGGCGGCCATGCCCTTTTTGGGCATAGATCATAACCGCATCAACCGACAGCGGATCAATTTTCCATTTCCACCAGTCGCCGCGCCGACGGCCAACCTGGTAGTGCGCGCTTTTACGTTTCAGCATAATCCCTTCGGCAATCATAGCCCTTGATTGTTCCCTTATAGTACTCAATTCCTCCCAGCTGCTAAAGGGTATTAATGCCGATATGTTGAATATCTGCGGAAAAGATGTTGCCGATTGCAAACCTTCCAATATCAGCCTTCGTTCTGTTTGGGTTTTATACCTTACGTCCTCGCCCATATATTCTAGGCAATCATAAGCTATAACGGCTACAGGGCTTTCTTCCAGAATTTTTTTATTAAGGTTTTTACGACCGATACGTGTTTGCAGTACATTAAATGGCATTGGCAAGCCATTTTTAAAACTCAATATTTCACCATCTATCACTGTTCCATCAGGCAGGTCGTTTAAAAAAGGATGTAGTTCTGGAAATTTATCGGTTGCCAGGTCCTCACCCCGACTCCAGATAAATATCCTGCCATTGCGTTTTATCATCTGCGCCCGTATGCCGTCCCATTTCCATTCGGCCTGCCACTCACTTGCGTCTCCTAATGAATCTTTCAATTCTTCGGCTGATTTTTGTTTTTCAGAGGTTTCCTGTACAGGATATGCCAGGAAAAACGGATAAGGCCGCGATATATCATCCGAGTCATCTTTTTCCTGTATCAATTGCGAATATTGATAAGTTTCTGGTTGCCAGTTGCCCATTATGCGGTGGGTTAATATTGGCGCCTCAATACCTGAAATTTCGGATAGTGCTTTTATCACCAGGTTTTGAGATACCCCGACCCTAAACCCGCCGGTTAGCAGCTTGTTAAAAACGAAGCGCTCCTGGCTATCCAGCACGGCCCATGAATTTAACAGCCAGGTTTTCTTTTCCTCTTCAGTTTTATCTGCTAATGAATTTATTTCAGCTATCCACTCGGTAAGCGTTTTGCTGCTGCTATTGATACTTTGAGGCATTAAAAGCGTCATGGTTTCGGCAAGGTCGCCGACCACATGGTAGCTTTCTTCAAATAGCCATACCGGTATACCAGATGCTTCTATAGCCCAATTCCGCACCAATGTTGAATTGATCTGCCTTTTGGGAAGCCGGTCCGCGAATAAAGCCAGCATATGCATTTTATCTGTATCAGGCACGGCAGTTAAATAATCCTTTAAAACTTTAACTTTCTCATTGGTCTTATTAGTTTCATCCAATGACAGGAAAAGTTGGGCAAAAGCTTTCATGCGGAACCTCCCGCCTCAGCCTCACCTAAATCCTCTCCAAAGGAGGGGACTTGATTTGCACCACTATCTAACTCCCTCTCCAAAGGAGAGGGCTGGGGTGAGGCACTTTCATTTCCACTAAAAGCCGGTGCTTCTTCAGTAATACCGGGATCTTCATCATTTCCGTAAAGGGTATGCACTTCATGCGCATCAAATCCAATCTCGTTCAGGTATCTTGTAAATGAAGCTGTATAACCGTGGGTAAGGTAAACACTTTCGCAGCCTGTAGCATCAATGGCGCTGATTAGTCCGTCCCAGTCGGCATGGTCTGATAATACAAAGCCCCGGTCGGCAGCCCTGCGTCTTTTGGCGCCTCTTATTGCCATCCATCCGGAACAGTAACCAAAGCTATAAGGCTGAAATTTTCGCATCCAGGGCGAACCTACTGATGATGGCGGCGCAATAATAATTCCTTTTCGTACCTCATCTTTTGCTGTATCACTTGTGATCCTTTCTGTTGGGTTTAATAGTATTCCATTGCGGCGTAATGCTTCATTGGTGTTCTCAATTACGCCATGCGTGTAAACTTTTCCGTTAGATAAATCAAGATTTTGCAATATACGTTGTGCCTTTCCTAACGAATAACCAACCAAAACAGTAGCAAGGCCGTGTTGTAAATTGTTGCACGACCAGCTATTAATATCATTAAAAACCTGTATTTGCGGTTTCCATTTATAAACCGGCATCCCAAAAGTACATTCAGATATAAAATGATTGCAGCGTATTGGTTCAAAGGGAGTTGAAATGCCATCGTCTTCTACTTTATAATCCCCTGAAACCACCCAAACCTCACCCTGGTATTCCACCCGAACCTGGGCTGATCCAATTACATGGCCTGCCGGGTGTAAGGATATTTCAACGCCATTCTTCATCACTTTTTCGCCATAGGCCACTGTTTGCAATTGAATATCCCCCAATCGGTAAAGCAATACCTCTTTTGAAAAATGATGCGCCAGGTAATGTTTATTGCCAAAGTAAGCATGATCAGCATGGGCATGCGTTATTACGGCATCGTCAACCGGTTTCCAGGGATCAATGTAAAATTTACCTTTTGAACAGTAAATTCCCTTATCAGTAAATTCAAGCAGGGATTGTCTTGCCATATACAGAAGATAACCGGAATAATATGAATTGGTTTTAAACAACAAATCCCGGCTAAAAACCAGGATTTGTTGTTTAAATTAAAAAGATTAATTTGATATAACCTTTGTAAGCTTATTATCCAGGCCAATATAATCAGTAAGTATTTGCCCGGCTTCACGCTTCAAAAAGTCAAGATCTTCATTTTTTGGTTTTGGCTGCCCCTTTTTCAAAATAGGAAAGCCCATAGCTACCCTTCTGGCATTTTCATCATCAAATGCTTTCTTTTCTTCAGTATCGCGCTCTTTTTTCAATTGCTGCTCATTTAAAGTAATGCTTTTGTCAGCATCATGTTTTTTAAATTCTTCAATATCCTCCACAAGGTATTTATAATTTACGCTTTTTTCCATACGCTGGTCATGCAATTTTTTTAACTGTGGTATAACAGGCGTAAAATTGCCAACTTTAGTATAATCGGTTTTAGCAATTACATCAAAAGGCATGGCTGATGGTTCGGTATCCTCGCCATATTTATTAAGCGGTATTATTGAAGGAAGCTGAATATCGGGCATTACGCCTTTATGCTGTGTTGAATTACCTGTGATACGGTAAAATTTAGCTATTGTTAAATTAAGCTGGCCAAAAATACTTTGACTACCGGTAGACACAGGCTTCTTGCTTTTACCCAATAAAGCCGCTGTCCGCTCAAGTATTGAAGGGTTGATTACCTTATCCAAATCTATCGCATTTTGTACAGAGCCCTTTCCATAGGTTTGCGTACCAATTATCAATCCTCTTCCATAATCTTGTATTGCACCTGCAAATATTTCTGTAGCTGAAGCACTAAAGCGGTCAACCAAAATTGCCAGCGGGCCAGAGTAACTAATGGATGGGTCTTCATCCTTATCAACTTCTACCTGGTCATTTGAGTTCCGGACTTGCACTACCGGACCGGATTTTATAAACAGGCCGCTAAGCTCAATGGCTTCCATTAATGAACCACCGCCATTTTCACGCAAATCCATTACAATACCATCAACATTTTCCTGTTTTAACGAATCCAGGATCAGCTTTACATCGTGGGTGGTACTTTTATAGTTGGGATTTCCTGACTTATAATCATTAAAGTCGATATAAAAAGCGGGAACAGAAATGATTCCTATTTTAAAAGTTTTCCCATTATTATTGTAAGTCTTTATTTCTTTTTTAGCCGATTCATCTTTTAAAATGATTTTTTCACGTACCATTTCCACCACTTTAGGTTTACTGCTAACAGTACTTCCCTTCGGCAGTATCTCCAGCCTCACTGTTGTTCCCTTAGTGCCCCGGATTAATGCTATGGCATTTTCAACTCTCCACCCGATAATATTTTGAAACTCACCCTCTTTTCCCTGGGCTACACCAACAATGCGGTCATCAACATTAATCTGGCGGCTTTTATCGGCCGGACCTCCGGCAATAACAGCCTTAATAGTTACAAATTCATTTTCGCTTAGTAAGGATGCTCCTATGCCTTCTAACTGTCGTGACATTTCAATATTAAAATTGGCAGCATTAGCTGGGTTAAAATAGTTAGTGTGCGGATCTATTGCTTCGGTAAAGGCATCCATAAATATCTGGAAAACATCCTGGTTGTTAAACTTATTTGCTTGCGCCAATAGGTTTTGGTACCGTTTTTTCAATGTTTCTTTGTTTTTAGCCATATCGTTATTGGCTAATTTCAAATTAAGCATATCGTATTTTACACGTTTATGCCAGATATTATTCAGCTCATCCTCAGAAGCGGCCCATGGCAAATTTTCCCTGTTGTAGATATAAGCTTCATTTTTAGTGAAATCAAAATTATCATCCAGGTTTGCAAGGGAGTAATTTATCCGTTCAATATATCTTTTTTGGTAAACATTGAATATATAAAATACATTGTTCAGGTTGCCACTCTTTACGTCATCATCCAATACCGTTTTATACTTATCAAAATCAGCTATATCTGAACCCAGCAAATAATTATGGCTTTCGTCCAGCAATTTTAGGTAACGTTTATAAACTACCTGTGAAATAGAATCATTAAGTTCAACTTTTTTGTAGTTATAATCAGTGATAAGTTTGGCAACTTCTCTACAAGCTATGCTTTGTTCATCAGCTGGTTGTATATCTTTTGAGCCCGCAACCTTAATGTGCTTTGGCGGAGCCGCATGACAAGCAAGTGCTGCACCCAGTACCAGCACTAAATATAATTTCTTCAACATATCTTTTACAGTCTTTAAGTCGGGATTTAAATATAACATTAATACTTCTGCCTAATATAATTCGCTAATATAAATAAAAAGGGACACAGCCAAACGCCGTCTCCCTTTTTATCAATAACAATATTACAATAATGTTTGATTTCTTTTACAAAACCATTAATTTCTTACTATAAAGTTACAATTAGGCTAGCACTTTTATTTGACTAATACTTTTACCTACTCAGCTTTAGTATTATTCAATGGAAAATCTGCATAACGCGAAACAGATTTTGATAAAGACAATTTATTCTGTTTAATGTAAAGCATCGTTTTCTCTATTTCTGGTAAAGTGTTTTGTAAACCTTTTATGCCAGCTAATTCATGGGCCTCATTAAGGTCTTGTTGGGCCTGTTCGTAATAACCGGTGTTTGCTTTCACTATTGCCAGATCGATTAAATTGGCAATGGTATGCTTATCATCGTTTTCCTGTCTTGAGATGATATTGCTTTGTAATAAAAACCATTTTGCTTCCGAAAACCTGTTTTGCTGAATGTACAAATGTGCCAGGTCACTGAAATTGTAACTTGCATCATTATAAATCCTAAAACGCATATTATGTTGTGCCGTTTTCATTATAAGGTTTTCAGCAGCTTCATTATTATATTCGCTGCAATCTAAAAACAGTCCTTGTATCTCTGCCTGATTAAATGTAGCTACAGGAAGCCGGGCAATTGATTGATCAGTTACCTGGTCTATTAAAGGAAATCGTTCGTGTTTTTTTAATTGCAGATCTAATCGCCACCACTGAGCAGAAGCTGAAAAACTTATGGTACTAATAAAAACAAGCAGGATAAATTTCATTTACTAATTTTCCTTGTGGTTAAAATATTTTATGCAAAAATAACACTTTACGCGTTGAAATTCAATACGAAATCGATTATAAAAGCAATCCGGACAATTTTTGTTTTACAATAAGTAATTATATTTTCATCCTGTGAAAATTTTATTCCTAAAACCCTTTTTTCCTTGTAATACCCGGCTTTCGGACTTTTCGTGTTTCGTCCCGATAGCTATCGGGATTATCAACCTCATCAGCACCATATTGGCGGGCCATTTTTGCTATGCGTTCTTCAAGAGATTCGGTAGTTAAGCGCTCACGGCCCAAACTATCTACCATAATTGGAAAGGCGAAAGGTGTTGGCCGCTCAATGGTTTTTAGTATGATATTTTGTTTGATGATACGCTGCAGGGCCAATCTTAATCTGAATTCCTCCAGTTGAAAAGCCAGGGCTTCGTTGTAGGCCTGGCGCACCAGTAAATTATCAGGTTCATACTCGCTGAATACTTCAAACAGTAAAGAAGTAGAAGCTTGCAAATGTTTATTTTTAACCGGTTGACCGGGATAACCTGTAAATACCAATCCGCCTATATGGGCAATATCCCTGAAACGCCTGCGGGCCATTTCGTTTGCATTCAGGCTATGCAGAATATCATCCAGCAAGTTATCAATTGAGAAAAAACTGGCATCTTCCAAAGCTTGTTCAATCGGAATGTCTTCATCGGTAAGCAATTCAAAGCCATAATCATTCATGGCGATGGAAAAGCTGGCGTTTTTTATTTTACTTATCCGGTAAGCCAGCAGTGAGGCCATTCCTTCATGAACCAATCTTCCTTCAAAAGGATAAAATAATAGGTGATGCCCTTCACGGGATTTAAACGATTCTATTAAAAACTCGTGGCTCTGCGGTAAATGCGAAAGTTCAGCTTGCAAATTAAATAAAGGTTTAAGGGCAATCACTTCTTCATCTTTTTCAATACCGTGGGCTACCTCATCCAGTTTATCTCTGAAGACCGCAGATAATTGTGAGGATAGGGGCATACGACCTCCCGCCCAGCTCGGTATCATCCCCTTTTTAGCATTCGATTTTTTTACATAAGCTGTCATTTCCTTTACCCTTATAAATTCAAGGCTGCGTCCGGCAAACCAAAAGTTATTTCCAGGTTTAAGTTTGGAAACAAAAGATTCCTCAATAGTTCCCAGACTGCCGCCGCTAAGCCATTTAATGCGGATGCTCAGTTCACTCGTAATAGTACCTATGCTCAGCCGATGCCGCATAGCTACGCGCCGGTTGTTAACTTTAAAAACACCGTCTTCAATTACTACCTTTAAAAATTCATCATATTGGGCAAGTGTTTTACCACCGTTAGTAATAAAATCGAGCAACTGGTTAAATTCATTACGTGTCAGATCGGCGAAAACAAAGGTGGTTTTCACTTCCTTAAACAGTTCATCAGCCCTGAAACCATCTGATACAGCCAGCGTTACCATATATTGTATCAACACATCCATGGTGAGCAGCAATGGATCGCGGCTTTCAAAAATGCCGTTCTTAATGGCTTGTTTTAAGGCAGCGCCTTCCAGTAATTCCAGTGAATGCGTAGGTACAAAATAAGCCCTCGATACTGCTCCCGGATGGTGGCCGCTACGTCCGGCCCGCTGCATAAAGCGGGCAACACCTTTCGGACTTCCAACTTGTACAACAGTATCCACCGGTCTAAAATCAACTCCCAGGTCCAAACTCGAGGTGCATACCACCACTTTTAATGCTTCAGCATGTAAGGCTTGCTCAACCCAGTTACGCAGTTCATTATCCAGCGAGCCATGATGCATCGCCATGATTCCGGCGTACTCAGGGTAATTATCCAAAATGGCGTGATACCAGATTTCAGATTGTGAACGCGTATTTGTAAATATCAGGGTAGTTTTACTTCTGGCTACTATCTCCATTACCTGCGGCAACAGCTTTAATCCGATATGCCCCGCCCACGAATAATTTTCTATATTTTCAGGTATGATAGATTTAATGAGCAGTTTTTTTTCCAAATTGGCCCGTACCATCTTAATCATTTCAGGTTGAAAATCATTTCCTAATAACACCTCTGCCGCCTCCTCAAGATTGCCAATGGTAGCGCTGATACCCCAGATTTTTAGTCTTAAGTTCGAAGTCTTAAGTCCGAAGTCTAAAGTAGGTACTATATCAATCTCATCATTCTGACTTAAGACTAAAGACTTTGGACTTAGGGCTTTTAACCGGGACAAACCAAGCTCCACCTGTACCCCGCGTTTTGTACCCAACAGTTCATGCCATTCATCAATTACTACAACCTCCAGGCTTTGGAACAATTTAGGATACTCCTTTTGCGCCATCATCAGGTGAAGACTTTCTGGTGTGGTGAGTAATACTTCGGGTAGCTTTTTTTTCAAGGCCTGCTTTTCGGCGGCAGGGGTGTCACCTGTGCGCGTGGCAATTTTCCAGGGCAGACCTATTTCGTCACATACCTCCTGCATCGCTTTTTTTATATCATTGGTTAAAGCACGCAGGGGAGTGATCCACAGCATTAGCAGACCGTTGTTTTTTTGACTGGTGTAAGTTTCGGGATGTTTATTTATAAAATCAACCAGAAAGGGCAGGAACAAGGCAAATGTTTTACCGCTGCCGGTAGGTGCATTGAGCAAGCCGGAATAACCACTAAGATACGCCTCTTCCATTTCACCCTGAAAGGCAAACTGCTCCCAGTTTTTTTTCTTGTACCATTGACGGATGACTTGTTGCCCCTTTGTAACCATTCGATAATATACAACGGAAATTGCAATAAGTTGTATTTAGGTTTAAAATTCAACCTAAGTTGCCTTTCACTATATCAAAAAAATCGTGTAAATTTGATATATTAAATTTTATATCATGGTATTAGTACTAAAAAAAGGGGCCAGTAAAATGGAAATGGATAATATTTCTTTAAAACTTCAAGTGGTTAAAGGAGTAAATACAAAGAAATATGGTGGGACAATTAAATTAAAAGAAGATCCATTGGCCATACAAAAAAAATGAGGGATGAGTGGGAATAAGTATTTGTTAGATACCAATGCTGTTTTATAAAGTTGCCACTTATAACTTCCGACAAACACTTCAAAAATGTAAAGCATTTAAACCTCGTTTACTACGAGAAGTGATTCACCCAATTAGATTTGCTTTCACCACCTCAACCAAGTCATAAATAACCTGTGCAGACTTTATGATCCGTTCATGTCCAATGCCTTCATACTTTTGGCTAAGTATGGATTGGTTAGCATCTAAAAATTCCTTTAAATAATTATAGGTCGAGATCTGATCATTTTCATCATATGCTAACCAGTATTTAACCTCTTTATCAAGTGTATACCAGTCAATTAAATTATAAAATGATGCGGGTTTATTGAACTTTTCCTCAAAACTTTTTAAGAAATTATCCTGGGCCACCTGTGAGACACCTACCGTACTCATGCTGTATTCAAAATTTTCTTTCAGCCTGATAAGTGGTGCAATACTAATTAGCAATGACGGCGTAATCTTCATTTCTGAAAGGGCAATTACGTTTGCCATTGCACCCAATGAATGACCAATCAGGATATCCGGCTGACCAAAATGGAGTGTTATCGCTTTAATTGGCAGAATAAATAATAATAGATTTGATAACTCACCTTCCGAACTTCCGTTGCCGGGCGCATCAAATGCAATAATTTCCAGGTCATCAATTTCTTTGAGAGCATTGATAATTTCCATAAAATCTGCAGCCTTTGAGCCCCAGCCATGAGTAATTAAAAGTTTACGTGAACCCTTTCCCCATTTAAAACCATTAAAAGCAAGTTCTTTTTCTGCAAAATAATCATCCTTAACGGTTAAGCTAAATTTTTCAGCTTCATTCAGCAATTGTTCCTGCTGTAAACGTAAGGGCATTTTTGGCGAATAACAGATCAATTGCCAAAGCATTTCATTAGGTATACTGGTCGGGTCCGCTTTTATTTGAGTAATAATTTGTTTTAATTTTTTCATAGCTAATAAGAGAATGCTCCGTGATATTTTAAGTGGGTTATCAAATCTATATTCTTATTTCAACAGTGTTGTATAAAATATATTATAAAACAAAAAAGGCCCCGTCAAAACTGACAGGACCCCTTATAAATCTCTTAAAGTTCTTTACTTCTTCTCAGGTAATAAAATCAGCTTTATAAGGTTATTCCCATTAAAGTATTTATTAGCGGCATCCTTTGTGCTTTGTACAGTTACTTGGCTAAGATTACTTACGTGATGTAGAATAGCATCCGGATCTTCCTGATTTTGTGAAGCAGAGCCAAGGTATCCAGCCCAAAAAATGTTCTCTTTTAATTGAACCTGGGTTGAGCGTGCATCCTGAGCTGCAAATTTTTCAATGTCTGTTGGCAAAGCCCCATTTTGCTTTATCTTATCAATTTCTTCCATGGTAGCGCTGATCAGCTTATCTACATTAGCCGGGGCACATCCAAAATATATAGTAAAACTGTATCTGCCACCTGGAATCTTTTTATAGCTTGCCCTAACTCCCGGCGAATAAACTCCGCTCTCCTGTTCACGCAGGCGCTCTATTAATTTAATCTGTAAAATTTGCTCCAATGCGTCTAACTGTATATTATTGGTTTCATTATAATCATAATCGCCACTAAATACCAATTGCACGCTTGCTTTATCACCAATGCCTTTATAAACTGTTTTAGTGATTTGTCCGGCTGGCGGATGTATGTTTAAATTATTAAAGGTTTCCTTATTGTTTGTTGACGGCAAGCCACCTAAGTAGGCTTCAAGGTATGGCTTTATAACGTCAACTGTAAAGTTGCCCACTAAAGTAAAAGTAAACCCGCTTGCATCAGCAAAACGATCTTTATAAAAGGCATATGCTTTATCAAGACTGGCTTTGTTTAACAATTCAGGCGTAGTAACCATCCCCCTAAAATTATGATTACTCAAAGTGGCTGAAACCGTATCCTGAAAAACACTGGCCGGATCAAGCCCGCGGTTAGCCAGGAACGACTTTGTCTGACTGATATTTGATTGCCATATATCAGCATCTTTACGCGGCTGGGTAAAATAGAGGTATATCAGTTGCATAGCCGTTTCAAAATCTTTCGGTGTTGTGTGCGCGGTTATACCCTCTGCTACATCACTTATATAGGGAGTTACACCCACATTTTTTCCGCTTAATTTTTTATCCAGCTCTACCTGTTTAAAATCAGCTATACCACTGCCTCCAATTACATCCCCCGAGAGGTCAGCGGATGTAAAATCCTGGTCGCTGGCAAGCGAAGTGCCACCAAATTTGTAACCATTGATCAGTATCTGGTCGTTTTTAAATTCCGTTGGTTTTAATATTACTTTAACCCCATTGCTTAGTGTTACAGTAGTTGTAAGTATGGCACTGTCAGTTTGGATACTTGTAATTTTACCGGGGAGTGGTGCTTTATCCAATAAAGGTTTGTCTGTTGTATAATCAATATATGGTTTTATGTTTTTCCCGCCATCAGTTATCCAACCCAATAATGTTTTTTCAGTTGGCAGTTTGTCCTTGTCTTTATCCGGAGCTTCGACAATTACAACCCTGTTTTGATCACTTATAAATTTCCCTGCCATAGCATTCATCTCCGCAAGGGTGATTTTACCTATGTTGTTGACATAAAAATTATACTCGTATGATATACCTGGTATAGCTTCGCCGGTTAAAAAGTTTTGCTCATATTCATTTACAAAATTTACCGATTTAGTTTTATCCCGTTCCTTATAGGCGTTATCAATTTGCGTTAAAGCATTTTGTTTTGCCCTTTCTAATTCGGTTATTGTAAAACCAAACAAGCGTACTCTTTCTGTTTCAGCAACTACTGCTTTTAAGGCTGTTTCCAGTTCGCCTGGTTTAGCTACCGCAAGTGAAGTAAAGGCATCCTGCTTACCTATAAAACCTCCATAACTTGCCTGACCAAACAAAAAAGGCGGATTGGGTTTTTGAAGTAATTCGCCTATCCGCTCATTTAGCATCTGGTTAAATAACTGCACACGGATGCTTTGCAAATAGTCAGCAGTTGATTTAACAACTGTTTCAGGGTGTTTCACAATAATCTCAGCTACGGTATATGGAAATTCTTTATCTGTAGCTATTTTCACAGCTGTCCCGGGAGTTGCGGGTACTGCATATTGTGTTCGTGGCTTTTCGTTTGCAGGATCTTTAAGCGAAGAGAAATTATTTTTTATTAGTTGTTCAACACGTACCGGGTCAAAATCACCAACGACTACCACGGCTTGCAGATCGGGACGGTACCAGTCATGGTAAAAGTTTATGATAGTTTCGGGCTTAAAAGTTTTCAATACATCTTCTTTGCCAATTGGTAAACGCTGGGCGTACCTGGAGTTATTTAGTAATACAGGCCAGGTTTGATATCTTAAACGCTCCTGGGCATTTTTACCGCGTAAACGTTCTTCTTCTAGTACAACGCCACGCTCTGAATCAATTTCTTTGGGGTCAAATGTTTGATATGCCGCCCAGTTGGCGAGTATATTGAATCCTTTTTCAAATATTTTAACGCTATCGGTAGGCAATGGCAATTGATAAACAGTTTGATCAAAAGAAGTATAAGCATTCAAGTCTGCACCAAACTTTACCCCGGATTTCTGCAGGTAGTTTACCAGTTCATTTTTAGGAAAATCACGTGTTCCATTAAAGGCCATATGTTCAGTAAAATGTGCAAGACCCTGCTGGTCATCGGTTTCTAATACTGAACCGGCTTTGCATACAAGGTATAATTCGGCCCTGTTTTTCGGTTCGCTGTTTTTACGAATATAATAGGTTAAGCCGTTAGGTAATTTACCGATGATCACATAAGGATCCACAGGTAATATATTTCCCCGAAGATGCTCTGCTACTGGTACCGGTTTGCTTTTTGGCGATGGCGCAGGTTTCTTTTTGACTTGTGCAAACGATCCGCCGGATACAATAACTAAGGCTAAAGCAGCTAAGGAAATTTTAAGGTTTAATTTCATTTTTAAATTAGGAATATATATTGTGCTAAGATGCAAAACGAAAAGCTTAGGTGCAAATTGTATTATTTTGATTTTTTATATATTATTATAGTTTTCAACATCAAGACTGCAAGCGGGTTAAGCATTACTTAGGCCGGTATTTTGATTCGTTTAATATTTTTTGTGCATTGGTGTTAACCATCAATTCCGGCAGGGTAACCTCGGGATGTTTGTCCATATACTGCCTTACAATTTGCCATCCTGTCCATACAGCAAGTTTAGGGGCCGATTCATTTCTATCACCCAAGCCAGGAGTAAATGGTGCTGCTGTTAAATACTTTTGAATCTTAGGATAATCACTCTCATACAACAGGTTTTGATCTAAAAAATATGCCCAGATTTGTGATTTAAAGTCCTGACACCATTTTAATTGAACGCCTGTATAGCCAATTTTGGTTGTATCGGGCACATCCGGTAATATCTGGTCCATAAAATACATGATCTTTCCATTATAGATCATTTTTGAAAGCAGCGTTTTACTGCTGTCACTCTCGGGAAACATATCCTCGCGCGCCATACCTTCAATAACACGGGGAGCAATATTGTCGGCGTTAAAATTTCTCGACAAATAATGTGGCCAGGCATTGGTGAGAGATGGGTAAAACCTTGAATTGCCCCCCAAAAAAAGATCAAGCCCAATGCCTAAATAACCATCGCCAATAACGATTTGATTCTCAAAACCGGAAACAAAAGCGTACACTTTCGGTAGCTTTTTTTGGGGAAAGTAATATTTTATATGCCTGAAGGCATCCGTAAGGCTAGCCTCTTCCTTATCTGTGCCGGGGTAAACAGAGTCAACATCATGCTTTAACTCTTTATAATCACGTGTCGCAAAAGCGCGCCGCAACAACTGAAAATAAGCGGTATCGTTGGTGTTGATGTCCTGGTCTTGCAGCAGCATTCCGATACAATTATGATAAAAAAAGCCATACTTTTTTTTCAGGTAATTTGCCTGTTGAGCCATTGGTTTTAAACGCATGGCATCAAACTCTTTGTCAAATCTTTCAATCTTTACATTAACCGGTATATTACTTACATCTATCTTTTTATTGCGGCTACAGGCGGTCATTAACAGACTTACGAGAAAAAATAAATAAATTTGCTTTGTTTTGTTTATAGTCATTTTTTATCCTTTGGACAAAATTAATTTTTTATTTGTATTAAAGACCTTAAACGGAGTATTTCAACCGTTAGTTTAGGTAAATCAAAACTATAATGAAGATTGCGTTAGCACAGCTTAACTACCATATTGGAAATTTTGAATCAAATACGGCTAAAATCATTGATCATATTAAAAAAGCCCGTAAAAATGGGGCCGATCTGATGGTATTTGGCGAATTATGTGTTTGTGGGTATCCATCACGTGATTTTTTGGAATTTGACGAGTTTATTGATCTCTGTGAAACGTCAGCGCAAACAATTGCTAAAGAATGCGTTGATATTGCCTGCATAATAGGATTGCCTACTCCAAATCATCGCCCGGAGGGTAAGGAACTTAATAATTCGGCTTATTTTATTGAAAATGGTAAAGTTAAGGCCATAGCTAATAAAGCGTTGCTGCCCAACTATGATATATTTGATGAGTATCGTTATTTTGAACCTTCTACAGAGTTTAATTGTATCGAATTTAAAGGACACCGTATTGCATTGACAATTTGTGAGGATTTATGGAATACCATTGAAAATCCGTTATATGTAACCAGGCCAATGGATATTTTAATACAGCAGCAACCCGATGTAATGATCAATATAGCGGCTTCGCCGTTTGCTTATAATCATGATGAAGAGCGTATTGGAATTTTAAGTGATAATGCAAGGAGATATCATTTGCCATTGCTGTATGTGAATAATGTGGGTGCTCAAACCGAGCTTATTTTTGATGGGGGATCCTTAGTTTTTGATAATACCGGAAAGCTTATCGACGAGATGCCTTACTTTGAGGAAAGTGTAGCCTATTATGACCTGGATGATAAAGCTGAAGTAACTTTTCAACATGCCTCAACACTCAGAACAGAAAAAGAAAGCGATATTGAACAGATACACAAAGGAATTATTTTAGGAATAAGGGATTATTTTTACAAATCGGGTTTTAAGCAGGCAATACTTGGTTTGTCAGGGGGGATCGACTCTGCTGTAGTTTGCGCCTTGGCTGCCGAAGCATTGGGTCCCGAAAATGTAATGGCCGTATTATTACCTTCTCGTTTTTCAAGTGATCATTCGATAAAAGATGCCGAGGACCTGGTGAAAAATCTGGGTTGCATGCATGAAACCATCACGATTAAAAATATTACAGAAGCTTTTGAAACCACATTGCAACCGCAGTTTAAAAATCTGCCATTTAATATTGCTGAAGAAAATATTCAATCCCGAAGCCGGGCAGTATTGTTAATGGCTATGTGTAATAAATTCGGTTATATTTTGTTAAACACCTCTAACAAAAGTGAAGCCGCTGTTGGTTACGGAACCCTATATGGCGATATGTGCGGCGGAATCTCTGTGATTGGCGATGTTTACAAGACTCAGGTTTTTGAACTGGCGCGGCACATCAACCGTGAGCGGGAAATAATCCCTGAAAACTCCATCATAAAACCACCATCAGCGGAGTTAAGGCCCAATCAAAAAGACACCGATTCATTACCTGAATATGATATACTAGACAAAATAATAGCGGAGTATGTGGAGGGGCGCTGCTCATCAGCCGAAATTATTAAAATGGGATACGATGAAAAAACAGTTCGGCGGGTAATTAAGCTAATCAACCTTGCCGAACATAAACGTTACCAAACTCCTCCAATTTTAAGGGTTTCGGCCAAAGCTTTTGGCATGGGAAGACGTATGCCAATCGTAGGGAAATATTTATCATAAAGCTTCTTTTAACTTTAAAAAATATTTATTTTAGCATTAAACCTTTTGTTTATGATTTGTCTAAATAAATACTATAAAAAGTAATATCATGAAAAGATCAATTTATATTTTGCTTGCAGTTGTAATGCTGTCGGGCTTGTCAGCTTGTACAAGCTACAATTATTATACGGCAGCCATTAACAAAACTAATTTGAGTAATTACCACACATTTGCATGGATGCAGAATGCGAACAATGGCGATAAACGGATGAATGATAATGTGGCTGTAGCGGATGCTAAAATAAGAGATGCAGCAACAATGGCGCTTGAACAAAAAGGTTTAAGGTTAAGCCAGGATCATCCGGATCTTGTAGTGAGTTATATGACCAAAGTTGGTACAGGTACAAAAACTAATTATTATTCTGGTGGATTTTATCCTGGTTTTGGCTGGGGACCAGGCTGGGGCTACGGTTTTGGCTGGGGTTGGCGAGGAGCATGGGGCTGGGGATATCCATATTACGGTTATAGTGTATATCCTGCTGAATACGCTGATAAAGAACATTACAAAGAAGGCACTTTAATTATTGACCTTGTTGATACCCGCACACATAAAATTGTTTGGAGAGGATTTGGCGTTGGCGAAGTTCATCACAACCCGCAAAAAACAATCGACGATTTGCCAAAAATAGTAGATGGCGTGCTTGCTCAGTTGCAGCTTAATTCTGGACGTTCAAGAAACTATTAATAAATAGTTTACACCTTTTCCCTTTCCTTTTAAAATTTAATAACCATTGAGTTAATTAAAAAGACCTCACGATAAGTGAGGTCTTCTGTTTTTCAGGCCAGTTGTACTAAAGCTCTTGAGCTACTTATTTACCATCCATCACCCTCACCTTCAAATAACTCGGATTCACTTTTGAAGTATAAACCCTATTTGTGGCTTTTTGGAAATCGCTGTCCTTGGCTTTCATAATATCCTCAAATTTTTGGGTGTTACGGTCAATGAGGGGGAACCAGGTGCTTTGAACCTGTACCATAATGCGGTGGCCTTTTTTAAAGGTGTGCAATACATCCTGCAGCTCAAAGTTTACAGGAGTTATCTTACCTGGCTTAAATGGTGCTGGCTTGTCAAAGCCATCACGGAACTTTCCGCGCATGGCCTCGCTACGTACCATTTGCTCATAATCAGCCATATTAACACCTTTACTTGTAAATTTGTTGTTTTTTGCTGAATCCGGGTGCACATCTATTATTTTCACTACCCAGTCGGCATCTGTTCCTGTAGTTGATACTTTAAGATCGGCCCATATATTTCCGGCCAGAGTTACATCTTTATCCAGTACATCTGTTTGATAAGTCAATACATCTTTTCTTCCTGTTGCAAAGCGCTGGTCGCCGGTCATATATTCCCTTTTCATATCTATGTCAATACCGTTAATAAATGGCACTGGGTTTTTAGGATCCGAAATAAATTCGTTAAAGCTGTTATCAGCAACCTGTGGTTCATCAAATGATAGCTTGCCTCCGGGTAGCAGGTATAAATTCTTTTCAGCCGCTTCTTTTGGAGGCCAAACATTATAGTTTTTCCATTGATTAACCCCGGTTTCAAACATGGAAACTTTGGGCAGATTAAACGGTGTCCCTTTTAAGTAATGATTAAAAAAAGCGAATTCAATCTTTTCTCTGTAAAAAGGTCCGGTAGATCCGCCAAAGTCAATATCACCTAAGTGATCACCCTGTCCGTATGACCATCCACCATGTACCCAGGGACCCATAGTAAAATAAATGGGCGTTGAAGGGTTGTTCTTTGCCAGTGTCTTATAAGTATTAATGGCTCCGTATAAATCTTCGGCATCGTACCATCCACCGGTAACTAACACGGCTGTTTTAATATCATGCAGGTGGTATAAAATATTCCGGTCCTTCCAATGCTGATCATAATTAGGATGATCAAGCATTTCATTCCATAAACGTATCGTATCCTTATAATATTTATCATTTGAATTTTTTACAGAACCCATGTTCATAAAAAATTTATATCCATCATTAGTGCCAAAGTTAAACTGTAAGCCTTTGCGTTGTGTAGGCTTGTCGTTCTGGCGATTTGTAAAACCAGCGTAAAAGCCAAAGTTTCCAACCAGCATAAAAGCGCCATTATGGAAAGCATCGTCTCTGTAAAGATCAGCCATTGGTGCCTGCGGTGATGCAGCAACAAGTGCAGGATGACGGCTAAGTAAAGCTGCGGTAGTAAAGAACCCAGGGTAGGATATGCCCCATACCCCTACTTTGCCATTGTTGTTAGGTATGTTTTTTAGCAGCCAGTCAATAGTATCATAGGTATCCGTTCCTTCATCTACATCGTTCTTAGTCTTATGTTCTTCTTTTTCAGGGGTCATTTCTTCAAATATCCCTTCGCTCATAAAGCGGCCGCGCACATCCTGGTAAACAAAAATATAGCCATCGTGCATAAACAACGGCGATGGCCCCAGGGTGCCTTTATATTTATCCTTTCCGTATGGAGCAACACTATAGGGCGTTCTATCCATCATAATTGGATATTTTTTAGTTTGGTCTTTTGGTACATAAACCGAAGTAAACAGTTTCTTACCATCCCGCACAGGTACCTGGTATTCGTACTTAATATAGTTGTCTTTTACATAAGCCGCGTTAGTATTAGTAGGATGCGAAGAATGTTTGCAACCCACAGAGGCAAAAAGCAGAAAGGAGAAAGCAAAAAGTATAAGTTTCTTCATTGTAAGAATTTATTTTTTAAAAGTACTAAATAAAATAAAAGACAACCCAAACGGATCCTTTCACAATATTGTTATTTACATTATTCCTGGACGATACTCTGGTATAGTTGTAAATTGGGAATAAATTTAAAGTCTTTTGTATTAAAAGTAAATAATTTAAAACCTGTATGGATTGCAGTTGCTGCTATTAAAGAGTCGGGAATAGCTAAATTATGACTTAGCTTAAAGCTTTCTATAAGTTGTAATGCTATTGAAGTAATTTCAGCATTAATAAGTAATATATTAAACCGTTTGATATTTTTATTGAGTTTAATAAGTGTATCCTTATTTGAAATGCCTGCTATCAATTCCATTTTTGTAATTGCAGAAAGTGTTACGAAATCTAATCCTATTTCATTATCAAGGAATTGTTTGGCTGATAAGTGGCGGGTTTGGCGATGATCTAAATAATCGATCATTACATCGGTATCGCAGATTACTTTGATCTTTTCCACGCTTCTTCTCTTAATTTACTGGCATCAATTCCACTGCCAGTAAATATATCTTCGAGTTCGGAAATATTTAAAGTTTTATCGCCCGGAACTAATATATCATCCAGGGAAGATTTTTTTTTACTTTTATCAGTTGTCACTTTAAAATCAAAGTATTTTGCCAATCCTTTTAAAATTTTTAAAGTTTCCGGTTTTTTATATTTTATTATTACTTCAGGCATAAATTTATATTTCTATAAAGTTAGTACATTAAACAAAAAAAGGCAAGCAAATGCTCACCTTCCTAAGTCTTAAATAAAAGTTTTATTCATTTATAGCTTTTACCCCGGGCAGTTCTTTACCTTCCATATATTCCAGTAAAGCGCCGCCACCTGTTGAGACGTAACTCACTTCATCAGTAAAATTAAATTTGGCAACGGCCGCTGCAGAGTCGCCGCCACCTATTAAAGAGAATGCGCCATTTTCGGTTGCCTTTACTACGGCTTCGGCAATTGCTTTTGTGCCGGCTTCAAATTTTTCCATTTCAAAAACACCCATTGGGCCATTCCATAAAATGGTTTTTGATGCTTCAATCACTTTTGTAAATTCCGCTATAGAATCGGGGCCAATATCCAGGCCCATCCATCCATCTTTAATGTTATCATTTTGCGCCATATCTGTTTTGGCATCGTTCGAGAAATTATCAGCAATAACAGAATCTGTTGGCAACAATAAATTAACCCGCTTCTCTTTAGCTTTTTTTATCAGACTGTTCGCAAGATCAAGCTTATCATCTTCAACCAATGATTTACCGATTTTACCCCCTTGCGCTTTTGCAAAAGTATATGCCATGCCGCCACCTATAATAAGGTTATCTACTTTATCAAGTAAGCGCTCAATAAGTTCAATCTTATCTGATACTTTTGCACCGCCCATAATAGCTGTGAATGGTTTTACAGCTTCATTTAATACTTTTTCGGCATTTTTAAGCTCGGCAGCCATCAGGTAACCAAAGTATTTTGCATTAGGAAAAAATTGCGCGATCACTGCCGTTGAAGCATGCGCACGATGTGCTGTGCCAAATGCATCGTTTACATAAACATCACCAAGTTTTGATAATTTTTCGGCAAAATCTTTATCGCCTTTTTCTTCTTCTTTATAAAAACGCAGGTTCTCCAATAAAAGAACCTCACCTTTATGTAGTTCTTTTGCCTTTTTTACGGCTTCGCGGCCTATGCAATCATCGGCAAACTCAACTTTTTGGCCCAGCAGATCAGATAAATGCGGAACAAGGTGTTTTAGGGAATATTTTTCTTCAGGACCACCTTTTGGTCTTCCCAGGTGCGACATTAGGATCACCGCCCCCCCATCTTTTAAAATTTTATCGATAGTTGGCAGTGCAGCCGTCATGCGGTTATCGTCAGTAATATTATAATCTTTATCCAATGGTACGTTAAAGTCAACCCGGATAAGGGCTTTTTTCCCGGCAAAGCTAATTTGATCTACTGTTTTCATAATGTTTGATGCAAGCAATTTGTGCTGCCAAATTCAGCAATTAATTCTAAATTCGAAACCCAAAAGTCAAAAAGGTGTTTTAGGTAACAAAAAAATCATTGTATCCTAACATACAATACATAATGAGGCCCTATAACAGGCACCTCAAACTCGGCAGATATAACTTCAAAGCCCATATTTAAATAAAATGGAAGGGCCTTTTTCCTGGCATTACACCACAGATAATCAATTTTTTGTTCACGAAGATAAACAATAGCAAAATTGAGGAGCTGGTTGCCGATGCCTTGCCCCCGGTAATTTTCTAAAGTGGCCATTCCCCGTAACTGGTAACCTGTACCGGTAAACCCTTCATAATTTTGCGGATGAAACGAGGCTATACATAATAATTGCTCATCTTTATAGTATCCTAAATGAAAAGCGCCGGTTAATTTGTCGGTAGGAAACCGGCATTCGTCAAGTGTTAATTTTCCCTCCCTTAAAACCTCATTTCTGATTTCAAGTAAATCTTCAACCTTAATAAATCTGATCATTTGCTTAAATCGCGGCATCTAATTTACTTATTTTTTCAACCAGGTCTGCCAGGCGGCTTGAGTAGCCCATTTCATTATCGTACCAGCCTACCACTTTTACCAAGCCGCCAACAATTGAAGTTAGTTGAGCATCAAATATGCAACTATGTGTATTACCTAATATATCTGTTGATACTATAGGATCTTCTGTATATTCTAAAACATTTTTCATCGGACCCTCGGCTGCCTTTTTAAAGGCAAGATTAATTTCTTCAACTGATGGCTGTTTTTTAAGACTACAAGTAAAATCAGTAAGGGAACCATTAAGAACAGGTACACGAATACCTGCACCACCAAGTTTGCCCTGCAGGTGAGGGAAAATTGTTGTAATAGCTTTTGCCGCACCAGTAGTTGTTGGGATAATTGAAGCCGAAGCTGCCCTGGCCCTGCGCAAATCTTTATGAGGAGCATCATGAAGATTTTGATCCCCTGTCATGGAGTGTACCGTAGTTATATATCCGTCAATTATTCCCCAGTTTTCATCAAGTATCTTAACCATTGTTGCCACATTATTAGTGGTACATGAAGCGTTGGATAAAATTTCAGAATGCAGATCGATAGAATCATCATTTACCCCCAACACAACAGTGGGTACACTTTTATCGATGCTTGGAGCAGAGATTATAACCTGTTTAGCTCCGGCCTTTAAATGCCGGCTTGCTCCTTCTTTTGATGTAAATTTGCCTGTTGATTCAATTACCAGGTCGATATTCAATTCTTTCCATGGTAAAGCTGATGGCTCGGTCTCTGATAGTACTTTTATTTTGTGTTTATTTATATAAAGGTTTTCTTTATCAAAATCTATTATCCCTTTAAAGCCATGATGTACGGAATCGTATTTAAAAAGGTGGGCAAGGGTTTTAGTATCAGTCAGATCATTAATCGCTACAACAACAATACCTGGTTTATCTAAAATATTTCTTAAAAAAATACGGCCTATCCGGCCAAATCCATTTATTGCTATTCTCATTATATGGGTTATTAACTTCCAAAGTTAAATAAAATCAGGAAGCCTGATATTTTTTATATCTTACTAAAAGAACTACCCAGATAAAACGAATTAAAATTTAAAGGAGACTTAAAGTTTAAACAAATAAATTTCTAAAGGCAAGGTTTTCCCTCTCTTTTGAACGAAGAAAAAATGTAATCATCCAGTTAAAAATAAGAGAAATCAAGATTATTAAAAGAACAAGAACTGATTCACTGTAATTTCTAAACAGCAACACCATTGCAATAGATGCGATGTTTGTTAAAGTTAAAATTATTGTGGTTTGTAAATGATTAAAACCAAGCCTTAATATCCTGTGATGAATATGGTTGCGGTCGGCAGTAAATGGAGATACCCCATTTGCTATCCTTAAAATAAACACCCGGATAGTATCAAATACCGGACCTATCAAAACAGCAAACACCAATGAAGGAATTTTATGAATTAAAGAAGAACTGCTATTATGGATATTGTTTACTTCCATAAACTTTAAAGCCATAACAGCCGATATTAATCCAATTAATAACGAGCCTGTATCGCCCATGAATATTTTTGCAGGAGTGATATTAAATCTTAGAAAACCAATTATAGCGCCTACCATAGCAAGCGAAACTGCCGCTAACTCATATTGTTTAATATATATAAATAATGCCGCAAATGTTCCATTGGCAATAATTCCTGTGGTAGCTGCCAGTCCATCAATACCATCAATTAAATTAAAAGCATTAACTACTAATAAAATGATAAAAATTGATAATGCGGTACTGAATATATAAGAAAGTTGATATATATCAAAGACGCCATATAAATTAGTGATACGTATATTTCCCAAAATTACCATTATAGCACAAACAATAAATTGGATTAAAAATTTAGTGCTCGAATTTACTCCTGAAAGATCGTCCTTTAATCCCATTGCAAATAAAATTATACAAGCGGTAAGTAAGTAATTTATAGGCAATGATTTATCTGTCATACAAAACAGCAGGGAAGTAATAGTGAAGCTAACAAATATGGCAACTCCTCCAAGGCGTGGAATCCCATGATCGTGAGATTTTCTAAAATGCCCAAGGTCATCATATAAATGCCGGAAACGGGCTACATGTAAAATTGACGGAATAGCTAATGAGCTTATCAGAATAGAAAATATTACTATAAATAAGTAATATATGATAGGAAAATTGTGTAAAAAATCTATCATGCGAAATAAGTTTAAGATGTTATTCTAGTAAAAGGTAAATGTTTTGCAATTAACTAATAATTATTAATTTATTAAAAGAATTATTATTAACATACTAACAAAATGATATTTTATTAAAAATATTGAATTATTTTACGAAGCGGCTTGAATATTAATGTTATTAAAGGAACTAAAATATAATTATTATGCATAGCCTTATAATCAAATAATAATCCTTTTACGCGGCTCTTAATATTTTTGTTACTAACACCTCCGGTATTCATTTTTACCATTACTTTTTTAAGATAAAAAGCATTTAATTTATGATAATACATAAATCTTAGCATCAATTCATAATCCGCTGCAGTCCCATATTCCAGGCTATAAAAGCCATATTTTTGAAATAGACCACGTTTACAATAAAAAGTAGGGTGAGGGGGCATCCAACCCCAGTTAAACATTTTATGTGAGAATTCACCGGATCGCCATTTGCGTATGATTTTGTTCTGTGAGTTTACATAGTCGAGGTCGCCATATAAAATATCGGTATTTTTTTGATTATTAAATGTCCAGGCAATAGTATTTAATATATCATTGTCTGCAAAATAATCATCGGCGTTAAGCATTCCTACTATATGACCGCTTGCCATTTTGATGCCCTTATTCATGGCATCATATATTCCTTCGTCGGGTTCTGATAAAAATAGATTGATATGTATTTTATACTGATTTATAATTTGATTGGTGTTGTCACTTGAGCCTCCATCAATAATAATATATTCAATATTTTTAAAGTTTTGCCCAATAACAGATTCAATACATCGGCCTATGGTGTTTTCGGCATTATAAGAGACGGTGATCAGAGAAATTTTAAAATCCTGCACTTTTAGGAAAAATACTATTATATCCTGCAAAAATATGTAAATTTGATCCGGATACCTAATTAATATAAAGACAGCCAGAACGGACGTGCATATGCGCTATTTAAATTTTACTTACATACTTTTAGGGATACTTCTTCTTTGTACTTCCTGTTCTACCAAGCAATACCAGTCACTTTTTGAATACAGGAATTCAATTCCCGACAGCATATTCCAAAAAAATGCCTTTACCGTTGATCATTATAAGATTAAACCACAAGATATTTTACAAATCAGGAACCTGCAAAATATTAAATATATTGTTGGAGAAACACCTATCCTTAATGATGCTCCCGGTACAGGTGTTTCAACTTCCGGCGCAGGTACATCAACAGAACAAACTTACCAGGTTGAAGATGACGGTACAGTGGCTCTGCCAGTTATTGGCCGATTAACGGTTGTAGGCTTAACAAGAGTTGAAGCTCAAAAACTTATTGAAGGTACTTATCGTAAAAATCTTCTTAAAGACCCTATTATAGAATTAAAAATTGTGAATCTTAAAGTAACGATGCTTGGTGAAAGTAAAACGCAGGGCAATTTTATATTAACAAAAGATAAAACAACTTTGATTGAACTTATTGGACAAGCCGGAGGGCTTACAGACAAGGCCAATGAAAAAAATATTAAGATTATTCGCGGAGGCGAAAGCAATCCTCAAGTAACTCAAATCAACCTGGATAATATAGGATCCATAAACGATCCTAAAGCCATACTACAAAGCGGAGACATAATTTACATTGCGCAAAATAGACGCGCAATACGTAACGATAATTTACAAAATTTTTCATCCTTAGTTCAACCCGCTATACTATTATTAAATACGGCGTTGGTTGTCTTTGCGCTTATCCACCGTTAAATGGAAGAAACGATTAAGGTTCAGCCCAAATTAGTAAACCAGGAGATTGATTATTTTAAAATTGGCAAAATCCTTTTGAGCCGATGGTATTGGATAGTAGGCGCTGTTGTAATTTGTATGCTCACTGCTAATGTTTATTTGTGGTACACACCAAAAACCTACGGCACCATAGGCACTATGAAGTTTGAGGAAAAGAAATCAGAAATACAAGATCTGGTAGGTATCCCGATCAATTCTGACAGAGCAAATATCTCTAAAATTCAAAGTGAAACTATAGTATTAAAAAGCACCCCGGTTTTATTAAGAGCTATAAAAAACCTTGATTACAGGATAAGTTTTTTTATTGTTGGCCGTGTACTTAACCGGACAAGTGATCTGTACCCGGAAAAACCACTCAATTTAACACTAATAAATTTTGATAGTTTGAATTTTTATCATGGTCTGATTACTTTCAGGCCTGTTAGCAAAAGCACTTTTAGCATCAGTTATAAAAATTCAGGAACTGAAGTCGTAAAAACATGTCACTACAATACGCCTTTTGCTATTGGCACCACTGCTTTTAGTATTAAATATCCTGGGGAGATACCTAAAACATCAGCATATTTATTTAAGGTTAATACTGCCGATGAGTTTGTAGGCAGGGTAAGAGGAGGCTTGCGTACAAGCGAGGTTGCAAAAAACTCAAATATTATAGAGTTACAAGAAATAGATTCAAACCCGCAATTTGCCGCTGACATATTAAATGCCGTCATGAAAGAATATCTTAATTATGACAGAAAGCAAAAATCGCAATCGGCTTCGCAAATGATCCAGTTTATTGACAGCCAGCTTGATTTTCTTTCTGGCGAAGTTAAAGGATCCGAGAATTCGATAGCGCAATATAAGCAAAGTAAAAAGATGATGGATATTGGTTCAGCATCGGCAACTGTCCTGGCTGAAGCAAAAGATATCGAAGGGAAACGTTCTTTATTAAATATTCAGCTTCTTGCTCTTAACAAACTGAAAGAGGAAGTAATTAAGGAAAAAGATAACGTGACGCTTAATTTTAATATGGGCGGAGTGACTGACCCGGAATTAGACAAAATCCTTATTACACTTAATAACTTGATAGCCGGAAAAAACGCTTTGTTAAAAACTTACAATAATAACTCACAGCCTATCCTTGATATCAACCAGCAAATATTACAAGTTAAAAATAGCGCGATAACCAGCATTAACACAACCATTGCTTTCATTGAAAATAATATTAAATATTTTGATGATCAGCTCATACCTATCAATCAAAAAATAGCTGCGCTGCCATCTGCTGAGCGTGATATGGTAAGTTTAAAACGCGATTTTGAGATTAATGATAAAGTATATTCATTTTTATCCGAAAAGAAGTTAGATGCGCAAATTAATAGTGCGGGTATATTGCCTGGTGCAAACATTATTGATATGGCACAGCCCAATTTATCACCATTATCTCCCGATACTCAATCGATTAGACGTACAGCAATTATTTTGGGACTGGGAATAGGTTTGGGTTTAATTGTTTTGATCAGAGTGTTAAATTCTTATATTTATGATAGAGAAACCGTTGAGAGCCTTACTACTACTCCTATTATTGGGGTAATAAGAAAATTTCCTCATGAAATTGATGAGTTCAGTTCGCAAATCCTGGCTCTTAGCAAGCCTAAATCCATGTTTGCAGAATCAGTTCGTTCTGTCCGAACAAATTTAAATTTCCTGGCATCAGAAAAAGAAAGTAAGGTAATTTGCATTACTTCGGAAGTGGCGGGTGAAGGAAAATCATTCGTAGCTGTTAATCTATCGAGTACTTTATCATTAATTGATAAAAAAGTTATATTAATTGCAGCTGATTTGAGACGATCAAAAATGCATAAAACATTTGATGTGCCCAATGATATAGGTTTAAGTAATTACCTGGCACATCAGTGTTCGGCAGATGATATTATCCTTCATTCGAAACACGAAAATCTTGATTTTATAATTTCAGGTCCCATTCCTCCTAATCCTTCTGAATTGTTGCACTCAGAAAGAATGGTTAGTTTGATTTCTGGTTTGAAATTAAAATATGAAGTAATTATGATCGATACGGCTCCAATTGGATTAGTTTCAGATGCACTACCATTAATTAGAAATAGTGATATTAATCTTTTTGTAATACGTTCCGGAAAATCAAAATTTAATGCAGCTACAATTCCGCAGCGTATTGCACAGGAATATCATTTAGATAATACCGTAATTGTAATAAATGCTTTTGCAGAGGATCTGTTACATTCAAGATATTATACCACCAAATTCACAGGAGAGAATCAGGGACTTCGATATTATTATTATTCTGATTACAGCGGTTATCAAAGTTCGGGGTATTATATAGATGAAAAAAAGAAAAAATGGTGGAGTGTTACGCGTTTGTTTAAATAATGCGGTTAACTGATAAATTATGGCTTTAAAACCACATTCAGGTTCCAATAGATGGTATCCGGTTTATACATATGCCCGTGCAGAAAAAAAAGCTTTCCAGGCTTTAACAAGTAAAGGACTTGAAACCTATTTACCTTTACACAGACAGCTTAAACAATGGAGCGACAGGAAGAAATGGGTAGAAGAACCTTTTATTAAATCGTACTTATTTGTTAGAATAAAAGAACATGAACAAGCTGAAGTATTAATGACTAAAGGAATAGCTCGTTTTATTTATTTTTCTGGCAAAATTGCCTCAATGCCTGACAGGCAGATAGATGAACTTAAACTACTAATGGCCAGTCCTTACGAATTGGAAATTACGGAAGATGATTTACAACCAGGGGAAAAAATTATGATTAAAGCGGGCCCCCTTAAAGGTTTAACCGGAGAAATCATATCCTACCGTTCTCAAAAACAATTAGCATTAAGACTGGAAAATTTAGGATATTCAATAATTGTCCAAGTTGCAGCATCTTTTATTAACAGGCTTTAAACAATTGATATAGTAGTTTAATAATACCAAATGGCATTTTTAATTGACATTAATGCCTAATAATGCTCGATAATTGATCGATGCGTAAATTTCTGATTATAAATAAGTTACATAATTAAGATGTAACTTAGGTGGCGAAGCTATGATTATATACCAAGTATGTGCAGAATAGCAGGAATGATTTCGAACCGGTTAACATCCGAAGAAATTACTGAAAAGGTTAGCATTATGTGCAATGCTTTGAAACATGGTGGCCCTGATGACGAAGGTGTTTTTTTAGATGAAAAAGTGAACCTTGCATTTGGGCATCGAAGGTTATCTATTATTGACTTAAGCAGCAACGGACATCAGCCAATGGCCGATGTTCAACAAAAAGCCTGGATTACGTTTAATGGAGAAATTTATAACTACCCTGAACTTAAGCAGCAGTTGATTAATGCCGGTGCCAGGTTCCATTCAAATACTGATACAGAAGTTATATTAACAGCCTATTTGTATTGGGGCACTGAAGCCTTTTCAAGGTTTCGTGGAATGTTTGCTTTTGCTTTGTACGATATTGGACAAGCTGTAACTTATCTGGTACGGGATACCGCAGGTATAAAACCACTTTATTATCATGTACAAAATGGGCAGATAAGTTTTGCTTCAGAAGTAAAGGCATTTAAAGCCGCTGAAATTACAAATGAAACTGATCCTACATGGCCTGTTAAATTTTTAGCCTTTGGGCATATCCCTGAACCGTATACTACCCTGAAAAATGTGTACAGCCTTACTAAGGGACACTTTTTATTATGGGACCACCATAAAAACACCTACCATATCAGGTCATATTACAATAATGCATCTCATCAAACTTATATTACAGATACCAGTATTGCCAAAAAAAATATTCATGATACTTTAAAGATATCGGTAAATCGTCAACTTATTTCTGATGCTTCAATAGGTGTGTTTTTAAGCGGTGGTATTGATTCCAGTTTAATTACTTTATTGGCTGATGAACACCAAAAAGAGCAATTAAAAACTATCTCAATTTATTTTGATGAAAAAGCGTATGATGAACGCAGTTATCAAAATCTTGTATCCAGTAAAATAAATGGCGAAAAATTTGTTCACCTGGTAAAGCAACAAGACTTTGAAAAGTTTTTACCGCGTATAATAAATGATATGGATATGCCAACCACTGATGGTATTAACTCGTGGTTTATAAGTAGTTATGCTCATCAGGATGGTTTAAAAGCTGTTTTATCTGGCTTAGGTGCCGACGAACTTTTTGGAGGCTATCCGTCGTTCTACCGGGTCAAATATTTGCGGTATTTGCGCAAAATACCTGCTTCAATATACACCTTGGCTAATTATTTCAAAACTGATAAGTACAAAAAGATTTCATTTTTAGCCTATAACAATCCTTATGCCCATTATCTTTTATTACGTGGCTTTTTTGTGCCCGAAGACATCGCCAAAATTTTAAATATTGATATAAAAGAGGTGAATGAGATTTTATTTAACAGCCGCTCTTTTCCGGATTTAGGACCTTACAATGAGGAATATGCTGCCTGGTTTGAAAATAATTTATACATGCAAAATCAACTGTTACGTGATACTGATGTAATGAGCATGAGCCACGGGCTAGAGGTTCGGGTCCCATTTTTAGATGAAGATTTTAAAAGGTTGGCCGAGACAATATCGCCTGAAATAAGGTTTAATAAAAATCAGCCCAAAAAAATATTAATTGACAGCTTTAATGATATTTTACCAAAAGAAGTCTGGAACCGGCCGAAAATGGGATTTACTTTTCCATTACAAGAATGGATGGGTAACCATACAGAGATAAGTAACGAAAACCTTTATAAAGGCAAGGTTGCACAAAATGCTGTAAAAAGGTTCAAAAACAGCCAGATGCATTGGTCAAAGATTTTTGCACTTTACCTGCTACAATTGCATGACTAAAAAAATTGTTTTTTATACTTTACGAACATTTAGTGATACCGGCGGGATTCAAAAAATGAACCGTACGCTAGCGCACGCATTACATATGCTTTCTCAGCGTAATAACTGGGATTTCAAGCTTTGGTCGGCTTACGATTCAAATAATGATTTGATGGAAAAATACTTACCAAAAGAAAATTTCAGAGGTTTTGGAATTAAACGCATAGGTTTTGTTTTTAACATAATAAATACAGCTCAAAAACCAGATATAGTTATAATAAGTCACATAAATATGTCAATTATTGGCTTATTAATAAAAATGACTAATCCTAAATGTAAAATTTGGCTTATTGCTCATGGGGTAGAAGTTTGGAGGCCATTAAGCTTAATAAAAAAATTGTTTTTAAAACATTGTGATAAAGTTATTTGCGTAAGCAACTTTACAAAACAGCAAATGATAAGCCGGCATAAAACTTCAGCATCTGTTTGTACTGTTCTCAATAATGCCATTGATCCTTTTATGAATTTGCCTGCTACGTTTAATAAACCGGATTATCTGCTTAAACGGTATAACTTAACAGCCGGAAACCAGGTAATATTTACTTTAACTCGTCTGGCCTCAACAGAACAATATAAAGGGCATGATCAGGTAATAAAAGTTATTAGTCAATTAAAGAAAGAATTTCCAGGTATAAAATATATACTTTCCGGACAATATGACCGCGATGAAAAAAATCGCATTCATAAATTAATAACTGAATATAAAGTAGAAGATCAAGTTATATTAACCGGATTTATACCTGAAAACGAACTTCCAGATCATTTTTTACTGGCAAACTTATTTGTTTTACCAAGCAGAAAAGAAGGATTTGGAATTGTATTTATTGAAGCATTAGCATGTGGCTTACCAGTTATATGCGGCAATGCAGATGGAAGTGTTGATGCCATATGTAACGGTGAATTAGGAAAGGCCGTTAATCCGGATGATTTAAAAGAGTTAGAAGCAGCAATAATTGATTACTTCAGTAATCCATTAACAGAATACAAAAGACGAAATCTGCAATCGCAGTGTTTGCAGCATTTCAACGAAACAAAATATATGGATAAATTATATAATCTTATTGAAAATGAATGAGTTGGTAGAGGAAAATTGGGATATTGAAATTACTCCTGCAAATAGTCTTTTTGATTTGAAATTAAGGGACGTATGGCATTACCGCGATCTACTGCTATTATTGGTACGCCGCGATTTTGTTGCATTTTACAAGCAAACCATACTTGGGCCAATTTGGTTTTTCGTTCAGCCGGTTATTACTATTTTAATGTATACGGTGGTATTTGGTAATCTTGCCGGTATCCCTACTGATGGTGTTCCAAAGCCGCTTTTCTATCTTGCCGGAACAATAGTTTGGAACTATTTTGCTGATTGTTTAACCAAAACGTCCGCAGTTTTTAGAGATAATGCTGGCTTAATGGGAAAAGTTTACTTTCCCCGCCTTATTATGCCTTTGAGTATAGTTTTATCAAACCTTATAAAATTTGCTGTGCAGCTTGTGCTATTTATTGTGTTGATGGTTTTTTATTGGGCAAAAGGAGCCTTAATCGTCCCGAATGAATTGGTTTTACTTTTTCCTTTACTTATTATTTTAATAGCAGCACAAGGTTTAGGTTTAGGTATGATTACTTCGGCAGTTACTACAAAATACCGCGACCTCTCATTTATAATATCGTTTGGTGTTCCTTTATTAATGTATACTACAACAGTGATTTATCCCCTATCTGAGGTATTGAAGAAATATCAAAATTATAGCTGGTTTATAAAGCTTAATCCCTTAACAGCAATAATTGAAACTTTTAGATATGGGTTTTTAGGGAAGGGTAGTTTTACCTGGGGCCTGCTGGGTATTAGCAGTTTAATTACAGTTGTTATCCTGTTTTTGGGTATTATTATTTTTAACCGGGTAGAGAAAAATTTTGTTGATACAGTTTAACTGGCTTGAAACAATACCGGTGTTCCAAATTTTTGAAGAGGAACACCTGGAACATTCTATATTTTATAGTTTACTATTATAATTGTGATAATTGATTTAAATGGCAAAAGTTATTAAGGTAGAAAATATTTCAAAAGCTTACCAGTTAGGTGAATTTGGTACGGGCACCATTGCAAACGACCTTAAACGTTTTTGGGCCAGGACGCGTGGAAAGGAAGATCCTTTTTTAAAAATTGGTGAAACAAATGACCGTACTAAAAAAGGCGACAGCAATATTGTTTGGAGTTTAAAGGATATTAATTTTGAAGTTGAACAAGGCGATGCTGTAGGAATAATAGGGCGTAATGGTGCAGGTAAAAGCACATTGCTTAAAATTTTGAGCCGGGTAACTGCTCCAACTACCGGTTCCGTTAAAGTTAAAGGGCGGATTGCAAGTTTATTGGAAGTGGGTACAGGTTTCCATCCCGAATTAACGGGGAAAGAAAATATTTACCTTAACGGCACCATACTGGGTATGCGTAAAGCGGAAATTAAACGCAAGTTTGATGAAATAGTTGATTTTGCCGGTGTGGAACGTTATATAGATACTCCTGTAAAAAGATACTCATCAGGGATGTATGTGCGCCTGGCATTTGCCGTTGCTGCACACCTCGAATCTGAAATATTAATTGTAGATGAAGTACTGGCGGTAGGTGATGCAGAGTTTCAGAAAAAGTGCCTGGGGAAAATGGGGGAGGTAAGCAGAGGCGAAGGAAGGACAATTTTGTTTGTTAGCCATAATATGGGGATGATTAATCAATTGTGTAATAAAAGTATTCTGTTGGCCAATGGTCTTATACTTAATTATGATTTGACAAGTAATATACAGAAAGCATATTTAAGTTTAATGAATGAAGAAAACACTTCCTCATATTATAAAAAAACAAACGATAGTAGTAAAACAGCTGAATTTATTGAGATTCAATTATTGTCTAGTTCAATTATCGACTATTCGGAACCAATAGTTATAAAATTTGAAGGAATACTTAAAGAGTTTTTTCCAGGTATGCTTATAGGAATAGGTATTCAGGATCAGAATTTAGTTAGAGTAACGACCTTTATACATGAAATAAAATATACTGATTTAACTAACAATCGCTTTAAAGGAATATTAACAATACCCAAGTGTACTTTAGCTCCAAATTTTTATTCTTTTGTCTTGGCTTTATGGAATAAGTCGACCGCCATATATGATCTTGTTGAAAAGACTTGCGATTTTCAAATTAAAGACAACGGAACTGAATTGGCACTATACGAAGGTTTGAATAATGGATATATGATTGTTGATGGAAAATGGCAGTTAAACAATGAAATTGCTTAAAAAGATATGTTATTGGATCTATTTGGTTGGGAAGCATTATGACCAGCAGATTCAAAGATCAAAAGAACCAGAATATGAGGCATTAATTGGGACTGGAACTTATATAGAAAATGATGCATTTATTCAAACATTTAATGGTGACAAATCGAAAATACAGATTGGCAGGAACTGTCATATTAGGGGTCATTTACTAGTAATGAGACTGGATGGAAATATTAAGATTGGCGACTACTGTTTTATCGGACCTCAAACAAAAATCTGGTCATCTTTATCAATCAATATTGGGAATCGAGTTCTAATTTCGCATAATGTAAATATTCACGATAACAACTCCCATCCCTTAGACTCTCAAGAAAGGCATGAAGACTTTGTATATATAAGGAACATTGGCCTTCAAGACAAAACTAATATCCCGGAAAAAGAAATTATAATAGAAGATGATGTTTGGATTGGTTTCAATTCGACAATTTTAAAAGGGGTTACTATTGGAAAAGGAGCAATAATCGGCGCCAATACTGTTATTCTTAAGGATGTGCCTCCATTTTCGGTTGTTGTTGGTAATCCGGCAAGAATAATTAAACAAACTACATAAATAAATTGAGATAAATTCATGTTTCGCGTAAATCAAAATCATTTATCACCATATTTTTGCAATCCAAATAGATTGATTAACATTTAATAAAATTAAAACACTTCGAAAGCATTATTCTATAGGTCGGATGCACCGGGGAAAATTGTTCATTTACTTAAATCAACATCATAATAATGACAAATATATTCTCTAAATTAAAGATATTATTTCGTAAAATAAATCAGTCAATTGATAAAATCAATACCATCGATAATTTTATTGCCCAGTCAAATAACGATCTGAAAAGTCCCAAGGTTAATTTAGGACAAATTCAATCCTATTTAAATAAGCAAAGGAACATAATACATTCCTTGGCCGAAATTGAATTTCAGGTTTTTTCTCAGTTTGGTGATGACGGGATTATTCAATATTTAATTAATAAATTAGATATTCCTAACAAAGTTTTTATCGAATTCGGCGTTGAAAATTATAAGGAATCGAACACAAGGTTCCTCTTAGTCAATGATAAATGGAGCGGCTTGGTTATTGATGGTTCTAAGGAAAATACAGATTTTATAAAACGCGATGTCCTTTCATGGTCAAATGATTTGCATGTAACACATTCGTTTATTACCGTAGAGAACATTAATGGATTAATAACTGATTTTTTACAAAAGGGTTATCCTTCTGAAATTGGCATTTTAAGCATTGACATTGACGGCAATGATTATCATGTATGGAAAAAAATAGATACTGTAAATCCTGTAATCGTTATTGGTGAATATAACGCGGTTTTCGGGAACCAAAAAGCGTGGACAATCCCTTATGAAGCCGATTTCTACAGGCTACGGAACGATTCATACTATCAATATTGGGGTGCCTCTTTGAAATGTTTATGCATTTTGGCTGAACAAAAGGGATATCATTTTATTGGATGCAACAGTAATGGAAATAATGCCTATTTTATTAGAAAAGACAAAATAGGACCTTTCAAGCCTTTAAGTCATATTGAAGGTTTTGTTGAAGCAACATTTAGAGAATATGTAGATGAAAATGGCGATCGTGTCGGAGGGAAAAAGCGCCTTGAGCTTATTAGAGGGAAGAAGGTTCTTAACATTGAAACAAATGAGTTGGAAACTTTATAATCGCTAAGTGGAACCTACTACAAATTCTAAAAAGCAAATGTTGATTCGTTTCAATAGCATTATAATAAAGGTGTAAATTGAGAAAAAGAATATATTGTAAAGTAAGTCTGCCAACCGGCCAGGCTGTAATAATAAAGAAATGAAAATATTAATACTCGGTTCAGAGGGCTTTATAGGCCGCCACTGTGTAAAATATTTTCAGCAAATAGGCTATGCTGTTTATGGGTGCGACCTGGTAGACTATCCTACAGAAAACTATATATACACTAAGGTATCAAGGTTGCAGCCCACTTTCGAGGAAATTTTTTCAAACACGTTATATGATGTTTGCATTAACGCGGCCGGGAATGGCAGTGTACCTGTTTCCATTGAGCACCCGCTTACAGATTATGAAGCCAATTGCAGTGATGTAATCAGAATTCTGGAATTAATAAGGTTAAAAAACAAAACTTGCAAGTATCTGCATATCTCAAGTGCCGCTGTTTATGGCAGCCCGCGGCAATTGCCTATTAAAGAAACCGAGGTATTATCACCTGTGTCGCCCTATGGCTGGCACAAGCTCATGGCCGAAACAATTTGCAGGGAATACCATATCTTATACAAAATCCCGGTAGTTATTGTAAGGCCATTTTCCTTATATGGTCCCGGCCTGTATAAACAATTGTTTTGGGATTTGTTTCAAAAATGCAAACAATCACCCAACGAAATAGTGCTTTGGGGCACCGGTAAAGAAAGCAGGGACTTTATATACATTAATGATTTAATAGACGCGCTTGATATACTTATTAAGTTTTCGCCTATGGAAGCCGATATTTATAATATTGCCAACGGCATTGAAATTACAATTGAAGATGCCGCACGTAGATTTATTGAAAACTTTAATAGTGCTGTATCTTTAAAATTTAACAACATTCAACGCGCAGGTGATCCAATTAACTGGAAAGCTGATATTACACAGATAACGCAATTTGGGTATAACTTAAAATATAGTTTTAACGATGGGATTAAAGAAACCGTTACATGGCTAAAAGGTTTAAAATAGGTATAAAATTTTTCTTCGATAATAATTCCAATTCAGGTATTGTTAATTACATCTATAATATCATTTCGGCTTTAAAAACTTTAGATGACGGTGAAAAGCCGGCGATAATAATTTTTTATTCATTCAATTCACCAATTGATTATTTAAAGCAAATAGAATATCCATATATTAAATATATTTTATTCAGGCCAACCCCTTCCAATTATTTTCTGATGAAAGCTAATGGTTTAATAAGAAGGCTTTTCAAAAAAGATGTATACAAACAACTTAAATATTTTAATAAAATTGACTGCCTTTATCCTTATTTTGAGTTTATGGATGGTGAATTTGTTAACGCAAAAAATAAAATCCATTGGTTAGTTGATTTCAATAACAAAGCATTTCCGGCCCATTATAATGATAATGGACAAGCTATGAATGAATTTCAGGATAAAATAACAGCATTAAATGAATGTGTTGTACTAAGCTCCAATACGCTTTTTGACGAACTAAAGAGCTATTATCCAAACTTTAACTGCAAAGTAAAAATATTGCGTTTTGCAAGTGCATTGCCGAAGCTCGAGAAAGAGGAAGTTGATTTGGTTAAACTTAATTATAATTTAAAGTTGCCATATTTTATGAGCCCCAACCAGTTTTGGGAGCATAAAAACCAAATTATAGTATTAGAGGCATTAAATATCATAAAAAAAGAGCATCCGGAATTAAAGTTTAATATATTATTTTCAGGGAGCCTTGAGGTTAGCAGGGGTAAAGGACTTTATATAGAACAACTTAAGAACAAAGTAATTGATTTCGGTTTGGATAAATACATCTCGTTTTTAGGTGTAGTTGACAGGAAAGATCAGTTACTGTTAATGAAAGGATCTGTCGCTTTATTACAGCCATCTTTATATGAAGGCTGGAGTACATTGGTAGAAGAAGCCAAAGCCTTAAATAAATTCATTATTTTGTCTGATCTGCCTGTTCACCGTGAACAAATTTCAAGCAATGTTGCTTTCTTCAACCCTGTTGATGCCGTTGAGTTAGCAGGCAAAATAGTTGAGCAATTAACCGGGCCATTTTCCACTGAATTTATTGATTATAGTTATAATATTAAAAAATTTGGCAAAGATGTTATAGATGCTTTACTATGAACGGGCTGTATTATATTCATAATACAATTTTATTGTTGTTAGTAATTTATCAGCAAGCTATCGCATGCATAAATCCAAAATGAAACGTAATATTTTATTTATTAGTCATGATGCATCCATGACTGGAGCGCCAATTTTATTACTAAATTTAGCAAAAGTACTGGTTGGAAATGCCCCAGATAAATATTCAATATCCTTTTTGATAAAACAAGCTAACAATAAACAATTAGATGGATTTTATTCATTTAAACTAACTTTAGCTTCTCCCCAGCATGCTACTGATGGAATAATCTATAAAATATATGAAAAATTAAGGCGAAAAATTAAAGGCCAATTTTATTCAGAAAGAAATATTGAAAAATCTTTAAAGGGAATAGATGTAGTAATTTCGAACACTATAACCAATGGAGATATTCTTCCAATTGTTCGGCAATTTTTTAGCGGGCCCATAATTAGTTATATCCATGAACTGGAAATGGCTTCAAAGTTTTTTACCGAAAAAAATAATATTAATTCGTTAATTAATTGTTCCGACAAATTTTGGGTCCCTTCGCTGGCCGTAAAATCATTTCTTATTGAATCTTTGAATATTGCGGACGATAAAATTAAGGGTATGCCTTACTATATTCCTCCGTTTAAGGACGGAATATCTCATAAAAGCGAAAATCAACAATTTTTAGTCGGAGCAGTAGGAACTACAGATTGGAGAAAAAGCCCGGAATTGTTTATACAGGTAGCAAGGTATACTTTTCAAGCTGATAACAGTGCCAACATTAAGTTTGTTTGGAAGGGCGGTAGCGAAAAAGGAATAGATATTGACCGCTTAAATTATGATATTAAAAAATGTGGATTGGAAGGGAGAGTAGAATTTCAGTCGGCTTCAATTGATTTAAGCGAGTATTACAGCAATTTGGATTTATTTTTATTAACCTCACGAGAAGACCCATATCCATTGGTTGTGTTGGAAGCAGCTTCGGCAGGTGTTCCTGCGATATGTTTTAATGACACAGGCGGTGCTTCTGAGTTTATTAAATCAAGTGGTGGAAAATGTGTAAGCTTTTTGGATACAAAAGCGATGTCGGATGCAGTTCTTTTTTATTATAACAATAAAGAAAAAGCAATTAGTGATGGGCAGTCAGCAAAAAGGGCATTATCTGCAAAACATCAAAATCCAGAATATATAATTAATCAATTTAATATAGCACTTGATAAGTGAATGAAAGAAATTAGGCCCATAGCAATTCACCTTCCACAATTCCATCCGTTTCCCGAAAATGACGAATGGTGGGGTAAGGGTTTTACCGAGTGGACAAACGTAACCAAGGCTAAGCCTTTATTTAAAGGGCATTATCAACCACACTTGCCTACAGATCTCGGATTTTACGATCTTCGGTTGGAACAAACCCGGATAGATCAGGCTGAACTTGCCAGGGAGAATGGTATTTATGGGTTTTGTTATTATCATTACTGGTTTGATGGAAAACGCTTAATGGACCAGCCGCTGGATGCTTTACTGGAATCAAAGAAACCCGACTTCCCATTTATGTTTTGCTGGGCTAATGAAGATTGGTCGAGAAGGTGGGAAGGAAGTGAGCATCTTATTCTTATAAAACAAAGCTATTCTAAATTGGATGCAGAAAATCATTGCCGTTGCCTGATCCCGTTCTTCCTGGACGAAAGATATATTAAAGTTGGCAACAAGCCGGTTTTCTGCTTTTACAAGCCTCAACTAATTCCCAATATTAAAGAATATGTAACCTTATTCAGAAAGGAGGCCCAAAAGCATGGAATTGAACTTTATTTATGCTTTATGGAAAATCAGGAAATGTTTGTCGGCGATGATTTTGAAGCAGCAATAGAATTTCAGCCCTGGTCAAAAGATCTTATTAATTTTACGACTAAAGTTGAAAAGGAGTCATTTTTAGGAAACTTTAATAACAGGTATTTTTGGAAAGCGTTTGAGAAGTTAAAATTAGAAAAGACTTATAAAGAATTGAGACATAAGGTTATTTATCGTATTGAGTACGATGAATATGTTGATTATTTGCTGCAGCGATATAAATATCCGCAAAATTATAAACGGTACCCTGGCGTTACACCTATGTGGGACAATACAGCAAGGCTGGGCAAAAATTCATTTTTATTTAAAAATTCAACCCCCGAAAAATATGGTGAATGGTTGCGGTTCCATAAAAATAATTTTAACCCGTATAGTAAGGATGAAAATTTCGTTTTTATAAACGCCTGGAATGAATGGGCAGAGGGCAATCATTTAGAGCCTTGTATAAAATGGGGTAAATCTTATCTGGATGTTACACAAAGTATTTTAAAGAATGACTGAAAGAATAACCGGCACTTACGAGAATAGTCTCGCCATAGTAATCCCTGCATAAAATACGAATAATAAATAAAACTTCTTTTTGATTTATAAAAGTTAAATAATAGAAGATTTTCAATCAAGTACATGCTTTATACACTATATCGTATATCTGACAAAGGCAATAAAAAGAATAAGCTTAAGCATGCTGATAAGCTGTATTGCATAAAAAATTATATAAACGTTTTTGGGAAAGAGAACCTGGTTGTATTTGCCGATAACTGTTATGATGAAACAATAGCAAATCTTAATTCTTTGGGGTTGCAGATTATAGAACTGGCCGGTTTAGGGAACGCCTTATCCTTTATGGCAATATTGGATTATGCCATCAATAAATTCAGTGATGACGATCACGTGTATTTCTTGGAAGACGATTATTTGCATTTAAATAATGCCAAACAGGTTTTATTAGAGGGCTTCGAAATTGCAGATTATGTAACCTTGTATGATAGTCCGGATAAGTATATTGATTATAAAAAAGGTGGCTATAATCATTATGTAAGCGGAAATGGTGAGGAATGTAAGGTGTTTATTACACAAACTTCTCATTGGAAAATTACAAATTCAACCACCATGACTTTTGCCTGCCAGGTAAAAACCTTAAAAGAAGATTATAAAGTATGGTCTTTTTATAAAACCCAGGATTATTTAGCTTTTCAGAAACTTGCCGGCTATCCTTTAAAGTTTAGTAGCGATTTGCAGGTTTTAAAAAATAAATTAAGTGAAGTTACATCCACGAACCTAAAAAGTTATAAAAAACGGTTAACCATAATTTGCCATTATTACAAAAATAAATTCCACACCCCAAAAAGAACGTTAATCGTTCCGATACCAGGAAAGGCGACGCATGTTGAAGTTGAATACCTGACTCCTCTTACAGATTGGAACCTGGTTTAAAAATGGAGCTCGCCATAGTAATCCCGGCATATAAAAGCCAATATCTAAACGAAACCCTTTTATCAATTTCGAAGCAAACTGATAAAGATTTCATAGTTTATATAGGTGATGATAATAGTCCGCACAACTTACAGGAAATTATAAGCCCTTTTGAGGATGATATAAAAATTGTCTATAAAAAATTTAGTGATAACCTTGGAAGTAATAATTTATGCCTGCATTGGGAACGTTGTATAGAAATGGCCCAAAACGAAGACTGGATTTGGTTGTTCTCTGACGACGATTTAATGGATGAAAATTGTGTATCTAAATTTAAAGATACTTTACGTACAACTAAAGCTGCTTTTGATTTATACCGGTTCAACACAAAGATTATTAATGCAGAAGGCGGTTTGATACATAATAACATTTTACATCCACAAATTGAATCTGCAGATCATTTCGCTATAAAAAGACTTGAGTTGAGTAATAGCTCGTACGCTGTTGAATATATATTTTCCAGGCAAAAGTATATTGAATCGGGAAAGTTCGTAAGTTTTCCTATGGCATGGTGCAGTGATGATGCAACGTGGATTAATATGGGATTTGATAAAAACATTTTTACAATTCCAGATGCTTACGTTCACTGGCGATATAGCTTTACGAATATTTCATCAGCATTAATCTTTGATAAAGAAAAAATTGATGCATCCGTCCAGTACCTTAATTGGTTAAACAAATGGATAGTATCACATCTTAATACAGATAAAGCATTGAGAAACAGTTATGAAAATGCAAAGCTTTATTGGCTAAAACATCAAGTGAAAATTTTGAACAGGCGCTTTGGCTTTATTGAAATTGTTAAGTTATCGTCAATGTTTAAGCAAAGGCTTTCTATTCCAATAATAACCTCATTATTACTTTTTATTGATGTCAACTATATCAATCTTCAATTTACAATAAAGAATATGTTGCGCATCGTCTATAAAAAATTTAAATAATAACTGTGAAAGAAATTTATACGCATTCCCATTTTGAACCTGAAGAATTTGGTAACGGGGGTGGAAAGCGTACGGCGCAAATCCGGGAAATCTTAAACAAAAATAAAATATCTTATAGTGCTGCCGATTTTGAACCATATGTTCAAAAATCAAAAAGTCTGGCTTTATATCTAAAAGGTATAATTTATAATAAAAAGATTGGCTTTAATTTAAAAAGTGATCACAGTATAGGGAGGTATCTTAAAGCATTCGAAAGATTTATTTATGAAAAAGAACCATCTATGTTTATTTGGGAATCTGTTTCAAATCATTATTTTTTGATTGCGAACGAACTTTATAAAAAAAAAATACCTTTTATTGCATTGCCCCATAATCTTGAATCCCTTGTAAATGATAACCATAGTTTTACATCAAATTTAAATGCTCCCGATTGGTTTACTGAAGAATTAAAATATTTGAAATATTCAAATAAGGTTTTTACCATCTCTCTCGAAGAACAATGGCTGCTCTCTATTTATGGAATTAACGCCGATTATTTGCCGTATTATCCTACAAAAGAAGTTTATTCATACCTTTTAAATATCCGCAGCGAAAGAGAAAAGAATAAAAAAAACGGCTCCCCTAAAAAAATATTATTATTAGGTACATTTTATAACAGGCCTACAATGCAGGGCTATGTTGATTTACTAAGTCAGTCGGCAAAGTTTAAAGACTTAATTTTTAATGTGGTTGGTTTCGGTTCAGAAATATTAAACAGTTATAATTCACCTAACATTAAAGTATGGGGAAGTGTTAACACAGATTTATTAAAGGAGATTATAATTGAAAACGACATTGTGCTATTACATCAGGCACCTACTTCGGGGGCGCTAACAAAAATACCCGAATTATTGATTGCGGGTATCCCAATTGTCGCAAATCATAGTGCCTCCAGGAGTTATTATGGATTAGATGGTATCCATATTTATCAAAATTATCAGGAACTTTTTGATTTAATTCATACTAATTTATCTACACCCCCTATTCCCGCTGCCCCCATTGAAGCCGAGAAGAGATTTGTGGATTCTATTAAACTCTTAAGTCCTAATTTAACATAGATTAAATGCCATTTGAAATTTCATACATCGTAGCTACCTTCAACCGCCTTCCTTTTCTGATGATCACGTTAGAAAAACTGATGAAGGAATTATTACCAGATGAAGAAATTGTAGTAGTTGATGGCAACAGCACCGATGGCTCTAAAGAATACCTTAGCCAACTTTTTAAGGCAGGAAAAATTCACCAGTTTATTTCAGAACCTGATAAAAACCAGGCACATGCCTGGAATAAAGCAATGTTGTTGGCAAAAGGTACGATCATTAAAAAAATTATTGATGATGATGTTTATTGTTTCGCGGCCATAAGGGAATGTAAAAATTACATGCTGCAAAATCCGGATATTGATGTAATGATATCCAATGACCTGGGAAGTTCGTTATATAGTTACAATAATATTGAAAAATCCAGCCGCTTATCTGAATTTGAAAAATGGAAAAGCGGCCTTACGTCTTCGTTCACATTTGGCGATGTACACATGCTGATCAGAAGTAGTTCATTAGCTTACATTGGTCTTTACAATACAGAATTTGTGATGCTAGATTGGGAATATTCACTCAGAATAAGTCATTTAAAAGCTAATATTGCTTATTACACAGGCTATAATGCACTTTCCGTTACACATTCGCAAACAGTTTCTTCGTTAAAAAATAATGAGCTAGTTAATGAACAGGGTAAAAGAGCATGCAAATTTTATAAATATGAGGGTGACAGGGCAGAAATAAGTTTATGGTCGGAAATTAAAATATATATAGGCAGGTTGCTTTATGGACGAAAACCTATTGATAAAACAAATGCAGAACCAATTCAAGATACTCAGTTTATATATAATTATTATTACCAATATCTGTCAGAACAAAATAGCGGAGGAAGCTTCAATATTATAAAAATTTGAAAAGAATACCTTCTTTAGATGGGTTTAGAGCTATATCAATTATTTTGGTTTTGATTTGCCATAGCCGGCTTTCAATAGGTTTTCCTGTTAGTTTAATTGATTTAGCAAGACAGTGTGAAGTAGGTGTAACTATATTTTTCGTCATCAGTGGGTTCCTAATTACAACCTTAATGTTAGATGAAGAAGCAATGACCGGTAATTTAGATATTCGATTATTTTATATGCGTAGAATATTCCGTATCATACCAGTCTATCTACTATATGTTATATTTATTTCTCTTTGGCTAAATGCAAAACAAATTGGATTAACCAAATACAATTTGGTTCATGTATTAACATTTACTGTAAATTTTGATCAAAAATTTCAATGGTTTGTTGCCCATTTTTGGACACTTTCAGTAGAAGAACAATTTTATTTATTTTGGCCTGCTATCCTAGTTCTTTTTCGTAAAAATTTGAAAATTATTTTAATAATTCTAATAGCTTATTCATGTTTAACAAGAGTAATTGCTTATAAATTTCCGTCATTTGAACTTTTGACATTATCCTCATTTTTTAAATATTCAGGTTCAATCTTTGTTGGCGCTTTTGCAGGAGTACTGTTTTTTGAAAAACCTGAAATTTTAAAAAACAGGTTATTTGGTTCTTATTTTGCTCAAGTTATTGCATTAATCGTTTTTCTTATGTTTGTTTATTTTACCGAACATGGGATGCTGGCCATTATATCGCTCCCGTTTGGTAATTTGATGATTTCATTAAGCGCGATGTTTTTAATATCCGCTTACCTATTACCGTCTGACAAGATAGTTTTTAAAATACTTAATCATAGAGCTGTTGTGCATATCGGCGTTTTATCCTATAGTATTTATATATGGCAACAATTTTTCTTTGTGGGAGTGGATTTTTGGTGCCTGTTCCCTTATAACATAGTGGCGAGCTATCTTGTAGGGTTGGTATCTTATCATTTATGGGAAAAGCCATTTTTAAAATTCAGGAAATATTTTTCAGCTAACAAACTGCAACCCGAAATCGTAAATAATTAAATTGTCAAAGCGTATAATAAAACTTCAATTCCGAAACGGCCTTAGTTTTGAAACTTTTAAAAAAGAGGTGTTTGATATAGCCGGATTAAATAATATCTATCATTTTGAAGAATCATCCAATCCGGATTTTATCATATTCGGGCCTTATGGAAATAGTATTCCGCCAAAAGGTAATTATACCCGTATTGGATATTTCTGTGAAAACATCAATCCCGATCTTTCTATTTGTGAATGGGCATTTGGTATTCCGCTGGAAAAAGATGTTAAACATCCAAATTACAGACGGATTCAATGGCATAATTTAGACCCGCAGAGCCTGATAAAAGGGAAAGATTTTAATGCCGAAAACGTATTAGCGTCAAAAACAAAATTCTGTAATTTTTTATATTCGCATAAAGTACCTTACCGCGAAGAGTTTTTTAAGCAGTTGTCAAAATACAAAAAAGTTGATGCCCCCGGCAAATCAATGAATAACATGGGTACTATTGACAGTTTGTTTAAAGGAGATTTTTGGGAGCGAAAAAAACAGTTTTTAAATCCTTATAAATTCACTATAGCTTTTGAAAACTATGTATATCCGGGTTATCAAACTGAAAAACTGTATGATGCCATGGAGACCAATAGCATACCCATTTATTGCGGTGATCCTTTTATAGGCAACGTATTTAACACATCAAGTTTTATTAATACCCCCGATTATTTAGGAATCAATAATTCAGGGTTAGCAAAATGGCTCGAAAAAAAAAGCCAGCTTAATTTTATCGATATTCTTCCTCAATTTTATCATGGCCCTGTACACCGTATAAAAAGAAAGCTTAAAGCAATTGGCAAGCAGGCAAAAATGAAGCAGCAGTTCAGGAAATTTGATTTTAAGCCTTTAATTGATCGTATAGTTGAGCTTGATGAAAATGATAATAAATATCTTGAAGTATTATGGCAACCGTGGTTTATTGAAAATAAGGAACCTTTAAACTTTTCATTAAAAAATCGTTGGATCGAAATATTCCAATCCGGCAATAATAAATCCAACAAGGTTGATTAGTAATAAAACTAATGTAATAGCTATTGATATTGCAAGAGCTATAGCGGCAATGGGAGTATTTTTTTATCATCAGAATATAGGAAATATATTGGCACGATATACTAAATTGGAACTTTTTAATAGTATAGATGCTTTTGGTGCAATTTACGCCGTTCCATTATTTTTTTTAATAAGTGGCTATTGCATACACTTATCTAATTTAAAATATATACAATTAAATAAGCATTTACCATTAATTGAATATTACAAACGGAGGCTTTTTAGAATATATCCTGCTTATCTTGTAGCAATTGTTATAGCAGTGATAGTGCGTATGATAATCCGTCATCGTCCGATGCCATCTTTTTCGAATTTACTGGTGCACTTACTTTGCCTGCAGGGCTTCATATTAAAATATTTCTTTTATATAAATTTAGTTTTTTGGACTATTTCGGTAGAAATGGCATTTTATATTATATATCCTTTATTTTATTTTATACGTTTAAAACGCTCTTTAAATTCGGCATTAGTTTTTGCATTTTTTATTTCAACTATATGTATATTTTATTTCTGGCTTCAAAAAAATGTTTCAATCGCTCAATATTATTGGTTTGGTAATATTTGGTTTGCCTGGTGCAGCGGCGCATTTATAGCCGATAAATTGTTTTTTGATCCCAAGGCATTTAATAAGCCGGTATTTAAAGTTATTTATATTTTAATTGCTTCCCTATTTATTGGGGGCCTGTTTCTTAACGTAAGTTATTTACCAGGAATTGGATTAGTATGGTATCAACTAAAAATACTTATATGGACAGGCCCATTAATTTATCTGCTGTCAAAAGAACATTGGTTTAAAAAGCAGGAATCTTTACTATTAAAAGTTATAGTTTGTATCGGATTATCAAGTTACTCACTTTATTTGTTGCATGTGCCATTAATACTTTTTAAAAATTACCTTGTATATGCTTTTTTACCGCCTGAATTTCAGTTAGCCGGTTTAATTTTAGGAGTTATCATGATCCCATTTATTGCCTGGTTTAGTTACTGTTTAATAGAGAAACCATTTATAATTAAAAAAGCCGTTGCAAAAAACTGAATATCCTTTAGTTTCAATTATTATCCCGGTATACAATTCAGAAAAGTATCTGGCAGAATGTATTGAATCTGCCATTGGCCAAAGCTGGAGCAATAAGGAAATAATTATAGTTGATGATGGCTCAACGGATAATTCCTACAATATCACCCAAAAATATTCTGGTTATTCCTATATAAAGATTATCCGCCAAAAAAATGAAGGTGCGTCTGCTGCTCGAAATGTTGGTTTAAATGAGGCATCAGGTGACTATATTCAATTTTTAGATGCTGATGATCTGCTAAGTAAAAATAAAATAGAATCTCAAATAAATCAGCTTTTAAATTTTACTGAACATGTAGCATTATGTGGTACAGTACATTTTGAAGATGGCACGGAACCAACAAAACAGGATGTGAAACATGAATGGTTTTCACAAGGCAGTGATGATCCGGTTGATTTTTTGATCAAGTTATATGGGGGTGGCATTATAGGCCCAAATTTTGGAGGTATGATACAGCCCAATGCATGGTTGACCCCTAAAAGCTTGATATTAAAAGCTGGCCCCTGGAACGAGATGAGAAATCCGGATGATGACGGTGAATTTTTTTGCCGTGTAATACTATCTTCCAAAGGAATAGTTTATTCAGCTGATGCTGTAAACTATTATCGTAAATTCAGTACTAATGATAGTTTAAGCGGGCAAAAGGATCGCCAGGCTTCATCTAACATTTTAAAGTCAACTGATTTGAAAGTCAGTCATCTTTTATCGCATACAAATAGCTGGGAGGCAAAATTGGCATTAAGCAGACTTTATTATGAAAACGCACTTAACTTTTACCCTAAATATATAGACCTGTCTCGTGAAGCTGAAAATAAGGCAAAAATGATAGCACCTGGTTATCATCATAATAATCCATATAATAGCGGTATAGCCAAATGGTTATCAAAATTTATTGGCTGGAAGGCCGTAAGCTATCTTCAATATTTAAAAAACAATATATTCATACGTGAAAAATTTATTTGAGCGCTTGCTGATTAAGATTCTTAAACTTTTAAATGCTGATCTTTTAGGACATGCCCATGTACAAATCGGCGCCGGCCATAATACTTATTCATCCGGGGAAGCATACGTCATTAATACAATTTTAAATAATGTATTAAAAAGGCCGCCATTAATTATTTTTGATATAGGAGCCAACGTCGGCGAATATGCCAAAATGTTAAGACACAAATTTTTAAAGGCCGAAATTTATTGTTTTGAACCTGGGCTTGAAAGCTTTAACGAGTTGGAAATTAACACCAAAGAATTAAATATACATTTACAAAATATTGCGGTAGGAAGTTCTGAAGGAACCCTAACACTATTTAAAGGCTCGAATGATACTGATGGAACAATGGTTACTGCTTATAAAGATACTTTAAGCGATATATTCACATTCGCGGGTGATCCTACAGAAAGTATAATATGCGATATGATTAGTATAGATAGTTTTTGCCGTGATAATAAAGTATCTGAAATTGACTTTTTAAAAATTGATGTAGAAGGATATGAACTTGAGGTATTAAAGGGCGCAGTAAAAATGATTAAGGAAAATAAGATTCATATAGTACAGTTTGAATTTAACGAATTCAATATTTTTTCACGGTCATTTTTTCATGATTATTACAAAATTTTACCTCAGTACAAATTTTATAGAATAATGCCTCAAAATAGGCTGTATCCATTGGGAGAATATAATTCATCTCTAGAAATATTTAGATATCAAAATATTTTAGCAATAAATAACTCCCTCAATTATGAGTACAAATAGAAGTATAAGCCTTGTAATATTTACTTGTGAAGGTAGGGAGCATTTGTTATACGATACTATAAATTCATTTAATAAAGCATGTGATTATCAGTTTAGTAAAATTATTTTAGCCATAGACGGCCCTATTAAAGCAGAAGCAATTGAGTATGTCAATCCGGATGTTGTAATCCAAAGTCCAAAGCGAAAAGGTTATGTTAATAGTATCATAAACACATTGCCAGCCATTGATACTTCCTACTTCTTTTGGCTCGAGGATGACTGGGAATTCCCAGTTGAAATCCCTATTGATCATTTTTTGGGACATTTAAGCTCACCAGGGATACTACAAATTATTTTATCGAAAAACCCCTTTGAAAATATTTATAAAGCTTATACGGAGACTTTATATCTATCCCCTTATGGGTTCTCAGCTAATCCGGGAATTTGTAATACAGAGTTTATTAAAACAGGTATTAGCACTATTAAACTATTAAAAAACAGTGAAGCTTCGCCGCTAACGGGATTTGAAAGTGTTTTAAATGATTATGCCAAATTAAATACCCTAAATACCCTATATTACTTTCCAAATAACGAACCTACAGTAAATCATAGCGGCGATTTGGAAAGCACTGCCAGAGAATACCATATGATTAATTCAATCAATAAGGAAAAAAGCTTAATTGGAAAAGAATATATTTCGGGATTCGGTTATGATAGAAACATATCAATAAAAAATAAAATAAATATGCTTTTTAAACTTTGGTTAATCACGCTTAATATTAGTTTAAAAATATGGGGTTCACGCAAATTCTATGATTTTGCTTTCAGGATATATTTATCACACCGTAATACTTTAAAAAGATAATGAGCTTATTTGAAAAAATAAATTATGCCATATTCAATAATCTTCAAAAAGCCGGCGTAATAGAACATGCTTCACATTATTTAATAAATTCCAAATTAAATAAAAACAGCATTATTGTTGATTTAGGTGCAAATAAAGGTGGATTTTATTCTTTAATGAATGAAAAGCATGACTGTTATTGCTATGCTATTGAAGCTTCGGAATTATTATTTAATAACTTACCTAAAAAAAAGAAAATCAAATCTTATCACTTTGCAATTGGAAAAAACAATGGTTGGGTAAAATTTTTCATCTCAAAAAATCCAGAAGCAAACAGCCTTCAATCTGAAATTTCAGAAACATGGGGAGTTTCCTCATCAATTATGGTTGAAGAAAAAACATTAGATAAATTTTTAGCTGATGAAAATGTTCCGCTACCTATTGATGTATTAAAAATAGATGTGGAAGGCGCGGAAGCTGACATCATAAATAGTGTATCGGCAAATACACTATCACGAATTGCTCAAATACCTGTAGAGTTTCATGATTTTATTCTAACTACCGAACAGTATAATGCGTCTATGCATGAGGCTATTAACAAACTTAAAAGCAATCATTTTCTTGTACTTAAATTATCTGCTCAGGATTGGAGAGAAACTCTATGTATTAATACTAAACTAGTTCAACTAAGTAACAGGCAAAAAATGCGTTTAACGATCATTCATCCATTCTTGCAAAATCTAAAACTGTTACATATTAATACCAGTCATCTATTTAAAAGTGCTGAATAAAATAAAAAATAGCTTAGCTTACCGATTACCTATTTTATACAACTATTTTATAAGGTTAACTTTTATATTGGAGAAAAAATATCCGGCCATTAAGGAAAATGATACTTATAACCTGGTTATATTATGTGGAAGCGCCCAATTGAATATGTTAAATGTATGCTTAAAGAGTATATATAATAACTTTAAACAATTACCGCATATTTATGTAATTACCGATCAGTCACTTAGCGCTTTTGCCTGCAAAAAAGCTATCCATTGGTTTCCTGAAAATAATATCACCGTAATTGATGCATTAAACTGCCTTGCCTATCATGAAGAAAAAGGAAATCATTTAGTCAAACAATTTGCATTAAAAAATCCGATGGGATTAAAACTCGCTGCAATTTTACAAGTAATTAATTTAGGCAAACCTATCCTTTATAGTGATACTGATGTAATTTGGTATAATGATCCTATAGCCGATCTTGCTAATTTTTTAAATATCCAGCAATTTAATCTTGCATTGTCGGTCGATTTTCAGGCTGCTTACGATAATAATCTCATCGATAACTGTAATTTGACAGAACTAAATAAAGAGCCGTACTTTTGCGCAGGTATACTATTTATTAATAAATTGATAGAAAAGCACTATAGTGCTATTGAGAATTTATTACCCGCAGTGATCCGTAAATCTGATCATTTTAGTGAGCAAACCATATTTGCTTTACTCAACAAACAAAGTGGAAATTTTTGCCTGGATAAAAATAAATTTATAATTGAGCTAAATGACAGGCTGAACTTTTTCCCAACAAAAAACAAAGAGATTATAGCAAGACATTACATCGGCCCGGTAAGACATTTATTTTGGCGGGATACTATTTTTAGCCGCTATTAATGCCGGCGCCCTTAAAACACATTAAAAAGTAATGACTAGTAAGCAAACTGTGATTACAATTGCAACCGGTAAAAAATTGTATCTGGATTTGGCAGCTAACTTGGCCCGTTCATTCTTTTGGTGGCACCCGGATACAGATATTGCATTCAAAATAGTTACAGACAATGAAGCCGAACTGCCTGACGATGTAAAAAAACGCGCTGAAATATTAACTATCAAACCCGGTGAATTTGGTAAAATGTTTTCTCCCAAGCTTTATCTTGATCAATTAGCTCCGGAAGGAAGCACGATATTTATTGACAGTGATTGTTTAATATTTGGAAATCTTTCGCACCTTTTTGACCTGTTTAAGGGGAATCAGGTCTCAGTTATTGGCGGGTATATTTCATCGGGCGAGTGGTTTGGTGATATAAGCGCAATATGCCGTAAATTTAATGTTGCGCATTTGCCTAAGTTTAACGGGGGGCTTTATTACGTTGAAAAAGGCAATAAAGCTAACGAGATATACCAAACTGCCCGCGAATTGGAAAAGAAATATGATGAAATTGGTTTTGTAAGATTGAGGAACCATCCAAATGATGAGGTGCTGATGGCATTGGCCATGCAGTTGCATGGCCAAACTCCTGTTATAGATGACGGAACAATAATGAGTGATCCCCAAGCCTGTCCGGGAGGATATAAAATTAATGTTGTTACTGGTGAGCGATGGCTCATTAATCCACCCAAACAACATCCCCTGCATCAAAGCTGGTACCCCTTTGAAAAAGTTAGTCCTTTAATATTTCATTTTTTAGGTTATTATACACTGCATTATCCTTATCGGCGTGAGGTTTACCGGCTCGAAAAAGCGCTAAATCATAATCTAAACTGGTTCAATAAGTTAAAAAGTAAAATAACAATCGAATATCCTGAACGATTAAAATTATTTTTAAAAGATACCTTTCGGGTCCAATACCATAAGCTGTGGGGAGTTAGAAAAATTAAATCATCTGAAAGAATATAAGTATATGCCCGGCGTAGATATTTCAGTAATTATTCCGACCTATAACCGTTTATGGAGCTTGCCGCAAACAGTTGAAAGTTGCAGGAATACAAATTGCAATGTCGAAATAATCGTAATTGATGATGGTAGCACCGACGGAACGTTAATCTGGTTAAATAAACAGAAAGATATAAATATTATACAGCAGCCTTACCTGGGCAAATGTTGGGCAGTAAATAGCGGATTTGAAATTGCTAAAGGTAAATACATTCGCTTTTTAGACTCTGATGACTTAACTGACAAATTTTCAAATGATGAGCAATTTGAACTAGCTGAGCAGAGTGAAGCTGATGTTGTAGTAAGCGGATATCAAAGTTTTAATAACGAAGGGCAAACGATAAATATCCAAACCTGGATTAAAACTGATGATTTTATCGCCCAGCAACTGGGAGAAACGGATGGCTCTCATTATTCTGCATTTCTTTTTAGAAAGGATTTTATTAAGGACATACCGCACAGGCCTGATTTTGCTTTCAGGGACGATAGGTTATTTATACTGGAAGTAGCTTTAAAAAATCCAAAGATTGCCTTTCATTCAGGCACCGCACTTTTACACCGTATTGCTCACAATGAACGTTTACAGTTAAGCAGCGGCTTAAAACAGCAGGTGCAAAACTATCAGCATCTTAATCTCTATAAGCATATATTAAATCAATTAGCGGCAGAAAAAAGACTTACAGAAAGACGTATCAATGCCGCTATAAACGTTTTATGGCCGTTGGCACATTGGATAGCTCAAAAACATCTGAATGAAGCTCTTGAAGTGGTAAATTGGATCTACAGGCTTAATCCTGATTTTAAAATTCCAGCAAATGGACTTTTAGGAAAGTCATACAGTACAATTGGTTTTTATAAAACAGAAAAATTACTTCATATCAGACGAACAATAAAAAATTGGTTTTAATGATCTGCAACTACATAATAAATTATATAAACTGAAAACATGAGGTTATCCCTATTTTATAATCCCTTAATTATCATTGACAGGCTTGCAATTGCTATTAATAGAAATAAAAGGAAAAGCAAACTAAGGCATACACCTGCTGCTAATTTAGATATAGGTTACCTGGATAGCCTTGAATTGCTTGAGCTCATTAAATCAGACGGGTTCAATGCAAAAACTATTTTTGATGTAGGCGCCAATATTGGTACCTGGACATTATTAGCAAAATCATTTTTTTCAAATGCTGCAATTCATGCTTTCGAACCGTTAAGCAATCATATACAGAAATTTGAAGAAAATACCAGAACAATAAAAGATGTACATCTTCATTCTTTTTGTTTGGGTAATGAAAATAAAGAGTCAGTAATTAATGTTTCAAGTTTCTCAGATTCATCGAGTATATTGAATGCCGCCCCATTAGAATTTGAGCAGTACAGAATAAAAAAAGTTAGTGAAGAACAGATTTTAATTAAAAGGCTTGACTACTTAATTGATCAAAATTTGTTACCAATTCCGGACATTGTAAAACTTGATGTGCAGGGTTTTGAATTGGAAGTTTTAAAAGGAATGGGCGAGTATTTAAATAAAGTTAGTTATTTAATTGTGGAGGTTTCTTTTAAAGAATATTATTATGGACAGCCCCTGTTTCTGGACATTGCTAATTTCCTTTCAGCATATAATTTCAACGTTTATGCATTTGGACACTCAACTCCTACCGGAAGTGAATTAGGGCAAATTGATGTTTTATTTAAAAAACAGAAATGAAGATTTTTTTATCTTTCCTTCAATCAGATAAAAATTATCCTATCCCGGCATATTCCTTTTGGCAGCACTATATTAAAAACGGTATTGAGGAGGCTGGAGATCAATGGGTGGAATGCCCGGAAGCCGACTGGGCATTTGGCCTTGTACCAAAAACAAAAGATGATCATATAAAATGGAAGAAAGAAACATGGGAAAAAACAATAATATGGCTTAAAAACAATAAGGTTGACCTGTTTTTAAGTTATTTGTACCCCCAGCAAATTGATTTTAAAGCTATAAAGGAAATTCAAAAAGCCGGGATACCCTGTGTTAATTTTTTTTGCGACCATGTACGTCAATTTACAAAGCTGCCCGATGAATTTAAAGTTTTCGACCTTAACTGGGTGCCGGAATTTAAGGCATTAAAACTTTACAAAAAAGTAGGAGTTCCATATATTAATTTACCCATGCCCGTTTGGGTTGAACCTGAAGAAAGGGTTTATAAAGAAGAAAAGTTTAAACAAATAACATTTATTGGCTCCAGGGATATTCAAAGATTGCTATTATTGGAACAGCTTGTTAAAAATGATCGGGATTTACCAATCGCCCTTTACGGTAGCGGATGGATTGAAAAAAAAGATATTTCAACCTCGCAATACACTGAAAACTATACATTTAGAAAAAAAATTCAATTTAATCTTAAATTTATAAATGACCAGGGCTTCAAAGCCTTTATACGAAAGTTGAATAATAAAACAATCATTGACGAGATAAGCAGTTCATTAAAATTAAAGATTCATAACATGCCAAACTTTAATGAATACAATGCTTTGACCAGTGAAAGTATGGTTACTTTAGGCATAAACCGTTATCCATCCTTTCGTCACCCCATTTCTCAACCTGATACTTATTCCCGGCTCAGGGATATTGAAGCGCCAATGCTTGGAGCTTGCTATCTGACGGAGTGGACTGAAGGTATTGAAGAGTTATATGATATTGAAAATGAAATCGCCGTTTATAAAACTGCATTTGATTTATCAAAACAAATAAAAGCTTTGTTAAATGATCCTGAAAGAAGAAAAAGCCTTAAAATAGAGTGTCAAAAAAAAGCATTGAACACACATTCCATTCCTGATTCTTTAAAAAAAATGAGGTGTTCACTGGGTTTATAAGCTTTTTAAATAAACCGATAAAGCCACCTCTTTTAAAGCAAGGGTATCACAAGCATATAGAACAGTATAGGGGTTTATGCGCATTATTGGTTTTAATAGAACACGGGATGTCGCATGAAGATATTTTGATAAATAATTTCAATTGGCCTGGTTTTATTCACTATTTAGGTGCCGGCCATCTGTCAGTGATCATATTTTTTTGCTTATCCGGCTATGTGATTGGTATTACAAATGACAAAAAGCAACTTAATATAAAAACATATATAAAAAAGCGTATAGTCAGGCTTTATCCAATATATATTGTGTCTATAATTATTTGTATTGTTATTGCCGGCGGCATTAGCTTGTTGATATTAACAGAAAATCTTTTTTTCCTTGAAAACTTTTACAAATATTGGAATATAAAAATCCCGGTATTTGTGAATTTTGCTAGCTGGAGCCTCAATTACGAAGTGGTTTATTATTTACTTTTTATAGCATTATTTTTCGCAAAGCCAAAGGTATGGCACTTATTATTTAGTATGTTACTGCTAAGTATATTAATGCTTCATTGCAATCCAGGCATTGTTTTTTTAGCCAACTATCTTAATGGATTTTATTTTTGGATTTTAGGTCTTTTTATTGGATGGAAAATTTTTGGCGATAACGATCATGAAAATTTAACTGTACCCTTATTAAGTATGCTCTTCCTCCATTTATGCCTGCACCATTTAGGCCTGGGCTTGATGATACTTAAAATTTTAGAGCTACATACCGAAACTAATTTTGATTGGCTTTTCGATATTCCGTTCAGTTTAATGATCATGAGCATATTAACACAAAAAGAAAATTTGTTTTTTAAATACAATAAGTTATTGTGCTACATTCTTCCGGCAATTGTATTTTTATACCTTATTTTAAACCATAGGATATTTGAAGATTTACGTTGGATTATGTGCCTCATTTTTTGGCTGTTGTCCCTCATTTTTTATAATGAAAAAAGGATATCGGCTTTTGTTCTGGAAAAACTTACAGGCATTGGAAAAATATCTTATGCCCTTTACTTGCTTCATGTCCCTATTGCTTTGCTAATTAAAAAAACAATATTTATTAATTATCAACCTATGGAAGTTGCTGTAAAATACCTTTTATGGCTTATTTTAACATTTAGCCTGTCTATTTTATTGGAACTCTATTTTCAACCTGCAATTAAAAAATATTTTACAACGAGTTGAACAGAATACATCTTTATTTTAAAGTTCCCCAGCAAAGCGACCGCTTTTTGCCTGGTGACAGGTATCTCATTGCAATTGCGAAAAAACTTTTTAGAAAGAAAAAAACAAGCGGGATCAAAAAAGTTTTTGATAATTTATGTAAAGGCTTTGATGAGCTTAATATTGACTATGACATCAATTTGCCTTTCAAAAAAATTAAACCTAATGAGCCTGTTGTCATTTTAGGGAGTGGTAAATATGCTTTGAATGGTTACCAACGGCTTAACCTGGTAATTGCCGGCATAGCTTTAATGACACATCCAAGTGAATGGCCGGAATTGTGTGATGAGTATCCTGTAGCAAAATATCTGCAGCATTCAAATTGGGCAAACAATATTTACATCCCTTATTATGGAATTGAAAGATGCGATATATGGCCTTCAGGAATTGACACAAAAAAATGGTGGCCAGCCAATAAATTCCAAAAGAATTACGATTTTCTTATTTACAATAAAATCAGATGGAATAATGAACAATTAGAGTATGAATTAAGATTGCCTATAATTAGAAAATTAGAGCAGTCGGGCTTATCATATAAAGAAATTACTTATGGGCAATATGATGAGAGTGAATATTTTAATTTATTAAATCAATGCAAGGCAATGATATTTCTTTGTGAACATGAAAGCCAGGGTTTAGCCTGCTGTGAGGCTTTGTCTATGAATATACCGGTACTTGCCTGGGATCAGGGCTTTTGCCTGGATCCTAATCGATTTAATTGGAATGAACCTGTTATTCCTGCAACTTCAATCCCGTTTTTTGATCAACGATGCGGTATGTCTTTTAAAAATAAGGAAGAATTTGAGAGCAGTATTAATGTATTTTGGCAAAATGTAATGAATAAATCCTATATGCCAAGGGAATATATAATGGAAAACCTGACATTGAAAAAGAGCGCGGAACGAATGATTGAAATAATCAATAGCGTTTATAAATGAGGATACTGTTAATAATGGATCCGGGAATACCCGTTCCGCCAACGTTATACGGAGGACATGAAAGGCTGGTATATTTATTTGCGGAAGAATATCAAAAGCTGGGGCACACCGTAACTTTACTTGCAGGACCGGGATCCAAGTGCAGTGGTTCCACTGTTACATTTGGTATAAATGATTTAAACCGCTCTAAATGGACAAGATTTAAAGAAGCCGGCTTTGTTTGGAAATATTTGTGGCAGAACCGGAACAACTTCGATCTTATACACAATTTTGGCAGGTTAATTTATTTGATGCCGGTTTTAAATTGCAGTGCAAAGAAAATTATGACCTATGGAAGGCCAGTTTCAGCAAATGGGATAAAAATAATAAATGCCATGCCGAACCGTAATTTAATTTTTACGGCATGTAGCAATTATTGTGTATCAACCGGTAATGTAGCAGGTAAATGGAAAACCGTTTATAATGCTATTGACTTTTCTCAATATGAGTTAAATGAGAACGTAAATGAAAATGCACCCTTAATGTTTTTAGGCAGACTGGATAAGGTAAAAGGCGCGCACACCGCTATAAAGATTGCAAAGGCAACCAATAATAACCTGATAATTGCTGGAAACATTTCTCATACACCCGATAATTACGCTTATTTCAAAGCTGAAATTGAGCCACAAATTGATAATGAACAGATAAAATATGTTGGCCCTTTAAACGACATTGAAAAAAACAACTATTTAAGGCAGGCTAAAGCCTTGTTATTTCCCATTGAGTGGGATGAGCCTTTCGGTATGGTAATGGTTGAAGCTATGGCATGCGGTACGCCAGTAATTGCATTTAAAAAAGGATCTGTTCCCGAAGTAGTTGAAAATGGAACCGGTTTCATTGTTAGCAATGCTACTGAAATGATAGATAAAATAGCTTTGTTAGACAGTGTAGATAGAAATACGTGCAGACAGATAAGCAGGGAAAAGTTTCATATATATAAAATTGCGAATCAATACCTTTCCTTGTTTAACTAATAATGATTAATAAAATAATAAAAAAAATAAAGTTTGAACTTCAGCTTAAGAATAGTAATTATTATGAAAGGATATCGCATAAATTATTTAAAACAATTTATCAGCATATAATTCACAATAAACTCAATTTGCTTACACCCATTACACTGCAAAAAGAAAATGCCAAACTTACGCTTGCTATCTTAGCCAATAAAAAGCGTTTTTATGAATCTGTTGCAACGCTTTATAGTTTTTGTTTTTGGGAAAGCAATATTTATGTTCACTATCATGAAGACGGAACACTTACTGAAAATGAGATTAATTACCTGGAAAAAATATTTCCAGGGATAACAATTTTCAGACGGGCTGAACAAAATTTAAAAGTTAAAAATATCTTATTATCAAAAGGATTAGATCACTGTGTAAAATTACGTGATCATTTTCTTTTCTCAATCCGGTCTTTTGATATGCTCATTGAAAAGAAAACACCATACTTGTTGCAAATAGACTCTGATGTGCTTTTCTATTCAAAGCCAAATGAAATCTTGGATATTATAAAGGAAAAGAATTTAAGCGGTTGTTTTAACAAGGATATAGTAAACGCGTATACTTTTGATGAGGCTACTATTTGTAAATATGTTCCTTTGCCTATGGTTAGCAATTTTAACGCGGGTTTATTTTTGCACGATTTTGATGAAACTTTTTTTGACTTTGTTGACTCTGTAATGGCAAAAGAGCCGCAGGCAGCAACATCCTGGCATTTAGAACAAACTCTATTTGCAATGTACGCAAGTTATAAAGGTAACTTTTTAGGATTGCCAAAGAATTATGACTTGGGGCAAAAATACAAAAAAGCAGGGAATGCAGTAATAAGTGAACATTATGTACAGGGAACCGCATATGATTTTCACAAAGACTTTGTTTATAAAATAATCCCTACGTATATCAATAGTAAATAATATAGCTTATTAAAAAAACAGTAGTTCTAATTACTTCTGGTCAGCCAGCATTGAATCCCCGGTTGGTAAAAGAGGCTGATGCTTTAACAGATGACGGTTATAAAGTAACTGTATTATATGCCTACTGGAACGATTGGGGAACCCAACTTGATAAACAATTATTATCCGGAAAAAAATGGAAAGCAACTCGCTTAGGTGGCGATCCACAGCAAAAACCTGTCACTTATTTTTTAAGCCGCTTAATTCACAAAATCAGCTATATAGTTTTACAAAAAACTGGAAACTATAAATATTTCGCAGATTTAGCCATAGCACGTAGTAGTTATTTTTTAATGAGGGGAGCTAGAAAATATAAAGCCGATCTATATATAGCGCATAATCTTGGTGCATTGCCTGCTGCATTTAAAACTTCGTTAAAGTACAAAAAGCCATGTGGCTTTGATGCAGAAGACTTTCACCGTCAAGAAAGTACGGATGATGTTAATTCTTTCAATTTTAAAATAGCAAAATACATTGAAGATAAATGCCTGCCTTCTATACAATATCTTACTGCTTCAAGTCCGTTTATTTCGGAACGGTATGCATCATTGTATAATAAAAAAGTAACTACTATATTAAATGTGTTTCCCAAAACAGATTTATCTGTTTTGGGAAATAAAAACATTAATAAACCATTAAAGCTTTTTTGGTTTTCTCAAACCATCGGCCCAAATCGCGGACTGGAAATGGTAATAGAAGCCATGGGTTTAGCTAAAAAAGATATTGAATTGCATTTGCTCGGCCAGCCTGTAAATGGTTTTAAACAGCATCTTTTGCAAATGGCAAATGATGAAGGTCTAAATAATTCAGATTTCTTTTTTTATGAACCAATAAAAGCTGATGAAATATTTCATTTAGCAGCACAATTTGATATAGGATTAGCATCTGATGTCAATTTTTGCCTGAATAGAAATATTGCATTAACAAATAAGATTTTTACATATATTCAAAGTGGCCTGGCTGTAGTTGCAAATAATACACCTGCACAAAGCTCATTAATGCATCAATACTCCAAAACGGGAAAAGTATATAACAATGCAATAGAATTATCTGCTATTTTAAATGAATACACTGAAAACAGGGAACTCTTGTATCAAACCCAAAAAGAATCTTTTGAAATTGGACAAAACCAATTAAATTGGGAAAATGAAAGTAAGAAATTTTTAATGGTTATTAAGGAAATCATTAAATAAGGTGAAATTTAAAGTTTTAATTATTTCACCTTATTTTCCTCCGGTAAACGCTGCTGATATGCAACGGGTTAGAATGAGCTTGCCTTATTTTAAGGATTTTGGATGGGAAGCAGAGGTAGTAACAGTAGACGAGCAATATGCCGATGTGGTAAAAGATGATTTGTTAGTGCAAAGCATTCCAACAGGTATAAAAGTCCATCTGGTAAAGGCGTTAAGCAAAAAAATCACTTCAAAATTTGGCTTGGGCAGCATTGCACTACGCTCATTGCCTTACTATCGAACAACTGTAAATAATTTACTAAAAAACAACAAATACGACTTAATATACTTTTCAACCACTCAATTTCCAGTTTGTATTTTAGGGCCTTACTGGAAAAAAAGGTTCAAAATACCTTATGTAATAGACATGCAAGATCCTTGGCATTCAGAATTTTATAAAGATAAACCTAAAGAACAACAACCTTCAAAATATTGGTTTTCATACCACCTAAATAAATATTTAGAACCCTTAGCAATGAGGCAGGTGGACGGCTTGATCAGCGTATCTGATGCCTATATCAACGATTTAAAAACTAATTATCCTGAATTAATTCATGTCCCTTCAAGTACCATTACATTTGGCGCTTTTGAATCAGATATTAATATAGCCTTTGAAAACCAAAGCAAATTTAAGCCCTTGCTTCAAGCCGGATTTAAAAATATAGTTTATGTGGGCAGGGGAGGGATGGATATGTGCAAAGCAATTATCCCTGTTTTTGAAACGTTGAAAAAAGGACTAATTGCCCGGCCTGAATTGTTTAGCAAATTAAAATTCTATTTTATTGGTACCAGCTATGCCCCTGCAGGCAAGGGGATACCTACAATATTGCCTATAGCTACGCTATACAACGTTAACAGCATGGTAATTGAAATTACTGACCGCGTTAGTTATTATCATGCCCTATCGACATTACTACAGGCTGAAGCCTTGTTTATTCCGGGGTCAGAAGATCCAAAATATACGGCTTCAAAAATCTACCCCTACCTGCTAACACGAAAACCTTTATTGGCGATTTTTAACAAAAAAAGTAACGCCGTAAAAGCTTTAAATGAGTGTGCAGACGGCGCCATGGTTTTAACTTTTGATGAGGGTAGCGGTGAGATAACAGATAGCTTATATCGATTGTTTGTAGATTGGGGGAATGACTTATTCAAACCAGTCAATCTTTCAGAAAAATTTAAGAAATATAGTGCAAAGACCCTTACACTTGACCAAACTCAATTATTTAACAGAGCTATAAAATATTTTGAAACAAAGAATAAAAACTCTTGACGGATTAAGGTTCTTGGCTGCCATGGGCGTTTTATGGATACATACATGGACAAAACATGGCAATCCTAGGTGCTATATAGGAAAAATTGATATTGCTGATTTTTTGGCATTAGGTGTAAATGGTGTCGATCTTTTTTTTGTAATCAGCGGTTTTTGTATGTATTATTTTTATGCTTCAAAAAGCGGATTTTATTATCACGATTTTTACAGGTTTATTATAAAAAGATGGGTAAGATTGTCGCCTGCATTTTATTTTGCGACTATTATTTATATACTCGTTGGCAAGTATTTTTATCACTATGAAATTAATGGATTATTAAATTTTCTTCATAGCGCTTTTTATTTAAATTATCTTTTTGGGCAATATACCACAGCATCGCATTTCTGGACTTTGGCAGTTGAGTGGCAATTTTATTTTACTATTCCTTTCTTGCTTATTTATCAAAATAAAATTGGGTTTAAGAGAACTTTTCTAATCATTTTTGGAGTTATTTTTTTTGCAGGAGTTGTCTCGGTTTTTGCTATTAAAGAGCAATCTGATTTTTTAACCGGTACGCTTGTTTTCCGGGCTACTGAATTTGGGTGTGGTGTAATTGCTGCCAGGTTGCTAATAAAAGATAATATTTTTTTTAAGTACAGGCCATTATGGTTATTATCCTTTATAGTGATAACTTACACGGGTAGAGTTTTAATATCTAAACCAGTGCTAACACTATCATACCACTACTATAATTTATTTAAGTTGCTTGGCTTTACCTTAATGGGTGTTGGCTTTGCCGGTATTTTGTATTTATCTGTAACTTCGGTTAAATGGCTTAATTACGTTTTAGGTAATAAATTATTTATAAGGATGGGTAGGGTATCATATAGCTTTTATTTATGGCATGTTTTGGTATATCCGTTTATTGTTACTTTTACAATTAGCTATTTGCCATTTTTAAAAGGAATATCAGCTCCCTTAGTAACAACTTGCATTAGTGCAATAATTTTATACCCAATATCTCAGGTAAGTTATAATTTGTTAGAAAAACCGTTTTTATCAATTGGTAACTTAACAACTAAATGAAGAAACTCGCAATAGTTACTACGCATCCTATACAATATTATGCTCCCGTCTTTAAACTATTGAAAAAAAGAGGTAAAGTAAACATTAAAGTATTTTATACCTGGGGAGAGAACGCTGCAAATAAATTTGATCCAGGCTTTAATAAAAAAATTGAGTGGGATATTCCCTTATTGGATGGATATCCTTTTGAGTGGCTGAAAAATACTGCTGAATACCCTGGTACTCATCATTTTAAAGGAATTAGTAATCGTGAAATTATAAATGACATTAATAAATGGCAACCTGATGCAATATTGGTTTATGGATGGGGCTTCCGAAGTCATTTAAAAACATTACGTCATTTTAAAAACAAAATACCTGTTTTGTTTAGAGGCGACTCCACTTTGCTGGATGAAAGAAAAGGTGCTAAAGCTTTGGTAAAATACGCCTTTTTAAAATGGGTTTATAAGCATGTTGATTATGCGTTATATGTAGGTACTAAAAGTAAGGCATATTTTAAAAAATATGGATTAAAAGACTCCCAGTTATATTTTGCACCACACGCAATCGATAATGAACGCTTTGGCCTGGATAAGAGACATGATACAATTTTATTAAAGAAAGAATTAGGAATTAATAGTGATGCACTGATCTTGATGTTTGCCGGTAAATTTGAAGAAAAAAAAGCCCCCATGCTGTTACTTGATGCATTTCTTACCTTAAAGGAGCCTAACACCCATTTGCTTTTTGTCGGCAATGGTTCGTTGGAAATGCAATTAAAGATTAAAGCCCAGGGTAGCTCCAATATACATTTTTTGCATTTTCAAAATCAATCACGAATGCCAATTGTCTACCAGGCTTGTGATATTTTCTGTCTTCCATCTAAAGGGCCTAATGAAACCTGGGGGCTAGCCATTAATGAAGCTATGGCATGTGGCAAAGCAATTTTGGCATCAGATAAGGTAGGGGCAGCTGCCGATTTGGTTAAACCCGGCAAAAATGGGTCAATATTTAAGTCGGGCGACTTAGCAGACTTAACTTATCATTTAAACTTGCTTATACAAAATGGTAAAAATGGATTAGTAAAAATGGGTCAGCATTCAAAAGAATTAATAAAAAATTGGAACTTTGAAATACAGGCACAAGTTATTGAGTCAATTATAAAAAATGGGTAAAGGCAGCGCTGTTGAAAGATATTTAACACTTTATTTACCATGGGGATTATCACTGTTATTCCATTCAGACTCCGTTTTATCCTATTGGATTGCATGGCTCGGCTCACCCTTAATTTTTTACCTAACTTTAAGCGGCTGGCTGAAACCATTGCCTAAAGACCATACGATAGCAGGACAGTTAATGCGTCCCATTTTTCTGGTACAGATAATATTCGCAGGTTACATGGCAGTTAGTTCGATTTTTTATTTTTTAAATCTTTTAGGATACGATAATTTTAATAAAATCAACAGTTCTTATTTTACACTTGATCGGGACAGACTTGCTTTAACAGCAACATGTCAGCGCTATTATGTTTTAGGCCACGCGGCATTGGTAACCGGGATTTCTGTGTTTATGAAATATCCTGTAAAACATAAGTATATTATTGAAAAGGAAAAGATAGCAAACTTATTATTAGTAGTTGCTTTTTTAGCTTTACCAATATCTGTTATTTTTTTGAGTGTTCCCGGCTTATCTCAATTTTCCAATCAATTTAGCTCATTAAGCTTCATTGCGGGCACACTTGCTCTTGCTTTTGCTATACCATTAAGGAAAATATGGAATACTGTTTTTTGTGTTTTTCTTTATCTATCAAACTTTTACCAGGCGGTTATTTCAGGTTTTAAGGAACCTATAATTATCAGTGTTTTAGTATTAGGAATATTTTTATTCCCCAGTTATAAAAAGCTTGTATTTGTAATTTTCATTCCGGCGTTATTATTACTTTTTATATTTCTCCCTGCTTATAACCAGGCATTTCGTGCAAACGCCCGGGCTGGTGACACCGGTGATGATGCTTATCGGTCTGCCCTAGACGCAACAATCGAAAGTGAACAGGCTGGAGAGAATAGCAATTGGGTTTTTTTGGTTTATAGGTTAAGTGAAATTGATATGTTTACAGTTTACGTACAATCAACTCCTGAATACGTCGATTTTTATGGATTTCAATTACTAAAACAATCTGCAATTGCTATTATTCCAAGGATATTCTGGCCATCCAAGCCAGTCACAGAAGATTTGATTATGGAACGTGTTTATGATGCCGGTGTAATAAGAAGAGGCTCAAGTGTTTCAGCCAAACCGGCATTTGTTGTGGATGCTTATCTTTCCGGAGGAACTATAGGTGTTTTTATTTCATTATTTTTGTATGGTGCAATTGCTCAGCTCATTTCCCTTAAAGCTGAAAAATTGTTTGGCGGATACACTTTAGGCACTGCGCTTATTTTTAGCGGCTTATTTCAAATATTTTGGCGCGGCCTTAGTTTTGAGTTCCTTATAAACTCTGTTTTTTGGAGCTATGTAAGTATGTTAATCATACAAAAAATATTAGTGGCCACGCTTATTTTGAAAGAAAAGACAGATTAAACGATAGAAATTGCCCGGTATATATACTTACTTGATTAAACGATGACAGCATACAAAGACTATGGATTTCCCAATGATGCGCCTAGCCATACTTTTGATTATTTACAGATGGGACTGCTTTCTCTGCTGGATAAAAATAAAAACCGTTGTATATTAGATTTGGGTTGCGGTAATGGCCATTTAGTTAATTACCTGCTATCACAAGAATATAACGCATATGGAACAGATGCCTCTGAAGATGGAATTACAATTGCCCGTGATCTTAACGTTGATAGATTTTTCATTCAGGATCTGTCAACAGGTAAATTGCCTCAAGAATTGCAAAAACAAACATTTGATACAATTATTTCTACAGAAGTGATCGAGCATTTATATGACCCCGAAGGTTTTATAAATTTTTGTAAACAAGCATTGAACGGAAATGGGGAAATTATAATATCGACGCCTTATCATGGTTATTTAAAAAACCTTAGCTTAAGCATTTTAAATAAATGGGATGGCCATTTTAGCCCTATGTGGCATGGGGGGCACATAAAATTTTGGTCAAAGGCAACACTAAGCCGCATATTAACCAATGCAGGTTTTACTGTTATTGCTTTTAAAGGTTGCGGCAGGTTTCCGTATTTTTGGAAATCAATGATTATTAAAGCTAAAATATCTTGAACAGGCAATTTTCATTTATTATACTTACCTATAATGAAGAAATGCACCTGCCTAGGTTGCTTGAATCTATTAGTGAACTCAATGCACCAGTTTTCATATTGGACTCGGGCAGCACAGATAGTACTTTGATGATAGGTGAAAAATTTGGCGCAATTATTTTACAGCATCCGTTTGAAAATCATCCGCGCCAATGGGATTACGCTCTTAAAAATTTCGATATACAAACACCCTGGATAATCTGTTTAGATGCAGATCACATTGTTACTTCCGAATTACTGAAACATCTTGTAAACTTTCGTGATGAAGACTATAAGTATGTAAACGGAATATATTTTAATCGCAAGAATTTTTTTAAGGGCAAATGGCTACGACATGGCGGGTATTATCCTTTTTACCTGCTTAAAATGATACGGTATGGAGTAGGTTATTCAGATCTCAATGAAAACATGGATCACCGCTTTATTGTACCTGGCGAAACTACAATATGGAAAGATGGACATATTTTAGAAGAAAACTTAAAGGAAAATAATATCTCTTTCTGGATTAATAAGCATAACCGGTATAGCGATCTGCTTGCACATGAGGAAGTTGAACGTATTCAGCAAATAAGATCACAAACCATTAAACCTCATTTTTGGGGCTCACCAGATGAACGTACCGCATGGCTAAAACAATTATGGTGGCAATTGCCGAGGTATGTAAGACCAATGATTTATTTTTTTTATCGTATTTTCTTTCAGTTGGGGATTTTGGATGGCCGCACCGGGATAATATTCCATTTTTTACAGGGATTTTGGTTTAGGCTGATTGTAGATATAAAAATTGATGAAATTATTCAACAGCAAAAAGGCTATACAAAAACAAATTACGTCAGTAACAATGAGTCCTTGAAGTTTATATTTTCTTTTATAATTCTCTTCCCGCTTTTTTATTACTTTAATATATTCTTTTTTGCAATTACTACCCCCGGCAGTCATTATTATAATTCATTCTTGGCAAATCATTTTAATTATATCAGCTGGTTACGCGAATTATTATTGAACAGTAGCGCACAAATACTCAATTTTCTTGGTTTTACAGCAATTACAAATGAATATGATTTGCTATTGGCAGGACACGGTATTATCAAGTTGGTTTATTCATGCCTGGGGCTGGGTGTTATGAGTTTTTTTTCAGCATTTGTTTTATCATACCCCCAAAAAGTAAAGTCAAAAATTATTTTTTTAATAGCAGGGATTTTAGGTATACAAATTCTAAATATTCTTCGATTTATATTGCTCGCTTTATTTTGGAATAAGCACGCTTCCCAGATATTCGATCATCACACTGTTTTTAACATTTCTATTTACTTTATTATTGCTGTCTCGTTATATTTTTGGGTAAAGCAGGAGGATATTAAAAACTACCAATGAAGCAAACTGATCTGTTCTCTTACAATAATTACCCGTATAATTCAGGCGGAAACCCTGTTAAAAGATTTTTATGGTATTATGTAAATGCCTTGGTTTTCAAATCAAGCTTGTTTCCTTTTTATGCCTTTAAAATTTTTTTGCTAAGATTATTCGGAGCTAAAATTGGTAGAGAAGTAGAAATTAAACCTTGCGTAAATATTAAATATCCCTGGTGGCTTACCATTGGAAACGAAGTATGGATTGGTGAAAATGTCTGGATAGATTGCCTGGTACCAATTACTATTGGCAATAACGTATGTATTTCGCAGGGAGCCGTTTTACTTACCGGAAGTCACAACTATAAAAAACCCTCTTTTGACCTGATAACAAAAGAAGTAATATTGGAAGATGGCGTATGGATTGGCGCTTTTGCTATAATAAATGCAGGTGTAATGGCCGCTTCTCATGCGGTATTAACCAGCGGGTCAGTTGCAACAAAAAATTTGGAAGCGTATTCTATCTACCAGGGAAATCCTGCAGTGAAAATTCGATCCAGAATTATTGATTAAACTATTTTGAATGTATTTGAAGAAAAAGAACTTTTATAAAATTATTCTTTGGGTTGTAGGGGTAGTGGTGTTAATAATGGGCATAGCACTGTTTTTTATTCCCCCTGCACTTTTTCCCGATCCAAGTATGGGTTTCCAGGTGTTAAGACATATGAGTTTGGGAGGCGGCTTTAATGTTTTTACAAGTCCTGACCAAAGCGATATTTCACAGAACTATAATGAATTTTTAACCTGGTGGTCGCCAGGACAATACCTTATACCAGGTTTCTTTAAATTAATAGCTAATGTGAACCTGGGTAGGGCGATAGCTATAACTGTCACTATCGCTCAATTATTTGGCTTGGCAGGTTTTTATTTCTTTTTCAAAAAAATTGGTTTTACACCATTTATATCAGCTGTTAGTGTAGTATTTATTGCTTGCCAGCAGGCATTTGTTGTTCCATATGTTTTTTATAATGGCGGCGAAGTATTGCTTTTTGCATTTGAAGGCTGGTTTTTATACGGTTGTATTGTCCTTCAAAAACCAGGGGTTAAACTGGCATTATTTGTACTGCTTTGCGGTTGGATCGGCTTCTTTTTAAAATCCTCCTTTATATGGATATACGTTGCCGGGATATGCTGTTTATGGATCAGGTTATCATTAGATCATCAGGGAGTTTGGGAATGGATAAAAAAAGGAGTATGGATTGCGATACCAGCAATAGTATCACTGGTATGCATTTATGTATTTTTCCTGTCAAAGGGACAAAACCCTGCTTCCGCCTCAAACGACTTAAAATTAACATTTAAAACATTTGGCTTCCCTCTGGCTTCACCCATACTTTCAGGCTTTTCTGTTGATGACCTGGTTCATGGCTTAATCTATCATACCGGGAAACCAATGTTCAATCCGGAATGGAGCATAATTGTTTTGATATTGCTTGCCTTTTTAAGCTTACTCTTAATTATCAGCTTAATGAGGTTTGTGCCAAATAAAAATTATAGGATAGTTTTGCTTGTTTTTTATTGCGTTGCCTTGTTGTTTTTTGGGGTTGCTTATTTAAGGCAGCTTAACATTTCGTACGAGGCAAGGCACTTTCGAATAATTGGCCTTTTAATTACACCTGGGGTTATTTATTTAGTTAGCACGTTTAAACAGGCGTATAAATTTATTTTCGCCCTTTTATTTACAGGAATAGCAGTAACGAGTATACTCTACGTGGTAAAAGGATATCAAATAAACAGCCGGAATGCAAGAGGAATTACAGGCATAACTCAACCGAATATTGATCAGCCGTCCTTAAATTATATCATGAAGCTCGACAAGGAAAACAGAAATGCCGTTTTTGCTTTTATAGGCGATGATATAGGACTGGAAATTGCCAATAACAGAATTATCACGCTACAACCAATTGGTGAAGATCTTAAAATCGATACAGATGATTACGGGTACGAGGGACATGCTGGGCCGCTATATATCGTATTGCCTGCAAATTATGCCGGACCCAAAGAGAGAATGATAATGAACTCGTTTCCCGGATATAAAGGATTTACCCTAACGTTACTTAGCGATAAATACGCGCTCTATTCGGCAAAATGAAAGACTGACGAACAATTTAGTTGATTAACTTTAAATATGTTTAATTTATTACGCTTCAACATAATCAACTACTCACTATTCAACTGGTTTATTGATAGCTTTCCACAGCATATCTTTTAGCTCATCAATATTTTTTTGAGCAACAGATGAGATGAAAATTGAAGGGACGTCCGCCGGAAGTTCCTTTTTCATTTCAGCTTGCAGCTCATTATCCAACAAGTCAGATTTGGTTATGGCCAGCACTCTTGGCTTATGTATTAATTCGGGATTATACTCTTTTAATTCATGGAGTAGTATCTGGTATTCTTCTTTTATAGTGCGGGTGGTATCGGCAGGTACCATAAATAACAGTACGGAGTTGCGTTCAATATGGCGCAGGAACCTAAATCCTAAACCTTTTCCTTGTGATGCACCCTCAATAATTCCGGGTATATCAGCCATTACGAAAGATTTTGAACCCCGGTATGCTACTATCCCCAAATTAGGAACTATGGTAGTAAAGGCATAGTCAGCAATCTCCGGCTTGGCTGCTGATACTACAGATAGCAAGGTGGATTTTCCTGCATTTGGGAAACCTACCAGTCCAACGTCGGCTAGTATTTTTAATTCCAACACGTTCCATTCTTCTTTACCATCTTCGCCAGGCTGAGAAAAGCGTGGAGTTTGAAGCGTGGGTGTTTTAAAATGCCAGTTCCCTAATCCTCCTCTTCCGCCATCAGTAAGTATTTTCGTTTCTCCATCGGCAGTTATCTCAAATAAGGTCTCACCAGTCTCCGCATTTTTAGCGATAGTACCTAAGGGCACTTCTAAAATTTCATCCCGGCCTGTTTTTCCCGATTTAAGCGAACTTCCTCCTGATTCACCATCTCCGGCTATTACATGCTTACGAAATTTAAGGTGTAACAAGGTCCATAACTGAGCATTCCCTTTTACTATAACATGCCCTCCGCGACCGCCATCCCCACCATCAGGACCACCCTTAGCAGTAAACTTATCCCTATGTAAGTGGGAAGAGCCAGCACCTCCGTGACCAGAGCGGCAACATATCTTCACATAATCAACAAAATTTGAACCTTGAGACATTTTTATTTCGGATTTCGAAATTTCAATTTCGGATTTATTTTATTTCGGATGTCCAAATCCTTACAAATTCGAAATCGAACATCCGAAATCTGAAATTCTAATAAGAGCCTATGACATTACTGATACCATCAAATATTTCGCCAACCGATCCGATACCGTTAATGCTTTTAAATTTATTTTGATTTTTATAAAATCCGGCAACGGGAGCTGTTTTATCATTATATTCTTTGATGCGCTTGCGGATAACCTCGGGGTTTGCATCATCCGGACGCCCTGAGTCTTTGCCTCTTAATAAAAGCCTTTTTTCCAGTTCGTCATCATTAACCTCAAGCGCTATCATGACTGATATAGGTGCATTTTTACTTTCAAGCAATTTATCCAAAGCTTCTGCCTGTGCTACTGTACGCGGGAAACCATCAAAAATAAAACCTTTTGCATCTCTATTTGCATCCAGCTTATGGCTAATCATGCCAATAACTACCTCATCAGGAACTAGTATGCCATGATCCATCAGCTTCTTTGCTTCCAAGCCAAGTTCAGTGCCTTGTGTAATTTCACTTCGCAGCAAGTCGCCGGTTGATAAATGGATCAAACCGTATTTCTCTATAAGTTTTTGTGACTGGGTTCCTTTCCCGGCTCCGGGAGGACCAAACAATACCAGGTTCAGCATCTATATTATCAAATTAAAAGCCTTTCAGTACTATACAGAAAGGCTTGCTTTTTTGTGTTGTTCCACAAATGCTAACTTTGGTCCTGAATCTAAACTCGTAAAGTCAAAAAATGACTAAATGACCAATGACTAACACAAGTGCACTTGAAGGGAGTCGAACCCCTAACCTCCTGATCCGTAGTCAGGTGCTCTATCCAATTGAGCTACAAGTGCTTTTTAAAACGGATTGCAAAAATAGGATTTCTTTTTTATAGTACAAATTTAAATTTACTTTACCGCTGCGGCTATCGCATTAAAATTGGGCAGATCAGTCGCTACTTCAAGCACCTCAGCATATATAATGTTTTGATTTTCATCTATAACGAAAGCAGCACGCTTTGAAACGCCTTTCAGCCCCAAAACAAATTCCTCATAAAAACACCCATAGACTTTTGAAACTTCCTTGTTAAAATCCGAAAGCAACTCAAACTGGTAATTGTTCTCTTCTTTAAACTTTGCAAGTGTAAAGGGTGAATCAACTGATATACCTAATATCACAGCATTTAATCCGTCATAATAGCCAAAATTATCGCGCATGGTACATAATTGAGTTGTACATATGCTGGTAAATGCCATCGGGAAAAAATGGAGAATTACTTTTTTACCTTTAAAATCAGATAAAGAAACTTCTTTTCGTGCTGTTGATACTAATGTAAATTGTGGTGCAGGCGAGCCTGGTTGTAATGACATGAATTTGTTTTTAACAAATAAAAAACATTTAATCCATTGTTAATGGTTAACTCTATAATTATAAAGTCAATTTTATGTTAATGCTGATATATTAGCCCAATGAAAGCGATAGTAATAACCCACCCCGGAGGCCCGGAAGTTTTACAAATGGTTGAAAGGCCAATCCCGGAATATTCAGCAAATGAAGTACTGGTAAAAGTTGCTGCCGCAGGTATTAACCGGCCGGATGTATCCCAGCGCAAGGGCCACTACCCGCCGCCGCCAGGAGCATCGCCGGATATTCCCGGACTTGAAATTGCCGGAACTGTAATTGAAGTCGGAGTCGATGTTACCCGCTGGAAAATAGGCGACAAAATCTGCGCCCTGGTAACAGGGGGTGGCTATGCCGAATATTGCAACGTTCCCGAAGGACAATGCCTGCCCATACCGGGCAGTCTTACATTCATTGAAGCCGCTTCTTTGCCCGAGACGTTTTTTACCGTTTGGAGCAATGTGTTTGATCGCGGCGCTTTAAAAAGGGGCGAAAGCCTGCTGGTTCATGGTGGATCGAGTGGGATTGGTGTTGCCGCAATTCAAATGGCAAAAGCTTTAGGCTGTATAGTATACGTAACAGCGGGCACAGAAGAAAAATGCCGGTTTTGCGAAAGTTTAGGCGTGGCAAAAGCCATCAACTATAAAACAGAAAACTTCGCAGAAGTTATAAAACAAATTACCGCCGGAAAAGGCGTAGATGTAATTTTAGATATGATAGGCGGAGATTATACCTCCAACAATATAAAATCATTAGCTTACGATGGTCGTCTGGTTTTGATTAACATGATGATGGGAAAGGATGTGCACGTTGATCTTTCTTTAGTGATGATGAAAAGATTAATCATAACCGGCTCAACACTCCGTTCAAGAGATACCACTTTTAAAGCGGCTATCGCCCAAAAGCTTGAAAAAAATATTTGGCCGCTGTTGGCATCCGGACAAATTAAGCCAATAATAAACAAGGTTTTCCCGGCCAGCGAAGCTTCAGCAGCACATCGGTTAATGGAAAGCAGTGAGCATATCGGGAAGATTGTGTTGAGTTTTGAGTAGGAGTTTTGTCCATAGCCCATGGTCGATAGTCCATAGGTCTATTGAAATAAAATAATAATTGCACCCAGTTTAACCATGGTCTATCGACCATCGACCATGGACTAAAAAGCGAATGCAAATTTCTTAAACTCCGATTTTAATATTTGCTTATAAATCTTAACTTTGCGCCTCTGAAATGGCACAGGCTTATTTAGCCGGGCCTGTTTCATAGTAAATACTTAAATATTACCAGGTTATATATGCCAAACATTGGAAAAATTTCACGGATCATCGGTCCGGTAGTTGACGTAAGTTTCTCAGATAATGCCCACCTTCCTAAAATTTATGATGCATTAGAGATCACTAAAGAAAATGGCCAGAAGGTTATTTTAGAAGTTCAACAGCATTTAGGGGAAGATCGTGTTCGTGCCATCGCGATGGATTCAACCGACGGATTATTGCGCGGAATGAACGTTGTCGATTTGGAATCAGCTATTAAAATGCCGGTTGGTGATGATATTAAAGGCCGTGTATTTAACGTGGTTGGCGACGCGATTGATGGTATTGCCAATTTAGATAAATCCGGCGGTCGCCCAATACACAATGTTCCTCCAAGGTTTGAAGACCTTTCTACTGAAACCGAAGTTCTTTTCACCGGGATCAAAGTTATCGACTTATTAGAGCCTTATGCCAAGGGTGGTAAGATTGGTTTGTTTGGTGGTGCCGGTGTTGGTAAAACCGTATTGATCCAGGAGTTAATCAACAATATCGCGAAAGCATACTCAGGTTTATCCGTGTTTGCAGGTGTAGGTGAACGTACACGTGAAGGTAATGACCTGTTGCGTGAAATGCTTGAATCAGGCATTATAAAATATGGTGATGCATTTATGCATTCGATGGAAGAAGGCGGCTGGGATTTATCCAAAGTTGATCCTGAAGCATTGAAAGAATCAAAAGCTACATTCGTTTTTGGACAAATGAACGAGCCTCCCGGTGCCCGTGCACGTGTGGCGCTTTCCGGTTTAACTATTGCTGAATATTTCCGTGATGGTGACGCCGAAGGTAAAGGCCGCGATATACTTTTCTTTATCGATAACATTTTCCGCTTTACACAAGCAGGTTCTGAAGTATCTGCGTTGCTTGGCCGTATGCCTTCAGCGGTAGGTTACCAGCCAACGCTGGCAACTGAAATGGGTACCATGCAGGAACGTATCACATCAACCAAACGCGGTTCAATCACCTCTGTACAGGCGGTATATGTGCCTGCGGATGACTTGACTGACCCGGCTCCGGCAACTACATTTGCCCACTTGGATGCTACTACCGTACTTTCACGTAAAATTGCTGAGCTTGGTATTTATCCTGCGGTGGATCCATTGGATTCAACTTCGCGCATCCTGAGCCCTACCGTTTTAGGCGATGAGCATTATAACACTGCACAACGCGTTAAAGAAACATTACAGCGCTACAAAGAATTGCAGGATATCATCGCCATCCTTGGTATGGACGAGTTATCTGAAGAAGATAAGTTGGTGGTATCACGCGCACGCCGTGTTCAGCGTTTCTTATCACAGCCGTTCCACGTTGCTGAGCAGTTTACAGGCTTAAAAGGTGTATTGGTTGATATTAAAGAAACCATCAAAGGTTTCAACATGATAATGGACGGTGAAGTGGATGAATATCCTGAAGCTGCGTTCAACCTTGTAGGTAACATTGAAGAGGCAATAGAAAAAGGCAAGAAATTATTGGCGGAAGCGAATAATTAGTATTGAGTATTTAGTAGCAAGTAGCAAGACGTTTTTCTTGATACCAGCGACTTGATACTAAATACTAACGACTTGATACTGAATACTATATACTAAAGAAATGACATTAGAAATTCTTACTCCCGATAAAACACTTTTCGAAGGCGAGGCTACCTCGGTAACCCTTCCGGGTACATTGGGATTTTTTGAAATACTGAACAACCACGCGCCCATCATTTCTACTTTGGAAGATGGCAAGGTAACTGTACGCGGCGGTTCAGCAAAAGAAGATACCTTTTTTATAAAAGGCGGCGTTGTTGAAGCATCACACAACAAAGTTGTTATTTTAGCAGAAGGCGTACTTCAGAAATAAATTCTCTTTCCCATATATTGAAATTTAAGGATCCCTGGCTTATGGCCGGGGATTTTTGTTTAGACTCACCAACCATGTCATTGCGCGGAGGAACGACCAAGCAATTGCGTGCTATACAGAGCAGCCACATAGAATATCTTTGTTTGCACCGTCATTTATAGGATTTCAGGATGACAGGATAAGCTTTAATCGCTTGGTCAGGCCGTCATGGCTCAGATAACCTTTGTTATTGCATGGATTTCTTATGCTACCCCATAAAAGCTGAAATTCATCTTCAGCCTTAAATTCCCCCTGTTAGGTTAATAAACTACTATCGAGCAGTACACAACATTTTGATAAAACCCTATCAAAATGATAGCCCGAAATTAGCAATCGAAGCGATGAATTTTTCATTACCACCAACATAATACCATAATTATAAGCCACTTACGAATATTAGGCTATTTGTGGCACTGGCTTGGTATATGGCCTGGAAATCATTTACTAATAGTTTATGAAAAGGCATCAGTTGAAATATACACTAAAAGAAATAATCACCATTGTGTTCATCTGGTTATTTGCAATCGCAATGCTTTACATAGTGTATTTGAAAATCAAAATGCTTTACCTCTAATATTTATATAGTTCAAACACTAAAACCAAATCAAAAATGGATGTAATACTCACAATCGCTTATGTACTATCGTTCATAGTCATATTCTGGATATTTTTTAAAACAGTTAATTACTTCGAAAAAATCTAATCATCATGCTGGCATTATTCATCGTAGCAATCGCCGTATTTTTTTATATGGTTTATGTGCTTCTCAAACCCGAAAAATTTTAATCACAATCAAACAATCAAATCATGAATACTGAATATATTGGTATTGTTTTTATGTACCTGGCAACCATCGCCCTCGCAATACCACTGGGCAAATACATTGCTAAGGTATTTAAAGGAGAAAAAACCTGGCTGGGCTTTATGGCCCCGCTGGAAAAGCTGATCTTTAAGTTCAGCGGCATTGACCCTAACCGGGAAATGAACTGGAAACAGCATTTAAAAGCATTGTTAACCGTTAACTTGTTATGGTTATTCTATGCCTTCTTCTGTTTGCTGTTTCAAGGTCATTTACCTCTAAACCCAGACAATAATCCTAATCAAACTCCTGACCTCGCTTTTAATACCGCATTGAGTTTTGTAACCAACACCAACCTGCAGGATTATTCGGGCGAATCAGGCGCAACTTACTACACACAATTATTTGTGTTTATGTTCCTGCATTTTGTAAGTGCTGCAACAGGTATAGCTGCTATGATGGTGGTGTTTAAAGCTATGAAGGACAAAATAACCGACAAGCTGGGTAACTTCTGGGATTTTTTAGTAAAATCAATCACCAGGTTATTGTTGCCTATAAGCTTTGTAATAGCTGTTATTTTAGCCTTTAATGGCACCCCAACCAGCTATAAGGGAAAAGACACTGTAATCACCCTGCAGGGTGATACCGTCCATGTTTCGCGCGGACCGGCAGCTGCCATGATCGCTATAAAACAAGCCGGCACCAACGGCGGCGGATGGTTTGGCGTAAATTCAGCGCACCCATTTGAAAACCCAAATTACCTCACCAACATTGTTGAGAATATCAGCATTATCCTTATTTCTATTTCGCTGGTATTTGCATTGGGTTACTACCTTAATAAAAAGAAACTGGCGTGGGTTATTTTCGGTGTGATGACGGTGGGTTTTCTTATTATGATATTCCCATCGGTAAGCGCCGAAGTTAACGGAAACCCAGCCATTGCGCATTTGGGTATCAGTCAGCCCGGCGGCTCAATGGAGGGCAAGGAAGTTCGTTTCGGACCCGCAGCATCAGCCTATTGGGGGATAACTACTACGGTAACATCCAATGGTTCAGTAAATGCTATGCATGATAGCATGATGCCGGTGTCGGGCATGGCACAAATGTTTGATATGATGATCAATGCCTTTTACGGAGGCGTGGGAGTTGGCTATCTTAACTTCTACATATTTATGATCATCGCCGTATTTATATCCGGCCTTATGGTGGGGCGTACCCCTGAGTTTATGGGACGTAAAATTGAAGCGCGCGAAATGAAAATCGCCTCGCTGATTGCTCTGCTGCATCCCTTTTTAATATTGGTTGGAACAGCTATTGCAACTTATGTGCTTGTTCATTTCCCTAATGCAGGCTGGGCAACCAAACCATCGGCATGGTTAAACAACCCGGGCTTTCATGGTTTTTCCGAGATGCTGTATCAATATACATCCAGCTCGGCAAATAACGGTTCGGGTTACGGAGGCCTTACAGCCAACAATATATTCTGGAATGTGAGTACCGGTTTAGTGATCTTCCTGGGACGTTTCCTGCCAATTATCGGACCGGTTGCTATTGCAGGGATCCTGGCCAACAAAAAGTTTGTGCCCGAATCTGCAGGAACTTTAAAAACGGATACAGCCACATTTGGCATCATGATATTTGCCGTGATCATTATTGTTGCAGCGCTGTCATTTTTCCCGGCTTTAACCTTAGGGCCAATTGCCGAACATTTTTCAATTAAATAACCATAGAAATTATCATGAAATCTGATCAAAATACACTGTTCCAGGGCGATCAAATGAAGGATGCTTTTAAGCAATCGTTCATTAAACTTGATCCCCGTATATTAGTTCGTAACCCGGTTATGTTTACCGTGGAGATTGGAACTGTAGTAATGCTTGCAGTAACCATTTTCTCCTTTTCAAATAAAGGGCAGGGAAGCTTTGGCTATAACTTTACAGTATTCCTGGTATTATTGCTTACTGTATTATTTGCCAACTTTGCCGAGGCTATTGCCGAAGCACGCGGTAAAGCGCAGGCCGAAAGCCTACGCAAAACCCGCGAAGAAACACCCGCCCGCCTGTTGGTTGATGGGAAAGAAAAGATGGTGATGTCGTCACTTTTGAAAAAAGGCGACGTATTTATCTGTGAAACCGGAGACAACATTCCTACTGATGGCGAGATCATTGAAGGTATTGCTACCATTGATGAATCAGCTATTACCGGCGAATCTGCCCCAGTGATCCGTGAATCGGGTGGTGACAAATCATCTGTTACAGGTGGCACCAAGGTATTATCCGACAGGATAAAAGTAATGGTTACCACCCAGCCGGGAGAAAGCTTCCTGGATAAGATGATCGCACTGGTGGAAGGTGCATCCCGTCAGAAAACACCAAACGAAATTGCGCTTACCATTTTGCTGGCTGGTTTTACGCTGATATTTGTAATTGTTTGTGTAACCCTAAAACCATTCGCTGATTATGCGAATACGCCTATTACGATAGCAGCCTTTATCTCGTTATTTGTTTGTTTAATCCCAACTACCATTGGCGGCCTTTTATCCGCCATCGGTATTGCGGGTATGGACAGGGCATTACGTGCAAACGTGATTACCAAATCGGGCAAGGCTGTGGAAACTGCCGGCGACCTTGATACCTTACTTTTAGATAAAACAGGTACCATTACTATCGGCAACAGGAAGGCAACCAGCTTTTATCCAACCAAAGGGATAAACGAAACTGATTTTATTACCGCATGTGTTTTAAGCTCGCTGGCTGATGAAACGCCCGAAGGTAAATCAATTGTTGAGCTGGCCGAAACAGGTAAAACCAAAGTATCGGTTAAAGCGCCTCTTGACTCAGTATTCATCAAATTTACTGCCGAAACCCGCTCAAGCGGATTGGATACCCCAAATGGTTTACGGATCCGTAAAGGAGCATTTGATTCTATCCGTAACATCGCATTAAAAGCTGGGAATCCTTTTCCTGCCGATGTGGAGGAAAATGTAAAAATTATCTCCTCAAATGGTGGTACTCCGTTGGTAGTATCACAAAACGAAGTGATACTGGGTGTTATTGAGCTGCAGGATATTATTAAACCCGGTATTGCCGAACGCTTTGAACGCCTGCGTAAAATGGGTGTAAAAACCGTTATGGTAACAGGTGACAATCCTTTAACTGCCAAATTTATTGCCAACAAAGCCGGTGTGGATGATTTTATTGCCGAGGCCAAACCCGAAGATAAAATGAACTACATTAAAAAAGAGCAGCAAGGCGGTAAGCTGGTAGCTATGATGGGCGATGGTACAAACGATGCTCCTGCATTGGCCCATGAATATTTAGGTTTAGCTATGAACAGCGGCACACAAGATGCAAATGAAGCCGGCAACATGGTCGACCTTGATAATGACCCTACCAAGCTGATTGAAATTGTTGAGATCGGCAAGCAGTTGCTCATGACACGCGGTACATTAACCACCTTCTCTATCGCTAACGACGTCGCCAAGTACTTCGCTATCGTTCCGGCCTTGTTTATGGTTTCCATACCGGCTTTAAGAGCCCTGAATATTATGGACCTGCATAGCCCGCAATCAGCAATTTTATCAGCAGTAATATTTAATGCCATCATCATACCAATGCTTATACCTCTTGCATTACGGGGTGTTGAATACAAACCAATAGGTGCAAGCGCATTATTGCGCCGTAACCTGCTGATCTATGGTCTTGGTGGTGTTATCATACCCTTTATCGGTATCAAGTTAATCGACCTTGTGGTCGGCATTTTAATCTAATATTAATCTTAAAAAAATGAAAACGTATTTATTGCCATCCGTAAAAATAACTATCATACTGTTAGTGATTTTATCAGGCCTGTATCCACTGGTGATAGCAGGTATCGGAAAATTTACACCCGGACATGGGGATGGTGAAACCATCGAATATAAAGGGCGCGTGGTTGGTTATGCCAACGAAGGTCAGAAATTCACGAAAGATAAATATTTCTGGTCTCGCCCGTCTGCCGCTAATTACCAGGCAGATGCAGGTGTAGGCTCAAACAAGGGCCCTTCCAATGCAGATTATCTGAAAGATGTTAAAGCCCGTATTGATACATTTTTAAAGCATAACCCCGATGTAAAACGCGAGGAAATACCTGCCGAACTGGTTACTGCTTCCGGTAGCGGCCTGGACCCTGACTTGTCTCCCGCAGGAGCAAAAGTACAGGTACCCCGCGTTGCTAAAGTGCGCGATATTCCTGCTGCCCAGGTTTATAAGCTGATTGATGACAATACAGAACAGCCTCTTTTGGGCTTATTTGGTCCGCCAAAAGTGAACGTTTTAAAATTGAACGTGGCTTTAGAAGAGTTGAAAAAGTAAACACAAATCTCCTATTATTTATATAACCCGTTGTTTAGTTAAGCAAACCGACAGATTAACAAGTTGAAAATGAGATCTGATAACAAGTAAATAGTGACTTCATCAACTTGAATAACCAGCACAGCTAATCAGATAACACAAATAACTCACACAAAATGAAATCTCTATTACTAACAATAGCGGCCGTGGCGACTATTGCAATAAATGTACACGCAGAACAAGATACTACCAAAGTTAAAATGAAGAAAGACACCGTTGCCCGGTCCTTACCTTCTCCATTGCCAAATCTTCCGTTTCCAACTTCTGATTGGGATGGAGCACCGCTTGTAGGCGCTGATGCTACAGCCCCTATTTATCCTTTACAAAAGGCTTTGAAAGCAACTAAAACAAGGTTCAGGTTTTATGGATGGGCTGATGTTGGCGGCGATATAAGCAGCTCCAAACATTCAAACGCGCCAACTTCTTATGACCTGGTGCCAAATTCAGTACAGCTTGACCAGGTGGGCTTAAAATTTGATTTACAGCCAAACACTGTTCAAACAGATCACGTGTCGTTCGGATTTTTGTCAACTACCATTTTCGGAACTGACTATCGTTATACCACTGGTTTAGGTTATTTCAGTAATCAGCTATTGCAGCATAATAATAAATACGGCTTTGATCCTGCCGAAATGTACGGACTAATATATTTTCCTAAAATTGCTGATGGAATGCTTTTAAAAGTAGGCCGGTTTATTTCGCCTGCCGATATTGAAGCACAATGGGCAACAGACAATTACCTGTATTCGCATTCATTAATGTTTACCGTTGACCCATACACCTTTACCGGAGCGCAGGCAACTTTTAAACTTGGCACATACTGGCAATTGGAAGTTGGCATACATGGCGGAAATGACATGGCGCCATGGAGCCATTCGGCACAGTTAAATGGTTTATTAATGGCCCGCTGGGTATCTCGTGACAATAATGATTCCGTTTATGGAGGTATCAATTCTTTGGGTAATGGTGATTATACGCAACGACATGATGACTTGCAAATGGTAGTTGCAACATGGGGACATAAGTTTAACGAAACATTCCACATGATGACAGAGGTTTATTATATATGGCAGTATCATGCCTTAGTTGGCGGAACACCTATTCAAGGACCGCCGCAGCCATTTTATACCAATGTTGGAGCCGGAGCCCCAATTCCAGGAGCTGCACAGGCTGTAGGTGCGGTTAACTATTTTCAGATCAAGGTATCAAGTCATGATTATATATCTATCCGCAATGGTTACTTAAGCGATCCGCAAGGAAACAGAACCGGTTTCGCAACAAGTTATTCTGACCATACCATCGGATTTGTTCACCATTTCAATGACTATATCAGAATACGCCCTGAAATAAGATACGAACGCGCTTATGCCGACGGAGTAACTCCCTATGATAACGGCACTAAAAAAGATCAGTATACAGCAGCAATGGACCTGATTGTTCGCTTTTAATAAAAACATTATGTGGTTGCCCGATGCTGCCACCTTAATAAAACAACAAATAAATTAATAATTATAGCAATGAAAACGTTTAAATTTAAAATGATTACGATCATCGTATTGACATTTGGATTTGTTGAGATATCAAATGCCCAGAAACAATCAGCCGGATTATATTTAACTTACAGTGATTATTTAGATCATAAACTAAGTTACATAACAGATCCGACTACCCCTAATGGTAATAAACTTCTCATCCATGAATTTATGGGAATGAATAAGGTAACGGTTATCAGCAATGGTAAAAAAACAGTGATACCGAAGAGTGAATTGTTTGGGTATCATGACAGTTATGGTAATGATTACCGCTTTTATGAAAATAAAGCTTTCCAGGTAATTGATACCACAGCTTTTTACATTTACAGCTATGATAAACTAATCCAGCAAGGTAAGGGTCCAAAACCAACAAGGGTATATTATTTCAGTAAAAAAAACCTGGGCGAAATACTTCCCCTTACAGCCGAAAACATTGCAAAAGCTTTCCCTAAAAATGCAAAATTCAGGTACATGGTTGAGGTTGCGGCTAAAACCGATATAAAACTGGATGCCTATGATAATGAATCGAACGAGTATAAAATAAAAGAATTATACGCAGAAAGTTTAAAGTAACAAAGCATACAGGTTGCTATGAGCAACCTGTTAAGATTAGCGCGGGCTGTTATTATAATTATTTATTGTTTGATAATTATAAGTTTGGTTTGATTGAGGTTCGCGTGAAAAAAGGGGGGTGTCGGCCCCCCTTTAATTGGTTGTATGGAAGTTGTTGATTTAGTTAGCGGTTGAATAGATTTATTTAACTTAACGTAATGAGTGAAGAAAATAACAAAGAGCAGTCGGTTGAGCATTTTCTTGAGCTGATCAAGCGTTCAAGGCGCGGTAAGTTTAAGATTTACATTGGCATGAGCGCCGGTGTGGGGAAATCCTATCGGATGCTCCTGGAGACACATGCACTGTTGCGTAATGGCATAGACGTAAAAATAGGCTATATTGAAACGCACAAGCGTAAAGAAACGGAAGCCTTATTAACAGGGTTACCGGTAATACCGCGACGTAAGCTTTTTTATAAAGGAAAGGAGTTGGAAGAGATGGACCTGAAGGCGATTATTAACCTGCATCCAGAAGTGGTGGTAGTTGATGAGCTTGCCCACACTAACATTGAAGGCAGCCACAACGAAAAGCGCTGGCAGGATGTATTGGATATTTTAAATGCCGGCATCAATGTAATTAGCGCTATAAATATTCAGCATATTGAAAGTTTGAATGAAGAAGTAGAGAAAATAACCGGCACAGCGATTAATGAACGGATTCCGGACAGTGTTTTACAAATGGCGGATGAAGTAGTTAATATTGATATGACAGCCGATGAGCTTATTGATCGCCTGAAAGAGGGAAAAATATATGATGAGAAAAAGATCCCGACGGCGTTAAATAATTTTTTTCAAACCGAAAGGATCCTGCAATTACGGGAGCTGGCGCTGAGAGAGGTTGCAAACCAGGTTGAACGCAAAATAGACAACGAAATACCAAAAACTATAAAGATGCGACCTGAATTGTTTTTAGCCTGCATCAGCACTAATGACTCATCAGCAAAAATAATTATACGTAAAACAGCCAGATTGGCAAGTTATTACCGGTCTAAATGGTATTTACTTTACGTGCAAACCTCCAATGAAAGCAGCGATAAAATAAACCTTGCGTCTCAACGGCATCTTTTAAATAACATGAAATTAGCCACGCAGTTAGGAGGCGAAGTTTTAAAAGTAAAAAGTGACAACATTGCTAAAACAATTTGGGAAACGGCAGAAAAATATGATATTACTACCATCTGCCTTGGCAAGCCGCACTTTAAATTCTATCAGCTGGTAATGAAAACAGCCGTTTTTACACAATTATTAAATAAGATGTCACAAACACATATTGATCTTGTAATACTATCATAATGACAATTAAAAATAAACTCCGTGCCGGTTTTAGCTTTTTGTTTTTGCTGGCACTCGTATGCTGCGGACTATCGATCTATTTTCTTACCCGCCTCTCCGTTGATGCCCGCGACATACTAAAAGACAACTATAAATCTGTTCAGTATACAAAAAACATAGGTGCTTCAATAGATGCAAGCGCTGGTTTATTAAACAGCCGGCAAACCGAGCTGATAGAAGAAAACCTGGTAAAACAAGAGCACAATGTCACTGAACATGGCGAACAGCAACTTACGGACTCTTTGCGTGTAAAATTCGATGCACTTAAAGCATTAAATGGCGATGAAGCAAAAGCAGTTCAATTGCATACAGATATTAAAAGGCTTCTATATGGCATTATGCAGCTAAATATGAACGCTATTGAGCACAAATATGCTACTGCTAAAAAAACAGCCGATGATGCAACCTTACTCGTAGCTTTTGTAGGGTCATTCCTGTTTTTAGTGGCATTTAGCTTTACGGTGAATTTCCCTGGCTATATTGCTAATCCTATAAAGGAATTAACCGAACGTATAAAAGAGGTTTCCAAGCGGAATTATCATCAACAGCTGAACTTTAAATCGAACGACGAATTTGGAGAGCTTGGCCAGGCATTTAATACGATGACCAAAAAGCTGGATGAATATGAAAACAGTAACCTTGCCAGTATATTATTTGAAAAAAAACGCATCGAAACTATCATAAACTCCATGCATGATGCCATTTTGGGGCTCGATGAAAAATCATTTATCATTTTTGCCAATGAGGTGGCCTGTACATTGATCGGGATGCCGGAAGAAAGCCTTACCGGCAGGTATGCCCCCGATATTTCCATAGAAAATGACCTATTACGCAACTTGCTGGTGAATGACCAGATTAAAATGAAAATTTATGCTGATAACCGGGAGAGTTACTATACCAAAGAGGTATTATCGGTAACCAGTAAGGATAAAGTTATTGGCAGTGTGATCATATTGAAAAACATCACTGAATTTCAGCAATTGGATGATGCGAAAACCAATTTTATAGCTACCATATCGCATGAGTTAAAAACACCGATATCCTCCATAAAAATGAGCCTGAAATTATTGGAGGATAGCCGGATAGGCGAAGTAAATGCGGAACAAAAGCAGCTATTGGAGAATATTGATGAAGACGCCCGCAGGCTACTGCAAATTACCGGTGAACTTTTGGATATGGCACAGGTTGAAACCGGTAAGCTGCAACTCAATTTCGGCAGTACGCATCCTAAAAACATTGTTGATTATGCCGTAAAAGCTCTAAAAACCACTGCGGATCAAAAACAGGTATCTATAAATGTACATTGTGATGAAAACCTCCCGGATGTGCAGGCCGATCTGGACAAAACTACCTGGGTTTTGATTAACCTGCTTTCAAACGCTATAAAATACAGTCATGAAAAATCAGTTGTTGACCTTATAGTGAAAATTTATAAGGCCGATGAAATAGAGTTTTCGGTACAGGATCATGGCCGGGGAATAGATCAAAAATATTTATCAAGAATTTTCGAAAGGTATTTTAAAATACCCGGCGCAACCGCAGAGCAAACCGGCACCGGCCTGGGGCTGGCTATAGCAAAAGACTTTATCGAAGCCCAGGCCGGCAAAATAGGCGTTGAAAGCGAAATTGGCGAAGGCAGCAGGTTCTATTTTACACTAAAACGGATTGGAAACTAAAGAAAGAGCGAAGTAAAAGGTTTTTGAACATTCTGTGTATTTCTGAGTTGTTTATTTATGTTTGAAGCACAGCCGGTAGTTTTTAGCAAGGAAAAATTCGAAAGAAAAACAATCTTGATTAACTTTGATCAAACATTTATGAAAAAACTGTTACTTGCTATTATTGCCCTGTCGTTTTTAAGTAAGGTACGTGCACAAACAGCAACAGACAGTACTGTTATGCATTCGCCGCTTAAAACAATGAGCGATAAGCAATATACGGCACTCATAAAAGGCGAAGATTTATACGATATGGCATTGGCTGGTGAACTCAATCATTATCCATCGCCAGATAAAGTGATAAAATTCAAAAAAGAGCTGGGTCTAAACGCTGCCCAAATAGACAGACTTAATATTATTAACAAAGAACTACGCCGAAAAAAGCTGGAAATGGGCTTAATCATCATCAAAAATGAGCGGGTGTTGGACAGTATTTTTAAATATCATTTACTAAATAACGGCTCGCTTATATTTTACGCCAACAGGTACGGATTATACCAGGGAGAACTCAGAAACGTTATTTTACAGGCTTGCCTTGTTACACGTACCATACTAACATCGCAGCAAATAAGCAGGTTTGAGGCTTTACAAAAAGCTGATTAAAAAATGCCATTTGATTTAGTTAATTTAGCGGCCCCCAATAAGCGAGTATATGAAGATTACTTTTGACTTTGAAAAACCCCTTGCCGAACTGCAGCAGCAGATTGAAAAGGTTAAACAGGTTGAAGACAAAAACAAGCTGGATATGTCGGCAACGGTTGCTGAACTTGAAAATAAGTTAGAGACCACCCGGCACGAAATATATGCTAACCTTACCGGCTGGCAAAAGGTGCAGATAGCACGTCATCCCGAAAGGCCATATACTCTTCAATATCTTGAACTGATGTGCGATAATTTTATAGAATTGCACGGCGATAGAACAGTTGGCGATGATAAAGCTATAGTTGGTGGCTTTGGCTCCATTAATGGCCAAACAGCTATGTTTATTGGTCATCAAAAGGGTCGTAATACAAAAGAACGTCAGTACCGCAACTTTGGCATGCCTAATCCCGAAGGCTACCGCAAAGCATTAAGATTAATGAAGCTGGCCGAAAAATTCAATAAACCGGTAATCACCCTGATTGACACACCAGGGGCGTTCCCTGGTTTAGAAGCAGAAGAACGCGGCCAGGGTGAAGCAATAGCACGTAATTTATTGGAAATGGCTATCCTTAAGGTGCCTGTTATATGTGTGATCATTGGCGAAGGTGCGTCGGGCGGAGCTTTAGGCATAGCAATTGGTGATAAAGTGATGATGCTCGAAAACTCCTGGTATTCAGTTATCTCTCCGGAAAATTGTTCAACCATTCTTTTTAAAACATGGGAACAAAAAGAAAGAGCAGCAGAAATGCTCAAGCTTACTTCTGTAGATATGCTTAAGAATAAGCTGATCGATGGTGTTATTAAAGAACCGCTCGGTGGTGCTCACCAGGACCCGATTGCAATGGCCGCTACCCTAAAAAAACAATTGCTGAAAGATTTAAAAGTGCTGAAAGAACGAAATGTTGATGAGCTGGTAACAGAAAGGATCAACAAATTTTGTGCAATGGGTGTGGTGATAGAGGATTAGCTATTTTGAAATAAAGCAAGCTTTCTCAGCAAGGGTAGCTTTCTTTATTTTGTGCGTTTTTAGCAAAGCTGACTATTTATTTGGCATTGATTATGATTTGGGATAACCACTGTTTCGAATGCGGCCAGATCAACAATTAAAAACAGATATTAAGCCTTTCGCTGGGGTATAAATTTTTGTAAATGTTTATCATTTCGAACTTTTAAAAAAAAGCTTTTAGTTCTAAAAAAAACGTCCTATATTTGCATTCCTTTTTGGAATGGATAACAAAGCCAAAGAGATTGCCTGATAGTATAATGGTAGTACGACGGTTTTTGGTACCGTTTGTCTAGGTTCGAATCCTGGTCGGGCAACAATTTTAATTTCGGATTTCAGATGTTCAATTTCGGATTTATTCCGGATTTAAGAGAATCGGAATCCGAAATTGTTTTTTATGGTTTTACACGCTATAAAACTGTAAAAAGTAAGAATTTAAAGATTCCGAAATCGAAATTCCGAAATCTGAAATAACAAAAAATGCCATTACAATTCAACCCGGTTAAATTATTTTCAGGCTCATGCACCCAGCTGCTGGCGTCGAATATTGCTGCTTCCTATGGCAGGGAACTGGGTGATGTTGTGCTTTCCCGTTTTAGCGATGGCGAATTTCAGCCACATTTTAATGAATCGGTACGTGGCTGCGATGTTTTTTTAATCCAGAGCACTAATCCGCCTACCGATAACCTGATGGAATTACTGATGATGACCGATGCCGCACGACGTGCATCTGCTCATTATGTAACCGCGGTTATTCCATATTTTGGATTAGCTCGCCAAGACAGAAAAGATAAACCACGTGTTGCAATTGGTTCAAAACTGGTGGCAAATATATTGGTGGCCGCTGGCATAAACCGTATTATGACGATGGACCTGCACGCTGCGCAGATACAGGGATTTTTTGACATTCCGGTTGACCATTTAGATGCATCCATAATTTTTGTTCCGTATATAAAAAGCCTTGGGCTGGGTAATTTAACTATTGCTTCGCCTGATATGGGTGGCTCCTACAGGGCACGTTCTTTTGCAAAATTTTTTAATGCCGAAGTAGTAATTTGTGATAAGCGCCGCAAACGTGCAAATGAAATAGAGTCAATGACCCTTATTGGTGATGTTACTGATCAGGATATTGTGCTGATTGATGATATTTGCGATACCGCAGGTACCCTGGCAAAAGCAGCAGGTTTAATTATGGAACGCGGAGCCCGCAGTGTACGTGCGGTTTGTACCCATCCTGTATTATCAGGCAATGCATATGAAACCATCGAAAACTCGGTGTTAACCGAACTTATTGTTACTGATACCATACCGCTTAAGCAACCAGGCAGTAAAATAAGGGTATTAAGCACGGCTGAATTGTTTGCAAAAGCAATAATGAACGTAAATGAACATGGCTCAATAAGTCAGCTGTTCAAAGTGGATTAATTTAGTCCATGGTCAATGGTCGATAGTCCATTGACAATTTTAAAACAAATACAAATAATACATACAAATACCATGGCCTATTTACCATGGTTTTAAAATCAAACAAATGAAATCAATTGCTATTAGCGGTTCTCCAAGAGAGAACGTAGGGAAAAGAGACGCTAAAGAACTGCGTTACCAGGCATTAGTGCCCGCAGTACTTTACGGTGGGTCAACCCAAACCCACTTTTCAGTGTCCGCAGCTGATTTGAAAGCCGTAGTTTATACGCCGGTTGTTCATTTCATCGACTTAAACATTGCTGGTGTAAAATCACAGGCCATTATTAAAGACATTCAGTTCCACCCGTTAACTGAACAAATCATCCACATTGACTTTTTGCTATTAGATGACAAAAAGGCAATCACTATTGAGATCCCTGTTAAATTAACCGGAACCTCACCAGGTGTTAAAACAGGTGGTAAACTGGTACAAAAGCTAAGAAAGTTACGCATCAAAGGTTTGCCTAAAGATCACCTGGATGCTATTGAAGTAAGCATCGAAACTTTAGAAGTTGGTAAATCTGTAAAAGTTGGTGATTTAAAACTTGATAACCTGACTATCAACAATGCTAAAGAAGATACAATTGTATCTGTAACTACTTCACGTGCATTACGCCAGGCTGAGCAGGAAGCTGCCACAGGTAAAAAATAACCCGCACCCCTAAAGGGGAATTAAGGTTAATATTTAACAGCGATAGGTTTTATACTTATCGCTGTTTTATTTTTAAATAATATCTTCGCGTTAAAATAATTGATCAAAAATCCCCCCTTCAGGGACTTAGGCTATGAAATATCTGATAGTTGGTTTAGGAAACATTGGACCTGAATATGCCGATACCCGGCATAACATCGGCTTTATGATTTTGAATGAGATGGCCAAACAGGAAGGGGTAAAATTTTACAATATGCGGCTGGCATATTATACCGAAATAAGCCATAAAGCCCGGACGCTTTATCTTATAAAACCAACCACCTATATGAATTTGAGTGGCAAGGCGGTTAATCACTGGATGAAAGAACTCAAGATCCCCATTGAAAACGTATTGATCGTGGTAGATGACATTGCCTTACCTTTCGGTACGCTGCGTTTAAAACCAAAAGGAAGCGCCGCAGGCCACAACGGCTTAAAACACATCGAGGCCACACTTGGTCACAGTGATTATGCACGTCTCCGGTTTGGCGTCAGCGATAATTTCCCAAAAGGCCGGCAGGTTGATTATGTGCTTGATGGCTTTGATAAAGATGAATTACCTGAATTGCCTGCTCTTATTGATAGAGCCATTGAAATGATTAAAAGTTTCGCTGTAACCGGCACCGAATTAACCATGACAAGATACAATAAGTAACACCTTTGTTACATAACTAATTATTTAGTTAAATTTTGTTAAATCTTTTTTTTTCTTGCAACGGATTAATACTTTAGTGTGTCTTTAACCTTAAAGCCATTATGAAAAAACTTTTACTTTTAACAGTTTGCTACTGCCTGTCTGCCGCAGTGTTCGCTCAAACAACGCCACAAACGTTAACGGTTAAAGGAATAATCATTGATTCGGTCACAAACAAACCTTTAGGCTATGTTACAGCAGTATTGATTGATGCCGCAACCCAAAAATCGGTACAAGGCACCTTAACTAAAGATGATGGCAGCTTTGAACTAAAAAGCCATGCAGGAAAAGCATATCTGCTAACGTTTGCATCTGTGGGCTATCAGAATAAAGTTGTGAAGATAGATGGCATAACCGCAGATGTAAACATCGGCAAAGCCTCCTTATCAGTATCAAGTAACAGTTTAAAGGAAGTTTCTGTAACAGCAGTAAAACCCATTATGAAACAAGAGGTTGACCGTATCAGTTACGATGTGCAGGCCGATCCTGAAAGTAAAGCTTTAACAGCGCTTGATATGATGCGGAAAGTGCCCTTATTATCAGTTGACGCAAACGATAATATTAAAATGAAGGGTAGCGGAAATTATAAAATACTAATCAATGGCAAAGAATCCGCCATGGTGGCCAAAAACCCGTCGGATTTTTTAAAGGCTATGCCGGCAGATAATATACAAAAGATAGAAGTGATTACTACCCCGCCGGCTAAGTATGATGCTGAAGGATTAGCTGGTATCATTAATATCATCACCAAAAAAAACGCCGATCAGGGTTATAATGGTAATATCAGCGGCCGTTATAACAGCGTTTTTGGACCGGGGCTGTATATGCGCGGTAATGCCAAGCAAGGTAAGCTGGGCGTTAGTATTTTTGCAGGCACTAATTATAACAATGGCTTTAACGCTGGCTTTGGTAATTCGCAAACTATTTTTAAAGGTCAAAACACTACGCAAACCGGTTACGGCAGCAATAAATTTCATAACTTTTTCGGATCGGCAGAGCTTAGTTATGAAATTGACAGCCTTAACTTGTTGACAGGCTCAATAGAGACGTACCACGGCAGCAGCAATCAAACCAATGATCAATTTTCAAATACTTTAAATTACAACGGCTCTGTTGCCCAGCAATATAACCAATATTCTTCCGGTTTCAATACTTTCCAGGGACTTGACGCAACTATTAACTACCAGTTGGGCTTTAAACAAAAGAAGGATCAGCTACTAACCTTATCTTATAAATTCAGTTATTCGCCTTCTATTAATTACAGTAATAACATTTTTAGCCAAAGAGTAAATGACTATCAATCGGCACAGCCAAATTTTACACAAAACAATAATTCGGGGGAAAGGTCTCATACAGTACAGGTTGACTATGCAGAACCGTTCAAGAAGATTACCGTGGAGGCCGGTGCAAAGGCTATCTTAAGAACCGATTTTAGCGATTTTAGCCGGTCAGATCTTGATTCGGCAACTACCCAATACAATTTAAACCCGGTTTATACCGATAACTTCAATTACCAGCAAAATGTATACAGCCTGTATAACTCGTACCAGCTAAAGATGGATAAATGGACAGCTAAAGCGGGACTAAGACTTGAACATACTACTGTAAATGCAGATTTTACCTCTGTCAATGCCACTATCAATCAAAATTACAATAACCTTATTCCTTCAATATCAATTCAGCGCAGCTTTAAAACCAGCAGCCTGAATTTAGGATTTACACAACGCATACAACGGCCGGGTATTTACCAGTTAAATCCTTTCGTAGATAATTCAAACCCTAAATTTATCAGTACAGGTAATCCAAACCTTCGCCCCGAGCTGAACAATAATTTCGAGTTTACCTATAGCAATTTTTCAAAGAACTCTTTTACAGCAGGTCTTAGCTACCAGTTTTCAAATAACTCCATACAAAACGTATCCAGCCTCCATACCGACAGTACAGCTAATCACCTGCTTGATACCGTTACCAAAACTACCTATCAAAACCTGGGGAGTAACCGTACCCTTGGTTTCAACATCAACACCAATCTTACCATTACAAAAAAACTTACACTTAGCTTAAATGGATTTATTTCAAAAATTTGGTTGCGGGGTACTTATAACGGGCAATTCTATCAAAATTCGGGTATTACCGGCAACACGTTTGCCAGTGCCGGGTATAAGTTTGACAGCGGTTACCGGATAGGCATTGATGCCGGTTTCTTTAGTGGCGATGTCAACCTGCAGGGCAGGTCGAGCAACTACATTTATAATTCGCTGGTTATCACTAAGGAGTTCTTAAAGAAAAACGCAACGATTTCATTAGTAGCAAATAACCCAGAAACCAAATACCACAATTATACCTCAAATACAACAACCGCCCAATACTATCAGTCATCATTTAACCAGGAGCCCTACCGCACCTTTGCAATAAGGTTCAGCTATAAATTCGGCAAGCTGAACAGTGAGATAAAAAAGAACCAGCATGGAATTAATAATGATGACACTAAAGGCGGCGGCAAAAGCTCAGGCGGAAACCAATAATGGGGAAGAGAAGCCAGATAGAAGGAGCTAAGAGTCAAGATATAAGAATCAAGATAGACAGGATTGAAACGAATGATTTTGTTAGCAAAGGGAAATATAGAATAGCATTATTTATTTTTTTAACTCTTGCATCCTGGCTCTTCTTCTTACATCTTGACTCTTGCTTCTTGACTCTTGCTTCTTGACTCTTGCTTCTTAATTAGTAATTTAGCGTTATGAAAGTATATGGAATCACCAATTGTAACACGGTAAAAAAGGCGCTCGACTGGCTAAAAGCAAATAACGTTACGTACGAATTTCACGACTTTAAAAAACTGGGCATAAGCGAAGAAAAATTAAAAGAATGGGATCAAAAGGCCGGGTATGAGAAATTTTTGAATAAACAGGGCCTTACCTGGAAACAGCTTGATCCGCAGGTAAAAGAAAGCGTAAAAACATCAGCCGATGCTTTTAAACTGCTGCAACAAAAAACCAGCATGATAAAACGGCCCGTAATAGAAAATGGCGACTTTTTGTTCTTTGGATTTGATGAGGGTGTTTATGAGAAACAATTTCGGGCTATTGATTGAGGCTGAAACAATTAAGATCCAATCAATATAATAATATTCGCGTAACAATCATTATACTTTAAGCTGTTTTAGTTATTTTGTATTATACTTGTTTTTTTAACTGACCAAATTATTAAAATGAAATTAAACCTGATCGCCGGTTTTACACTGGCTTTTATGGCCGTTGCAAGTTTTAGCTCTGCTCAAACTACTCCGGCAACACAACCCGCCCCGCCTGCAAGGCCTACCGCTCCCATCGTGGCTGCTCCTGGCACCATTTATGATTATCATGAAACATTCGGGCCGTTGTTTTATAACAAAAACGGTAACGAGTACCGCGCAGCGGATGGCCAGCCAGGCCCAAAATACTGGCAAAACAGAGCTGATTATCAATTGGCAGCCCGGTTAAATAACGAAACAAATGAAATTACCGGTTCAGAAATATTAACCTATACAAATTATAGCCCGCAAAATCTTGGTTATTTATGGATGAACCTGGAGCAAAACCTTTTTAAGTTAGACTCAAGGGGAACAGCTATAGTTCCACTAGTAGGAAATCCACCGGTGCCAACCAGTCGTAACTGGGGACGTGGCCAGGCTTTTGATGCCGGTTATAAAATTAAATCAATAAAGATGCTTGGCGCAAAAGGCGCCGAAACTGAAGTTAAATTTTTAGTGTCGGATACCCGTATGCAGCTTTTTTTGCCAAAAGCGGTGGCAGCCAACGGCGGCCAGATGAGGCTAAAAATTGAATACTCATTTACCCCGCCAAATTACGGATCAGACCGTATGGGGATACAGGAAACTAAAAATGGAAAAATATTCCAGGTTGCACAATGGTATCCGCGCATGTGCGTGTATGACGATGTGTACGGATGGAATACCATCCCTTATACAGGCCCGGGTGAATTTTACCTTGAGTATGGTGATTTCGACCTTAAAATCACCGCGCCAGCTAACAATATTGTAGTAGCATCAGGCGAGTTATTAAATCCGCAGGAGGTATATACCCCCACACAGTTAAAACGCTGGGTAGAGGCTGCAAAAAGCGAAAAAACGGTGATCATACGTTCGGCAAGTGAAGTTACAGACCCCGCATCGCGCCCCGCCGGAAAAAAAGAATTAACCTGGCACTTCAAAATAAATAGCGCCCGCGATGCCTCATGGGCTGCGTCAGCTGCTTTTATTATTGATGCAGCAAAGATGGATCTGCCAAGCGGAAAAAAATCAATCGCAATTTCGGCCTACCCTGTTGAAAGCGATGGCAATGATGCCTGGGGGCGTTCAACCGAATATGTAAAAAAATCAATAGAATATAACTCCGCCAAATGGTATGAGTTTCCTTACCCGGCAGCGACTGCGGTTGCTGGCATTGTAGGCGGTATGGAGTACCCGGGAATTGTTTTCTGCGGATACAAAGCAAAAGCCAGGGGACTGTGGGGAGTTAACGATCACGAATTTGGCCATACATGGTTCCCAATGATCGTAGGATCAAATGAACGGCTATACGGATGGATGGATGAAGGGTTTAACACTTTTATTAATACACTTTCAACTGCTAATTTTAATAACGGGGAGTACAAAGGCACAAGGCCGATGGATATGCACCGTGTTGGTATATTCCTTACCGCACCGGAGTTAGAGCCGATTATGAGCCAGCCGGCAAATCTTAAGGAAAGAAATACTGGTACCTTGTTATATTCAAAACCGAGCGTAGGTTTGGTTTTATTAAGAGAACAAATTTTAGGTCCTGAACGCTTTGATTTTGCTTTCAGAACTTATATTGATAAATGGGCATTTAAGCATCCAACCCCTGAAGATTTTTTCCGTACCATGGAAAATGCAGGCGGCGAAAATTTACAATGGTTCTGGCGCGGATGGTTTGTACATAACTGGCGACTTGATGTTGCCGTTCGTGATGTTAAATATGTGAATGACGATCCTTCAAAAGGCGCATTGATCACGATCGATAATCTTCAAAAAATGGCTATGCCGGTAACACTGGAAATAAAAACAGTTAGCGGCAAAGTTGACAGGATTAAACTACCCGTGGAAATTTGGGAGCGCAATAGCACCTGGACATTTAAATATCCATCAACCGAAGAACTTCAGTCTGTAACTTATGATCCTGATAATGCAATGCCGGATTATAATCCGGATAACAATGTTTGGACAAAAAAATAAAACAGTAGCCCGGTTTATACCGGGTTTTCTGTTTATAAACGGCGGCAGTAAAAATGTTAAAATCAAAACTATTGTTATTCAATAAGGGTTATCACATTGTTAATAATTAGCACTGTTATGAAAATAAAGTACTGTTTTGTAATTGTTTTGCTTTTTACAGCTACCCTACTAAAAGCTCAGAGCACCTTAAAAGGCAAAGTGATTGATGGTGCAAGTAATGCCGGCCTTTCAAATGTTTTTATCCGGGACAATACAGCCAAACAATATACCCTTACTGATAAACAAGGGAATTTTGCGATAAATACCGAAACCGGGCATTTACTTGTTTTTGAATCTCCCGGCTATATGCCTGATACACTTTATGTGATCGATATGACGTCAAAAAGAATAAAACTCGAAGCACAAAGCATATCGTTAAGGGAAGTAAATATAAATGCAAGCAAGGCAGCATTTGATCCTCATAAAGAATACCCGGACGTGTATACTAAAAGCAAGGTTTATGTAATGTCGCCCAGCACGTGGTTTAGTAAAGAAGGAAAGGATGCGCGCAGGCTTAAACGTTATTTTCAGTACGAAGCCGAGGAGCGGCACGTGGATGCGGTATTCTCAAGGGTTTATGTGAGCAGTATAATCCCACTTAAGGGCAAGGATCTTGACGACTTTATGATGCTTTACAGGCCATCCTACGCTTTTTTGAGGGATAATAACGGCCCGTCGCTGGTAACTTACATTAACGACAGCTACAAAAAATTTCAAGCGCTACCCCCTGATAAACGTACTTTACCCAGGTTAACCAGCCAGTAGTTAAAACAGCAATTGCAGCTTATTGTTATGCTAATAAACGGCATTGCCATGAAAAATTATTTAAGAAGCATTATTTGCATTGCGGCAATCTTCGCACTATTAGGTGCAGGCTGCGCACCAAGGCATTTGGCGCCACCACCACATCCGGCACCGGGCCATTAACAATCTGATCCTTTAACTATTTTAAACAGTTAAAGGTTTTTTTATGCCTTTTAGGGTTATTGATGCCTGCCACCTCCTAACTATTAATTAATTTTTTCAATTAATCCTTTTGGTTTCAATTATATCAAACATATAAATGCCCTATTATTAAGGGTATGCAAAAAAACTTACGATCATGAAAAAGAAAATTATTGGGCTGGCATTTATAATAGTATCTTTTGTATCCATAACTTCAGGATGTTATGTTGGTTATGGATATCATCATCACTATTATCATGACCATTATGACCATGACCATCGTGGTTATTAAAAATTTCAGTTGGGTTAAGTGTTAAAGGAGCCTGGTTATCAGGTTCCTTTTTTGTTAATTTACTGCGTATATTATGCTTATTTCAGTTAAAAATACTTTGTGCTTTTTTAATTGTTTCTTCCAGATCAATGCCTTTTTCTAAAACCCCTTTAAATAAATCCCCGGTTTCCTTAAGGCGGTCAACTGAATTAAATATTGTAAAATGCTTCATGGTTAAGCCCGGTTTAACCTCATCCCAATGCAAAGGCATAGATACCGTAGCCCCTGATTTGGGGCGAAGCGAATAAGGGCCGGCAATGGTTGCTCCCGGACGGTTTTGTAAAAAGTCAAGGTACATCTTACCTTTCCGGTTAGCCACCATTCTTTCAAGGCTTGTAAAATCAGGCAATCGCTTATGCACTATATTTACGATGATCCTTGCAAACATCTGCGACTGGTCGTAGGAGTACTTTGCTTCCATCGGTATATAAATATGCATACCGGTTGAACCGGATGTTTTGCAATACGAAGGAACTTTAATTTCATCCAGCACTTTTTTAACTTCCAGTGCAGCTTCAATCACCTGGTCAAATGTATTTTTGTCAGGGTCAAGATCAATCACGCAATAATCCGGATTGTCCGGCGACTGCGCCCTGCTAAACCACGGGTTCATTTCAATACAGCCCAACGATGCCATCCACAATAAACTGGCTTCATCTGTACCTACCAGGTACTCTTTTTCTTCACCATCACTGGTAGTATAAGGGAAGGTTTTAACCCAGTCGGGTGCTTTGCCTTTTACATCCTTCTGGTAAAAGCTGGGGCCATGTATTCCGCCAGGGAAACGGTTAAGAGACATGGGGCGGTCTTTCAGATAAGGTAAAATAAATTCGGCAACCTGATAATAATAGTTAAACATATCCCGCTTGGTCACTTTATCTTCGGGCCAGTAAAATTTACTCAGGTTAGTAAATTTAAGGTCGTGCCCGCAAATTTTTCTAACCTGGGTTTCATCTTTGGGGTTAAGCAGGGTTTTACGTTCCTTTTCCTTTGGCGGTTTAATAGCCTGCTCGTGTTTTTCGGGTTCAGCGGGTTCGTCTTTTTCCACTACCGCATCGGTATGCACAGGCTTTTCTAAAATCACATCTGTGGCTTTTTTATCAATACGCATACCCTGAAAAGATGGGTGCCGAAAAACACCATCACTGGTGATTTCAGAAAAAGCTACCTCGCACACCAATTCGGGTTTTAACCAGGTTGCTTTAGCTTTGGGTGGGTTCGGCCTGAAACGCGAAGGTTTATTTACATCCGGGATAACATCGAAGGGGCTCTTATCAATTATCAATGGCTTAAACTGGCTCATCATTTCCTTTTGCACTTTGTCTGAAAACCCCGTGCCTACTTTACCCACATACTGAAGGCTGCCGTTATTATAAACACCTAACAGTAGCGAACTGAAATTCTTTGTCGTATCTTCATTTTTAGTGAACCCGCCGATGATCACTTCCTGCCTTTTATGTACTTTAATTTTCAACCAATCTCTCGAACGAAAGTCGGAAGTATAGATACTGTTACATTTTTTGGCAATAATACCTTCCAATCCCATACGTTCTGCTGCATGAAAAAAATCAATTCCACTGGCATTAAAAACTTTGCTTACGCGTATGCGATCATCATCTGCCGGGAGTATTTCTTTTAATACAGCCTGGCGCTGCGATAGCGGCAACCCCATCAGGTTTTTGCCGTCGTACCAAAGCAAATCAAATACATAATATACCAATTCGCCGTCAGCCTCACTACGCCAATTTTGCAAACTTCCAAAGTTGGAGATTCCCTTTTCGTTTAAAACCAATAACTCACCATCCAGCACGGCGTTGATGTTCCACTTTTGGAGCAACTTATAGATGGGGTAAAATTTATCATTAAAACCTTTGTTATTACGGGATAGCAATTCTACTTCTCCGTCGTTTATAAATGCCAAAGACCGGTATCCGTCCCATTTTACTTCATATTGCCAGTCCGGGTCGTCAAAAGGCTCATCAACTAATGTAGCCAGCATTGGTTTTATGCTCTTTGGCATCCGGGATTTTGGCGCCTTTTTTAGGATCGAAGCCACGTCTATACCTTCTACTCTGTCTGCTGTTGCTTCAGGTTCTACCGGCCCGGGTGCTTTTTTTTTTCGTCCGCTGCCGCTGCCTGGTGTCTTCACGATCTCTTCATGCCCATGCTGCCAAACCTTTTCACTTGTTTTAGCCATGCCGGCAATCGTTTTACCCGATAGCACTGATTTGTCCTCTTTGGTGATATCATTTTCTGAGGCAAACTCATCATTATGTTTTATCAGCAGCCAGGCATTCTCGCCCATACCATGCGTTTTCACCAGCGCAAATTCGCCATTCAGCTTTTCTCCATGCAGCTTAATTTTTAGCTGGCCGGATTTTAGTTGTTTCAGTAAGGCTTTTTCCTGTTCCTTTTTTCCCTTTATTTCTTCAATTGGCTCGTAAGTGCCCTCGTCCCATACAATCACGGTCCCGCCGCCATATTCGCCTTCGGGGATTATGCCTTCAAAATTGCGGTAATCAAAAGGATGGTCCTCTACCATCATGGCCAGTCTTTTTATTTTAGGGTCTGTAGTTGGCCCTTTAGGTATTGCCCAGCTTTTTAATACGCCCTCCATTTCAAGCCGGAAATCATAATGCAGGTGAGACGCGTCATGTTTTTGTATTACAAACATTAAACAATCCTTATCCATGCTCCTTCCGGCTTTGGGTTCGGATGTTTTGGTAAAGTCGCGCTTTTGGACGTATTTTAAAAGACTCATTTATTTATTTATTTTTAAGTACTTCCTCACTGCTTCAGCCGATGTGCCTGCGGCGTCAACTGCTTTTTTAAGTTCTTCCCTGTCAATACCAAATTCTTTTGTCCAGTATTCTACCTCGTAGTTTTCATGGATATTGATCCTGTCTCTGTCAGGACTGCCAACATTGCGTTTATTGTCCATAATATCATCTAACAAATAAAAAAACGGATGGTTTTTGGGTATTGCTATGCTTCATTTTAAAGATGCAATGTGCTAAAGCTTTAAACCATTTTGTTTTTATCAAACTATATAGTTTTGCAGTTTGAAACCAGGGCAAACGCTGTTTCATTAAGCGCCCTAACGGGCAAATAGGTATTGAAAGCGAATTAGATAAGGGTAGCACATTTTGGTTTACGTTCCCAATTTCTTAGTTTAGGGCAATCAAATATATAAAATATGGAATGGTATAATTACCTCGCTGCTTTTTTTGCAGGTGCATTTTTAGCAAATGCGATACCGCATTTTGTGCATGGTATATCGGGCGATAAATTCCCATCACCTTTTGCTAAACCACCCGGCAAAGGTTTATCGTCACCAACCGTTAATGTGGTATGGGCGCTGTTTAATTTCATTGTTGGATACCTGCTATTTGGAGCCGGCCAGATTAGATCGGGAGAACCTTCACCGGTGATCCTCTTTTTTGCAGGTGCCGCTGCTATGAGTATTATGCTGAGCATAAACTTTCAGAAAAAGGAAAAGGAATGACTTGCCTTATGCATAGTCATTGTATCAATTAAAAAATTTAACATTCAGAAACATAACTATTCCGGGCTGGTTAAAGAATTATGCAAAATATTTTATTTTTGGGTGATAGCTTAACCGCCGGCTATGGTTTACAGAATACGGCGATAGAATCGTTCCCTGCGCGTATTGAGCAAAAGGTCAACGCCGCACAATTGGAATATAAGGTAATTAATGCTGGTCTTAGCGGGGATACATCCGGCGGCGGCTTAAACCGCATAGACTACTGGTTAAGCAAACCGGTAAGTATTTTTGTACTGGAACTTGGTATTAATGATATTATTCGCGGTATCTCGCCACAAACAACGTTACGAAATTTACAGGCGATAATTGACCGGGTAAAAACGAGGTATCCCAATGTAAAAATAGCGCTGATGGGAATGCAGATCCCGGCGTTTATTCCTTCAACTTTTGCGGTGCAGTTCAATGCAATTTACCTGAAGCTGGCCAACGACAATCACACAGCATTTGTCCCGTTTTTCCTGGATGGAATTGCGGGAAAGTCGCAATTTAACCTTCCCGACCGACTGCACCCTAATGCCGAAGGTTATAAGGTAATTGCAGATAACGTATGGCCGGTTATTCAAAAGTTATTGATGGATCACCCTAAAGGTTAAATTCACACGCGGCTTTAAAGGTTTAGTTGATTTTGGTATGCGATGCTCCCAGTTGAGCTGCATATCCCCTTTCATCAGTAATAGCGAACCGTTTTCAAGCGCTATTGAATATTTATTTTGATGATCAGTTTTATGCCTGATGTCAAACTTTCGCACTTGTCCGAAACTTACGGAAGCTATCACCGGTTTTATACCCAGTTCGTATTCATCGTCACTATGCCATGCCACCGAATCGTTGCCGTTCCGGTAATAATTAAGTAATACGCTGTTAAAGGTAATACCTGCAAGTTTTTCTATAATCAGTTTTATTTTGAGCAACTCTTCAGTCCAGGGAATGGGATCATATTTAGTTCCAGAGAACGTATAATCCTTGCCGGTATCGCCATACCACGCCATTAATCGTGGTGTAATGATCTCCTTGCCATACATAGTCACTGTTTTTTGCTCCCATGGTACTGTGTGGATAAATGTTTCCATAAATGCTATACTTTCTTTGGCATCAAATATTCCCTGATGATATTCCATCAGATCGGGCGGTAATGAACCCGGAGGTAAGGCTTCGCCAAATATGTTTAGTTGTTCCATTCTTATGAAATAAAACGGCGTAAAATTTCCCTTATTATGTCATTATTAAACTTAAGTCAGCATCTGCTTTCATAGGCAAGCTTCATATATCTCCGCACCTTTTCGTTCAAGTCTTCTTTAAAATACAAGTGCAGGTAATAATAAAACAGGGAAGATTAAACAGAAAGATTTTAAACGGAACTTAAAACGTAGCGGCAAACTATGCTTTTATAGTGTATAAACAGCTTATTAGTCGATCCAATTCAATTAGTAGCTTTTTCGTTTTGCAATGTAATAGCGGCCTTTTTCTGTAGATTTTCGATATCAATTCTCATCTTTAACTAATTGTTCAACAACTGCATTGAAGTTGCTTTTGTTTATGCCTGCTATTTTGTTAAGCGTTAGAAAATAGTTATTATTATCTGGCTGATATTTACCACAACTTAGCAAAGCGATTACTCCTGAGAATCCTTCTTCTTTTTCAATTTTCTTAACTAAAAGTGCATTAATTACATATGATACATACAAGTGGTAGTGTGGGCTTGCACTGAAATTCTTGTTATCATTAAAAGTGGTTAACCAGTCTTTTTTAATTCCCTCGTAAGTTTTAAATTGCTTGAAGATATCTTTCCAGCTTATTCCCCAACTACCGCCGTAAAGGTAGGCACATCCTTCATCCACTGGTTTATTAATTATGGATACCGGAACAACTCTATGCAGCCTTTCGTGCCATAGGTCATGGATGTCAAAAATCTGTGTGTTTGAATCATCGGCCCCCACTAAACGAAGATTAATATTGTTTTCAAAAGATGTTAATGTGTTTTGTTTAATTCCATTATAATCTAATTTATACGTTACGCCAAGCAAATCTAATAATGTCGGAAAATCACCGCATAAATACATTTGTGTTATATGAACAGGGGCATTTAGCTTTTTATCAAACTCTGCCATCTTTTTTACATAGTTAGCTATGATGGCCATATTTATATGTGTTTTATAATATAAATTACAGTTATATATATTTTTTACTTTCCAGTTTGCAGTATTAGTTTTTAATGGCGAGCTAAAACTATATCCATCCGCCTGTTTTTTTACATTGAGTTTAAAACTTGCTCGCAATACTGAAGTGTCCTCTTTTACACCTGAATACGCTATTTGAATTGTATAATTGATGCTGTCCAATTGAACAACATTAGTTAAGTAGCATTTGAAAAAATTCTTTTTGTCGGCGCCAATACCATTTTCCATACCCTTTATCTCATCCAGCAAGCACGATGTTTCTAACAACTCACCGTTCGCCACTAAAGTATTATCCTTGTTAGCAGTCACTGACTGTTTTAAAAAGCTTTCTAAGGAATTAACTATTTTTTTTGATTCTATCGGATCTATAGATATACGCACATATGATGGAACAATCAAATGATCTATCTGACAATAAGAAATACTTGATATTAATAAAGCAGATAATGCTAGCGCGGTTTTTTTAAACATGATAAGTGATAACAGTGCACTAACTTACAAATAATTCACTTCTCAACAACAGTGTTTGTCTACCTAGAGTATTGTAAGAGATATTAATAATTATTTTATTTGGAAAAGTCTTAAAGCTTTTTGTTCCGAACTCCTGTTGCGTAATAGAACTAATCAGGCCACCGGGGTTACTGATTTCTACCCGGTCATCATAGATCTCCACCATAATCACGGCTCCTTTTTCATAGTAGCTTCGATGACAAATGGCATTTACTAATGCTTCCCTAAAAACTGTTTCCGGTATTTCAAGTATTTCTTTTCTTGGGCCACCTTTCTGATTTTCTATTTCGTAGCGCAGGTTTAGTTTAGAAATGAGGCACTTTAGCGCTTCTTCGTATTGTACAACCAGGTTACCCGCAATTTCTTTGCTATCTAAAATATACCGCTTGTCTATACCTTTGAAAAGAACACACCTGATGGTGGCATGGCTAATATGGCTTTGTAGGTTTTTTGCAAAAAACAATACGGCAGCATTAGTGAATTGTTGGTTGTTGGCCGTGAGCCTCAAATTTGTCAGCAAATTAATTTCAGCAAAATTTGCGGTAATACCCGATTTTCCGGTAAACTCCGAAAAGAATTAGCATCAAAGTCGTCCGGATAGTTGAATGAAGGACAGGGAGCTGTATCAAAAAATATGCTATCAGAATGCTGAAAAAATCTTCGCATCTGTTCAATGCCTGTAACCCTTTCAGAATTGGGGCCGTTACGGACATAGATACTCCCTGATACCGCATAAGGCTTTTGCTCTCCGGCAGGGCATTCAAAACAAAGTATGACTTTCCCATTTACTTTCTGCTCGGATACCTTTATAGGCAGCGCAGGATCAATCAGGTTAATTACACCCTGGATTCTGGATCGCTGTGTATTGTCCATAGTAATCCCTACGACTTGCTGCTTATCATCTACCCCCACCAATAACACACCTCCGTTAGCATTGGCAAAGGCGCATAATTCAGTGGCTAATTCACTAAGTTTAGAAGGAAAAGATTGTTTATACTCAACGTTGTAACCTTCTCCTTCCTGTATTAATAATTCAAGTTCCTGCAATGTCATTGGTCAAATTAATTAAAAGATCGGGAAGGCGGGAGAAAATTGCGGGACAATAATATAGTTGTTTCAAAAATATTTAGCACCTGTGCTGGTCAAATGCAGCCGATATAATTAGGTAAATACTGAAAAACGGGATAAAGTGAAGTACGATTGTTTAATTTCTGCAACCGTAAATAAGTATAAGTTTTTGCCGAATTGTGTGAGAAATGTGTGAGAATAAAAAAGCCCCACTTGCCGAAGTGGGGCTAACTTTTTGATTTACAAGCTCCCCAAGAGATACAAAATTCGAACCATTTTTTAGAGCAAATGCGCCTTTTGAGCGAAATAAAGAACTATTAATAGAATCTAATTGTGCGGAATTCGAACCATTCAAATTAGGGGTTCGATTCCCTGATGGGCTATGAAGCCACTTTACGAAAGTAGGGTGGCTTTTTTGTTAAGTTTATTTTCAAATTTTGGCGGACGGCGGAGACACAGTCTCCGGGCATATTGGTTCGTAGTTGGTTTTTCAAATCCACCGCAGGGCAAGATACTTTTTGTGCAACAAAAAGAAGTCTTGCCGTTGCAAAAACAAGGCATTCTTTTGATAATCAAAATGCACTATTTCGTAATCCCGAACTACCAACTGTTAAAAAACGTGGAATTAAATTTGAATGGTAAGATTTTCTTTTTTATCAAGTCTGTATAAAACCATACACATGTGAAGTCCTACGATTGATGCCGTTGAAAAAGAATTCGTTAAAGCAGTGCAGGATTAACTGCGGCTGCAATTCTTCCTTTGATTTTCATATTTTTTTTAACTTTTGATTAATTTTATTCTCCACTCCCATTCGATAAAACTCTAATTAAAGCATAGAAACGCTCATTAAAACTTCCGTTAAGTATAGTAATGTGTAATAGATGAGGTTAAGCCTTGTGGTATATGAGTTTATAGCCCGATCCGCGAAAGCAGGAACGGCCTCTGCATATATTTTAATGCTAAGTTATGAAAAGTGCTTTTGTTTATTAAAAATACACAGTCATATTTTTTTAATTAAAATTGTTTTTTTAATTAAAAAAAAGTATAGATTGCACATATTATTATTGAAAGGTATATGGTCTAACATTGTAAGATCAAATTACCTGTTAAAATAGTTATGACCAAACCTTATCTTTACCTCTCAATCTTTTTTTTAAGTATTTCATGTGTCTATGCACAGAAGCATACCATAACCGGGACCCTGATCGACCCGGGTAATAACGCTATTGAATTTATTCAAGTTGCTTTACTGAGAAAAGACTCCACAACGGTTGCTGTCAACTACTCGGACACAAAAGGAGCGTTTCAGCTTTCTGTCGACGGAGGAGAATACATTATGAGGATATCTTCTATCGGGAAAATACTACTGCTACGAAACATACAAATTTCTTCTAATCAATTATTAAAACCTATTCAGATAAATAGGCCAGTCGTTCAGTTGGGAGAAGTAATTATAAATCAAAATAAAAATTTATTTGAACGAAAAATTGACCGGTTGGTTTTTGATGTTGAAAACTCTTCTAAATCCTCATCCGGAAATGCGATGGATGTCCTCCAGGTGACCCCAGGGATAGAGGTTAGCAATGACCAGGTATCCTTAATTGGAAAAAGCACGATGCGGGTTATGGTTAATGATAAATTAATCCGCCTTTCGGGAGATGAACTTTCCAATTATTTAAGTTCCATTCCTGCGCAAGACATAAAAAACATCGAGGTGATTACGGCACCTCCAGCAAAATACGATGCTGAAGGAAACAGTGGTTTAATCAATATTAACCTTAAAAAAGCAAAAGCCAACGCTTGGAATGCACAACTGTATACAATTTATACGCAAAGGCAGGATGCCGCATATTCTCCGGGCGTGGTATTTGACTATAATAAAAACAAATTGAGCCTATCAGCTGCAGCAAGTTTTCGAGATGGAATATATAATCAGGAACAATATTCAGAAACATATTATCCCAATCAAATTTGGCGTATTCAATTTCCTTTTAGCCGGAATTATCATGCAAACGATATTAGGGCTGATTTAGAATATAAAATCACACCCAATTGGTCTATTGGTGGTCAATATTTACACAATTCTTATGATAGGAACATAAACGATAAGTCCCAAACCACCATAGAGGACATCAGCACAAACTCCTTGATCTCTACTTTTGCTTCTCCCGATAATGTTATAAATAATAGTGCTTTGAACTCATTTAATATTAATAACACCATCAAATTAGATTCTTTGAACAAAAAAATGACCTTAGATTTTGATTATTTTAATTTTCGCGCAGATATATTGTCTACCTATCAAGGTAATTACTTTGAAGACCAAACAGCCCCAGAGCAATTTTATAATGGAATTAACGGAAATATTCAGTCAATAAAGAATTATTCAATCCGATTGGATTTTGTGATGCCTACAAAATTTGCAAATATAGATTTTGGAACAAAATACACTTTTACAAAAACCACCGACAATTTAAAATTCTTCAATTCAGGTTTGGTAGATCATTTATCTGATGATATGCCCCTAACATACAATGACTTCAGATATAATGAAGGTATAGAAGCCCTTTACTTTTCTATCAATAAGAACATAAGTAAGAAAGTTTCTTTAAAGATTGGTTTAAGGGCCGAACAAACACAAACCGAATCGGCCTCAGAAAATTTAAATTTCGACAAAAGCAATAATTATTTTAAATTATTCCCAACCTTCTATTTATCCTACAAGCCAGGTGAGGATTTGACTTATACATTAAGCTATAATCGAAGAATTGACAGACCTGGATTTAATTCACTAAATCCGAATATTAATTATACAAGCCCATTTTTTTCGACTCAAGGTAATGCTTTTCTTCAACCGGATTATAGCGATAATGTTGAATTGACGCAAAACTTTAAAAATTTCACAACGGCAATCTATTACACAGCAGAGTATAATGCTTCCGCTCCAATAGGCCTTCCAAATGCACAAACTATGGTTATACAGAACACCGTGCTCAATTATATAAACTTACAAGCAATAGGTTTTAATGGAACTTATTTGTTTAATAAGATTTCCTGGTGGTCGAATACCGATATTATTGATTTATCGTACAACATTACGAGCTTTAATTTGGAAGAATATCATCCAAACTTAAATGGGTGGATAGCTAAAATTAGAACTGATAACGATTTTAACTTTAACAAAGATAAGACATTTATGGGTGGTTTTAGTTTCTATTACCGACTTCCAGCTGTGTGGCGCATCTACAATGTTAAATCTTCCAATGAGCTGAATTTAAATTTCAAATACTTATTATTTAATAAAAGCTTGTCCCTTTCCTTACAGCTTAATGATATCTGCAGATCAAATGCCCTACAGGAAACATCGACCGTGAATGGTGTTCTACAAAACGCCCGATATTATTTTGATACACAAAGTATAAATTTAACTGTTAGCTATCGCTTTGGAAATAATAAAATTAAAGGTAAAAAAATAACATCGGGAAATAGTAGTGAGAGAAACAGGGCTCAATAAAAACAATCAATATGATAGATACTTCAACTTTGGCAACACACATTAATGGAAAAATAAATACCATTAAACTTTTTTTGTACAAAAGCTATCCGGAAATATTTAGTAAGCTGGATTTTGATGATGATAGTATATTTTGTAACCCATTGTTGTTTGCTGTTTTTAGGCAAAGGTTAGCCAGTGTTTTTAGTGTTGAAGAGGAACGAGATTTAATTTCAGGAATTTTACAAGGATATTTCACTGATAAAGAAAAGGAAATTTTTTTATTAGGCCCACTCTTCAATTTTCAAGAAATAGCTTATCTCCCTAATGTTGGTTATTTTAAGAAAAACCTTAATAACAAATTTTTTAATCCCCTGGTTTATATTGAAGGCTCAAAGATGGAGATATTAAGGTGTTCAACTCCTGCGTTGAAGTTTATACTAGAAAATATTCCAGAAGAAGATCGAAAATGGGACGACAAAATTTACAGCGACAATATTAAGTTTTTAACGAATGCATATCATTTTATTAAAAAATCGATACCTAAACACCATCAATTAATTGAACAATGTTGCAGTTTAATTTATCTTTTTAAAACGGATTATAAAAATTCGAACTCGTTTTCAAGTGGAAATGCTTTGGGTTCGCTATATTTTAACGTATACCAGGATACTTACGATGAAGTTTTTTTTGTGGATGATATAGCGCATCAATCTGGTCATACCATTTTAAACAATCATAATTTTAACCCTAAAGATTTTTATAAAATTAACCCACAAGATCGGGTAGAGGATATTATTAAAAGATACGACCACAGGAACGTAAATGTTTTAGTTCATGCCTTATATACTTACTATACAACATTTTTATGCATGGACGCATGTATTGAACACAACTGCTTTAATGAAAAGCAAAAAACAGAAGCAATTGCCCGTATTGGGTTTTACGTCGATAAATGCAGTGCGGACCTTGAGATGTTTAAAGAGGTTGCTCTTTATTATGGTGGTATCGATAATATGGTTACAGAAAGTGGATTAATGATTATTGAGGGAATTATTCAAAAACATGAAGAGGTGTTGAGAAATTGGAGCAAGCTTATTAAAAGCTATGATTATAGTAATCAAGAATACAATTATAATCACAAATTATTTTTGGAAAATAATATTTCGGCTAATATCAAAGTATGTTGAATAAATATAAAAAGGCGGTTGGACCAACCCCCATCACCCTTTTGACACAAAAACAATAGGAGACTAACGTCGCCCTAAAGGGTGAAAGTATGAAATATAGGGGCAAAAAAAGCAAAAGGAGGCTTTATTATCCCAAAGATTATCTTGTAAGTAGGCCTTAAATGGAGTTACTTATTAGTTTCGGAATTGCTGTCAAATAAAGAGAATAACAGCAAATGGCGGAAACCGAAAAGCCAGTAATGAGTAGGTTACACAATTAATTCAAAAATGTTATGAATAAAAACATTGGAAAATTATCTTTTGAAGAGTTAGCAAAACAAGCTGATTTAATTACTTCTGAAGATTTGTTGAACACTATTGCCGGTGGCAACAGTGTTCAAACTGGAGACCTAAGTGCTTGTCATTTAGATAGCTGCCATGCTGCAACTGCAGGGGCTTAACTGTTTATTCACAAATTATTTGTGAGTTATTTAACTAAGACAGGAAAGTGTTGAATTTCAATTCTTCCTGTCTTTTTACTTTTTAGTTAATTAAAATAAATTGCATGTACTAAAGCGGCAATGCCTTAAAATACAATCGACTCCATGGACAAAAAAAGAAGAGCCAGGAGGGGAGCAAAGAAACAACAAAACAGTAAAATTAATTGGCGGCATACCGATACTGATGCGTGGATGAAACTAAAAAAGCTTTATCCGGCACTTTTAACTTAACACTATTGTTAAGCTAAAAAGAGCCCCAAATAAAGCATAATATTATACTAAAACACCTTTAACACAGCAATAGTTATATGATAGAATTAATGGAGTTATTAGAATTAAAGCGTGCTGAATTAGCCAATACGATCAAAATATTAATTTATAAACAAAATCCTGATTTATTAAAAAATCTTGATTTAAATAATGACGATATCTTTTTAGAACCGCTAATATCTGGATACTTTAATTATCAAAATTGGAAAAGTGATTTTCCAAAGGAAGTATTAAGTGAGCTTCTTATTGATAAAAATGATGATTTTAAAAAAATACAGCATTTATATAATGGTGACAGAATTGCTTATTTACCGAGAATTGGTTATGTAGATGGATCTGATAATTTATCAGTCGAAGCTTCACATACTATTCAAAATAGTAGTATCGAAGTCTTGAAATATGAAGTGCCTTTGATAAGGGGTATGATACATCTGTTGAATATACGCAGACCAATAGATGATGAAGATTTGTTGCTGGATGTTTCACTATATAATAAGTACATTAATGTATTAGAAGAAGTATTTGTAATTTTAAATAATACTTCAAAAAATATGGTCATTATGATGAATACAGTGATAAAAAAAATTGTATTTTACCAAATTAAAAACAAATTCGGCCGTTCATTTTCTTCAATTAATACAAGCGGCTTATTATATATTAATATAAATACAGCTTTAATGAATGAGACGTATTTTATTAATGAGTTGGTTATTACACTAAACACAAGTATGTTCTCTATTCTATTTCATGATGGGAAAAATGTCTTCAAATTAGCTTACAGCACTAAGATATCAAGTTATTTGAATACAAATGATATAAGGGATAGGAATCTATTTACATTGTTTTCACATTTTTTCACTAACTCTTCATCTGCAAAATGTTTAATTCAAGTGTATGAAAGCACAGCTTCTAATTTGTATAGAAGTGTAAACCTTGAGAATAGAATTGTATTTCATCTTAAAAAAGCTATGCTCGATTTGGACAAAATAAAAGCTATCATTAATTTTCATACCGGGATTGAATATGTATTTAATAAGGAGGCTCTCTGGGTATATGAAAGGACTTTGGATGAACTCATCATAAACCTCGATAAATACGAATCACATTTTGTCAAATACAATTTTGATGATTTTGATAATAAAAATAGCTTTAGAGACTTCGAAGAGGGTTGATTTATTTTTAACATTGTGCGAGACAAATTTCCATTTTACAAACAACTTGATTATCGAGACTGCGGCCCAACATGTCTTCAGATGATTTCTAAACACTATGGTAAAAATATATCAAGGGAATATCTAAGAAGTATTGCTGGAATAACTCGGATAGGAGTAACAATGGGTGGCATTTCTGATGCTGCCGAAAATATTGGTTTTAGAACACTAGGAATGAAAGTGTCTTTTAGTCAATTAATTAAGGATATACCAGTCCCTTGTATTATTCCATGGAAACAAAATCATTTCGTTGTGATCTACAATGTAACCGATGGTGAAATTTGGATAGCTGATCCAGCAAAAAATAAAATAAAATATAGCTATGATGATTTTTTAAATAATTGGACTACGCTAGATAACACTGGTTACGTTTTAGTTCTTAATCCAACTAATGATTTCTATTCATTAAACTTAAAAGATAAAAATAGTCGAAAGGGAATTCGTTTTCTTATACCATATTTAAAAACATATAAAAAATCCATTGCCCAAATATTTGTAGGCTTAATACTTGGATCGGCCATTCAGTTTGTTATGCCTTTTTTGATCAGGGCAATAGTTGACGTAGGAATTAAAGATAAGAACATTTCATTTATCTATTTGATTTTAACCGCACAGATATTTCTTTTTTTTTCGCAAACCTTAATTCAAATTTTCAGAGAATGGATAGTACTACATATAACGAGTAAGTTAAATATAAGGATGGTTTCTGACTTTTTATATAAAGTTCTTAATCTTCCAATTTCATACTTCGAGACGCGGAATACTGGTGAACACTTGCAAAGAATTACCGATCATCGTAGAGTTCAAGATTTTGTCGGTACCGCTTCATTCAGTCTTGTTTATTCCATATTGTTATTTGTAATATTTAACATTATTTTACTTCAGTACAATCTAAAAATATTTGCGGTTTTTTTTATAGGTGCAATCGCCTTTATTTCCTGGACATTATTTTTTCTGCGAAGAAGAGCGGAGATTGATTACAGACGAAGTGATGAACAGGCCGAAAGTCAAGCTGCTTTGGTTCAAATTATTAATGGAGTTAACGACATAAAACTAAATAATTCACAACAGAAAAATAGATGGAAATGGGAGCTTGTCCAGGTTCGACTTTTTAAAACATCGATAAAGTCTTTATCCCTTACTCAAGTCCAAACCATTGGTTCTGGATTCATAAACGAGCTTAAAAATATATTAATTACATTTTTGTGTGCTTATTCCGTTATTAAGGGCGACATCACTATAGGTGTAATGATGTCTATACAGTATGTGGTTGGACAATTAAATGTTCCCCTCAATGATTTTATCAGGTATATACAATTGTGGCAAGATGCAAAATTGAGTATAGAGCGATTGAATCAAGTACACAACAATGAAGATGAAGATTTCGGACATAAGAAGCAAAATATAGAACTGAAAGGCAAGGATATTGTTTTTGATAATTTATGGTTTCGTTATGGAGGGAATACAACCCCTTTCATTTTGAAAAACTTAAATTGCGTATTTCCAAACGGGAAAGTAACTGCGATAGTTGGTGCAAGCGGAAGCGGAAAAACAACTTTACTTAAATTGTTGTTAAAATTTAATGAACCTACTCAAGGTGCAATTCTTGTTGATGAAAACGATTTAAAAACCATTAACAACAATTATTGGCGTATGCATTGTGGGGCTGTGCTACAAGAGACCTTTGTTTTTGATGATACCATCCTTGGGAACATTTCTGAATCAGAACAAACAGACCGCATTAATTTCAAAATGATTGAAGATGCGTCAGAAATTGCAAATGTTACAGAGTTTGTTTCACGATTACCAAACAATTACAATACAACAATCGGGGCATCAGGTTTAGTTTTAAGTGGAGGTCAAATTCAGCGCTTAATGATTGCTAGAGCAGTTTATAAGAATCCAGAATTTATTTTTTTTGATGAAGCCACGAGTTCATTAGATGCTAATAACGAAAAAATAATCATGGAAAACCTTGATAAGTTCATGAAAAATAGAACTTCAGTAATAATCGCTCATCGTTTGAGCACGGTAAAAAATGCTGACAAAATCATTGTTCTTGAGAATGGTGAAATCGTGGAGGAGGGAAATCACCAGTCCCTTACGGAAAAACGAGGAAAATATTTTGAATTGGTAAAAAATCAATTGGAATTAGGGGGATAGTATGATGTCTGAAAATAATGAATCAATTATTTATAGTGAACCTGTAAATAAAATATTGGAAAATTCTGATATTTTTTTTTTCAAGTGGGGATTACTCATTTTTTTATTTTTCATTTTTGTTTTACTTGGTTTAGCAGTAACCGTAAAATACCCCGATAAAATAATCTTACCACAAGGTAGGGTCTCGTCTGTTCCTCAAACACAAAGTATAATATATTCAACAGTAATTGGAAAGCCGCAAGTGGATAAAATTAAGATTGGCGCACGCGCTTTATTTTATGTTGATAACAATCAGTTTCCTGAACACAAAGGTACTATGGAGGGTGTCGTGTCATGGATCTCAAAAATTCCTTCTAAAAATGGAGATTACGCCATTCAAGTACAGTTAAAAAACTCGTCAATCATTGTCCGAAGATCAACTTCAGGGCTCAAAACAGATATGGTAACTTCTGTAGAGGTTTTGACCAACGAAATCACCCTAATTGGTCGTCTTTTTAATCAAAAAAAATGATAACAGTTTTGCCACGGAATAGGGTGTAACATATGTCCGAAACGTCCAATATGGTTTCTATCTAATGTCAATACATCTATAAACGCCATATCCTTTAAAACCCGCAATTCACTCTTATAAGAAAAAGACTTATAAAAAGGTGTTTCATGCGTAATGTCATAGAATTTTATTTCAGGTTTTTGATTTGCTCCGGCATCAATGTTTTCCTTTTGCGTTATTATCTGCAAGTCGAAAGTTTGAATACGGCTTAGAAATTCCTTAAAATGCTGCATAACAGCAAATTGCATAATGGTTATTTGACATATAAAAAGCATTATCGATCAGTTAATGTTTTCCATTGCAAAGTATTTTTATCGTATTTGTGTGAGAAATGTGTGAGAATAAAAAAGCCCCACTTGCCGAAGTGGGGCTAACTTGTTGATTTACAAGCTCCTGAGGCTGGGCTCGAACCAGCGACCCTCTGATTAACAGAAAGAGCCTCAGTGTATATAATATCCTAATTATCAGTATTTTATAACCTTAAATTATTTCACTGTTACGTATTTGTAACACATTTTGATCTTGCACCGCCATGTTTCGCTTTATCAAATATAATTAAAATGTTGAAATAGCAGTCTTGAACTTTTATATCCATCATTAACGAGTAGCAGTGTTTTATAAATTATTTGAAGTTTAATCCTGTTTTTGGCTGTGAGTTTAAGTGAACTCAACAGATTTAAACTTGAACCGTTTTTGTGCATACGCAGCTATATTATAAATCTGTATTGTTTGGCCTCATGCTACGCCATACTTTTTAGCGATTGGTTGAAGTAATGTTTCTACCGAATTTATATTTAATGGTCTTCTTGATGTCACAGCACCATGATTTTTTCCATGTTGCAATAAGGCCTCCAAAACAGTAAATAGTTCCGCGTCTTCAATTTTAAAATCTTCTATGTCCAAACAGCCTATTGGTAAATTACCTTGTAAAATGAACCAAAATAATTTACCTAACTGGAATATATCAGATGAACCATCGATGTTGCAATCAAAAGTGAATTCTGGATTTTTGCTCTTTTCAGCCAGGAATTTATTCATAGCTTCGGGTGTTTCCCAGCCAAAAGCGCCTAATCTTTGATAATTGTCAAGCGCCAATTCATCTTCTTTTTTAAACCGCATTAAACCCAAATCGCCAATTTTACATTCCTCACCAAACATAAATATATTGTCATGCTTAATATCACGATGGTAAATGTTAATACCGTGCAACTGCTTTATACCTTTCAAAATACTTGTAAAGAGCAATATTTTTTGCTGGATCGACCTTCTTTCGTCAAGGTAATCTGTTAAGTCAGATGTTCCTTTTTCCATTGTATAATATAAAAACACTTTTTCCTGAACTTTTATCTCACCATGATTGATAATTTTTACAACGTTGGGCAATCTGTATTGATTAGCACGTTTAAGAGCTATTATTTCCCTAAGAAATCTTTGTTTACGATTTTGTGTATAATAGCTATGAGATTGATTGGTTTGAATATTCGAAATTTTAATGATCAATTCACTAGATGATTCATCCTCGTAATCTTCATCGTCGTTGTCAGCAACAACAAGCTTAAAAACATTTGAATTACCACCGCGATTCCCTTTAACGGTATCACTAAGATTTCGCATTTCATAGTCGTTGCCATCAATATTAATAATATTATCATAGCCATCCTTTGCCAAGGTGATACGGTTATCACTGGATACCGTAACTCTTTTAGATGTTTTTACCATACGGTTACGCGCTGAATACTATACTTGGTTTCAGGACTTTTAATTGATTTAAATCAATTGTATAATACTGCCCATTTTGCTGTAATTCAAAATTCAGCATTTCATAATAGGTCAATATTTCGCGTTGTACCGTATTTGGGACTAAAGCTTCATTCAGAAATAGGCTTTGATAGAATGATCTTCGCTCTTGTCGGGCGTTTTTGGAATTAGATTGAGTAACACAATTCCTAGCATAGTTTTGAAGGGGTAGACAATCGTCATTAGATGGTGATATATCACTGGAAATTAATACCAGTATTTGATAGATGACTTTTAATTGCTCTATCGGCAAATTCGTATCGTTAATAAATCCGAAAAATGTATAGAAATCATTGCGCTGTTTATATCTCGTTTTACGAATAGGAAAAAGAGAATTTAGAATATTCATGTTGTTTATTACACCAAGGAATTTCGCGTGCAGAAGGTCATATTGCGCTTGAGTAATGTCTTCTACAAATGTCCTGTCAATTTGGTCTTTCTTATCGGTGATACCGTCCTTTAACAAAACGATTAACTCCGACACAAAATCCATGTCGTTCATTCGTTTTAAAACATTGTCAGTGAATAATCCTAAATTTTTAAACCCTGTATAATCATTGCATATGTTTATTAGTTTAAGAAATTTGGTATCATAGTAAGTCGCTTTATTGACCTCGGGGCGATTCAAATGAACACCGGCACTATTCACAAGCCCGTAAAATTCCTCTATGGAAATGTCATCAACTGCAATATCTTCGATAACGATTACAGCAATTGGAAATTGATCAAAGTTGGGATAGTCATTAATATTATATAATCTATCATTGAAGTCAGTAAACCCGCCATTTCTAAATGCTACTAAAGTACGGGTACGTTGTTGGCCATCTACAACCTCAAAATTTCCAGGTTGTAATTCCCTTAAAAAAATATTTGGAATCGGATAGTTTTTGAAAGTTGATTCGATTAATATTCTTTGATCTTCAAGTGACCAAATAAAGTTTCTTTGATATGGTGGGCTCAGGTCTAAATTCCCAGCTGCATGAACAGAAATTAACTGGTTAATCGTCCATGTTTCAATTCTAAATCTCATTGTTATATAAGGATATGTAAACAGGTTGGTTATGTAATATTAAGGATATTATTTAAAAGTCATAACATTGCTAGATGTTTGACTCAGAATAATTATTCGAAATTAAATATAAAACTCAATTATTATTAAATAACTTAGGCATTGAATCCGAATTATATTTTTACATATGAATAGCAATCTTTTGTTGTTATAGACCTGCTTCTAACAAATAAATGGATATAAAAAACCTGATCACTCGCCTTGATGAAGAAGCGTTTCAAAACATACTCGGAAAAGAAGTTGTAGCCACGTTAAACCTGCTTGGAGGCAAGTACGTATATTCGGAGAACCTTTTAAAGGTGCTTTTCAATACTTATTCAAATCAAGAATTAGTATTAAAAAAGATTTCAAGGAATTATTTAATTGACGCATTAAATAGGGAAGAAATAACCAACTTGATATTTATATTGGGTGTACAGCCGTCGAAAGACATGTATGAATTTGTTAAAGAGTTAAACTTCAAAGGCGATATACTTGATCGATTATTCAATTACTTTGGTGAGATCCTTCCAAAGGAAACACCATTGGAGTGGATTTCAGAGGTAGCGATTGTTCCTAAATACCCTTTATATTCCTATCAAATTAGCGTACAGGGCAAAATTGATAGGTTTTTGGCAACTGAAAAGAATAGAGTTCTCCTACATATGCCTACCGGTTCTGGTAAAACAAGGACTACGATAAGTTATATATGCAATTTCTTTTTGAAAAATGAGGGCGTTAACGTTGTATGGTTTGCAAATACAAAAGAGTTACTAGACCAAGCATTTTCCGAATTTGTCCGAGCATGGAGTCTGTTAGGTAATCGTGATATTAAAGCGATTAAATTTTGGGATAAATCTACAGTGGACCTCACTCAATTAAAAGGTTGCTTCATTGTCGCTGGTTTGGATAAAACATATCAGGCGTTGATGAAAAACATGAGTTCAATTAGCATCTTCGCCAATGGTTGCAAATTGATTATTATGGATGAAGCCCATATGGCTATTGCCCCAACTTACAAGCTGCTTATTGAAAATATGATTGCCAATAAGACATCATTGATTGGGCTCTCTGCAACACCTGGAAGAACATGGAATGACCCTGATGAAGACAAAAAGCTTTCTAACTTTTTCTATCGTCAGAAAGCAAAACTGGAAATCCCTGGATATGAAAACCCTGTTGATTACCTTGTTGACGAAGGGTATCTGGCAAGGGTAAATAACACTAAATTATTTACAGATTCCGGCATAACCTTATCGGCAAATGACATTAAGTATTTGACGGAAAACTACGTTTTGCCAACAAACGTTTTGAAGGATCTTTCTGAAAGCCGTCTTAGAAATATGGCCATCATAAGTAAAATCAAAGAACTCATCAAAGTTCACAAACGAATTATATTATTTGCTATTACAAAAGATCACGCGATTGTATTAAACAGCTTACTTACAGCAATTGAAATAAATTCTAACGTAGTAACCTCAGACACTAATTCAATTGATCGTTCGAGCATTATTAAGAAATTTAAGGAGTCTCGTCTTGATAATCCTGCACCTATGGTTTTGTGCAATTATGGAATTCTGACAACAGGCTTTGATGCTCCGGAAACAAGCTGCGCTGTTATTGCAAGGCCTACGGATTCTTTGGTTTTATATAGTCAAATGGTTGGCAGGGCAATTAGGGGTATAAAATCGGGAGGTAACGCTACAGCTGAGATTGTTACAGTAATAGATGAAAGCCTTCCTGGCTTTAAAGAAGTAGCTGATGCTTTTTTAAATTGGGAAGATGTTTGGGAAAAAGAAATATAGTATTAAAACAAAATAAATGAATCATTCAATAGTTCCAGTGCATTTGGTTGTAAAATCAATGCGCGATAATGGATATAAAAATACGGCATATGCTATAGCCGAATTAATAGATAATTCTATTCAGCATGGTGCTACTATTGTAGATCTAATTTGCCTGGAAGATGATGTACAAATTGCTACTTCCAAAACGGTTTCCCGAATAAGCGAGATTGCAGTTTTGGATAATGGGCAAGGCATGAATGCAGAAACATTACAAAAAGCATTGCAATTTGGCAACGGTACAAACTTAGGGAAAGAAAATCAAAAGGGGATCGGAAAATTTGGGATGGGTTTGCCCTCTTCTTCTATATCACAAGCGGTGCGGGTAGACGTGTGGAGCTGGCAGGGAGATATTAAACAGGCACTTCATACTTATATTGATGTAAATGAAATAAGTGAGGGGTTTATGACCGATGTCCCTGATCCTTTACTAGAAGTCATTCCAGCTAAGTGGTTGGAGATAGTCAAAACATTTGGCCCTACGGGCACTTTGGTGGTATGGTCTAAACTAGACCGTTGTTTGTGGCGCACAGGTAAAACGATTATTGATCACTCAGAATACATTGTCGGCAGAATGTATCGTAAGTTTATTAATAGCGGAAAAGTTACCATCAAAGCAACAGTGGTTAAATCCAGTAATTTAAAAACTCCTGTACACAGTGAAGCATTCCTGGCAAACGACCCTATGTACCTGATGCAAAATACTAGCGTTTCTGAACTGTTGGCCAAACAAGGCCTTCCTGATCCGATGTTCGCAAAACTTGGGGGTGACGATGGTTTTGAAAAGAAATTTACTATTAACTTTGAGAATCAAAATCATGATGTTTTTGTACGCTATTCTTTTGCAACTGAAACAACCAGGAAAGGTAAACTTGCCGGTTCATACCCACATGGTAAGCATGCCGCTGGCAATATTGGTGTATCTATTTTAAGAGCGGGACGTGAATTAGACTTAGATACCTCGTGGACTGTTTATGATGCCCGTGAAAGATGGTGGGGCGTCGAAGTTGAATTTCCACCTTCACTTGATGAAGTATTTGGGGTTACAAACAATAAACAGTTTGCAAATAATTTTAAAGAATTAGGCAGCATCAATTTCCGGGATTATTTAGAAGAGCGTGGTCAATCCATTTCAGAATTTAAAACAGAGTTACTGGAAGATAATGATTTGAAGGCTTTATTAATTGAAATAGCTGTTGATATAAAAAACCAATTAGGTAATCTTAGATCAACTATTAAGGCTCAAGCACCACACTTAGAAAAGAGCGATCCAAGTGCGCGACATCCGGCAGTAGAAGTAATTGATGAAGCAGAAAAGCATGCTTCGGATGTTACTCAACTAAGAAAAGATCATGGTATAGTATCACCAAGCGATAAACAGGCTGACTCTAAAACAGAAGAAGAAAAGCTGGAGGAAATTGTAAAAACTCTTACCGAGGATCAGGTACCTGAACCTGCGGCATTTGCGAAAACGATGATTACATCTTCGGTGATATATCAATTTGTTGATGCTAACTTTGAATCAAAAGCATTCTTTTCTGTTGTCCCTGCGGGCGGAAAAATCATCATAAAGCTCAATACCAGTCACCCGGCCTATGATCAGTTTGTGGAAGTTCTCAAGGATGATATAGATCCTGATGCTACCAAGGATGACCTGATTCAACGCTTACTGAGTGCAAAAGATGGTATGAAGCTCTTGTTAATGGCTTGGGCAAGATTTGAGGATGAACAACCGGACGGTAAATTAAAAAACAATGTTAAGGATGCCAGAATAGATTGGGGTAAGATGGCGACTGCATTTATGACGATCGATGAGTAACAGGTTATTTAAAAACGGTATTGATTTGTTTAATGAGTTGTCAGTTTTCATTAATGGGGCTGACAACCTTTCCATCTATGTTCCTTATATTAAACTACAACCTTTAAAGGCACTAATTGACAATCATAGCTCAGTTAAGACTGTAGTTGTTAGATGGGAACCGAGAGATTTGATTACAGGAGCTTCGGACTTGGAAATTTACTCCTATTTAAAAGAAAAGGGCATTACCTTATACCGAAATCCACGGGTGCACTTAAAGGCCTTTGTACACGATGGTGAAAGAGCATTTTTTGGCAGCGCGAACATTTCACAGAGGGCTTTAAACAATCCTCCATTACTCAATTATAATTATGAACTTGCTACCGTAGTAGAAAACTTGGGTTTGGATGAACGGTTATACTTTAATTTAATTGAGGCAGAAAGTGTTTTAATAACAGATCTGATATACGAGCAAATAAAATCGCAACTACCCGAAAAAATTGCCTCATTTCCTAAAGAGTCTGATTTTGACATTGCTATCCAATATCCAGATAAAAACTATTCTATATCTTCCCTTCCAATGACCTATAATGTAGAAACGCTTTACAGGATTTATGAAACCCATGAAGGGCTTCATGAAGTGGAACTAAGCTGCTCATTACATGATTTAGCCCTTTATAATCTGCCATTGGGATTACCTTTAGATGAATTTAAAAAACAACTTAAGGTAAGTTTCTTCAATCACCCTTTTATTCGCGAATTTTTAAGGAATGTAGATAACGAAGGGGAAATATATTTTGGTGGCGCAAAGGACTGGATACATCGTAATTGCTCAGACGTACCCACCCCCAGAAAATGGGAGATTACCGAAAATATCCAAATCTTATATCGTTGGATTACTGCGTTAGGGGAGGGAATTTACCAAATGGACAGACCCTCACATTCTGAACGTCTCTTTTTAATTAAATAAAAGTATCCAAAAACAACAAAGCATCTTCTAAAGTTTTGAAAACATTGCCGGATGGCTGGTGTGCGATCTTAAAATATCGAGCAAAAGTTTCATCCACTTAATCCTTTAATGCCTTCCATTTTTTATATTTAAATAAAGCAGGACGCACATCCAATCCCTTCCTCTTCATCCAAAATGTCAACCAAAAAAGCTGACTTTTTATTTGCTGCGCGATCTTGCTTTTTCGCGTAATCGTTCTTGATTTGTTTAATTCTATCCGGTGCGATTAATTGCTCTAGACTTTCATTTTGCATCCATGTATATCCATCTTTTTCATAAACCATAGCTTTTCTGAAAAGCTCGGGATGTTGTTCATATAACCATACCCATTCGATCTTTTGTTGGTAAAAGCAAAAGAAACAACCGGACCGGCTACGTGCATATGATGAATTTTTACCGTTGATTTCGAAATCGATCTTCTTATAATAAGCAGGTACTCCTACGCCTGATTCCTCTAAAATTCTAAAAATATCATCCCGTACCAAATTCTCATCGTTTTCTAATAACGGGAAATACGCATCGTCCTGGGCTAAAGGGTAATTAGTTGATTTTAGAAAATTGTAAACAAGGTAATTCGTTTCCTTTACGCCTAAGTCAAGTAATTGATTTAACTTATTATGCATATTATAATTCAGGTCTAACGACTTGGCCAGGATACCTTGTAATTTCCCGCTTTTTGTGCCAAAATCAAACTGCGATAGCCCATCAATATTAAATGCCATATGATCATTGGCCAGAAATTTTTCTATAACATCTTCACTCCAGATGTTTTTTCTGAAAGGGAATATAGATTGAATATTAGGCTTCCTGGATATATATCCTTCACGGTCTTCATCACCCCTTATGCCTACATACGAAATAACCAAGTCGTTGCCGACGTACTTTTCAAATGGTTCCAGTTTTAACTTCTTCGTACACCAACGTGCATTTGATGATGGCAGGTAACCGCCATACATTTTGAGAAAATGATCAAAGGGATCTTCGTGGCTATTTTCGGCAGCTTTTAATATATTAATGCTTTTACCGAGATACACCTCCAAATTTGTAATTAACTGATAAGTTTCGTCAAGTTCTTTTCCGGTATCGCTCGAGTAATATTCTATATCTAAGAGCGGATAAAGGTTCTTCAAATAAATTGCCAATGCGGCGCTATCTTTTCCCCCTGATATACCCAGGACGTGTCTTACCTTACTCATTTTCCAATACTTTTTGCAACAGTGTGGTCAATATCAATTTGTTCAAATTCTGGTCGTTAGATAGGGCTAAGCCAAGCTTATCGACATATGAATTAATATTATTTGCTTGGTCACGGGAAACACGAATGATATTTTTTTGGGGATTACTTCCAAAGGTCACAAATTGCAGGTTATAAACCTGTTCTTTTTCTTCATCAATTTCAATAGCAGATAATTCGGTTAAACTGTCCAGATCATGAATCATGCTTTTAAAATTCTCATATAAAAGAATTTCTTCTTCATCCCGGATCGTTTCCAGACTTTTACCTAATAACGATTGGCAAACTGAACTTAACCAAGCGCGATTATCATCAAGCAAGGAGTCTATTCGTTGTACAAACGATTTTTGTTTGGTTAAAAGTAAATGGCGTTTTAAAGGTAAAAATCGTTCCTGAAGTTTGGCTTTAGCAACATCAAAATCTACTTGCCCATCTTCAAACAAAATTTCGTGTTTAATAAATGATTCAAATCTATCTACTAATCCTTCAAAGCAAGTTCGAATTTCTTTAATGGCATTTTGTAACGTTTCTATATAATTAACCAATAAAGTAGGATCATCGTTTAAATCCTTGATGCCACTGCCCAATGCCGCCGGTAAAGCCTCAAAGAAGGTAATTTCAGGATCTTTGGACTTTGAAATGGCATTTCGTACGGAAATGGCTTCTTTAGATAGGCGGGCAGTTTGTTTAGCATATTCAGGCAGTGTACGGTAAAATACCAAAAATGGCTTGATAGTTTCTATAAAAGAACTATTGTTAATCGTTGCTTTGCTGTCCTGATTTAAAAAAGTCCGATAGCTATTGAAAATATCTAACCTAACGCCGTCTATATCAAAAGCTTTGATTTGAAAATCTTTAGGCTTCTTAGCTAACAGTTCTAAAGTATCATCGGTCATTGAAGGGAGGAAAGCCCCATCGCAATACAATGCAAAATCATTTCGCTTTAAAAAAAGGAATGACGGTATCCAGAAATCAATAAAGCCTTGCTTTAACTTAAATGGTTTTTGGGATAAAAGGTCCACAAAAAGGTTAAGCGATTTCGGATGCTGTTTAGTTCCATCCAAAAACTGTTGACTTAAAGTGATTAACCTATAAAAACTATCACCTGGCCGGATATCTGCGTTCAAGTCCTCTTTATAAGGCGATAATCCGTTGTCCAATAACAGGGAGCGGAAGATCATTTTCTCCGGCGGAAATTTATTTTCTGGTATCCCTAAATCTGGTTGATCCCAATTCGCAACTAGTCCTTTAAAATAGTTTCTCTTGGCGGTATAAATAGCACTGGAGATTTTATGCTTATTGACTAGTTCGTTTTTGAATACGGGTGCTGAGCTATATACCTCTTTACAAACCTGGGTCAATAGTTTATTAAACCCTTTTTTGGAACTAACAGTTTGAGTAGCATTGTTCCAGTACCAGGATATATCTGTTGTACCCGTATAAAGATTATTCAATATGAAGTGGTTTAAAAGAATTTGCTGGTGTGCCGCAATGCTTTCCAACTCCCTTTTTGCTACTTTATCATTAGAATTTTCATTTAGTACTTTTCTTGTTTTTTCAAGATCAAATAATAGTGCCTTAATATCTTTTGAATTTTTGTAAAAAACATAGATGTTGGCGGATGGTGCAGCCTCGTTTAAAAGCGCAATGTCCCTTTCCTTGATATTTTCATTAAAAATCAACTGGATGTAACCATCAATTTCATTTTCAGGTGTGAGTATTCTCGGGTACTCAGATATTTCAAATTGAAAATACCTGCTCGTTCCATTGATATAAGAATACTCTTTCGCAAGGACAGGTGAAAACTCGAAGTATTTTTTGAGTACCGTCGGAATGTCAGAAATTTCGGAAACACGGTCCCCTGCCTCGATCAACGCTAACTCAATATCAATCTCGGCTTCTTCCGACAAAACATACCGTTTACTGTGTTTACGATAACGAATGATACTTTTAGAAATTAAGTTCTCTATTATAATATCGCTATCACTGATGCCTAAACAGTTTACCGCGTAGCCTGATAAAAATTTCTGATCTAGAACTGCGCCTGCGGCAGAAAAAGTATTTAGCAAACCTATAGTCTTTACTATTTTTAAATAGTCATCAATTTTGCTGTCGAATGAGTTTTCAACTTGTTCTATAGCCTGACGTATTGCTGCCCAAGATGCAGAATCCGGGTTATGTTTAGAATGCAGGAATGAATAAAAATTATTGATCAGGTAATCGAAAACATTCGACAAATTGTAGAACGGTGACTTAGCAGACGTTGTAAACTTTAGAATACCGGCTTGGTCTGTAGATTCTAAAAAAGAAAATAATGACCGCTCATTCTGACCGTAATTTTGCAGGGCAAGCGTTAACACATTTGCAGCGAGTAAATCAAGCGGAAATAATTTACTTGCAACTTCCTTGCTATACCCTGATTTAAACGCCTTTGCATTTTCAAAAATAGACAAAGCGGTATTGATTTGCTTTGAGCCGTTGGGATAAGAAAGCTGCGAAATATGTTCCGACGCTAAATATAGTAATTGCTCAACTGGTTCATTAAACGTTAATTCCTTAAATCGGCCCTTTACTTTTGTCCACTCCTGCCTTAACGATTTATTCAACTCGTATGAATAGCTGTCAAAATTTTGGTGAACGGTTGTAAGTAGAAGTATCTGGTGCTTAGAATTGTTCGCAAATTCAGCCAATTGCTGTAAAAAATACAACTCCCTTTCAGGGTTGTTTTTTGCCGCAAATTCTAAAAACTTACCTAGTTCATCAACGACAATAACCAACAAAGAGTTTTTTGACTTTAGCTGGTGGTATCTGTTAAATAACTCCGATAAAATATTTTCAATCTCATGTTTTTCTGAAACGACGTCTAAATATTCAGCGAAGGTTTTGATAACGGATTTGTAGCTGCCTATTATCTTGATGACCTCTACTTTGGAACCGTTGAACGTTGACAAATCAAAGTGCGGATGTACTTTGAGCAAAGTTTGCTCTAACGCTAAAAGAAATGAAGATTTGCCGGTGCCGTACGAACCGATCAAATTAAATGATCTTAATCCTTTATCGAAATCATCCTGAATTTGGCTAATAATTCGTTTGGAATTGGGGGTGGCAATATAATGAACCGCCTTAGATTGATCTCTAATAATATTAACTGACGGGGAGTAATTTGTGCTCATTGCTTTAAATAAATAGTGAGAAGTTGTCAAGTGGTTTCTCTTTAAATTGTATTTCTTTTATGCCCGCCTGGTCGTTATAAGTAATCCACTCATATTTATCAGTTAATTGTTCTACCTTATCTAAAAGGTCTTGTCGGTTTAACGCAAAGATATTACCTGGACTATTCTCATCATTTTCCAAGGTGTGCAAACTAATAGAGTTTGAAAAACGATGAATATCTAATATCGTATATAATAACACCTCTGGCGACAACGATGGTCTTTCAGCCTGGTCAATGAAATAAACCCCTTTTTCATATAATTTCAGCAATTGCAAATCTGATAACAACCCTAAAAAGGAATCTTCGGTAAGCTTATTGTCTTCTGATTTATTGAGATACATTTTCTTGAACACATCGAAATCATCTCCGACGGTTTTGATATTCACATTTTCAAGTATTCTTACTACGAAAGATTGAAAATTTTCTTTCGTAAACTGCATCTTTTCCTTTCGGAACACATTGAATATCAGGTGATAGATTGATGAAAAGTTATTTTGAATAAGTTGATAATGTAATAACCATAGGCTTTGATCGTCTTCCAAATACGGATCAAAGCCATTCGGACTGAATAAAAAATTAGCAAAAGGGGTTAGCTGTTCACCGTTATCAATTAAATTGAAGGCTTTCATCCAAAATTTAATGGATGTTACCATGTTCTTTCCGACACCTAATGTTACAACTGCATCCGGGGCATTAAACGATCTGCCATTATTGAGATAGTCGTACCCTTTTTTTAACCATAATTGCCTGCAATGGAAGCTCTCGTGTCCAGAGAAGGTATATTTTATATTATCTGCAAGTAGTTGGCTCATCAAGACTATTTCTTAGAAAACAAAAATTAACATAAACAGATCAAAATTACTAATAATTTTAGTAATTTAAAGTCTATAATTTAACAAGTACAAAATAAGCACTAATCCGCAGAATAAATGACAAATTTATGCACATTTAATGAGAATCTTCATGGAAGTTAATTAGCCATTTTAGTATATATACCTCAAAGAGAAATAAAGTTTGAAATCTAAATCAACGTTTCTCCACCCACTTAACAGAAATTAGGCTCCGCTGGATATCAGCAGCAATTTTATAGTTGCATATCCTGCTCAACAGTTCGCAATTGAAATCAGCGAAACTCTTGCCTTTTTAGGGTTAATTAATCCATCATATTTGTTCTAAGACTTGCTCATGTTAATGTTTAAATCAAGCCAAGTTTAGTCATACCAAAACGGCTTGCCGAAACGCCCGGACAATGCTGCACTACGTTATGGCATATCTGAATTTAAATTGCCTATGAGCGACATATCTGAATATATAACTATATGGATTACTTGTTTGATTTTTCAATTGCAAGTTGTGTTTTTGGGTACCCCAAAAACTTACTTGCCCTTCCGCCGGGAGCGATACGGGGTTGGAAGACCTGCGCAACTTGGTCTTCCTTAACTTTTAATTCGCTCATTGCCCAGACGGCTTTAAACAATTCTTCTTGCTTTAGTAAAACAAGCGTTTAAAAGCTTCCTTTCTTGTAGGAGTATTAGAACAAAGTATATTATAATGACTAGTCCGATCCATAAGTTCACAGTCGTAAAGAAAACCAAGTTGCGCAGGTTTTCTTCCATGCCGCTATGCGGGAATGGCAAGTAAGTTTTTGTGACACAAAAACACAACTTGCAGGATAAAAAACGGCAAGCGGCTGTATATACGTCTATATAGATAGTTAAATAGTTTAAAGCGCTTGCCCGAACTATCAAATGTTGAAGCTTCACAATAGGTTAATATCTAACCGCCCAAAAGAATTGCCTATCTTTTGTTTTTGAATCTATAATGATTGGAAGCTGGCTTGCTAAAAGAAAATACGAAATATAATCAAAACCTCTTTTCTAAACCGATACATTATCATTCGCTACACAAACGGTTGCTACTATAATAAAGCTGCATACTCAATAAACAGCTATTAAATTATTCATATTAACAGATATACAAATAAGCGTATATAAGGCTTGCTCTCTATGTTCAATTAAAGCTTTAGCAGAGTACGATAACAGGTTTTTTAAATAACAGGATATGACTAATCCACAATTTCACTAAACATTCTCAATTGCGAATACAGCGTATTAGCATAGTCTGATGAAGAAAGAAATGGTATTTTTGGTGGTAAAACCAAATATTAGGAAGCTTAAAAGCTATTGGAACAAGAAGTATAACAAAGAGCACAATTATGGAAATTGACAAAGGCGGTCTATATGCTGATATTAAATCTATTTTAGAGCAAGCAAGGGGAAATGCTATTAGAGCGGTTAATTTTTCAATGGTGATAGCTTATTACGAAATTGGAAAAAGAATTGTAAAAGATGAACAACATGGTAATGAACGGGCTGCCTATGGTGAATCTGTTTTAAAAGAACTCTCTAAAAAACTTACTGCTGATTTTGGAAAGGGTTTTACGGTTGTTAATCTTGAAAATTTTAGAAAGTTTTATCAAATATTTTCTGATAACTCAAAATCCTACGCAGCGCGTAGGAAATTAGACGAGCCAAAATCCGACGCAGTGCGTAGGATTTCTGAAGAAAAAACCAATTCAATACCCGGCGTATTGCGGAGGGAATTGAGTTGGACGCATTACCGCCTGTTAATGCGAGTAGAAGATGAAGCGGCCAGAAACTATTACATGAATGAGGCGGCTGAACAAAATTGGAGTACACGTACTTTAGAAAGACAGATCAATTCCCTTTATTTTCAAAGATTGCTTTCATCAAAAAACAAACAGCCTTTAATTGAGAAGACTGCTACAGAAAACCAAGAAGATAAGCCTACTATTTTTGATTTTGTAAAAGACCCTTACATACTCGAATTTTTGCAATTACAGCCAAACGCTACCTTATATGAAAGGGAATTAGAAACCGAGTTGCTAAATAAATTGCAGCTTTTCCTGTTAGAACTAGGTAAAGGCTTCTCATTTGTTGCCAGGCAAAAAAGGATCTCGGCAGATAATGAGCATTTTTACATCGACTTGGTATTTTACAATTATATATTAAAATGTTTTATCCTTGTTGATCTGAAAGTTGGCAAACTCTCTCATCAGGATATTGGGCAGATGGATCTATATGTTCGTTATTACGAAGACCAGATAAAGCAAGACTCGGATAACCCAACCATTGGGCTAATTTTATGTACCGAAAAGAATGAAACCATAGTTAAATACTCGGTACTGAAGGAAAGCACGCAAATTTTCGCCTCTAAGTATAAACTGTACCTGCCGTCCGAAAAAGAATTAATAGATGAGCTAAATGCTGAATTAGAGCAGCTTAAAAAAAAGAAATTATAAACTGTATATACAAATAGCTATTTATACGCTTATTTAGCTATTTGTATATACAGATAAGGGCTTAGTTGACTATTCAAATAGATATCCTGCCTAGCTCATAACTTACTATCACTTAAGCCTCGGTAAATTGATCGATCTTAAAAATGACAGCGGCGATTCATTAACAGGCGGTAAGCAGACATCATTCGTAAGAAGCGATAAAACCGCTGCCTGAACCTCATCGACAATTGACCAGTCCTTATCCAAATAAATATCTGTAGTTCGCCGGCCGTGATCTACATGGTTTAATGCCAGTGCCACATCGTCTTTTGATTTACGGCATTTATTACGGGCTAAATTGCCGAACGTATGCCTTGCCCAATAAAAGGTTAAATCTTCCTCACCGATCAATTTACCAACTTCTTTCAATCCTATATTGAGTGCCTTATTCAAATTGCCAATTTCGGCATACCGGCTAAAAAGAACATTTTTATACTTGTTAATTTCAGCTAAAGCACACTCCGGTACATTTAAGCTGATAAAGGCGCTATCCTTTCGTTTACCTTTTGTTTTGGAACGACTATAGGATAGGCGGCCGGAAACAATTTTGAATCCACAATTGTAAAGATCTACCGCATTCATGCCACACAGGTAAAAGGACAACATGAAGAGATCGCGGGATAACTCCGTACGGCTATTGGGTTTCAATTGCAGACTTTTGATTTTCAGCATCTGTTCCACCGTCAGGTTTCTTTTTCTTGTTTCGGGTAACTGGGCGAGTTTATATTCTTTAAACGGATTATAGGGCAGCGGTACGACACCCAATGACGGTTTGTTATAATAGACCTGCGCCGCAGTAAACAAGCCCTTAAAATCCCGCATATAGTTATGTACACCGGCGTCGGATAAGCCTTTTGATTCTGTTACTACTTCTTTACCTTTCTGATTTAACCGCTTAAGCGTGCGTGGCCTTCTGAGAAATCGCTCATAGGTTAATAAAAAGCCAGGTGACACCTCTTCGGCATGCAAGGTCGTGCCTCTGAGAAAATCAATCAGGCTGTTCCTTAATGTACGGTAAGTAGATGCACTTTTTGTGCGCCCCTGCGATTCCAGGTAATCCACATGTATCTGGGCAAAAGCAATGAGGTCAACTTTTTCATTTCTTTTTAGCAGGTAAGCTTTAATATCACCAGCTGTCATCATATCGACTTTTACGCCGAGTAGTGAAATGGCTTCCCTGTATTCATCAAGGAGCATATAAAGAATGCGATTAAGGGTCGTATCCTTAATTTTTAAGCTTTTATCAAGCTTTTTTTCTGTAACATAATGTTCGGTGTCCATAAACACCCGTTTGCGGTAATGGTGTATGCACACCTTAACATTGTAAGTACCGTCTGCTTTTTTGTGGTGTCTGTACACCTTTGCGCTTAATGTAGCCATAATCATTTTCAATAGCCACGGAAAAACTGTTACGTATTTGTTACGTTTTTCCGTGAAGTTCAACAAAAAATCCTGCGAAACTGAAATATGGAAATACTGACCTCCCGGAAGAGAGCTGCTGCAAAAACCGCGTTTTTACAGCAGAAAAGGCCATTTTTAAACAAAAAAAGCCTAGCGGACGTGCTAGGCTTATTGCTCCTGAGGCTGGGCTCGAACCAGCGACCCTCTGATTAACAGTCAGATGGCTGTGCTAACCCGTTAAAATCAACTCCTTCTTTAATAGTCAAGTCGCTTACTATCAATAGGTTAAAATTTATTGATACGATTATTTTACTTAAATAAACCCAAACTATTACCTTTAGTGAATAATGTTTTACAATAGTTTTACTATATGCCAACCTTTAAACCTTTGATTTTCAAGCATCAACAAAAAGAAGACGGGACATTTAATGTCAAAATTAGAATCACGCACAACCGGGAATCAAAATACATACCTACAAGTTTATATATTAAAGGCAAACAAGTAACGGGTAATTTTGAAATAAAGGACAGGTCAGTAATAAAAAAAGCTGAGGAAGATATTGATAGTTATTGGGAAATAATCAAACGCCTTCCAGATGTTTCCGGGTTAAATGTTTCAGAATTATTAGATGTATTAGATAAGGAAAAAAAGAAAACACAAAAAATTGAAATGGACTTTGTCAAGTTTAGCAGGGATCATATTGAAGAATTAA